>NZ_VIUN01000020.1:0-103568 GCF_007828335.1 Pseudomonas sp. SJZ103
TCCATTTCTGCCGGGACCAAGGGGGTGAAGGTGTTCGACGAGCTGAAACCGCTGACGTTCTTTACGCCTGAGTCTCTTGCGCGACAGTCTCAGCGCTGAAGGGCTGTAGGTGGTCAACTAGGCGCACCTGTTCGAAGGCAAGTATTGCCAGATAAGTCGAAATGGCAAGCCGCACATCTTTGATTTGAAATACAACGAGAGTACATCTCTATGCCCAAGATTAGCTTTATCGAACATAATGGCACAGTTCACACTGTCGATGCTCAAGTTGGGCAATCCTTAATGCAGGCTGCAATCGACAACCTGATACCGGGTATCCTGGGCGATTGCGGGGGATATGCAAACTGCGCGACCTGCCATTGCTACGTCGCGACACCCTGGGACGAACAATTATTAGGTCCGGACGCCACAGAAGAAGGGATGTTGGCGTGCGCAATTGACCCCAAGCCGAACAGCCGACTGAGCTGTCAGATAATCATGACCGAAGAATTAGTGGGACTCACTGTCGAGTTACCTGCTTCCCAGCTGTAAATTCTGCATGAAAGGCCAGTTGCATTTTGGAGGTAAGATTCAACCAGCCTTTCATTCTTTATAAGTTGCATGCAGAGATGCAAGCATTGTGCGCATGTTGGAAACTGCACGCTGGCGCTGTATCCCAACTGACGCTGTTGCGGAAGGCGTTGGTTGAGAATTCGTAACCAAGCGTTGTCCCGGAGCAATTCGAACAGCCCAGCCCATATACGCCTGATAACCGCCGATGGATGAGATGTTGATGATATGACTGCTACGCTGAGGACACATGTGCGGCGGAGCGGCTTGAATGACGCTCAGTATGCTGAACACATTGATAGCAAAGAGGTGCTCTGTTTCCCATGCGCTAGTTTCTTCTACCGCACTCAACAAGCCCCCCACACAACATTAATTCGACAGAAGCGCTTGATACCTTCCGCAACAGCTCGGTACGCCTCCTCTTCGCTGCTAACGTCCGACCGAACGGCCAGCAAGTTGGGGTGTTCACTCAGGCGAGTAATGATGTCTCGCGGTTTACGTGCGGATTGAATCGCACAAGGCGGGAGGAGTCATTACATTGCAATCAAGCCTATTACAATGCAATTGACCTGATCAGTTATTTTTTTTGAGACTTCGATTGGCCACGGCAAATTTTTCATCCAGCGTACGCTTGCTCAGGCCGGGCACATCTTTGTGACGGGCGACAATGGCGTCAACGATGGCTGCTTGATTCGTGAATACCGAAAGAGGTTTTCTGGCGGGCGAATGGTCCAAGAGAAGGCTGACCAATGCCCCAATGATGTTGTGATAGGTCACTTCGCTACGCTCGCTGAGTTGACCATTCGTTTTGGCCAAGGCTTTGAGATCATCTCTTTCAAGTCCAATCGACTGGAGCTCACCCAAGATTTCTTGAATGTGTTGCTGTTGCGCTTTCAACGCCCTCGATAACTCGTCTCGATCTGCTTTCAATGAAAGAAAAGTTCCGAGACTGACCTTTGCAGGAGCTGCATCCTCACCGGACTCGAATAAAAAGCTGGGCTTATGGTCGGGGTAATGAATCTCCATCCAGCGGCGTAAGTCCGAATGGCGGATGGTTAGCTGAAAGGGCTCTACATAGCTTCCGAAAGGAACCGAAACCCCGAGGCAGCCATACGGCAGCTCACCATTGCGTATGGCGTCTAAAATCCTTTCTATAGCGATATGGAGATTGGGCCATTGGGGAAATAGAACTGCAAGGTTCTCGGGACGAGACCAATCCGCCTGGACTATTTGGGCTTCGTAACGAGTAAGACTGCACCAGCGTAATGCTGCATCTATAGGGCGATAGAAGGTTTTGCTATGCGGATTGAACACATAAACAGTCATGACGTGATGGGCCTCCATTCCTAATGGATGGGCCTCTCACCGATTATCTGTAAATTTAAACTGGCTAATCACTCTAGTTGTTCCCCCGGTCGAAAAATTCTGTGAGGTCATTCCATTTCCAGTTAAACGAGTTTTTTATTCGATTTTAAAGTTCATCTTTTCGAACATCCTGGCTCTTCATTGAAGGATATTTGTATTCATTTATAGATGTAGAAACCACGACCACTTTTACGACCTAGATAACCTGCGGCAACCATTTCCTTGAGTAACTGCGGCGGGCGATATTTAGGGTCGTCGAAGCCTTGGTGGAGACTTTCCATGATTGCCAGCATGGTATCCAGACCTATCAAATCAGCAAGAGCCAGTGGACCGATAGGATGGTTACAGCCCAATTGCATACCCGTATCTATGTCCTTGGCGCATGCCAACCCTTCCTGCAAGACGAAGATCGCTTCATTAATCATCGGGCACAGGACTCGGTTGACGACGAAGCCTGGACTGTTGCGCACCATCACTGCACTTTTGCCAATTTGTTCAGCAAGTTTGATCGCCAGGGCATGGGTTACATCCGAGGTTTGTATACCGCGTATGACTTCAACCAATGCCATCAGGGGAACTGGATTAAAAAAGTGCAGGCCTATAAAGCGGCTCGGCTGGGTAACGACTGCCGCTAATTCGGTAATCGACAGCGAAGATGTGTTGGTTGCGATAATGCAGTGATCACTCACGACGCTATCAATCTGTTTGAGAATGCGTTTCTTCAGTTCTAGATTCTCGGTGGCGGCCTCAATCACCAGATCGGCAGCGCTTAATACGGCATAGTCGGTGCCTGGTGATATCCGGGCGAGGGCATCCTGTTTGTCTTTGGGACTAATGCTTTCCTTGCGAACCTGACGCTCCAGGTTTGCAGTGAGAGTTGCCACGCCTTTTTCCAGCGCCTCGTCGCTGACATCAAGCAGAGCGACATTGATGCCTGCCAGCGCACAGATTTGCGCGATTGCGTTACCCATCGTGCCCGCGCCAATCACTGCGATATGTTGAATGCTCACGAATATTTCCTCATACATGCTCAAAAATAGCCGCGATACCTTGGCCGCCGCCGATACACATGGTGACTAAGGCATAACGACCGCCAATACGATGCAGCTCATGAATGGCTTTGGTGGCAATGATCGCTCCGGTTGCCCCTACCGGATGGCCAAGGGAAATCCCTGAACCATTAGGGTTGACCTTCGCCGGGTCCAACTGCAGTTCCTGATTAACCGCGCAGGCTTGGGCGGCGAACGCGATGTTGGCTTCGATAACGTCTAGATCTGCAATCGTCAGGCCGGCACGCTTCAATGCCAGACGTGTAGCCGGAATGGGGCCTAATCCCATCAGCTCTGGTTCTACTCCCGCGTGGGCGTAGGTAACCAGACGGGCGAGAGGACGCAGATTATTAGCCCGTACCGCTGCGCCGGTGGCCATTACCAGTGCTGCGGCGCCATCGTTAAGTCCTGAGGCGTTACCAGCAGTGACCGAACCGTCCTTCTTGAACGCCGGCTTCATCTGCGCCAGTTGTTCTGTAGAGGTGAGCCTAGGGTATTCGTCGACGTCGAACACTTGAGTGCCTTTTCGAGTACGTATTTCAACGGCAGCGATTTGTTCGATGAACCTACCTTCCTCGATCGCGCGAAACGCACGCGTCTGATCTTCCATGGCCA
The DNA here is from genome assembly GCF_007828335.1 of Pseudomonas sp. SJZ103. Classification (NCBI taxonomy): domain Bacteria; kingdom Pseudomonadati; phylum Pseudomonadota; class Gammaproteobacteria; order Pseudomonadales; family Pseudomonadaceae; genus Pseudomonas; species Pseudomonas sp. SJZ103. The sequence continues at coordinate 3,579 of NZ_VIUN01000020.1, forward strand.
ACGCATCTTGCATTTCGCGACTGATGTTATTGCGCACCGCGATGTTCTCGGCAGTGATGCCCATGTGGATGCCATGAAAGGGGTCATGCAGGATGCCGAGCATGTAGTCGACAGTCTGGATGTTGCCCATTCGTGCGCCCCAGCGAGCGGCGGGCAAGATGTAGGGGCCTCGGCTCATGGACTCGACCCCCGCGCCGATGGCGATTTCGGCGTCACCCAGTAAGAGTGTGTGTGCCGCCGAGATGATGGCTTGCAGTCCTGAACCGCATAGACGGTTAACGTTAAACGCGGGTGTTTCTTTCGGGATGCCGGCGTTCATCGCGGCAACTCTGGAAATGTAAGCGTCCTGTGGTTCTGTAGGAATAACATTGCCCATCACCACATGTTCGACCTGGGCTGGATCGACGCCGCTTCGTTGCAGGGCTGCTTTAACGGCCGTGGTGGCTAAATCTGCCATCGGCACGTCTTTGAGTGATCCGCCAAAAGTGCCGATGGCGGTCCGTGAAGCGCTGACGATAAATACTTCAGTGGAACTCATTCTCGATCCTTGTTCTTATGGCAACTGCTCATGGGGTCATGGCGCGGTGATCAAGTGGCATCAATCAGCAAAATCAGGTGCGTTCAAAAATCGCCGCCAGCCCCTGACCTCCACCGATGCACATGGTCTCCAGCCCATACCGACCTTTGCGGCGCTCCAGTTCATGGAGCAGAGTACTTAGCATGCGCACACCGGTCGCACCGATTGGATGGCCCAGTGAAATGCCCGAGCCGTTCACGTTGACGCGATCCACATCATTCCAACCCCACCCCTTGAGCACCGAGAGTGCCTGGCAGGCGAAAGCTTCGTTGAGCTCAATCAGATCCATTTGATCCAGGGTCAGTCCAGTCTTGGCCATCAACTTTTGCACCGCGGGCACTGGGCCGATCCCCATCATTGCGGGATGGCAACCGCTGGCCGCCCAGCCCGCTAGAAAGCCCATCGGCTTGAGACCTAACTCTTCAAGCTTGTCTTCCGCTACGATCAAGCACGCTGCGGCAGCATCGTTTTGTTGACTTGAATTGCCTGCGGTAACTGTTCCGTCCTTGATCAGAGGGCGTAATTTTCCCAGTGAAATCAGGCTTGAGTCAGCACGAAAACCTTCATCTCGGTCGAACAAAATCGGATCGCCTTTGCGTTGCGGCACGCTGATAGGCACGACCTCGTCATTGAAACGTCCATCGGCCCATGCCTGGGCTGCGCGCTGATGACTGCGCAAGGCAAAAGCATCTGATTCTTCCCGGCTGATATGGTATTCCCGAGCAAGGTTTTCGGCCGTTTCGATCATTCCCGAAATCTGGCCAAAGCGTTCCTCTGGTTGCGAGCGTTCACGTCCACGCTCAAGCCGATCATGCATCGTCACACTGCCAGCGCGTGAGCCCCAGCGCATATCGGTCGAGTAATATTCAATGTTGCTCATGCTTTCTACGCCGCCGGCCAGTACGACATCGGCGGCCCCCGTTTGAACCATCATGGCGGCAGTAATGACCGCTTGCAGGCCACCTCCGCAGCGACGATCGAGTTGCATGCCGGGAACTTCGATGGGCAGTCCTGCCTGCAACCCAATCCAACGTCCAATGCATGGCGTTTCACTGCTGGCGTAGGACTGAGCAAAGACGATGTCCTCGATACGGGCTGGATCCAGACCTGTCCGCTCCAGGATCGCCTTGACGACATGAGCGCCCAGTACTTCGACGGACACTGGCCGTAGAGTGCCGCCAAAGGTTCCAACAGGGGTGCGTAGGGGCGCAACGATCGCGGCACGTCTCATCACTTATTTCTCCAGGTAAGGCAGGCCTTCAGAGGCCGGCGGCTTGTTCCAGTTGTTCGCGGAAATCGGGGTGGGCAATGTCCAGCATCTTTAACCGACGCTGGCTGATACTCAGGCCGCGCAGATCAGCTACGCCGTATTCGGTGACGATCAGGCCCGCATCGCTGCGCGGGGTACTGACAGGACCGTTGATGCGCGAGACGATGCGGCTGTGGATCCCGGAAACGGAGGGCAAGGCAATAATGGGTAAACCACCACGGGACCGCCGCGCTCCACGGAGGAAATCGAGTGCGCCGCCGACCGCGCCAATATAGCTACCACCGGCTGTTTCAGCGTTGATCTGGCCGCTCAGGTCGACTTCGATGGCCGAATTCAGCGCCACGAAACGCTCCAGGCTGCCCAGCACCTGCAGGTCATGCGTGTAAGCCGTCGAGCGCATCTGGATGGCTGCATTGCAATGGGCGAAACGGTTCAGACGGTGACTGCCCATGAGCACGCCAGTGATCGTGACACCGCGATCTATGGTTTTGTTCGTGTTGTTAATGACACCTTTTTCCATCAGGTCGACGACGCCATCACCGATTGCGCCGGAATGCACACCCAGATTGCGATGGTTTCCGAGGGCGCTAAGGATCGCTTCGGGAATGACCCCTAGCCCGAACTGCAAAGTGGAACCGTCCTCGATCAAGCCGGCGACCCGATTGGCAATTGCCTGTTCGACCTGACCGGGCTTCGACGCATGGCTCTCAAGTGGAGCGCGCGAAGTCTCCACCATGCAATCAATGTCTTCTTCGTACAAATAGCGCTCACCGAAGGTCCAGGGCGCTTGTTGATTAACTTCCGCGATCACCAGGCGAGCATGCTCAAGCGCTGGCAACAGGTATTCATGGGCCAGACTCAGGCTGTAACGGCCGTGCTCATCGGGAGGCGCAAGTTGCAGCAACAACACATCGATCTTTAACGAACCGTCCCGAATCATTTCGGGAAACTGCGAGTAATGGCAGGGCAGGATATCCAGCACACCGGCCTTGGCCAGTGCGCGATTCGCTCCACCGCCACAGTAGGAAAGAAAGCTGACGTGGTCCGCATGTTCCGGCCGACAGGTGTCGCTGTTGCTAATGCCGAGCATGACTCGGAACTGGCCTATTGCAGCCCGTTGCTCCATCAATGCTTGCGTCAGGGGAAGAGGCTCGGCATTAGCCTGACCCCAGAGGACGGTATCACCGGGCTGGATCCAACGGGACAGGTCGATGCGTTCGACGGAAGTATGCAGAGTCATGACGTCATTCGTTATTATGAACTGCGTTCAGAATAACATGGTGTTGAGGAAAAGCCGCAAGTGCTTTTTCCGCGCCAACAAAAAAGCCCTCACACAGTGAGGGCTTTTTTTGCCAGCTAATTTCAGCTCATGGCGATGAAGTGCTTGCCGTTTTCATACATGATTTTGCGTTGTTCTTCGACGCTGCAGTTGGTCAATGCTTCACCAATGAAGTCGGCCGGGGTCGGTACGCCTTCGGCGTGAGGATAGTCTGAACCGGTGATGATCCAATCGGCGCTGCCGGTTTGATCGATCAGGCTGCGAATGTTGTCTTCCGGGTAGGCGACAACACCGACGTGGCGTTTGAAAATTGCGCTTGGACGCTCTTTCAATTGCCCCGCTGGCCATAGACCCATCTTCGCCATGCCGCGGACCTTGTCCATTTTCACCAGCATGTTTGGCACCCACTCTGCACCGTTTTCGGCTGAAAGCAGCTTGATGTTCGGGAAGCGTTCGAAGAAGTTCCAGAAGATGAAGTTCGAGATGGTCTCGATCACCGGGCGTTCACTGTAGCCGTGCATCCAGACGAAGGCGGACTGGCGCATCCGCGATTGCTGCATCAACTCGCCCCAGACCGCCATATGGTGTTTGAGGTAGATGGCTTCCGAAACGTGATAGACAACCCGAACATGCGCTTCATTGAGAATTGACCAGAAGCGGTCGTAGTAAGGATCGGCGGGAGAGCGACCGATTTCGTTCGGGCCCATTGGCATCAGCACCAGACGGGCGCCGTTCTTGACCACGAACTCGGCTTCTTTAATTGCCGAATCAATGTCGGCCAGGGAAATCAGGGGGGCCGAGTAGATCCGATCGGAGTGATTGAATTTCCACTCGTCGAGCATCCAGCGGTTATAGGCATGCAACACCCCGGCCGCAGGCTTGGGGTCGTCGAGGTAGCTGACCGCTGCGACCATGTTGCCGCAGTACATGAAGCAGCCTTCCACGCCAAACTCGTCCATTTTTTTCAGACGGTCTGCGGCGTTGTACATATCCGGCGTCATGTCGACGCGCATTTCTACTTCACCATGACCGTCTTTCATGGCGCGCAACCATTCATGCAGCTTGCCAGGCGGCGGTACCTTACCGTCGGCGGTGAAGTAACCGGCGCTGACTTCCACTTTCTTCTGACCTACATAAAGCGCGTACTCGCCGTCGGCGCCGACACGCCACTGAAAGCTCCAATCCTTTTCCAATTCCTTGGGCAGGTAACGACTCCAGGAGTCGGGTTGCTCGTAGATATGCGTATCGCCGTCGAAAATCGCGCCTTTGTACGTGCTCATAACTCATCTCCGGTTACTTTTTTATGAACGGTGTTCACACTTGTGTGCGTTGGGTCATTCTTATAGAAAGGTCCGGTATGTGCAAACGCAATATCGTATTTCGAACGATTGATATCATATCGATATTGATCCCGCAGAAAATTTTCGCCTGAAGGGCCCATGCTTCAACCGATGTACACATAAACCAGACTGACGAGACCTGGTTTATGTTGGAGTGGCTGACACAATCTCAGGGAGGCCCTGTAGCGCTGAAGACCATGCGTGTGTTTATATTTGTGCGCGGCGTTCATTTTATTGTCTTTTGGCCGCTGCCGTATCTGCTCACTGCATCCCATGAGGTTTACATGGCACATCTGCCCGATTTTCCAACTGTCGCAAAGGTGATGGTCACGCTTTTCATCGAAGGAACGCCTGAGCTCATCGACGATTTTCTGGTGATCTGCGTCCCTTCGCCGACCATCCGTCCTGAGGAAATGACAACGGCCGAACTGCATTTCGACACCTTGCTCGCCAAACTAGGTTCTTTGGCACGCGCCAGTCGTGAGGTTTCAAGCCACCAGCAGGCATGGCAGAACGGAGAAACCCGCTCCCAAAATAGTCGCGTAAAAGCGTTGATAAAGGACACGAGTGCTCCGACCAGCAAGCGCCGCCAGTTGGAAATAGATTTCAGAATGGACGCTGAACTTCAGCCTGCCACGGTAAAGGCGGCTGAGTTGTTCCTGATTCGCTTGCTCAAACATCATTTTCCCAATGGCAGCATTGCAGCCAGTTGGCGGGCCGACCTTAGCGATGGGGCGATCTGGTATGGGGACACGCAATTCGCCTATAACTTGCTCCAGCCGGGAGTTGCCGGTCTGCACCCTGATGTTCACGCCGGTCTGGTCGAGCACTTTTCAGCCCCGCGTTGGAGCGCAATCTGATTTCCACCCACCCCCTATGAGCAGGTATCGATGATGGAACTGCGGCAGCTCAGACACTTCATCGTGGTGGCCGAAGAGCTGCATTTTGGTCGAGCGGCCACGCAGCTTGGAATGGCGCAACCCCCCCTTAGCCAATCCATTCAACGGTTGGAGGAGTCACTGGATGCACGCTTGCTGGACCGCACCAGCCGCCAAGTCAGCCTGACGCCTGCAGGCAAAGTCCTGCAGCGAGAGGCCATGGCCATCATTGCTCAGGTTGATTTTGCCGAGCAGGCAGTGCGCCGCCAGGCGCGGGGAGAATTGAGCCGAATGCGAATCGCGTTCTCACCTATGAGCGCGATGCGGATCTTGCCGGCGGCGGTCAAGGTGTTCAATGAGCGCTGGCCCAATATCGAAGTCCAGCTCGATGAACAGCTCAGCACCCAACAGGTCGAGGGGTTACGTAACGGTAACCTGGACATCGGCATTCTCAACCGCAACATGGTGAATACCGACGGCCTGGATGTCAGAGTCATTGAGTATTCCCGCGTCATTGTGGCGGTACCCGCCAAGTGGAAACTGGGTGATGAGAATGGAACCTTGCGGCTGGCAGAACTCGCCGGTCATTCGTTTGTGCTGTCGCCGCAGCATCTGACGCCTCACTTTCACACGGCACTTGAGTCCGCGTGCCGCAAAGCCGGGTTTTCACCCAAGCGCATTCAACAAGTTGCGCAGCCGTACAGCATGTTCAATCTGGTCGCCAATGAGCTGGGGATCGGTTTCGTGCAGGACACTGCACGACACCTGCCGATAGACGGTGTGCGATTCGTCACGGTGCGAGACCTGCCTGATTCGATGCATGGTGAAGCAGCGGTCGCTTGGGTGCCTCGTGCATTGACCCCGGCCCTGCGGGCGATGATCAGCCTGATCGAACGCATTGCCGAGCGCGAGCGTGCAGCACCAGACGAACGGCCAGCCGATCATTCAGTGTGAATGGATGACCCCCGCGCGGCGCAATGCGGCAATCTCTTGTTCACGGTAACCCAGCGCCGACAATATCGTTGCATTGTCCTCCCCCAAACGCGGCACGCGCAGGTTCGGTATGCCAGGCTCTTCCTGGAATTTGAGTGCAGTGCCAATGTGCTCACGGCCTTGACTATCGACAAGGAGCATCTGTCGTGCTTGGGTCTGGGGATGCTTGAGGGCATCCCGCACATCAAGCACTGGCGCGGCACTGATGCCACGCGTCTCCAGCCATGGCAGCCAATAGGCCCGCGACTGTTTGCTGAAAACCTCTGCAAGGAAGGCATGCACGGGCCCTTGGTCACCGCTCGTCGCTCCTGTGGCGACTTCGATCAGGTCAGCTCGACCCAGAGGCCTCAGCAGGTTTTCGCAGAAGACGCGCTCCCGGCCACCCAGGCAAAGCCACAGGTCGTCAGAGGTACGGTAAGCGCTGCACATTGCCAGGCCCTGATCCTCCTCAGGGTGGTCCGTACGGGAACGGAAGGGTTGCGCCGGCAAGAGGCAGTCTCGCATGGCTATATCGATGCGTTCGCCGCGACCGTTGCCGCGGGCGCTGAGCAATGCCATCAGAATCGCGACTAACCCGTTCAGTGCGCCGGCCAGCGCCGCAGTGGGCAGGCAATCGGTCACCGGCGTTGCGTCATTGGCCAAGGGTAGGGAGCCACCATACGCCTGAACAACACTGTCATGGGCCGGGGTGTCGCGCAAGGGGCCGGTTTGGCCAAAGGCGCTCAACGAGCAGTAGATCAACCGGGGGTTGCGCTGGCGCAGGGTCTCGTAATCCATACCAAGACGCTCGGCCACGCCCGGGCGAAATGACTCGACCAGCACATCGGCGTCTTCGACCAGACGGTAGAGGATCTCCTTGGCGGCGAAGCGCTTAAGGTCCAGGGACAGGCTATATTTGCCCCGGTTGCAACGGGCAAAGAATCCCACGGTTGCAGCAGCGAGATCAGGATCGTCGCGGTGTTCATGCTGGCGGGTCGGATCGCCGCCAGGGGATTCGATTTTGATCACCTCGGCGCCATGGTCGGCCATCATCCCTGTCAGGACGGAACCGGGCATGAACTGTGTCAGGTCCAAGACTTTTACGCCGTTGAGTTTCATCGCAGCTCCAGAGTAAGGCGGTTGTTTCAGGGCGTTTTCCATGTCGTGCCACCCTTTAGCTTGCTGGCCGCCAGCGCTTTCTTTTCCAGTTGTTGGGCATTGGCCAGCGAGCTGCGCGCGCCATCATCCAGTACACGTTTGACCGTGCCCACCAGTTGAACGTCGTGGCTTGCGATGCATTCTGCAAGGTCCTGCACGTAAGCGAGTAAGGTCTCTGGTGCATGCAATTCGTTGACAAGCCCGATGCGCAGGGCTGTTTCGGCGTCGATCGGCTGGCCGGTCAGGCTCAGCTGTTTGCCCCACCGCACGCCAACAGCGAAAGGCAAGCGCGATGTCGCACCGCTTCCGGACAGCGCGCCGATTTTGGTATGGGTGTCGGCAAATCGAGCCAGTGTCGAGGCAATGATGAAATCGCAGCCCAAGGCCAGTTCCAGCCCACCGGTCATGGCCGCTCCGTTGACGGCGGCGATAATCGGCTTGCTCAGGTTGGGCACCAAGTCGAGCAGTGCCGCGACTTCATGGCGAGGTGCATCGGGTGTTGAAAAGTCTTTGAGGTCGAGTCCGGCGCAAAATGCTGGGTTACTCCCGGTCAAGGTGGCCACGCGCAACTCGGGATCATTCTCGAAAGCCGTCAGCGCCAGGGTCAGCGCCCGGGCCAGTTCCAGATTGAGCGCATTCCGCGCTGCCGGGCGATTAAGGGTCAGTGCCAGCACACCTTTACTTCGGGATTGGATCAGAACGTCAGTCGTCATACCGAGTGCCCGCCGACCCGTGCCAATTCGTTGAGACGCCCCATGGCTAGCATTGCATCGTCGAGCATTTCATCGAAGATGAGTTCGACCGGTTTGATGGCATCGGCAAAAATCACCGCTGGCCCATAGTCCAGCATGCCCTTACTGCTGTCTCCCGAGGCGTAGGCCTGGGTGGCAAGAGCGCCGATCACATGCGGACGGTATTGTTCGAAGTCGGTTACCTTGGCTTCATCCAGCTCGATCACGGCCCGAGCACTATCGTTGTGCAATACCCGGTGATGGTCGCGGATGGCTTTCTTGACCACGACACTTTCGCTGCCATCCCCCCTCACTACCAGCTGTTTGTAGTGCTCATGAATGTTCAATTCTTCAGCCACCAACATGCGCGAGCCCATGATCACTGCATCGGCCCCCATGGCAAGGGTTGCCGCAACTTGCCTGCCGGTGCCAATACCGCCGCCGATGATCACCGGCAGATCAATGACGGCGGGGCCATGTGCCCCCTGGACCATGCTGCTGATGCCGAATAGGCCGGGGTGTCCTCCGCAGTCATTCCCGACAATGATCACGGCATCGACGCCGAAACGGGCAGCCGTATGAGCGTATTTCACGGCGGGCACTTTGTGCAGAATCTTGATTCCGGCTTCTTTAAGGCGCGCAACGATGGGCTCCGGACTGGCCCCGGCGGTCTCCACGCACATCACTTCTTCGTCGATAAGAATTTGCAATTGACGGTCCAGGCGCTCGGCACCGCCGGCTTGGCGGGAAATGTAGAGATTTACGCCAAAAGGCATTCCACCGGTCAATGCTTTGCAGGTTCGCAGTTGGTCACGAAATTCGTCGGGGTCCGGAAAACCGGCGGCGACGATAAAACCCATGCCGCCAGCCTTGACGACGGCGGCCACGTAACGCGAGTCAGACACTTTGGGGCCCATGCCGCCGCACAGAATGGGGTGGCGGATACCGAGCATTTCGGTAATACGCGTCTTGAAAAGAGCTTTACGCATTGAGCGTCTCCCAGTTATCGAGGCTCAAAGCCTTTGGTTGGGTGTACCAACCTGTCAGCCACTTCGGGCAGGACAGTCTGGGTGTTGTAAAATTGCCCGCGTCCGCTGGCGAGCAATTGCCCCGCCGCATTGCTGATGTGCGCTTCGGCACAGTTCAGACGATTACCGCGGTGCACAATGCTCCCTACAACCTGCAACTCGCCCAGGTTGGCTGAATGGTGGAAGTCTGTGAGCAGTGATACGGTGGAAACGCCGAAACCGGTACGGGCCATGACCGTATAACCGCATGCGATATCGACCAGACTGCTGAGAATGCCTCCGTGCACTCGCTGCAAGATCGCTGTGCCGATGAATTCAGGACGTCCACCAACCCGCAGCACTATCGACGTTGGATCAACATTCAACACCTGCACACCCAGCCAGACATTGAATGGATTACGGTCGCTTACGGCTTGCAGCTCGGGCACGGTCATTTGGAAATCCAACGCGTCAGACATCGTTCATATCCCGAGTACTAGGTTCAGATATCGCCGTTGAGCGGCTTGTTCATGTACTTGAATATGCCGCTGGCGGTGGCAATCAATTGGCCCTCACGGTCATACACATCGCCTTCGCAAAATGCCAGGGAGCGAGTCCCGTGGCGCAAGCGGCCGCTGGCACGCAAGGTTGCACCAACCGCGCCACCGGGGCGGATAAAGTTGCATTTCATCTCCACGGTGACACTGGAGCGATCGAGTTCATCGCCATGCCGGGCGGCGCTGGCCATCGCCATGTCGAGCAACGTCATGATCAAGCCCCCATGAGCCTGCATGCCGCCGTTCATGTGCTTTCTATCGAGATTAACCACCATGGTTGCGCCTTTATCCTGGCGTTCGACCATAACGCTCAAGTGATCGAGAAACGGTACTTCCATGCGGTATTCGGAATAGGGCATCAGCGTTGCGCTATCTTCTTTTATGGTCATGACCCCGCCCTCAGCGATGTTTGAACACGGCAGCGCGTTTTTCGCTGAAGGCTGCCATCCCTTCTTTCTGATCCTCAGTACCGAAAGTGACGTAGGACATGCGGCGCTCATACATCACACCTTCTGTCAGGGAGCTTTCGAACGCTCGGTTGACGCACTCCTTGGCAATCATCGAGACCGGCAGCGAGAAGTTGGCAATTTTCTTCGCCAGCAACAAGGCTTGATCCAGCAGCTCGGCGACGGGTAGCACCTGACTGACCAACCCACAGCGTTCGGCCTCTTCAGCAAACATGGAGCGCCCGCTCAGGATCATTTCCATAGCCTTGGATTTGCCAATGGCGCGGGTCAACCGCTGCGTACCGCCGGCACCGGGAATCGTGGCCAGGGTGATTTCCGGCAGGGCGAAGCGTGCGTTGTCGGCAGCGAGGATGATGTCGCACATCATCGCCAGCTCGCAGCCGCCACCCAATGCCAAACCGGCGACTGCCGCCACTACCGGTTTGCGACAGCGCGTTGCGCGCTCCCAATTGGCAGTGATGAACTGGCGCTTGAAGACGTTCATCATGTCCCACTCGCGCATCATCTTGATGTCTGCCCCGGCGGCGAACGCTTTGTCACTGCCGGTGATGATAATGGCGCCGATAGCATCGTCAGCTTCGAAGGCATCGAGTGCCAGCGTCAGTTCATTCATCAATTGATCGTTGAGGGCGTTGTAAGCTTCGGGTCGGTTCAAGCGGATCAGGCCGACCCGGTCATGCACCTCAAGGATCAGCGTGTGCGGGGTCAAGTGTTGATAGCTCATGTCTGGCTCCAGGTTGCTGGACGTCGTAAGGACGGTCTTCGGTGGTTTACATATTGGGATAGTTGGGACCACCGGCCCCTTCAGGCACCCACCAGATGATGTTCTGCGAGGGGTCTTTGATGTCGCAGGTTTTGCAGTGCACGCAGTTCTGCGCATTGATCTGGAAGCGCTTCTCACCATCTTCCTTGACGATCACTTCGTACACGCCGGCCGGGCAGTAACGCTGCGCCGGTTCGTCATACAGCGGCAGGTTGGTGTGTAGTGGGATGAGGGGATCTTGAAGTTTCAGGTGGCACGGCTGTTCTTCTTCATGGTTAGTACTGGAGAGGAACACCGAGCTGAGTTTGTCGAAGCTGAGTTTGCCGTCCGGTTTCGGGTAGTTGAGCTTCGCCGAGTCGGCCGCGAGCTTCATGCAGGCGTAATCCGGTTTTGTGTCGCGCAGGGTCAGCGGAATCTTGCCGCCAAACAGGTTCTGGTCGACAAAGTTGAACGCACCGCCGAGGAGCGGGCCGAACTTGTGCAGTGCAGCGCCGAAGTTACGGCTGGCGAACAGCTCGTCATACAGCCAGCTCGACTTGAACGCGTCGACGTAGGTGTGCAGCTCATCGCCACCTTCCTTACCAGCGAACAGCGCGTCGGCCACGGCCTCAGCGGCTAACATGCCGGACTTCATCGCGGTGTGGCTGCCCTTGATCTTGGCGAAGTTCAGCGTGCCGAGGTCGCAGCCTATCAACGCGCCGCCCGGGAAGACCATTTTCGGCAGCGAGTTCAGGCCGCCTTTGCAGATGGCGCGGGCGCCGTAGCTGATGCGTTTGCCACCTTCCAGGTACTGGCTGATCACCGGGTGATGCTTGAGGCGCTGGAACTCGTCGAAGGGCGACAGGTACGCATTGCCGTAGGACAGGTCAACGATCAACCCTACGACTACCTGATTGTTGTCCAGGTGATAAAGGAAGGAACCGCCGGTGTTCTCGGTGCCCATCACGTCCAGCGGCCAGCCGGCGGTGTGCACCACCAGGCCTTGCTCGTGTTTGGCCGGGTCGATTTCCCAGATTTCCTTCAGGCCGATGCCGTAGTGCTGGGCGTCGGCGTCGCTGTCCAGGTTGAAGCGCTGGATCAGTTGCTTGCCGATGTGGCCACGGCAGCCTTCGGCGAACAGGGTGTACTTGCCACGCAGCTCCATGCCGGGGGTATAAAGGCCTTCTTTCGGGTTGCCTTCACGGTCGACACCGAGGTCGCCGGTGATGATCCCGCGTACCACGCCGTTTTCATCGAACAGCGCTTCCTGGGCGGCGAAGCCTGGGTAGATTTCCACGCCCAGGTTCTCGGCCTGCTGGGCCAGCCAGCGGCACAGGTTGCCCAGGGAGATGATGTAGTTGCCTTCGTTGTGCATGGTCTTGGGCACAAAGAAGTCGGGCACCTTGGTCGAGGTGTCGGCGCTGCGCAGCACATAGATGTCATCGCGCACCACGGGGGTGTTGAGCGGGGCACCGAGTGCCTTCCAGTCCGGGAACAGTTCGTTCAGGGCGCGGGGTTCGAACACGGCGCCCGAGAGGATGTGAGCGCCGACTTCGGAACCTTTTTCCACCACGCAGACGCTGATTTCCTTGCCGGCTTCAGCCGCTTTTTGCTTCAGTCGGCAGGCGGCGGCAAGGCCAGCGGGGCCGGCACCGACGATGACCACGTCGAATTCCATGTATTCACGATCAGACAAAACTCTTTCCTCCAGGGGGCGGTGTACCGGCGGCTACGATGGCCTCGGTTGTTTTTTGGATAGCGGTATCTGCCGCAGCGTCGGGATAGGGCGCGACGATATACAGCGACATCACCGCACTTGAACCGGGCTTGAAGAACTGACGCAGTGCTTGTTCCTGCTCTCGGTCGGCCAGCGTCGAGCGTCCGCGCTGGCGTTGATGTTCCCCCCAGGAGGCAATGATAAAGCGCTCGCTGAAATGCCCCGGGTCAGCGACATCGCGGTACAGCAGCCAATGGCTGGCCCCGTCACGACGACGAACCTTGCCCAACTGATAAATGCTTTGGGTGAACGCGAAACGGTTTTCGTACGGGATGTGATAGTCGACTTGCACCGCTACCGGGCCATCATCGGGTCCCAGGTGGCCCACAATCGTTGGTTCTGCCCAGTGTTGCGACAATGTGACGTCGTCATCGTGGCCCATGCGAACTGGCAACCTGCGGGTCAGTAACAGGCTCAGACCAATCAGGCAGGCTGCCAGTGTCAGGGTCTGGGCGACGCTCAGATGGCTGGCAATGCTGCCCCAAAACACTCCTCCCAGCGCCATGGAACCCTGAAAGGTCAGCATGAAAATGGCCAATGCCCGCGCCCTGACCCAGGCAGGAAGGCTGGTCTGATAGGCTGCACTGATGGTTGAGTTGAAACTGATCCAACTCGCGCCACCCATGATCAGCGCAGGGCAAATCACCCAAAGTGAAGTCGACCAGGCAGCAATTAATATGGCGCCGGCAAACGCAACGTTCGACACCATCACCAACTGCTGCAGGTTGCTGAGGCGATTGCGAAAGCGTTGTAGCAATAAACCGCCCGCCACCGCACCCGCGCCCAGGCTGCCTAGCAACAGCCCATAGACGCTGGAACCGCCCGTCTCGATATTTTTTGCCACCAGCGGCAGTAGCGCCCATAAACCGCTAGCGCAGCCGATAAAGGCGAAAGTGCGAATGATGTGCCCATGTAAAGGTTTGGCGTGTCGGACGTAGCGCAGTCCTCCGCGCATGGCAGGAAACAGTCGCTCTGTCGTCAGCAGTGGGGCAACGTTGGGGCGGTACGCGAAGATGAAGAGCGACAGCACAATCAGGAACAAAACGATGTTGATGGTGAAGACCATTTTGGCCCCCGCTGCTGCAATGACCAGTCCGGCGAGGGCCGGTCCGACAGCGCGAGCGGCGTTATAGGCAATGCCGTTGAGGTTGATGGCCGCCCGCAGGGCTATGCGAGGTACAGCGTCCGAGGTGGAGGCCTGCCAGGCGGGGATGCTTGCGGCACTGCCACTGCCCAGCAAAAAGGTCAGGAGCAAGAGGCTCCATGGGGTAATGGCATCGAGCTGCAATAGGAGGCACAACAGTCCCGTGGCGATCAACATCCAGGTATGGGTCAGCAGCAACAACTTGCGTTTTTCGACCAGGTCGGCCATGACCCCCGCAGGCAAGCCGAACATAAAGGCAGGCAACGTAATCGCGGTCTGAATCAGCGCGACCATCAGTGGTGAGTCACTGATGGACGTCATCAACCAGGCCGCCGCGACGTTCTGCATCCATACGCCGATATTGGCAGCGAGCGTGGCAACCCAAACTGCGCGAAACAGCGGGTAGTGCAGCGGCGACAAGGAGACGCTGGAGGTTTCAGGTTCACACTGCGGCATGTGTCCATCCGGTGTCAGAACGGTCATTGAGCGGGACTGATGCTATTGTCAATATTGTGAACAGTGTTTATCATTCTGAACACAGCTTTGGTGGCTGTCAATGCGCTTGCGTGGGTTTATGGCGGGTTGAGCAGGGTACCGATGTCACGATGCAAGGCAGGCAACCAGGGGGTAGGCGCATGACCGACACACGCGATCCAGACGGGCAAGTAACGGCCCGGCAACAGGGCAATATTTTGCTGATCGGCATCGACCGGCCAGAAAAGCGCAACGGCTTCACACCCAAAATGTTCGAAGAACTGGCGAGGGCGTTTACCCGACTGGAAGAGTCGCCGGAATTGTTTTGCGGATTGTTGTACGCCGAAGGTGATCACTTCACCGCCGGTTTGGATATGCCAAAGATCGCGCCGCTGCGAAAGGAAGGCAAAGCGCTGTTTCCGGCCAGTGAGGCAGACCCTTTCAACCTGCGTGAACCGTTACGCAAAAAACCGGTGGTCATCGCCCTCAAGGGTATTTGCTTTACGGTTGCGGTCGAGTTGATGCTGGCCAGCGACATTGCGGTCGCTGCGAGCAATTGCAGGTTTTCTCAGTTGGAGGTCAAGCGCGGGATCATGGCCGGCTGCGGCGCTACGATCAGGATGGTCGAGCGTACAGGCTGGGGCAATGCGATGAAGGTGCTTCTGACCGGGGATGAGTTCAGTGCCCAGGATGCCTATCGCATGAACTTCGTGCAGGATGTGGTTGAGCCCGGCGAAGAGTTTGCAAAAGCCCTTGAATACGCGGAAAAAATCGCGGCTCAAGCGCCACTGGCGGTTCAGGCTACACGTGAGAATGCGCGTATTTCCCTCGGGCAAGGCTGGCTGACGGCGTATTCGAAGATTCAATCGACGCAGAAGTTTCTCTACAACACTGAAGACGCCAAAGAGGGCGTACAGTCGTTTGTCGAAAAGCGGACTGCGCGTTTTATCGGACGTTAAAAAGGACATAACAAAATGGCTAAAGGCCCGCTTTCTCGTATCCGCGTGCTGGATATGAGCCGAATTCTCGCCGGCCCCTGGGCAGCACAGATGCTTGCCGACCTCGGCGCCGAAGTGATCAAAATTGAGCGTCCAGGCAAGGGCGATGATTCACGCCAGTTCGGCCCACCCTTCCTCAAGGATGCCGAGGGTAATAACACGCGCGAATCATCGTTTTACATCAGCACCAACCGCAACAAGAAATCCCTCAGCTGTGATATCGCGAAACCGGAGGGGCAGGCGTTGATCCGCGCACTGGTCGCCAAGTGCGACGTGCTGCTGGAAAACTATAAGGTCGGTGATCTGAAGCGCTATGGGCTTGATTATGAAAGCCTGAAACAGGTCAACCCTAACCTGATTTATTGTTCATTGACCGGCTTTGGCCAGACCGGACCCTACGCGCCTCGTCCGGGTTACGACTCGATCTTCCAGGCCATGGGGGGGTTGATGAGCATCACCGGTCTGCCGGACGATGTTCCGGGCGGTGGACCGATGAAAACCGGGCCTAGCCTGGCCGACATCCTGGCAGGTCAATACGCGGCCTATGCGATTCAGGCGGCCCTCTATGCTCGGGACCTGAACGGCGAGCCGGGGCAGCACATCGACGTCGCCTTGCTGGACTCGTTGATCGCCGCGACCTCGCATTACGCCAGTCAGTACCTGGTCTCCGGCGACATACCGGTGCGGCGGGGGACCGAGGGCAATGGCGGCATGCCGTCACGCATGTTCCATTGTGCAGACGGCGACATCATGGTGGTCGCCGGTAATAACGAGCAATACGCACGCCTGTGCGCCGTGCTCGGTCATCCGGAGTTGACCACCGACGAGCGTTTCTCGGAAATTGCCTTGCGCGTGGTCAATCGTCGCGCGTTGGGAGAAGTGTTTGAACCGCTGGTGGCCACATGGCAATTAAACGATTTGCTGACTGCGCTGGATGAGGCCGGAGTGCCTGCTGGTCCCATCAATACCCTGGACAAGGTGTTTGCCGACCCTCATGTTCAGTCGCGCACTATGTGTGTTGAGGCCAAGCATGCCTTGTCGGCCAGCGGCACGGTAAAGCTGGTGGCTAACCCTGTGAAGTTCTCCGGGACGCCGATCACCGAGTACACGGCGCCGCCGATCCAGGGAGAACACACGGACGAAATTCTCAAGGGATTACTGGGTTTGGATGATTCTGCGGTCCAGGACTTGCGAAAAAAACGTATTGTCTGAGCGCCAGTAGAAAGAGGAGGGCGCCAGCGGGCGCCTTCACTCGAACAGCAGCAGGTCCTGCGGCCGCTCGCTGAAGTCGCGCACGGTGCCCAATACGGGCAGGGCGCGGTCAATGACGTTGGCCTGAAACGCATGGCAAGCACCCAGCAGTGCTTTAACAGGCTGGTTCCGACCAGCGCGCATCGCCTCCACATCCAGCTGGCGGGCGCGTGCGACCATCACTGCGATCTGCAGCACATAGGCCGCTTCCAGCCGGTCACCGCAATAGTCCTGCGCAGCCCAGTGTGAAAAGCCATTGCGCAAGGGTTTCCCCACCTGTTGGGCAGGCCCCAGCAAGGCGTCGAGATCAGTCTCCCAGGCCAGGATTTCCCGGCCATTGAGTTGAACATTGACCCGAGTCATACCCTCGCGCACGTCCGGTACTTCAATGTCGTAGAGGCGCGTGTCCTCGCACCGGCCAGCGTGTGCCATCGCCAACCACAGCAAATCATGTAAATGCGTGCAATGCAGACGAGGCGCCGTGTCTTTGCGAAACTGCATACGATCCGGAGTCAGAGGATGCCCCACCAACGCGTGCAACAAGGCCGGTGCTTCCAGGCAGGCGGTGGTCGGAATGCGCAGGCTCTGGGCGGTAATGTGGGTCAAGCACTGCTCGTCATGCTCCAGCGCCAGGCGAAAACCGTGATAGTCGTCTTCCAGCTCGGCGACTACGGTGCGGCCATTGCGTTGCAGCAATATCCGTCGTCGATAACAGCCCTGACCGTAAAGGGCGTTGAGCGGAATCAAGTCATCTTGCATAACGTTTCCCGTGGCTCATCCGATTCAGACCCGGAACTGGCCGGCCGTGGCCTGTAGCGAGCGCGCGAGGGTATTGAGTTGGCTGGAGATTTCCGACGTCTGACTCGCCGATTGGCTGTTTTCTTCACTCATGCGCGCCACCAATTCGACCCTGCGAGCGATGTCTTGTGTGGCGGTGTTCTGTTGATCGATGGCGCTGGCTATCAAGTCAATGGCGTCGCCTACCTGACTGGCGCTGACACGAATCGTCTGCATGCGATCGGCCACCTGGTCCGACAGCTGTTTGCCGGCAACCACGCGATCAGTGACGCTGAGCATTCGGGTCATGGCCTCGCGCGCGGACGCTTGGATCGTTGTCACCACCTGCGCGATTTCATCCGATGACACGGAGGTACGCCCAGCGAGCTTGCGAACTTCGTCTGCGACCACGGCAAATCCCCGTCCTTGTTCGCCGGCGCGTGCAGCTTCAATCGCGGCATTAAGGGCCAGCAGGTTCGTTTGCTCTGCGACGTCGCGAATGACCTGCATGACCAGGGATATTTTGTCTGACTGCTGCCCTAAATCAGTAATCGTAATACCGGTATCACTGACCGTGGCGGCGATCAGATCCATTTCCAGTGTATTGCGCGTGATAATGGCGCTGCCCTGACTTGCTGTTTCGCCAGCTTGCTGAGCGCGCAGCAGCGCGTCCTGCGTGCTTTCACTGACCTGACCAATGCTGACCGACATCTGTTCGACCGCCGCGGCGATCAGGGTCGCCGCCTCGCTCTGACTGGTAGAGGAGGCTGACACGTGGCGCGATGCGTTATACGCGCTGTCGGACACTTGGGAGAGTTGGTCGGCGTTGTTCAGCACTTCGCGCAACGACAGCTGGAGCTTGTCGAGCAATTGGTTAAAGGCGCGGGCGGTCTGGCTGGTCTCATCGCGTCCGCGAATCTGAGCGCGCAAGGTGAAATCATTGCTTTGGGCGACTTCGACGATGGTGCTGCGCATCGTGGTCAGGGCACCGACAATGTTGCGGGCGACCAGAAAGGTGATCAAACCCAGGCCGAGCACGGCTGCGCCAGACATGGCCAGGATCCATTGCAGTGCGCGTTGTCGGGCATGTTCGCCGTCAAGTTTTGCCTGGTTGGCATAACCTTTGTTGAGCTGGATCAGTTTATCCAAGGCCACGGCCAGGTTGTTGACCGCGCTTTGGGCTACCTGATCCAGACCGGTTACCTCGCTCATGTTCTGCCGTAATGCGCCCCAGGATGTGGCGGTACGCAACTGTTCGAGCAGCCGACGGATTGAGTCATTGCTGTCCTTGAAATTCGTCCATTCGCTCTGAACGGATTTCCATGCCTCGATTTCTTCCGGGTTTTTAGGCAGTTTTGCGTAGCTATCATAGGCTTGAGCGGCCATGAGTTCTGCCGACTCTTTGTCCTGTGCCACGCTGCTATAGAAGGCGTGGGCCTCTTCAATGATCAGGGTTTTATCGTCGATGGCATCGAACTGGTCCAGACTCCAGCCGATCATTTCCCGGGTCGAGTTGACCGTGCCAAGTTGCCCTAGGCGCAGGGTCAGCAGATGACTCACCGCAGGATCTGTTTCATTGCTGATGTGGTCCAGCGCGGCGCTTAATTGGCGTATGCCATTCCAGCCGCTGAGGCCGACCAGCATCAGCATCAACGTTGCAAACCCGGCCATGAACGCCAGTTTGGATTTGATCGAGAAGTTGCCCATGGGCGCGTGCCTTTATTATTGTTAGGGGCGGGCTTCGTCAGCGATGCGACCGCCTCCATGAGGCGGCTGCTATCGGTAGCGTTTTACTTGCGGAAATTGCGATTGATGATGTCGAATTCGTCGGACAATGAGCCAGGGATGTTATAGCTGCGGGTATCGGTAATTTGCTCGAAGTTGGCCGCCACCTCTTCAACTGTGGCAGGTTCAAGACGAGGACCGTTCCAGCCATCGGCGATACCGATGAACGCGCGGGCGTAGCGGCCTACCGAAGCCGAATAGATGGCGTGAGTACTCTGGCAGGTTTGGCTGGCAAGATAGACGACCAGTGGGGTGACAAATGCCGGCTCATAGGATTGCCCCAAATGTTCACCGAAGGCAGCGTACTGAGCACCGAAGGCTTCGAGCTGTTTTGGGTCCATGGCCTCGGCCATGCGGCTGTTGGCGGTTGGCAACAAAGCGTTGCACAGCACACCATGCTCCTGGCCCTCAAGCGACAAAACGTTCATCAAGCCGATAAGCCCTGCTTTTGCGGTCCCATAGGCAGCTTGCTGTGCGTTACCGAAAACACCTGCGGCCGAAGAGGCAAATACCACTCTGCCGTATCCTTGTTTTTTCATGATTTTGTAGGCAGGTTGGGTGACGTAGATCGCGCCTTTGAGATGCACATCAATGATCGAGTCCAGGTCTTCGTCATTCAGGTCTTCAAACCGTGCATTGCGCAGATGGCCTGCGTTATTGATAACAATGTCGACTTTGCCAAAGGCATCCAGCGCAGCCTGAACGATGGCCTCGCCTCCGGTACGGGTGGCCACTGAATCATAGTTGGCCACCGCCTTGCCGCCGGCAGCGCGGATTTCCTCGACCACCTGGTCGGCCATCCGATGAGAACCACCTTTGCCGTCAAAACTGCCACCCAAATCATTGATCACCACTGAGGCGCCACGTGCGGCGAGCTCCAGCGCGTAGGTCCGGCCAAGGCCGCCTCCTGAACCCGTGACGATGGCGACGCGTCCGCTGAAATCGACCTTGCTCATAAAACGACCCTCTGTTTGTTGTTGGTGTTGTAAGGTGGTTATTGAACGTTATTCATATATGTGTCCGACGTCAATGCCGGATCCTCGATCTGAGGTCTTGATAAGTGAAGGAGTCGATTCAACAGCCGGTCGAGCTGTCGTTTGTCGCCGGAGTGCATACGGATGGTCGCAAGAGCGAATCGTTACTGGGTTGGGATTGACAACCTGTCGCTCATGTACAATTATCTGAACGATGTTCATTAAAAATGAGCGATAGGCACCCTTTCGCGAAACCCGGCGAGGGGAGATAAAAATAAAAAACGGGAGCGGTTGCCGGTATCCGGCGCCTCCTATGGGCACCTAGCGGGTGTGGCATCAGAGATGGAGAACAATAATAATGAATCTTCGCTTCGCACAACCTCAGCATAGGCTTTACCGGCGTCATCTCCTGCAGGTGTCAGTGTTGGCATTGGCGGTGGCCGGTGTGATCAACGACGCCAACGCAGTCAGTCTTGATTTTGGCAATCCGGACATTCAGAGCCGTCTGGACACCACGGTTCGCTACAACCTGGGTATCCGCGGGGAAGGCACGGATTCGCGGTTGAAGCTAGGGCCTAATGGAACGGCTGATGCCAACAACAACGCGGTCGCGTTGGGTAATAATCGATTCAAGAAGGGCGATGTGATTCTGAATCGCCTCGACGTGCTGTCCGAATTCGATTTGATCATCAAGGGGAGCTACGGCCTGCGTGTCAGCGCGGCGGGCTGGTACGACTCAACCTACGGCGGTGGTGTGGATGACCCCACAACGAATAACTTTCTTTCCAATGAGTTCTTCAAAAACGGCAAGTATTCGGACTACACCCGCAACTACACGAGCGGGCCATATGCTGAAGTGCTTGACGCGTTTGTGTTCAATACCTTTGACCTTGGTCAAACCACAACATCGGTAAAATTCGGTAGACACAACATCTATTGGGGGAACTCGCTCTTCCCTCAATCGAAGCAGTCGTCGATTGCCTATGGCCAAGCGGCGATGGATCTACAGAAAGCGGCACTCAGTCCTGGCCTGGAAGCCAAGGAGCTATTTCTGCCGCAGAATCAATTTACCGGTACTACGCAGCTCACGCCTGAGTTCTCGCTTGCCTGGCAGTACTCACTGGAGTGGCGTCGCGATCGTTATCCAGAGGGCGGTACTTATTTTGAAGCCGCATCGCCGGCTTTCTATGGGGCTGACGGCCCCCTGATCGGCTCCACTCACAATAAACCGGGCAGCGGAGACCACGACTGGGGGGTTATGGCCAAGTGGCAACCCGATTTCCTGGATGGCGGCAACATGAGCCTGGTTTACCGCGAGTTCTATGAGAAAACCCCGAATCCGTTTGCGACCGCGCCTGATGGCACGCTGGACCGTTTTTACAACCCGAAAAAGAACCAGCTCTTTGGTTTTGCGATGGAGCAAAACATCGAAGGGGTTAACTTCGGGATGGAAGCCACCTATCGGCGCAATGCGCAGTTGTTTACGCCGGTAACGGGGCGGCTTGCTCAAGTTGCCCCGGGCGTGATCGCTGGGTTCGACTCCGAAAATGCTCCCCGCGGAAACGTCTATGGTCTGGTACTGAACGCGGTAAAGCTGCTGCCTGAAACCAGGTTTTGGGACGCTGGTGAAGTTGCCGCCGAACTGGCGCTTCAACACCTTGACGAAGTCACCTATAACCCGGCATTTGGCATCAGTGCAGGTGGCGTGTTCACGCCTCTGGGTGGTAATAATTACCCGCTGAAAGGGTCCGACTCGCCACTGTGTGCCAACCGTAGCGGTCGCGCGGGTTCAGGCGATGAAACCTACGGGTGTGCGACTCGCAATTCGACGGTGTTCTCCACCAACTTCACGCCACGCTGGTTGCAGGTTTTCCCGGGCGTCGATATCAGCTCGCCGGTGTTTGTCAGCTATGGTCTTCAAGGTAACGCGGCCACCGGAGGCATGACCGGCGCGGAAGGACAGGTCACTTATTCGTTTGGCGTACAAGCGGATATTTACCAGACACACGTTATAAAGTTGGCATGGAACGATTCCTGGTCGCCTAATCATACGACCCATCCAGCGACCGGAGGAGAAGGCATGACCGGGGCCGGGAGTTGGTCGCAGAACGATCATGGTTGGCTGTCGTTGAGCTTGAAAACTTCTTTCTGAGTTTTTTCAACAGTGCGGAACGGACGGGTGAAAAACATGAACTACAAGAAATACCTTCTTTCCATCGCAGTCTCCTATGCCATGGCGGCCCAAGGCTTCGGTGCTCCTGGTGCCGACGAGATCAAGCAGATCGGCACCACCTTGACTGAGTTTGGCGCGACCATCGCGGGTAACAGTGATGGCAGCATTCCTGCCTATGATCCTGCCAAGGCATTGACCACGCCACCGGCAGGATACAAACCTATCAACGCTGCCGGTGGTTTCCCTTACATCGACCCCTATGCCAATGAAAAACCGTTATTTTCCATTACCGGCAAAAACATGGCGCAGTATGCCGATAAAATCGATGATGGTAACAAGGCGCTGTTGTCTCGCTACCCTGACTATCGTATCGATGTTTACCCCACACATCGAAGTGCACCACCGCTGCCAAAATTTGCTCATGACAATACCATCAACAATATCACCAAGCCTCATACTGAGGGCGATAACACTGGCCTGGCTGATGCTCATGCACAGATCGCATTTCCAATTCCCAAAACGGGTTATGAGGCCATGTGGAACTTCACCACACGGTTTTTCCGGCCCTACGAAGTGGGCAATTTTGCGACCTACCTGATCGACAGTGCGGGTGAAAAAACGCTGATTACCGACGCTAACGTGCATTACGAGCACGAATACTGGGATGGTTCCAAAACCAGTTCTGAGTACAGTAACCGCTTGCTCAACGCCAACAATGCCCCCGCGTCCAAGTCGGGCTCCAAGGATATGCGCTACTCGCCGCTACGACTGGATATCAAAGCTGACAGTGCCTGGTCCTATTCTCCAGGCCAGCGCCGGGTACGACTCGCGCCGGAGTTCAAGTACGACACCGTTTCTGCGCAGTACGGCGGCCTGATTACCTTCGACGAGATCAGCGGTTTTGACGGAAAGATGGATCGTTTCGACTTCAAACTACTCGGCAAGAAGGAGATGTACGTCCCGTACAATACGTACCGCACGGCTTCGGCAAAGGTGGATGAACTGGTCAAGAAAGGCTTTGCCAACCCGGACAAAGTCCGCTGGGAACTGCATCGGGTTTGGGTCGTGGAAGCGACGCTGAAACCGGGTCAACGTCACGTCAACTCCAAGAAGGTGTTTTACCTCGACGAAGACAGCTGGAACATGACGATGTACGACGCCTATGACGCCGCGGGTAAGTTGTACCGCTCGCAGAACTTCTTGTTGTTTGTCGCTTATGAAGGCACACCGATGATTCGAAGTGAAGGGGTGTTGATGTACGACCATACCAAAGGTGCCTATGGCTTGGCATCACTGCCTTTTGACACCCGCACGGGTTGGTACACGTCGGAACCGTTCTCACCCAACTTACTGTCACCTGCCGCTATGGCCGGGGCCGGTATTCGCTGAGGATATTCTGGGTGAGCGGCCATTACCTGCTGCGCGCAGATCCAGCCATTAACACAGGGCGGGGTGGTGATTGCTACCCCCTGTTTTGAACGTTTTGGAGGTGCTCTTGACGGGTTACCACAAACTGCTCTTCGGAGTGTTGTCGCTAGGGTTGCTGCCTTATGCCGCGCTGCACGCACAACCCTATGAAGATCCATTGAATGCGCCCGCGCAGATCAATCGGCTCGCGAGTACGTCGCAATTGACGGCGGCGACGCTGGCCGGCCAACGCCTTGTGGCGGTCGGCGCAAGAGGCTTGGTGTTGTTATCCGACGATCAGGGCAAAAGCTGGCTACAAGCCAAGGTACCGGCGAGTTCCGATCTGGTATCCGTGCAATTTGTCACTGACCGGCAGGGCTGGGCGGTGGGCCACGATGGGATCGTCTTGCACAGTGGGGATGGTGCAAGCTCCTGGGAGAAACAGCTCGACGGCAACAGCCTGCAGAAACTGTTGGTCGACCATTTTGAAAGCCTGTCCAGCCAGGGCGATGAAAAAGCCGGCCAGTACCTGGACTTGATCAAGCTGAACTTTGCCAACGGACCGGAACAGCCGATGCTGGGCGTCTGGTTCAGTGATCCGTTAAACGGGTTCGCCGTTGGCGCCTTCGGCACTATCGTGGGGACCCATGACGGCGGTAAAACCTGGGAATCCTGGGTGGAGAAGGTCGATAACCCGCAGATGTTCCATTACAACGCGATTACCGGGATAAATGGGCGCCTTTATATCGCCAGCGAGCAAGGCACGGTCTTTGTGCTCGACGCTGACCAGCAACGCTTCATCAAGCTGTCCACAGGCTACCCCGGCAGCTTTTTCGGGGTTCTGGGTAACGAGCACTATCTGATTGCCTACGGATTGCGCGGCAACGCTTACAAGTCCAGCGACCAGGGCAGCACATGGGAACGCATGGAAACCGGCGGCAGTGCAGGGCTTGTCGACGGTGCTATCGATGATAAGGGGCGCATTCTGCTGGCCAGTCAAGCCGGCGCAATCCTTGTCAGCAGCGATCAGGGCAAAAGCTTTGCCCCATTGCCAGACGTTCACCCTGCATTATTTGCTGGGCTGGCACTGCTCAAAGGGCAGGTCGCCATCGTTGGCTTGTCAGGTGTGCAAGTGGTCAGTAACCGGTGAAAGCCGGGGATTGATCAGGGCGGCTATCGTGTTATGGCCAGTCTTACTGAACAATAATAATCGAGAAGACATTTATGGCTATTCCTGCCGGCAATCAGGGTGACATGCAAGTCATCCGCGATCCCAAGGATTTTGATCGAAACAGCGGCATCTGGTTCGAACGGTTTATCTTCAACCATCGTCTGCCGATCCTGCTGATTTGTCTGCTGGCGACTGTGTTCTGGGGTTGGCAGGCTTCGAAACTGCCGGTCAATGCCAGTTTCGAAAAAATGATCCCCCAGTCCCATCCCTACATTCAGAACTACTTTCAGAACAAGGATGCGCTGCGCGGGATGGGTAACTCCGTACGCGTGGTGGTGGAGAATACCCAAGGCAGCATCTTTGACAAAGACTTCCTTGAGACCGTGCAAAAAGCCAGCGACACCTTGTTCCTGATGCCGGGTGTCGATCGGTCGGCGTTGCGCAGCCTATGGACATCGAGCTTGCGCTGGACCGAGGTGACGGAGGAGGGCTATCGCGGTGGCCCGGTCATGCCGGATCCTTTCGACGGGTCCGCTGCGGCGATGGATGCTTTGCGTGGCAACATCCTGCAGTCGGGGATTGTCGGCAACTATGTGGCGTCCGATTTCCGGTCGAGCCTGATCATCGTGCCGTTGATGGACAAGAATCAGGACACTAATCTGCCCCTGGACTACAACGACTTTTCACATCAATTGGAAAGCAAAGTCCGGGTGCTGGAAACCGACAAGATAAAAATTCACATCATAGGTTTTGCCAAACTGGTGGGAGACCTTATCGATGGATTATGGCAGGTCAGCGAATTTTTTGCCTTTGCCGCCGCTATCGCTGCGTTATTTGTTTTCCTCTACACGCGCTGCATTCGCAGCACCCTATTACTGGTCTTTTACGCCACGCTGGGCGTGTGTTGGCTGCTGGGTATTCTCAGTGTCATCGGCTATGTGCTGGATCCGTATCTTATTCTGGTGCCCTTTCTGATCTTTGCCATTGGCTTGTCCCATGGTGCGCAGAAAATGAACGGGATCATGCAGGATATCGGGCGCGGTACGCACAAATATGTCGCCGCACGTTATACCTTTCGCCGTTTGTTCCGCGCCGGGCTGACCGCATTGCTGGCGAATGTGGTGGGCTTTGCTGTGTTGATCATCATCGACATTCCGGTGATCAAAGAACTGGCTATCAGTATGTCCATTGGTGTCGGCATTCTGATCTTCACTATCCTGGTTCTGGTTCCTGTGTCGCTGTCTTATGTCGGGGTAAGCAAAAGCGCCGCCGAGCGCAGCATTCGCCAGGAGCGTGGAGAAGGAACCAGTAGATTTTGGGAGTTTTTCGCCAGTTTCACACAGCGTGGACGGGCGATAAAAGCCGTATCGGTTGCGGTCTTGCTGGCCATCGGCGGGTTCGTGGTCGGTACCCAACTCAAGATCGGCGACCTGGACGCCGGCGCTCCGGAACTGCGTCCTGACTCGCGCTACAACAAAGATGTGCGTTATTTGACCCAGCACTACGCGCTGTCCAGCGATATGTTCGTGATCATGATGAAAACCCCGGAAGGTGGCTGCCAGCAATACTCATCACTGGTAGAGGCCGACCGCATGAGCAACATGCTGCGGCAGGTCCCCGGGGTGCAGATGACGATGTCAGCGGCTGACTCGGTACGAATGGTGTTTTCCGGTCAGAATGAGGGCAGCCCCAAATGGCTGAGCATTCCGCGCAATCCCAGCAACCTCAATGGCGCGATTGAGCAGGTTCAGGTGGATAAGCCCGAGCTGGTAGACCGGCGGTGTTCGGTAACCCCGATCGTGGCTTATCTTCAAGACCATAAGGCCGACACGTTGGAGCGTGTGGTCAAGGCGTCGGAAGCCTTCGCCAAACAACATGACACCGAAGATCGCCAATTCCAGTTGGCCGCAGGCAGCGCCGGGATAGAAGCGGTGACCAACATTGTGGTCGAACGCGCCAATGTGAAGATGTTGCTTGCACTGTATGCGACGGTGTCCTTGCTGTGTCTGATCGCCTTTCGTAACTGGAAAGCCGCCGTTATTGCCGTGGTACCGCTGTTCATCAGCACCCTCTTGTGCGAGGCGCTGATGGTGGGGTTGGGAATTGGCATGAAAGTCGCGACTTTGCCCGCGATTACGCTGGGCGTGGGGATTGGCGTGGATTACGCGTTGTATCTGCTCAGTGTCCAGTTGCAACAACAGCGCGCCGGCCGAAGTCTGATCGAAGCCTATCGCCATGCCTTGCAATTTACCGGACGTGTCGTGGCCTTGGTGGGCCTGACCCTCGCTGCGGGCGTGGTGACCTGGGTATGGTCGCCGATCAAATTCCAGGCCGACATGGGCATCCTGCTGACCTTCCTGTTCATCGGGAACATGGTCGGAGCATTGATTCTGATACCTGCGATGTCCTATTTCCTGCTGCGAGGCCCGGCGGACTTTCGGTCCGACGATGTCAGCACATCAGACGCGGACGAGTTGGCCGCGGGTGAGGGCGAGTCAAAACCCATTTCCAAGGTGCCCAACGCCAGCGTCTATTGAGTTGCGGTGTTCATGCGCGAGTGCGCCGATGTTTTCTGTTTAAGGCGCTGCAACGATTGAGGTAGCAGCATGCGGCTTCCCCTGACGATCGAAGGCATAACCGCACAATGGTTGAGCGAGGCGCTGGCGTTGAGTTGGCCCGGGGTAGAGGTGCGCGAGGCCAGGGTTGTCGATGTCCTGTTAGGCACCTCGACCAAGATCCGGGTTGAATTGCGCTATAACGCGGTGGGCGAGCTGGCCGGTTTGCCGCGGCGCATGATTGTTAAAGGTGGGTTCGAAGCCCATAGCGCGTCCATGGGATTCATGTATGCCAAGGAAACACGGACTTACCGTGAGGTACTGCCTCGGGTCGCCATGAACACGCCCCGGTGTTTCTTCGCCCAGAGCGACGAGGACCCCGCGAGTTACCAGTCCATCATATTGATGGAGGATCTGAATCTGGCCGGCGTACGATTTTGCAATGCGCTACAGCCACAATGTCCCGACCAGGTCAAAAGACGTCTGCAGGCGATGGCCCGCTATCATGCTCAATGGTGGGATCACTCGGATTTCCAGGCGGGCGCGCCGATGGCATGGGTCGAACCACGCATGACCGGCGATACACTGATGTATGCCGACCGTTATTTGCAGCCCGAGGTCTGGCGTGGCTACATTGAGTCGCCTCGTGGCGCCGCCGTGTCGACGCGCTTGCATGATCTGGAGTGGATGCGCCATGCCTTTGGTGAGCTTGCACGACTGCACCAGGCTCATCCGCCGACCCTCAGTCACGGGGATACTCATCTGGGTAATCTGTACGAAGATCCCCTGGGTACGCCGGGTTTTCTCGACATGCAAATCAACAGGGCGCCGTGGTTTGCTGATGTGACTTACCACCTGATCTGCGCGTTGGACATCGTCGATCGCCGCGAGTGGGAGCAACCATTGCTGGCGCACTACCTGAAATGCCTGACCGAGGAAGGGGTCACTGCACCGGGTTTTGAAGAGGCGCTGGAGTGCTATCGCCGAGAGATTGCGTGGGGGTTGTTTGTGTTCCTGATCAACGAAACCCGCTTTCAAAGCGAGTCGGTCAATACCGCCTATGCCGCGCGTTTTGGCGATGCTGCACTGACTCATGGCACGTTGGCGTTGTTGCGCTGACGTGCCGCTGAAGCTCATGACGTAGTGACCCTTGCGTCGGCTGGTCAGGCGAAGGCGGTGGCGACAGAGGTGCTTTCCCAGCTGTCGATCTCGGCGCGGACCTGGCCTAACTTTCCGCGGATCGCTGCCACCGCATCGGCGCCCAACACCAGCCGTAGCGGCGCCTTGGGTGCGTCAAGCATGTCCAGAATCGCCTGCATGCCTTTGACGGGGTCACCTGGCTCATGGCCGGCGTAGCCGCTGATGTGTTTTCGTGTCTGCCCGGCCGGTGTCGCGTCATAGGCCGCAATGGGGTTGGCCACAATCGCCAGAGAGCTGCTGGCGAAGTTGGTACGAAAGCCTCCCGGCTCGATCAGCGTGACCTCGATGCCGAACGGCGCGAGCTCTTTCGCCAGCGACTCGCTCATGCCTTCAAGCGCAAACTTCGCCGAGCAATAGAGGCCGACGCCAGGCATGCCAATCATCCCCGCGAGCGAGGAGAAGTTAATGATGTGCCCCTGTTTACGGGCGCGCATATGGGGCAGGACGGCTTGAATCAGGCGCAGCGGGCCGGTGAAGTTGGTGTCCATCACCTGTTGCAGCTCTTGAGCCGTGGCTTCCTCGATGGCGCCGAACAGGCCATAGCCGGCATTGTTGACCAGGATGTCGATATGCCCCAGTGCCGCGATGGATTTGGTAACCGCGGGGTCGATGCACTCAGCGTCGGTGACATCGAGTTGGACGCCATGGGCACGGCCTGGCGCCAGGGCTTCGAATTCGCTGATCTGCGACGTGCGCCGCAGGGTTCCGACCACGGAATCGCCACGCGCCAGAGCGGCTTGAGCGAGTATCCGGCCGAAGCCACTGGAAACGCCAGTGATCAGCCAATGAGTCGTTTGACGTGAAGCCATTGTGCTCTCCTTGTTATTATTTTTTGAGGAATCAGACATAACCAATATATAGGGCCCTTGATAGCTGACGTCATGTGATCGGCCGCTCGTAAAACCAAGGTGTCTAGAGCAAAAATTCGCTAAAAACGCGGCTTTATGGGGGCCTCTCGCCAAGCTGTGTCAGGTTGCCAGGACGCAGATGAGCGCACATATCGAATGCGCCGAGGCTATTAGCCCAGCATGTTTTTCAAACGCTCACCGACGCTGCTGCGGGCTTCATTGATAATTCGCTGGATAAGTTCGGCGCAACTGGGAATATCCTCGATCAGGCCAACCCCCATGCCTGCGGCGAAGGCGCCGTCGTCTGGGTTGCCGGCAAGCGCTGCTTGAACCCAACGGTGACTGCTGGCCAGACCGAGCAGTTCCTCATGAGTGATCTCACCCTTTTCGAGCTCAAGGATTTTCGCCGTCAGTTCGTTCTTAAGCACGCGTGTCGAATCACCGATAGAGCGGCAAATCAATGTTGTGTCGCGCTCCGTCGCCTGTAAATAACGCTGTTTGACCGCCTCGTGCATAGGCGACTCGCGGGTCATCATGAAGCGGGTGCCCATGCTGATACCCTCGGCCCCCAGTGCCAGTGCCGCCACCAGACCCTGACCGTTGACGAAGCCACCGGCAGCCACCACTGGAATTTCCAATTTGGCCACTGTCGCAGGGATCAGCACTAAACTTGGCACATAGTCTTCGCCAGGATGCCCGGCAGCTTCAAATCCTGTAATGCTCACCGCATCGGCGCCCAACTGCTGGGCCTTCAGGGCAAAGCGTACGGAGGTGCATTTATGCAGCACCTTGACGCCGGCTTCATTGAATGCGGCGATGAAGCGAGCCGGGTTGCCGCCAGCGGTTTCCACGGCCGTTACACCACAGTCGACGATCACTCGGGCGTAGTCGTCAGGCTCGACGCCCAGACCCGGCAGAATGGTGAGATTGACGCCAAAGGGCTTGTCAGTGAGCGCGCGAACCTTGGCAATTTCCTCGCGCAGTGCCTCGGCTGAAGGCAAGGTATGTGCAGAAAGGAAACCAAGTCCGCCAGCGTTGGCGACAGCAGCGACAATCTCCGCGCGACTGACGTGACGCATGCCGCCCATGATCAGGGGGTAATCGATGCCGAATAGTTGTGTTATGCGCGTGTTGATCATGTCAAGCTCCTCGTTGTGACCGTCGTAATCGAACCGACAAGCAGAGTCGATAGGACACCTTTTATTACAGCAATAACAAAGTGGAGCCCTGTGTGTGGCGCGCCTCTAAGTCCTGATGAGCGCGGCCAACCTCGCTTAGAGGGTAGGTCTGGCCGATATGAATCTTTACCTGACCGCTACTGACCATGTCGAAAAGCTCGTGAGCCATCGTGCGCATCAGTGGCAGATCCTCAATGAACGTCTGCAGGCTGGCAACGGTGATACTGAGTGAGCCAAGCGCCGCAAGCTCATGCACGTCGAAGGGGGGGACTGGGCCAGAGGCTTGGCCAAAGATGATCAGATGGCCCAAGGGTTTCAGCGATTTGAGCGAGCCACGAAAGGTGTCTGAGCCAACACCGTCGTACACCACACTCACGCCTTTACCTTCGGTAATTCGGGCCACGGCGTGGGCGACATCCTCTTCACAATAATTGATGACGTCATGGCACCCGTGAGAGAGAGCAAGCTGTGCCTTCCCCGCGCTTGAGACGGTGCCAATCACCCGTGCGCCCAGGGCTGCGGCCCATTGGCATAGAATCAATCCGACGCTGCCAGCAGCCGCCTGTACGAGTACGGTCTCTCCCGGCTGGACAGGGCTCAATTGCCGCAGCAGATACTGGGCCGTCATCCCGGCCAGCATCATCCCAGCGGCCGTTCGATCATCTATATTGGCGGGTAGTCGAATGAGTTTGTCAGCGGAAATCAGACGCTGCTCACAGTAGCTGCCTGTGAACGGGGCATAGGCAATACGGTCGCCGATCTGGAATTCGGTGACGCCTGCGCCCACGGCTTCGATAATGCCTGCCGCTTCATTCCCAAGAATGGCGGGTAATCGCATAGGGTATCGGCCCCGACGGTTATAGACGTCGACAAAGTTAAGCCCTATTGCGGTATGCCTCACGCGTACTTTCCCTGCGCCGGGATCGCCTACGTCAATCGACTCCCACCGGAAAACATGGGGTCCGCCAAATTCATGGATACGGGCTGCGTAGGGCATGTTGTCCTCTGCGCATCGGATAGGCTACCGAGCAGTTTGCGGAAGTGGCTGATCGGACGCCGCATCCAGTGCGTCGTCATTGTATTGGGTCTAAAAGGGCCGCCAGTCGTGGAACAGGCGGCCGGAGGTCACCCTGAATGGGTGAACGTCACGCTCTTCTTATACCGGTTCATTGCTGAGCCGGCTTGGCATGTCAGGGAGTCAAACAGCGCGACAAAATAAAAATGCACCTATGTAAGTCAAATCTTCACTTCACGTATTTACGGAATTCAGGCTTACGTTTTTCGCGAAACGCGTTACCGCCTTCTTTGGATTCTTCGGTGTCGTAGTACAGGGCCAGCGCTTGCATGGCGAAAGCGCCTATGCCACGAATGTTTTCGTTGTCCATGTTGAACGAGCGCTTGGCCAAGGCGATGGCGGTAGGGCTCATCATCAGGATTTCGTCGCACCATTTCTTCACTTCAGCGTCTAGCTGGTCTAGCGGCACGACGGCGTTGACCAGGCCCCAGTCCAGCGCCTGCTTGGCGGAGTAACGGCGGCACAGGTACCAGATCTCGCGGGCTCGCTTGTCACCGGCCAGTCGGGCGAGCAGGGCGGTGCCAAAGCCTGGATCGACCGAGCCGACTTTAGGCCCGACTTGACCCAGTTGCGCGCTTTCGGCCGCGATGGCCAGGTCACAGAGCGTGACCAGGACGTTACCACCGCCGATGGCATAGCCATTGACGCGGGCGATGACCGGTTTAGGGATGTCCCGAATGATGCTTTGCAGCTCTTCGATGGGCAGGCCGACCACGCCGCGCCCCGCATGACGACCACCGGATTGATCACTGCCGGTGCAGAACGCCTTGTCACCGGCGCCGGTCAACACGACCACGCCAGTGTCTTTGCTGTATCCGGCCTTGCTGAACGCCTGGATCAATTCCTCACAGGTGTTGGCGGTAAAGGCGTTGTACACCTGCGGACGGTTGATCGTGATAGTCGCGATACCGTTATCTTCGGTGTAGAGAATGTCTTTGAATTCCATGGGCAGTTCCTGAATGAAATGAGTGGGCTTAGCCGACCATCGTCAAGCCACCAGACACACTGATGACCTGGCCGGTGATAAAGGCGGCATCGTCGCTGGACAGAAACAGGACCATGCCTGCCACGTCGTCCGGCTGACCCATGCGACCGAATGGAACGGCCCTGACCAGACCGGCTTTGATTTTTTCGCCTTTTTCGCCTTGGGCCAGGTTGTCCAGCAGCGCGGTTTCGGTCGGGCCTGGGCACACGACATTGACGGGAATCTGCTGGCGCGACATTTCACGGGCCATGGTTTTGCTGAACGCGATCAGGCCGCCTTTGCAGAACGAGTAGACCGCCTCCATCGACGACCCGACCCGACCGGCGTCCGAGGAAATATTCACCACGCGACCGGTACCGCGTGCGCTCATGCGCTTGAGTACGGCGTGGTGCATGTTCAGTGGACCGTAAAGGTTGATCGCAACGACTTTGTCCCAAAAAGGCTTTTCGGTTTGCAGGAAAAATGCGCCGATATCCCAGCCGGCGTTATTAACCAATACGTCGATAGGGCCCAGTTCGTCTTCGACTTGAGTGACGGCGGCGTTCACGGCGTCATGATCGGTAATATCGACCTTGTAGCCACGAGCACGGACACCCAGGGCTTCGAGGTCATTGGCCAGTTTTTGTGTGGCTTCGCTGTTGAGGTCGAACACCGCTACGGTGGAGCCTGCTTCAGCGAAGCGACGGCAGATGGCACTGCCAATACCGCCGGCGCCACCCGTGACCAGTACGACCTTGTCTTTCAATCCTTTCATGTTCAATACCTTCTTCTAGCAGTCGATTCGCGGACTGGCCGCACAGGCGTTCATTGTTTTGGCGACTCAGCCGCAGCTGCAAAGGGCATGGGCTTGGCGACAGGACTGCTCGCCGTGGCGCGTTTCTTTGCATGGCTTTGGGATAGCCGGGCCGCCGTGTCAGCGCTGTAGCCAACCTCGGCGAGAATTTCCAGGCTGTGCTCGCCCAGATTCGGGGGGAGATAACGGACGTTGCCGGGAGACGCCGAGAACTGAACCGGGATTGAGGTCATCACCAACTCGCCCTCGGTGGGGTGCTCCACATGCTGGAAGAACCCGGTTTCCTTGAGGTATTCGTCCTTCATCAAATCGTTCAGCTCGCGCACCTGACCATGGGGAACATCCGCTTCAGCGAAGATGTTTTCCCATTCGGCCGAGCTTTTGCAGGCAATGGCAGCCCCCAGAATTCCATACAGCTCGTTGATATTGAGCATGCGTTCGCTCATGCGGCAGAAACGCGGGTCTTCCAATAGCTCGGGCCTGCCGATGGCCTTGAGCACCCGTCGCCATTGCTCGTCGTTGACCGCCAGCAGACAGATGTGCCCGTCCAGGGTGGCGTAGGGCTTGCGATGGGTTGAAAACATCCGCGTATAGCCCAGCCCTTCACCGTTGGATGAGCCCAAGGCACCTTCCCACAGGTGCTCGAACAGATTGAACTGCAGCATGGTTTCGAGCATGGGCACCAGCACCTGCTGACCTTCTCCGGTACGCTCGCGGTGCAGCAATGCCATGCTGATTGAGGACGCCAGGACGTAACCGCAGAACTTGTCGACGATGACCGTCGGGAAGTAGCGAGGTTGCCCATCGAGCCCACGGTTGATCGCGGCCAGACCGCTTTCGCCTTGAATGACATCGTCGAATGCCGGCATGTCCTTGTACGGACCGTCGCCTCGATAACCCGGAGCGAAGGCGTAGATAATCTTCGGGTTTCGCTCGCGGATCTTTTCATAGCAAATACCCAAGCGCTTGGCAGCGCTGGGACGCATGCTGTGCACCACCACATCGGCGGTTTCTACCAGCTTGAGCAGTGCTTCCATGCACTCGGCCTGCTTGAGGTCGAGCACCACGCTGCGCTTGTTGCGGTTCATGATCAGGTAAAACACCGCCATGTCCGGGTTTTTGCCTGGGCCGTTCTGACGGTTCTGGTCGCCGGAGGGCGGTTCGATCTTGATAATGTCAGCGCCCATATCGCCGAGGATCTGGGTCGCTACCGGGCCGAGGACATTGATCGACAAATCAATGACCCGCAGACCGGCGAGTGGGCCGGTCGGTTTCTCCAATTCCTGCTGGGCCATGGTCAATTACCCTTATAGTCTTTGCCTTTGACCAGGCGCAGCGGGGTGTAGACCTGCACCAGCGTGCCATCTTGCTTGATGATCCGGTTACGCGTGCGCACCAGACCGAGCCCCGGGCGATTGGCGCTTTCGCGGCACTCGATGACCTCGCATTCGACGTGAATGGTATCGCCGACGAACACCGGTGCCTTGATGTCCAGTTCCATGTTCAGGAACGCAAAGCCAACCCCTTGCATGGTCGCTTGAGTCAGCAGACCCTCCGCGAAGGTAAAGACCAGTGCGCCAGGGGCAACACGACCTTTGATCGCAGATTGCTCCTTGAGAAATTCAATGTTGGTGAACAACACTTCGAGCATGCCTGTCACGGAAACGAAGTTGACGACATCGGTTTCCGTCACGGTGCGCCCGACGGTCTGGAATTTCCTCCCTACAGACAGATCTTCCCAATGGATGCCCAGGCCTACGGTCTCAATCTGCTCCATGGTTTTGTCCTTTCTCGTTCTTGTTGGTGAGTGCGGGTGATAGGTCACTGCGCGCTGAAGTCATGAGGCGTCGCGCCGGGCCACTCGGCCCAATACGCTGTCGGCGATAATGTTTCGCTGGATCTGGTTGGTGCCCTCAATGATCTGGATCACCTTGGCATCACGGAAATAGCGGTTGATCGGGTACTCATTGGAAATGCCGGCGGCTCCGAACAGCTGGACGGCATCGGTCGCGACTTTCATGGCTACGTCCGAGGCGAACATTTTTGCCATGGCCGCCATAGGGGCGAGCGCCCGCCCGCTAATACCGGCGTCAACCATAGAGGCGGTGCGGTACACCAGCTGGCGTGCGGCTTCGGTCTGGGCCACCATGTCGGCGACCATCCAGCGAATACCTTGGAAGTCACTGATTTTCTGTTTGAACGCCATTCGATTCTGGATGTAGTCAATGGCATGATCGATGGCGCCTTGCGCCAAACCTACCGCCCTGGCTGCAATCAAGGGGCGGCTGGTGTTCAGCGCCTCCATAGCGACTTTGAATCCTTCGCCGCCTTCGGGGCCGAGGCGGTTGTCATCGGTGATGAAGGCATCGTCGAAAAACAGTGCGCAGGCGGGAATGCCGCGTGCCCCCATCTTGTGTTCGGGAGCGCCAATGGTCAGGCCAGGTGTCGTCCGGTCGACAATGAACAGGTTGATCCCCAGCGGGGTGCCGTCTTCGGCCACGGTTTTGGCCGCCACGAGGATGAAATCGGCGATGTGCGAGTTGGTGCACCAGATTTTTGCACCATTGAGCACATAGCCGCCTTCGGTTCTACGCGCCGTGGTCTTGATTCCGGACACGTCAGAACCACTCTGCGGCTCGGTCAACGACAGCGCGCCGCGTAAATCACCCGACGCCAAGCCCGGCAACAATCGCTGCTTCTGTTCTTCAGTTCCGCCGCCCAGGATCGCGCCGAACGGTGTCCACTGAACCACCAACAGATAGCCGGTGTTGTAGCAAACCCGGCCCAGCTCTTCGACCGCTATACAGGCAGACAACAAACTGTTGGTGCCGCCGTATTCCTCAGGGAACGGCAGGGCAAACAAGCCAAGCTCTTTGAGAAGGGCGAACATATCGTGAGGATATTCACCAGTGCGGTCGATAGCGTCGGCACGTGGGGCGACCTTGTCCCTGGCTACTCGGCGGACCAGATCCTGAATTTCACGCTGATCATCGGTCAGTTCGTACGTCACGGTTATGCTCACTCCCCAAACACACTGGTTACGGCGGCGGCTCGAACCTACCAACGGGTTCGGCCAATGCAACGCTGTCAGAAGCCGGCGTCCATGTTTCTGAACGTCGTTCGTAAAAGTAAACGTCGTTCAGGTTTTGTGTCAAGCGCATTTAAGCTGAATGCAGGGGATGGACCCTCGCAGAGGGCTGAGAACCCTGTATATCCGAGATTTTACGGGTGGCTGGCGCGTCTTGGAGGCTTTCAAAAAATCTGCAGGGGAGATATTTGAGGAGGGATCAGGCAAAAAATATGAAAATACCGTTCGGTATTATGTATATCTTGTGAGTACGCAATAGATGCAGCATGCTTGACGTTGCAGAAGAACGGCGTTTACTATTCGGAATGACGTTCATAAAAACAACTTATTTTCTGCGAATATACGAAGGTAAAACCCATGGATGCCTTGCTCCCTGAGTCTGATTACCAGTGCCATCTCTCCGAGGGGCGATTCATGCTGCAGCGCAGTCGGCAGAGCGGTGCTTTCGTCTTCTATCCGCGTGTTGCCGAGCCGGGATCCGGGCGCACTGACCTTGAATGGGTCCCGGCCAGCGGCCGTGGCGTGGTGTATTCCACCACCGTCGTTCGTCAGCGCCCTCCGACACCTCATTACAACGTAGCCCTGATCGACCTCGCTGAAGGCGTGCGCATGATGAGCCGCGTCGAAGGGATCGAGCCTGAGGCCGTGCAGATCGGGCAAAACGTTCAGGCCCGTATCGTGCGTGACGCCAGTGATGTGGCGGTGCTGATTTTCGAACCGGTTTGACGAGCATCGCTTCAAAGAGCCAGTGTCTTTCTATTTACCTGCAGCCATAACAACAAGGCAGGACCCTATGGATTACAACTTGCGTGGGCGTACGGCAATTGTTGCCGCTGCCACTTACGGTATCGGTGAAGCCCCCGGCCTTTCTTCCATGGACCTTGCCGCCAGCGCGAGCGTCAAGGCGCTGGCCCAGGTGGGATTAACCCCGGCTGACGTCGATGGGCTGTTTGTGTGTGTGCCGGATGACATGTTGTCTGGACTGACCTTTGCCGAATACCTGGGTATTCACCCGACGTTTACCGACAACAACCGTACCGGCGGTTCTGCGTTCCAGATTTATGCTCATACAGCGGCGATGGCCCTGGCGACCGGGCAGATTGACGTCGCGTTGATCGCCTATGGCAGTAACCAGAAAAGCGCCTCCGGAAAACTGATCCAGTCCTCGCGGCCCTCGCCGTGGGAGACGCCTTACCGACCGATGAATCCGGTGTCGTCTTATGCCCTGGCAGCCGCTCGCCATATGCACCAGTACGGCACCACCCGCGAGCATTTAGCTGAGGTGGCAGTGGCGGCCCGCAAATGGGCGCAGCTCAACCCCGAGGCCTACATGCGTGATGACCTGAGCATTGACGATGTGCTTGGCGCCCGGATGGTGTCCGACCCACTGAGCGTGCGCGATTGCTGCCTGGTGACCGATGGTGCCGCCGCCGTGGTCATGGTGCGGGCCGATCGTGCACGGGATTTAGCCAGCAAGCCGGCCTACCTGTTGGGCGCGGGTTCGGCCACCAGCCACCGCGAAATCGCTTCCATGGCCGACCTCACCGTGACGGCGGCGCGCGAGTCTGGAAAGCGCGCCTACACCATGGCCGGCGTAGGGCCTGCTGATGTCGATGTGGTGATGTTGTACGACGCGTTCACCATCAACCCGATCCTGTTTCTCGAAGACCTGGGTTTTTGTCCGAAGGGCGAGGGCGGCAACTTTGTCGCCAATGGAGGCATAGCCCCCGGTGGCCATCTGGCAGTCAACACCAATGGCGGCGGTCTTTCCTGTGTGCACCCCGGGATGTACGGGCTATTCACCATGGTCGAAGCCACGCAGCAGTTGATGGGGCTGTGCGATGCGAGGCAGGTCCCGCAGGCGAAACTGGCGATTGCCCATGGTAACGGCGGCGTTCTGTCCAGCCAGGCGACCCTCATTCTTGGTACGGCGGACACACTATGAGCAGTTCTGAACACGTGGCTTCGGATGACATCGTTTACATTGAACATCAAGGCGCGGTGGCTATCGTTACCCTCAACTACCCCAAGCGTCGCAACGCATTCTCGTTGAGGATGCGCCAAGCCCTGCTTAAACGTCTGAATCAACTGATGCACCGCGATCCGTGCCGGGCCATTGTTCTAACAGGTGCCGCCGGTACTTTCTGCGCAGGTGGCGATATTTCCGAGATGCAGGCGCGCACCGTTCTGGAATACCGCGAACGTAACCAGTTGCCTCTGGACATTTTCAAGCTAATGGTCGAAGGCCCCAAAGCCATAGTCGCTGCCGTCGAAGGCGTTGCCATGGGCGCTGGGGTGTCACTGGCAGCGGCCAGCGACTATGTGGTCTGCGCATCCAATGCCCGCTTCGCCTGCGCATTCCTCAAGGTGGGGCTGATGCCGGATACGGGTTTGTTCTGGTCACTGAGCCAGCGTGTGGGCGCCGGCAAGGCCCGGGAATTAATGCTTACCACCCAGGAGTTCAATGGAAAAGAGGCTGCCCGCATCGGCTTTGCCAATCAACAGGTCGAGCCGGGGACGGCGTTGGCCGCCGCGCTGAAGGTTGCGCATGAGTATGCGCTGATGCCGCCGCTGGCTATTGCGCACCTGAAGACTGCATTAGCCAACGGTATCGATTCACTGGATGAAGGGATCGAAACCGAAGTCAATCTGCAACCGCTTTTGCGTCGCAGCCAGGACCACGTCGAGGCGACCAAAGCCTTCATGGAAAAACGCCCTGCGGTTTTCGTCGGCAACTAAGGAGCAGCAGACATGAATGCTTTCAACCTGAAACATGCGGACGAGCGTATCCAGGTCACTCGCGAGGGTGAAATCGCGATCGTGACCATTGCTAACCCGCAGCGACGCAATGCGCTGGGCCGGCAGATGCGCTTGACCCTGCGCGACACCCTCCATCACCTGTTGGTGGCCGATCCGGATTCGCGGGCCATCGTACTGACGGGCGCCGACGGCCAGTTCAGCGCGGGTGCCGATATTTCCGAAATGGTCCAGCGCACCGTGTTGCAAAGCCGGGAAATACTCGATGAATCCTGCCAGGTCGTGCGCGACATGCTGGGTGGCCCGAAACCGGTGATTTGTGCGGTAGAGGGCATTGCGTTCGGCGCTGGCCTGTCGTTGGCCGTGGCAACCGACTACATCGTGGCGTCTTCTTCGGCGCGTTTCTGCGCGGCATTCCTGCGCATCGGGTTGATTCCCGACACTGGCATTCTTTGGACGCTGCCGAAAAAAATCGGTATGAGCAAAGCACGTGAACTGCTGTCCCTGGCGCGAGAAATCGATGGCGTCGAAGCGGCGCGTATTGGCTTGGTCAATCAGTTGGTTGAGCCTGGGCAAGCCTTGGCGGCAGCCGTTGCCTATGCCAGGGAGCTGGCCAAACAACCGCCTTTAGGCATGGCGTTGCTCAAGGCCGCGCTCACCTTCGGTGCCGATGATATGGACGCCTCATTGCGTGCCGAAATCGACTTTCAGCCGTTGCTGCGCCAATCCAAAGACCATCTGGAGGCCGCCAGCGCCTTTATCGAGAAACGCGCGCCTGTCTTCACCGGCCAGTAGGGAGATACCGATGAGCGAACACAACGACATCGTCCAGGTGCACCGCGAAGGCGCGGTGGCTGTGGTCACGATGAACTACCCGGAACGCAGGAATGCGTTCTCGATGAAGATGCGTCTGGCGTTACTGGACACCTTCCATATGTTGTTTAACGAAGACAGCGAGAGTCGAGCCATCGTGCTGACGGGCGCTGGTGGTCATTTCTGTGCGGGGGGAGACCTGTCCGAGATGACCTCTGTAGATTCTTCGCTGCTCGCCATGCGTGAACGGATCGCCATCGGCACGCGCCTGTTTCGCTTGATCTTTACAGGAAGCAAACCTGTGGTTGCCGCCGTCGAAGGCAACTGCATGGGCGCCGGGGTCTCGCTGGCGGCAGCCTGCGATTTGGCCATCGGCAGTGCTGCTTCGAAGCTTTCGTGTGCCTTCGTCAAGGTCGGGTTACTCCCGGACACCGGTGTGCTGTGGACCCTGCCGCAAAAAGTGGGCGGTGGTAAAGCGCGGGAATTGATGCTCAGTGGCGCCTCCTTTGATGGCGTTGAGGCAGGGCGTATCGGGCTGTTCAACCAAGTTGCGGAGCCCGGTGAGGCGTTGGCCCTGGCGTTGTCGCGCGCCTCGCGGCTGGCACAACTTCCGCCCGTGACCCTCGCGCTGCTCAAGGCAAGCCTGGTCAACGGCAATAACACCATCAGCGCCGCCTGGCGCCGGGAAGTCGATCTTAACCCCTTGACCCGCCAGACCCAGGATCACCTGGAGGCCGTTGCGGCCTTTATGGAAAAACGCCCACCGACCTTTAGCGGGAATTGATGCCATGTATGCAAGTGATTTGTTGGCCGGAAAGAAAATCCTGATCACGGGTGGCGGTACAGGGCTGGGTAAAAGCATCGGCAGGCGTTACCTGGAACTGGGTGCCGAACTGGTGATCGCCGGGCGTCGCCTGGAGGTCCTGAACGCGACGCTGGCCGAGTTCCGCGAGGCCATGCCAGGGGTTCGCGTCAGCGCGGTGCAGGTCGATGTACGCGACGCCGAATCGGTCGAAACGATGATGGAAACTATCTGGCGGGACGGCCCCCTGGACGTATTGTTGTGCAACGCAGCGGCTAATTTTATCGCGCGCACCGAAACCCTTTCGTCTCGTGCGGTCGATGCGGTGCTGGATATCGTGCTGCATGGCAGCTTCTATTGCGCGATCGCCGCCGGGAAGCGCTGGATCGCTGAAGGCCGTCCGGGCAATGTAATCAGTACTGTGTCAACGCCGACCATGACCGGTTCGGCATTCACAGCCCCCAGCGCGGCGGCCAAGGCCGGAGTGTTGGCGATGACCCGTAGTCTGGCGGTGGAGTGGGGCCCTAAAGGCATTCGCTTGAACTGTGTGGCGCCTGGGTTGTTTCCGACCCCGGGTGCCTGGGAGCAGCTCTATCCGCAAGGCTCTCAAGTGGAACCGCAAGACCTGAGTGTGCCGCTGCGGCGTTTTGGTGAGCATCAGGAATTGGCTGATCTGTACAGCTACCTTGCCTGTGATGGCTCTGGCTACATCACCGGTGAAATGATCGTGATCGATGGTGGACGCTGGATGCAGGGCGTTGGCGGCCCGACTGCCCGTGCCATGCAGGGCTGGTCGGAAGATCAATGGGAAGCGATGCGCAACAAGGGGCGGAAATAATCATGGCCGGTCCGCTCACCGGCTTCAAAGTGGTCGAACTGGCCGGCATCGGCCCCGGACCGATGTGCGCGATGCTGTTGGCCGACCTGGGCGCGACCGTGATTCGGGTGGATCGCAAGGAACCGGTCACGTTGGGAATCGAGCGCCCACTGCAATACAACACGTTATTGCGCAATCGCTATGCGATTGCCCTGGATCTCAAAGACCCGATGGGCGTAGAGACGGTGCTTAAGCTGGTCGAACAAGCCGACGCGCTGATCGAAGGTTTCCGTCCCGGTGTCACCGAGCGTCTGGGACTGGGGCCCGATGACTGCCTGGCGCGTAACCCTCAGCTG
This sequence comes from Pseudomonas sp. SJZ103, assembly GCF_007828335.1. NCBI lineage: Bacteria > Pseudomonadati > Pseudomonadota > Gammaproteobacteria > Pseudomonadales > Pseudomonadaceae > Pseudomonas > Pseudomonas sp. SJZ103. The sequence continues at coordinate 45,755 of NZ_VIUN01000020.1, forward strand.
ATTTACGGGCGCATGACGGGTTGGGGCCAGACCGGGCCGATGGCAGCGTATGCCGGTCATGACCTCAACTACCTGGCACTGACAGGGGTGCTCGATGCCATTGGTCGTGAAGGTCAACCACCCACCATTCCTCTTAATCTACTGGGTGATTATGCGGGCGGTTCGCTGTACCTGGCCCTGGGTATTCTCGCGGGTGTCCTGGAAGCCCGGCAGTCCGGCAAAGGCCAGGTGGTCGATGCGGCCATCGTCGATGGTGCAGCGCACTTGGCAACCACCTTTTTCGGCATGCTCGCCGCCGGCATATGGAAAGAAGGGCGCGGCACCAACATCACGGACAGCGGTTCACCGTTCTATGACTGCTATGCCTGCAAGGACGGAAAATTCATCAGCGTCGGACCGATCGAAAGCAAGTTTTACGATCAGCTGCTGAGCCTGATGGATATTGATCCCGTCAGCTTGGGGGCACAGATGGATCGTAGCGCCTGGCCTAAAGCCAAACAGATTATCGCCGAGCGCTTCCTCAGTCGCAGCCGTGAGGAGTGGGTCAGCCTGCTGGAGGCCAGCGACGCCTGCGCGGCCGGCGTACTGAGCTTTACCGAAGCGACCGAGCATCCACATCTTAAAGCGCGCGGAACCTTCGTGAAGGTCGATGGCGTAGTGCAGCCAGCCCCGGCACCGCGTTTTTCCCGCAGCGAGCCTTCGACCCCGACGGCGCCAAAACCGGTTACCCCTGAGAACACCAATGCCGCGCTCGCCGCGTGGTTCAGTGCCAGCGAAATTGCCGCGTTGCGTGGCGACGGCATCATCGACTGAGAAGGAATGTCTCCATGGATCTACGCTTTACGGCTGAGGAAGTCGCCTTTCGCGATGAAGTGCGAGCGTTCCTTAAAAGTGCGCTGCCGGTGGCAGTTCGGCGCAAGGTGGAGTCTGGCCAGCGCATCTCCAAAGATGAGATGGTCGACTGGGTGCGCATTCTGAACGCCAAGGGTTGGGCAGCCCCTGCCTGGTCCCCGCAATGGGGGGGGCAGGGCTGGACCGCAACCCAGCAATACATCTTCAAGGAAGAGCTGCACATGGCTCCGGCGCCAGAACCGATCTCGTTCAATATGAACATGATCGGTCCGGTGTTGATTGCCTTTGGTACCGAGGCGCAGAAACGCGAATTCTTGCCGCGTGTCGCCAACATGGACTACTGGTTCTGCCAGGGCTTTTCGGAGCCGGGTGCAGGGTCGGACCTGGCCTCCTTGCGTACCAGCGCGGTACGTGACGGTGACGAGTACGTGATCAACGGCCAGAAAATGTGGACTTCGACCGCGCACCATGCCGACTGGTGTTTCATGCTGGTGCGTACCGATGCCACGGCGAAAAAACAACAGGGCATCACGTTTTTGCTGATGGACATGCGCACGCCGGGTATCACGGTCCGTCCGATCATCACCCTGGACGGGCATCACGAAACCAACGAAATGTTCCTCGACAACGTGCGCGTGCCGGTCGCCAATGTCATTGGAGAAGTGAACAAGGGGTGGGATGTCGCCAAATTCCTGCTGGGCAGTGAGCGCGGAGGGATTGCTCGGGTGGGCCTGTCGAAGTTTCGCGTAAGGCGCGCCAAGCAACTGGCGCGCAGCGTGAGCATCGGTGATGGTTGCCTGGCGGACGAGCCGCGCTTTCGCGAGCGCGTAGCGTCCATTGAAGTGGAACTCAAAGCGCTTGAAATGACCCAGATGCGCGTTATCGCGGACAGCGAAAAATATGGTCACGTCCCGGATCCGCGCAGCTCGATCCTCAAGATGAAAGGCTCCGAACTGCAACAGGTGGCCACTGAATTGTTGATGGAGGTCGCTGGCTACAACGCACTGGAGTTCGATCTGTCGTTTGTCACCGGCGAAAATACGGCGTCCGGAGAGCATGACTGGGCCCTGACCATCGCGCCGAATTACTACTGGGTTCGCCACGTCTCCATTGTGGGTGGCTCCAATGAAGTTCAGCACAACATTCTCGCCAAGACGTTGCTGGGGCTTTAAGCATGAATTTCGATCTTAACGAAGAACAACGCATGCTCAAAGACGCGGTCGAGCGTCTGGTGGCCGATCAATACAGCTTTGATCAGAGGGGGCGTTACCTGGTGCAGCCAGACGGCTGGAGCCGGCGATTGTGGGCGCAGTTTGCCGAACTGGGGCTGCTCGGGTTGCCGTTTTCGGAAGAGGACGGCGGCTTCGACGGTGGATCGGTGGAGACCATGATTGTGATGGAGGCCATGGGGCACTCCCTGCTGCTTGAGCCTTACCTGGCGACGGTGGTGCTGGCGGGTGGGCTGCTACGCGCATCGGCCAGCCCCGCACAACGTGCAGATTTGCTGCCGGGGTTGATCGGCGGAGAACTGCTGCTAGCCTTTGCCCACAGTGAAGACCAGTCCCGCTATGACCTGGCTGACGTGGCGACCACCGCCCGGCAAGACGGCGATGAGTGGATTCTCGATGGCGCCAAGCGCTTCGTGCTGCATGGCGACTGCGCCGACAAGCTGCTGGTCTCGGCCCGTGTCAGCGGTGACCGACGTGAGCGTGACGGCATCGCTTTATTTGTGGTCGATGCGCAGGCCGAAGGCGTTTCACGTCGTGGCTACAGGATGCAGGACCAACTGCGCGCTGCCGACATCCGTTTGTCCCAGGTCAGGGTCGGCCCGGCGGCCCTGTTGGGTGAAGCCGGCAAGGCCCTTGAATCAATCGAGCAGACGGTCGATGCCGCCATTGCGGCGCTGTGCGCTGAAGCCGTGGGTGCTATGGAACAAGCGCAGACGATGACTGTGGAGTACCTCAAAGTGCGCAAACAGTTTGGGGTGGCCATCGGCTCTTTCCAGAGTCTGCAGCACAAGGCGGTAGACATGCTGGTGATGACCGAGCAGGCCCGCAGCATGGCGCTTTACGCCAGCATGATGAGCAATGACCCGGATCCTCTGGAACGCCGCCGGGCGATCTGCGCCGCCAAAGTGCAAATCGGTCGTTCGGCACGTTTCGTCTCGCAAACAGCCGTGCAGTTGCATGGCGGCATCGGTGTCACCGAAGAGTGTCAGGTCGGCCACTACATGCGTCGCCTGTCGATGCTCGAATTCATGTTCGGTGATACCGACCATCACTTGGCGCAGTTGGCCCGCGATGGCGGCCTGATCGCAGAGAACGCCTGATTTTTCCGGAGAAGAACACGATGAAACACGCCAACAACGATCCGTACCGTGACCTGCGCGACTCCTTGCGCGATCTGTGTGCCGAATACCCGAACGAGTACTGGCGCAAGATCGACCATGAACGGTCTTACCCGGAAGCCTTTGTCGATGCGTTGACCCATGCCGGCTGGATGGCCGCGCTGATCCCCGAACAGTACGGTGGCTCGGGTCTGGGACTCACCGAAGCGTCGGTGATCATGGAAGAGATCAATCGCAATGGCGGCAACTCTGGGTTCTGTCACGGCCAGATGTACAACATGAATACCCTGCTGCGTAATGGCTCAGAAGCACAAAAGCAGCTGTACCTGCCGAAAATCGCCAGTGGTGAACTGCGCTTGCAGTCCATGGCGGTCACCGAGCCTTCGACGGGTACCGACACCACCAAAATGAAAACCATGGCCGTCAAAAAAGACGGTCGTTACGTGGTCAACGGGCAGAAGGTCTGGATCTCGCGGGTACAGCATTCGGACCTGATGATTCTGCTGGCGCGTACCACGCCGCTGGCTGATGTAAAGAAAAAGTCCGAGGGCTTGTCGTGCTTTTTGGTCGACCTGCACAGCGCCATTGGCAACGGCCTGACCGTGCAGCCGATTCCGAACATGGTCAACCACGAGACCAACGAGCTGTTTTTCGACAACCTGGAGATTCCGGAAGAAAACCTGATCGGCGAAGAGGGCATGGGGTTCAAGTACATCCTCGATGGCCTGAATGCGGAACGTGCATTGATTGCTGCTGAGTGCATCGGTGATGGTTACTGGTTCGTTGATCGCGCCACTCAGTATGCCAATGACCGCATCGTGTTCGACCGGCCGATCGGCAAGAACCAGGGCATTCAATTTCCGATTGCTGAAGCTTATATGGACATCCGGGCCGCTGACCTGATGCGGTACCAGGCCTGCTCGTTGTTTGACAGCCACCAACCGTGCGGCGCCGAAGCCAACATGGCCAAGCACCTTGCGGCGACCTCGTCCTGGAAGGCCGCCAATGCCTGTCTGCAAACCCATGGCGGCTTTGGTTTCGCGTGTGAATATGACGTCGAGCGCAAGTTCAGAGAGACGCGTCTGTATCAGGTTGCGCCCATCTCCACCAACTTGATCCTTTCCTACGTGGCCGAGCACATTCTCGGGCTGCCACGTTCTTTCTGACAGGAGTCACCCATGAGCGTTGAAGCTCCTCGCTATGAAACGATTCTGTATGAGGTCAAGGATCGCATTGCGACCATTACCCTCAACCGACCCGATCAGCTCAACACCTGGAACGACGCGGTCGCTACCGACGTCTACGACGCGATGCAAAAGGCCGGCGCGGACAAAGGCGTGCGGGTCATCGTCTTCACCGGCGCGGGCAAGGCCTTCTGTGCCGGCGGCGACATCAACAGTTTTGGCGGCGATCCGAACCGCTTGATGACCAAGCTGCCGCGCCCGTTCGACATGCGCCAGCGTCCGGATTGGCAGACGCGCTGTTCCTATTACCCGGCCATTCCGAAGCCGGTGATTGCCATGCTCAATGGCGCTACGGTCGGAATCGGGCTGATTCACGCGCTGTTCTGTGACATCCGGTTTGTGGCCGAGGACGCCACCATCACCACCGCATTCGCTCGTCGCGGGTTGACGGCTGAATATGGCATGGCGTGGATTCTTGAGCGCCACGTCGGCCATGCCCATGCCCTGGACCTGTTGTTGTCGGGCCGCAAGATCAAAGGTCGTGAGGCCGAGCGCATGGGGATGGTCAACCGGGCTATCCCGGCAGATCGGTTGGTTGAAGAGACTTACGCCTATGCCCGGGATCTGGTTGAAAACTGTTCTCCACGTTCAATGCGAGTGATGAAGCAGCAACTCTGGGAAGTGCCATTCCAGACCTGTCATGAAGCGGTGATGAGCGCCGGGTTGGACATGCCGATTGCCAATCAGGGCCCCGACTACAAAGAAGGCATCGCCAGTTTCATGGAAAAACGCAAACCCGAATTCCCGGACGACCTGTAAGCATCACCCGTGGGCTACAGGCCAGACGAAAGCTATCGATAGCGTGGCGGGAACTGCTCCCGGCGCTCAAATAATGACTAGAGGACGCAGACATGAGTGCAATGCTGGAAGGTAAGGTTGTAGTCGTCAGTGGCGCCGGCAACGGCATCGGTCGTGCCATCGCCCTGGAAATGGCGGCTGAAGGCGCCCGTGTGGTGGTGAATGATCTCGGTTCTTCAGTACACGGCGAGGGCCAGGATGCAGGACCTGCGCAGCAAGTGGTCAACGAGATCAAAGCGCTGGGGGGCGATGCCGTAGCCAGTACCGACAGCGTCGCGGGCTGGGATTCTGCGCACCGTATCGTGCAGACCGCCATGGACACCTTTGGGCGTATTGATGTGGTGGTTAACAATGCCGGCATTCTGCGTGACCGGATGTTCCACAAGATGGACGAGCAAGAATGGCTGGCAGTGCTTAACGTCCATCTCAACGGTTCGTTTTTCCTGGCGCGGGCTGCCGCACCGCACTTTCGCCAGCAAAACGGCGGCTCTTACATTCACATGACCTCCAACACCGGCCTGGTGGGTAACGTCGGCCAGGTCAATTATGCGGCCGCCAAGCTGGGTATCGTGGGCATGTCCAAGGCGATAGCGCTGGACATGGCGGCTTTTGGCGTACGTTCCAACTGCATCTCGCCGGCCGCCTGGAGCCGCATGATCGGCGCGGTCCCCACCGACACCCCGGAGAAAAAGCTGCAAGCCGAACGCATGGAAAAAATGATGCACCCCTCCAAGCAGGCACCCTTGGCGGTGTTCCTGGCGAGCGATGCGGCCAAGGATGTTTCGGGTCAGATTTTCTATGTGCGCTCCAACGAAATCATGCTGGTCAGCCAGCCACGGGTGGTTCGCTCAGTACACCGCGACGCCGGCTGGACCGCGCAATCGGTCGCCGAACACGCCATTCCGGCGTTGCGCGCCAGTTTCCTGCCGTTGCAACAGACTCATGAAGTCTACAGCTGGGACCCGATCTGAACCGTCGGTCAACCCATCACTGCGCCTGGAAACCCTGAGGACCCGAACATGCTGAACTACGACAAAGTCAAACACTGGCCCATAGAAGACGTCACCCAGACCTGGACTGAGCGCGACAGCATCATTTACGCATTGGGCCTGGGCGTGGGTGGCGACCCTATGGATGCCAACCAGTTGCGGTTCACCTACGAAAAAGATCTGCAAGCTGTGCCGACCCTGGCGGCAGCAATTGCTTGGCCAAAATCGTGGATGCGCAATCCTGAGACCGGAATCGACTACCTCAAACTGGTTCACGGTGAGCAAGACACCTGCTTGTTCAAACCGATGCCAGCCAGTGGCACTGTGACCAGCCGTACCCGGGTCAGCCGGATCTGCGACAAGGGTGTTGGTAAGGGCGCGATTGTAGAGCTGCTGCGCGACATCATCGATACCGAAAGCGGTGAACGGATTGCCGAAACCCGGCAGATCTCGTTTCTACGTGGCGACGGTGGTTTCAGTGAAGTGTCAGGCGTGTCCGACGAGCCGCCTGTGGGCTTACCGGGTGTGCCTGAGCGCGCACCGGATGCAGAGTTCGAATTGGCTTCGCCGGCCCAGGCGGCCTTGATCTATCGTTTGTCGGGGGATTCCAATCCGCTGCACGCGGACCCGCAGATCGCGGCCAAAGCCGGTTTCAGCAAACCGATCCTGCACGGCCTGGCGACTTATGGCATGGCGGCGTTCGCGGCGATCAGTTGCCTCGCGGGGGGCGATGCCAGTCGACTCAAGCGTGTCGCTGCGCGGTTTACCGCACCGGTCTATCCCGGCGAGACCCTGCGCTTTCAGTTCTGGAAAGGTGACAACGGTCAATGGCACCTGCGTGCGCGGATCGAGGCGCGTGACGTTGTAGTGCTCAATAACGGCCTGATCGTACTGATTTGAGATAAGCCTATGAACCTAAGTGAAAGCGCAGAAGACAAAGCCTTCCGTCAGCACGTGCGTGAATTCGTTGCCACCCAACTTCCGGCTGACATCCGCGACCGTGTGCTCAATTTCAAGCATCCGGTGCGCGAAGACTACGTTCGTTGGCAGCGCATTCTTGCGGCCCAGGGCTGGGGCGCGCCAGCGTGGCCACAGTCCTTCGGGGGTGCCGGCTGGAACTCAGCCCAGCGCAATATATTCGACGAGGAATGTTTCTGTGCCGGCGCGCCCAGACAAATGCCGTTCGGGCTATCGATGGTCGCGCCGGTGCTGCAGAAGTTTGGCACCACGGCTCAGCAAGAGCGCTTTCTGCCGCGCATTCTCAGCATGGAGGACTGGTGGTGTCAGGGCTATTCGGAACCCGGAGCCGGTTCGGACCTGTCGTCACTGAGCTGCCGGGCCGAACGCGAGGGTGACTTTTATCGCGTCACTGGTCAAAAAATCTGGACTTCGTTTGCCCAATGGGCCAATTGGATTTTTTGTCTGGTGCGTACCGATGCGTCGGGACGCCAGCAGGAAGGTATTTCGTTTCTATTGATCGAAATGAACACCCCCGGCATCCAGGTGCGCCCGATCAAGACCCTGGACGGCGGCCATGATGTCAACGAAGTGTTCTTCGATAACGTCAAGGTCCCGGTCGAGAATCTGGTGGGCGAAGAACACCGAGGCTGGAATATCGCCAAGTATTTGCTGGGGCATGAACGAACCAACATTGCCGGACTGGGTAACTGCAAGCGCTTCATGCGGCGCTTGAAGGAAATTGCCGCCAGCGTCGGCAAACACGGAAAACCACTGATCGAAGATGCGCGCTTTCGCGACAAAGTCGTGCGTATAGAAATGGAGTTACTGGCCCATGAGTGGTCTCTACTGCGGTTGATCGACCAAGAGCAAAAGCAACAAAGCACGGGCATCGAAGCGTCACTGCTGAAGGTGCGCGGATCGGAAATCCAGCAGACCCTGACCGAGCTCATCATGGAATGTGCCGGCCCTTACGCTGTGCCGTTCACCAGCGAGGCAATGGAGGCCGATGCGCAGGTCGACACGGCCAATGGCGAGTTGCTCAACGCCTTGGCGGCGCACTACCTCGATTGGCGCAAGATTTCGATCTATGGCGGCTCCAACGAGGTGCAGAAGAACATTATCGCCAAGTTGACGCTTGGTCTCTGACTGTCGACGGATCGGCCCATTCACGTGCGCGACGCTGGGGCGACGAGCCGGTGGATGGGTTGGCCATGAGGGTACTGCCATGGATTTTTCGCTGAACGAAGAACAAAGAATGCTGACCGACCTGGTCAACCGCTTCATTGAGCGCGAGTACGCATTTGAAAACCGCCGCAAGCTGGCGCAGACCGCACAAGGTTGGTCGACGGAAAACTGGGCCGCTCTGGCCGACACCGGGTTGTTGGCGTTGAACGTTGCCGAAGTTTATGGAGGGCTGGCGGCCGGCCCGGCAGAAACCATGATGGTCATGGAGGCGTTTGGCCGGGGGTTGTTGCTTGAGCCGTATCTGCCCACCGCCGTGGTCGGTGCAGCGCTGATCGGTAAATCGGCCACTGACGCACTCAAGAGCGATTTGCTGGGCGAATTGGCGGCCGGCTCGTTGCGCGTAGCGCTGGCGGCGCTGGAGCCACAGGCTCGTTTCGATTTGGATGATGTGTTGACCGACGCCAAGCGTTCGAATAATGGATATGTGCTCAACGGGCAAAAAGCCGTGGTGGCCCACGGTGATTCAGCCGATTGGCTCATCGTTTCTGCGCGCACCTCTGGCCGGCAGCGCGACCAGCAGGGTATCAGTCTGTTCCTGGTGCCCGCCACGGCCGCCGGTGTTGAAATCAAAGGCTTTTCCGGGCTCGATGGTCAACGTGTCGCCGAGATCAGACTGATCGATGTTCATGTCAACGCTGAAGCCTTGCTGGGCCGTGTTGATCTGGGGTTCGACGACCTGGATTGGGCGGTTGATCGTGGTCTCTTTGCCCTGTGTGCCGAGGCTGTGGGCTGCATGGCCAGACTCACCGAGCTGACCGTCGACTACCTGCAGACCCGCAAGCAGTTTGGCAAGGCGATTGGCAGCTTTCAGTCACTTCAGCACCGCCTTGCCGACATGCTGGGCTGTGTCGAACAGTCCCGCTCAATCACCCTGTATGCGGCGTCCTGCCTAGACGGGCCGGCCGTAGAACGGTGCAAGGCGGTGTCGGCTGCCAAAGCCTTGATCGGGCGGGCAGGTCGCCTCATCGGGCAACAGGCGGTGCAATTGCACGGAGGGATGGGCATGACCGATGAACTGGCGGTGGGTTGGTATTTCAAGCGACTGACCTGCATCGACATGACCTGGGGAGACGCTGATCACCATGTCGAACGCTACAGTGAACTGCTGTGATATGACGACCTTCAATGAGCAAACACCGGCCTGGTTCGACCAGGCTATCGGGTGTCCCGCACGCTCTCATTTCGCTACGAGCGAGGGCGTCGCGGTGCATTACCTGGCCTGGAACGAAGAGGAGCGGCACAAACCGGCGTTGCTGTTCGCCCATGGCTACCGTGGACATGCGCACTGGTGGGACTTTATCGCGCCGTTTTTTCGCGAAAACTATCGGGTGTTTGCCCTGGACTTCAGCGGCATGGGCGACAGCGCCTGGCGGACGCAGTACAGCGCTGAAGTGTTCGTCGAAGACTTACGAGCGGTGATCGAACACGCCGACATGGGCACCGCTACCCTGGTGGGCCACAGCTACGGCGGTACCCGTGTACTTCGGGCGTGTTCGGTCTGCCCCGAGTTGATTCATCGCGCCGTGGTGGTCGACAGCTATGTCGCGTTTATCGACACCGACACACCACCTGTGCAGCGTCAATACGGCGGCAATGTCTATCCGGATGCCGCCACCGCAATGCAGCGCTTTCGTCTGATGCCTGAGCAGCCGGCCCATCAATGGGCGCGTGAATACATCGCACGGCATTCGTTGCGTGAGACCGAACAGGGATGGACCTGGAAGTTCGATCCCGACCTGCCGTTTGCACTATTTGAACGCGACGGTGAGTCTGTCTTGCAACAGATCACGGTGCCGCTGGATTTTGTCTGTGGTGAGCTTAGCCAGGTGGTCAGTAGCGCCCGTGCGGAACGTATTGGCGCAGTCCTGGCGAGACTGCCCAATGCCAGAGGACCGGTAGTCATGCCGCAGGGGCATCACCATTTGATGCTGGATCAGCCATTGGGCTTGATCAGTACTTTAAGGGCGTTGTTGTCCTAAGGGGAATCCCGGCGCTGGATATCGCTGGGCAGTCGAATACTCGCTCGCAGCAATGGCTGCGAGCGAGCACAGATGAGCCCAGATGCCAGCCGACGCCTCAACGCAGCGAGGCAAAGCTCACGGAGGGTGTCACGCACTGAAGGGGATTCATCTTGCAATTATTGATTGCCGCCTGAGGATTCGCGATGCGAATTTCATTCACTGCGGCAGCGAACACCATGATCGAAAGTAACAAAACAGACGTGCTTATTATTGTTTTCATGTCTTTACCTGCCTGTTAGCAGTGTCTTGGAAAGTCCAGCACCTGTTCCAACCGCAACCTGCGCTGGTGTCGATAAGGCCTCGAACGCACTCATCCTCCCACACTATTCAGTTATTGTGAACGGTGTTTACAAATATAAATCGCATGCCGTAAGTTCCTCACAGGGGAGTGCCGACGTATGGCGCGAGTCTACGTGCTCTCCCCATCCTTGATGCTCACAACAAAAACGAGAGTGATCTATGAGTGCTTTCTCTATCAGCAAACGCTTGGACATGCACGTCGATGTCAGTGCGGTGATTCCCCTGCCAGGCCCGCATCGGGTGGCGATGACGGTGTATTTGCCGGATGTCGACCGCTTGACCCAGCCGCCGGTCGCTATCTTCGCCTCGCCGGGTGGCGGCTACACGCGTCACTATTACGACATGTCATTTGCCGGCCACGCAGGCTACAGCGAAGCCGAATATCACTGCGCGCAGGGGCTGATTTTCATTGCCTACGATCATCTGGGTGTTGGCGACAGCTCCACGGAGCACCTCGGCGCCTATACCGTCGAGCACCTGGCTGCGGCGAATGACAGCGCGGTGCGTCAAGTGATCGAGCTATTGCGCAGCGGCACGTTGACCGAGGGCTACGCCGCGTTGCCAATGCTGCGCAAGGTGGGTATCGGTCAATCGATGGGCGGCTGCATCACGCTGATCATGCAAGGGCGGCACGCGACCTTTGATGCGGTGGCGGCGTTGGGCTACAGCGCATTGCATACGGTATTGCCACAGCGTAATCCCGAGGATGTAAAGCGCGGTATCGACGCCCATAACCAAGGACGCGAGGCTGCTCCAGCCGAGCTGTCTGTGCAGCAATCAAGCCTGCAAATCGTGGATTTCGTCTATCCCTTTCACTGGGAAGACGTTCCTCAGGACATCCTTGAGGCTGATATGGCGGGGGGCTACCCCATCCGACTCACGGCCCCTGCGTTTGGCAGCTTGACCGTTCCGCCCTGCGCGGTGGCGATGATGTCTGAAGGATTTATTCGTGAAGAGGCGAACCTGATCACGGTCCCCGTGCTGATGGCCATGGGGGAGCGAGATGTCAGTCAGCATCCGCAATTGGAGCCCAGTGCGTTTGCCCAGGCCCGCGACGTGTCGGTGTTTGTCGTACCCTCGATGGCGCATATGCATAACTTCGCCTCAAGCCGACTCACCCTATGGGCCAGGATCAACCGCTGGGCCATGATGGTCATCACTGACGTGTGAGCGGAACGCTTTCAGGATTGACAGATAACCTGAGCGGAGTTCAGTATACTGAACATCATTCAGGTTATCGGGCAGGTCCGTTATGAAAGTGCTGGTCGCCGTCAAGAGGGTTATCGATTACAACGCCAAACCGCGCGTCAAACCTGATGGCTCGGGTGTTGATCTGAGCAACGTAAAAATGTCAATGAACCCTTTCGATGAAATTGCCGTGGAAGAAGCGGTCGCGCTCAAGGAAGCCGGTATCGCCAGCGAAGTGGTGCTGGTCTCCATCGGCACCCAGGCTTGTCAGGACGTGCTGCGGACCGGTTTGGCCCTGGGAGCGGACCGGGCGATTCTGGTGCAAACCGACATTCAGGTGCAGCCACTGGGCGTCGCCAAGGCGCTGAAGGCGATCTGTGAACGTGAGCAGCCAAGTCTGTTGATTCTTGGCAAGCAGGCCATCGACGATGACGCCTGCCAGACCGGCCAGGCGGTCGCCGCGCTGTTGGGCTGGCCACAAGCGACATTTGCTTCAAACGTCGAGCTGTCGGCAGACACTGTCGTGGTTACCCGAGAGGTGGATGGCGGTTTGGAGACCCGGGCGTTGTCCCTGCCTTCGGTCATCACCACGGACCTGCGCCTCAACACCCCGCGTTATGCCTCACTGCCCAACATCATGAAAGCCAAGAAAAAGCCGCTTGAAACCCTCAGTGCGACAGAGCTTTCAGTGGATCTCGCACCTCGTCTTAAAACAGTCAGCGTGCGTGAGCCAATGGCGCGCGAAGGCGGGGTGCTGGTCGCTGATGTGAAGGCGCTGATTGATAAACTTCGTTTGGAAGCAAAGGTGATTTGATATGGCTGTCCTGGTAATTGCGGAACACGACAACCGTTCGCTCAAGAGCGCGACGTTCAATACGGTGACAGCGGCCTTGCAGATGGGCAGCGACGTACACGTGCTGGTCGCCGGACACCAATGTTCAGGCCCAGCCAAAGAGGCTGCGGGCATCGTCGGTGTGAGTCGCGTGTTGCACGCCGATGGTATCGAGCACGCCTATGCACAGGCGGAAAACCTTGCGACCCAGGTGCTTGAGCGCGCGCGTGACTACAGTCACATCGTCACGGCGGCCAGCGCGGTAGGCAAAAGCTTTATGCCGCGTGTCGCGGCTCTGCTCGATAGCTCCCAGGTGTCGGATGTAATGGCGGTCGTGGCGAGCGACACCTTCGTTCAACCGATTTATGCCGGTAACGCCCTGGCCACTGTCCAGACCTGCGACCCGATCACCGTGGTGACCATTCGCACCACGGGGTTTGATCCCGCCTTGACGGGTGGGCAGGCCGTTATCGAAGAAATTCCGGTGGTGGCGACCTTTGCGTTGTCGCGTTTTATCAGTCAGCAACTGACCCGCTCGGATCGCCCGGACCTGACGGCTGCTTCTATCGTAGTTTCCGGTGGTCGCGGTATGGGCAGCGCGGACAATTTCAAACTCCTGGAAAACCTGGCCGACAACTTGGGAGGCGCGGTCGGTGCCTCGCGCGCGGCCGTGGACGCAGGTTTCATGCCCAACGACTATCAGGTTGGGCAGACCGGCAAGATCGTGGCCCCTGAACTTTATATTGCTGTGGGTATTTCAGGCGCCATTCAGCATCTGGCGGGTATGAAGGATTCCAAGGTCATCGTTGCTATCAACAAAGACCCTGACGCACCCATTTTTCAGGTCGCGGATTACGGGCTGGTGGCGGATTTGTTCGAGGCAGTACCCGAACTGGCCGAAGCACTCGGTTAGTTTCAAACGCTTGTGCCTGGAAAGCGGCTGCGGTGTGTTGCCAAACGCCGATGGTATAGCAGACTCTTGACTCATAACTATAAAAGGCAGGTTTCCTATGTTTGCCAACGTGCGTGACCTGAGGGTGAAACGGATGCTCATGTTGGGGGAGCTATTTTGAAGACGCTTGCAGAACTGCTGGAGCGCAACGCTCGCCTGTTTCCCGAGCAGGAAGCCGTGGTGTATCAGGATCGTCGTATCGCCTATGGCCAGTTGCTGGAGCGCGCTTTGCGCCTGGCGTCGAGCCTGCATCGCATGGGCATGCGGCATCAGGATCGCGTGGCGGTCCTGGCGATGAACTGTAACGAGTATTTTGATGTGTTTGCCGCCTGCCAGATGACCGGGTTTATTTGTGCCACGGTCAACTTTCGACTGGCGGCCCCAGAGCTGCAGTACATCCTGAGCGACAGCGCACCGTCGGTGTTGATCTTCGAAGCGCAGTACGCTGAATTGGTTAATTCGTTGCGCCCCGGTTTGCCCGCCATTGAGCACTACCTGTGCATCGGCGAATGCCCTACCTGGGCACAACCCTACGAGCTGAGCCTGGCCACGGGGGATCCGGCGGGTCCAGGGCTGCGCGCGCTGCCGGAGGATATCGTCCATCTGATATACACCAGCGGCACCACGGGCCGGCCCAAAGGCGCGGCACGTTCGCAACAGGGCGACCTTGCGCTGGCTCAGAACCAGTCCGCAACCATGGATATCCGCACCAACGGCCGCATGCTGGTGATGATGCCCATGTTTCACGCCGGTGGTATCTCGATGATGCTGTCGGAGTTCTGGCATGCCGGCTGTGTGGTCCTGCATCGCAAGTTCGAGCCCGAGGAAGTGCTGCGTACCATCGAGCGCGAGCGTATCGAAACAGTCCATATGGCGCCCACCATCGTTCAGCAAGTTCTCGACTTGCCGAACATCGGTGATTTCGACCTGTCGAGTCTGGAAACCATCCTCTACGCCGCAGCCCCCATGCCGGTGGCTGTGCTCAAGCGTGGCGTCGAGCTGCTCGGACAAATATTCGTCAACTCCTGGGGCATGACCGAAACCAGCGGGACCGTGTTGCCGCGCCATCTGCACAAGCTCGAAGGCAGTGCCGAAGAGGTGCGTCGCCTGGGCTCGATCGGCCAGGCCATGACCTATTGCGACATCCGCGTGGTTGATGAGCAGGACCAGGACTGCGCCTGCGGTACGCCGGGTGAAATTTGGATCCGTTCGCCTGCCAACATGGCGTATTACTGGAACAACAGCGTAGCCACCATCGAGACGTTGCGTGACGGTTGGCTGCGCACCGGTGATATGGCGTGGATAGATGAAGCTGGCTTCCTGTTCCTGGTGGATCGCAAGAAAGACATGATTATTTCCGGTGGCGAGAACATCTACTGCCAGGAGGTTGAGCAGGCCCTGATGCATCATCCTGGCGTGGCCGACGTCGCGGTCATTGGTGTCGCCCATGAGAAATGGGGAGAGGCGGTGAAGGCGGTGGCTGTACGCACCCCCGGCATGTCTGTCACCGAAGCTGAATTGATCGAGTTCTGTACCACCCGTATCGCCCGTTACAAGAAGCCTGCGAGTGTCGACTGGGTAGACGAACTGCCGAGGCTGCCGAGTGGAAAGGTGAATAAGGTGGTTCTGCGCGAGCGCTATCGCACGGCGTCCAGCTGAGGGTACCAAGCCAGGCGAATGCGCCAATGATTAGCTAGCGAAGTACATTGACACCCATTTACTTGCCGTTTATATTTTTGAACATCGTTCATTAAAGGTGTCTGCACAGTTCGATGTGGTTCAAATAGATAGTCCTGTACCGAAAACAATAAAAGGCAGTGCGCTGCCAGATACCGGAGGATTTCTGATGACTGTTCATGAAGCGGCTCCTCAGCCGATTCGAGAAGACTTCGTCCCGCGTGACGGGTACATCTCTCCCAAGTTCCTGCAACTTGAAAACGAACGGATGTGGCCGAAAGTCTGGCAAGTCGCCTGCCGGCTTGAGGAAATCCCTAATGTCGGCGATTACGTGACCTTTGATGTCATCGGTGACTCAATCATCATCACTCGTTTGACCGGCGACAAAATCAAGGCGTACTACAACGTGTGCCAGCACCGGGGCCGGCGTTTGACCACGGGCTGCGGCCATGCCACCAAGTTCCACTGCAACTACCACGGCTGGCAATGGAACCTGGATGGCAGCGTGCTGCGCATTCTTGACGAGAGCGATTGGGCCGGCTGTCCCAGCATGAACAGGGAAGACCTTGCACTCAAGGAGGTGCTGGTCGACACCTGGGGCGGCTTCGTGTTTATCAATATGGACCCGCAGGCTGAGCCGTTGGCCCAGTACCTGGCGCCGGTCCCGGAAATCACCGATTGCTACGAATTCGAGAAAATGCGCTACCGCTGGTACAAGTCGGTGAAGCTGCCGTGCAACTGGAAAGTCGCCCAGGAAGCATTCAGCGAGGGCTACCACGTGGCTGCCACGCACCCGCAGATCCTCGATACCCAGGGTGACGACGTGACCCGCAGCTTCGCCTTCGGCAAGCATGGCATGTTCGGCTATTCGACTGCAGTCCGTATGCCGGGGACACCTTCCTCGCGTACGGGCAAGCCGATTCCAGAAGACATTCGCCCGGGCATGGTCAAGTTTTACCAACTGATGGAAGATCAGTTGAAGGCCATCTTTACTGACCGTGACAACGAGGCCACCAAGCGCCTGATGACGGAGCTTGAGCCGACTCAGGACCAGTTTCTGGTGCTTTCCAAAGCCATGGAGTTTCAGCGGGAAGCGGCCATTGCCGATGGTGCCGGTTGGCCGGACATTTCCTTCGAGCAAATGGGGCGCGCTGGCACGGATTGGCACGTATTTCCAAACCTGGTGTTCCTGCTGTACCCGGATGGCGCATTGTTCTACCGCTCCCGCCCGGACGGCGATAACCCGGACTCGTGCCTCTTTGATATCTGGTCGCTCAAACGTTATGCGCCGGGCAAGGAGCCCAAACTCAACCGTGAGTTTTATCACGGCGTGGATGACTGGAAAGTCGACACGGCGGAAAACTTTGGCGTGATCCTCAGCCAGGATTTCATGAACATGGGGCAAGTGCAGCAAGGCATGAAGTCCCGTGGTTTTGCCGGTGCGCGCACCAACCCGCTGCAGGAAACTGCTATCTCCAACTTCCATCGCGAGCTCTCCGAGTACATCAATGGCAAGGAGACCACTCGATGAGCGATTGGCAGGAGAGTTATGACCTGGTGATCATTGGCAGTGGCGGCGGCTCGATGTGCGCTGCGCTCATGGCGCAGCAACTGGGCAAGAAAGCCCTGATCATCGAGAAGCAAGACAAGGTCGGCGGTTCGACCGGGTATTCCGGGGGCGTGTGGTGGGTACCCAACAATCCCGTGATGAAACGGCACGGCGTCCAGGATTCCTATGAGCGCGCTCGGCAATACATGGACAGCACGGTCACCTATGACGGCCCGTCGACGTCGCCGATCCGCCGTGAGGCGTTCCTCAAGACGGGTCCGATCATGGTCGATTTCCTTGAGCGTAAAGGCATGGCGTTCGAGTACGCCGATGGTTGGTCAGACTATTACGACGAGCTTCCAGGCGGCGAACCTCGCGGTCGCTCGTTGATCGCCAAGCTATTCAATATCAATGAATTGGGACCATGGACCCAGAAGCTCTCGCGCTACCGCGGAGCCGGTATTCCAGCCACGACCAACGAATACCCGACGTTGTTTCTGATGAAGCGCACCTGGGCCGGTAAACGCATGGCGATGAAACTGGGCCTGCGCATCCTCAAACAGAAGTTGCTGAAACAGGAGTTGCTCGGCGGCGGGGCTGCGATTCAAGGGCGCATGTTACAAATCGCCTTGAGGAACAAATTGCCGATCTGGACCGAAACCCCGGTCACTGATCTTGTCGTCGAAGACGGTCGTGTCGTCGGCGTGCTGGCGCAGCGTGAGGGTAAACCCGTTCGCATTCAAGCGCGTGAGGGTGTGCTGATCAATGTGGGTGGCTTCTCGCGTAATGCAGCCATGCGCAAGCAGTACCAGCCACAGCCGTCGTCGGCCGACTGGACCAATGCCAACCTGGGCGACACCGGCGAGATTATTCAGGCCGCGATGAAGCTGGGTGCTGCCGTGGATTGCATGGACGAATCCTGGTGGGTCGTGACGTCCCTGGGACCCAACGAAAGCTTCCCAGAAGGCGCGCTGACGCCGGAAGGCAAGCCGTTGCCTTTCATGCATCACCTGGATTTGTCGCTGCCGTACTCGATCATGGTCGATCAGGACGGCCAGCGTTTCTGTGATGAAGCGGGTGCCTATATGGAAATCGGTCAGCGCATGTACAAACGTCAGGCCGAGACCGGCAAGGCTGTGCCAGCGTGGGTCGTCATGGACAGTCGTCAGCGCAAGTTCTATCCCTGGGGCACTGCTATGCCTGGGCAGATCCCCCAGCAGTGGCTGGACAGCGGGTACATGATCAAGGCCGACAGCCTCGACGAGCTGGCGCGCAAATGCAGCATTGATCGCGAGGGATTGGCTGCGACGGTGGCGCGCTTCAACGGCTTCTGCCAAAGCGGAGTCGATGAGGATTTCGGTCGCGGTTCCCGCGCTTTCGACCGCTGCCACGGCGACCCGACTGTCAAGCCGAATCCAAACATGGGCAGCATTGAAGAAGGGCCGTTTTACGCCGTGCGTATGTACCCGGGCGACGTGGGCACCGCCGGTGGTTTGGTCACCGACGAGTATGCCCGAGTCCTTAAAGAGGACGGCAGCCCCCTCGAAGGACTCTATGCCACCGGCAACTCGACGGCCGGTGTCACCGGGCGGTGCTATCCAGGTGCGGGCACCAGCATTGCGGCCTC
This sequence comes from Pseudomonas sp. SJZ103, assembly GCF_007828335.1. Lineage (NCBI taxonomy): Bacteria > Pseudomonadati > Pseudomonadota > Gammaproteobacteria > Pseudomonadales > Pseudomonadaceae > Pseudomonas > Pseudomonas sp. SJZ103. The sequence continues at coordinate 64,336 of NZ_VIUN01000020.1, forward strand.
GTTCATTTTCGCCTACATCGCCGCGCAGCACTCGGCCGGTGTGGAAAAGATCTGGTAACCCCTCGAATCCATTCGTGACGGCTTTAACGGAGATTCACCTCATGGCAGGCACACTTCCAGACAGCAGCACGCTGGTCGATATCTACCAACGCATGACCCGTATCAAACAGAACGACGAGCGCTTTCGTGCCGTGATCAAGTCCGGCCAGTTAGTCATGCCGTACTACTCGCCTCGTGGACAGGAAGTCATTCCGTCAGCGGTGTCGGCGAATCTGACCAACGACGATTACATCTGCACGATCTACCGTGGCGTACATGACATGATCGCCAAGGGCATTCCGCTCAAAGAGCTGTGGGCGGAGTTCGGTGGCCGTGCCACCGGTACTTGCAAAGGCAAGGGCGGCCCGATGCACGTGACACACCCGGCCACAGGCGTGATGGTCACCACGGGCATCGTCGGCAGTTCCATGCCGATTGCCAACGGCCTGGCCCTGGCGGCGCAGATTCGCGGCGAGAAACGTGTGGCGATTGCCTACTTCGGTGATGGCGCCAGCAACATCGGCGCGTTCCACGAATCGTTGAACCTGGCGTCGGTCTGGAAGCTGCCGGTGGTGTTCGTGTGCCAAAACAACGGTTATGGCGAACACACCAAATACGCCTACAGCACGTCGGTGGCGAACATTTCGATGCGGGCTGCCGGGTATGGCATGCCCGGTATCACGGTCGACGGCAATGACCCGATTGCCATGTACAACACCGCCAAGGACGCCATTGAACGCGCTCGCAATGGCGCTGGCCCAACACTGATCGAAGCCAAGACCTTCCGTTTTCATGGTCACGTGTTCGGCGATGTGGATGCGTACATGGATAAGGGTGAAAAGGACGCCTGGATCGCCAAAGACCCGGTGCCGCTGTTTCGCACTTGGTTGATCTCGACCGGCAACGCCAGCGAAGACCAACTGGCCGCCCTTGAAGCCAGCATCGAGCGCGATATCGATGAGGCCGTCGAATTCACACTTTCCAGCCCATATCCGGATCTCGCCGAACTTGATCGCGATATCTACAAGGATCAGGTGAGCGCATGAACCATAAAGTAGAGACCAAGCTCAATACGATCCAAGCCGTCAACCTGGCTCTGGATGACGCCATGGCTGCGGACGAGAACGTGATTATTCTCGGCGAAGACGTCGGCGATAAAGAGGAGGGCGGCATCGTGGGCGTCACCCGTGGTTTGTCGACCAAATATGGCGACTCCCGGGTGCGCTCGACGCCTATTTCCGAGCAGGCAATCATTGGTGCGGCGATTGGCGCGGCGATTGTCGGCATGCGGCCGGTGGCCGAAATCATGCTGATGAACTTCACCACCGTGGCCATGGACATGATCGTCAACCATGCGGCCAAACTGCGCTTCATGTCCGGTGGCCAGACCCATGTACCGATGGTTATTCGAACCATGACCGGTGCGGGTTTTGGTACGGGCGGCCAACACGCTGATTATCTGGAAGCCTGGTTCGCTCATACCGCCGGTATCAAGGTAGTGGCTCCTTCCAGCCCTGCGGATGCGTACGGGCTGATGCTCTCGGCCATCGAGGACGATGATCCCGTGTTGTTCATTGAAAACATGCCGACGTACTGGGCGCCCGGCGCGGCCCCTGAGCGCGGCAAAAAAATCCCGCTGGGCAAGGCCAATATTCTGTGCGAAGGCAAGGACGTGACGCTGATCACCTACAGCCGTCGTGTACTCGAAGCCAGCGCTGTGGTTCATAAACTGGCCAAGGAAGGTATCTCGGTCGAGCTGATTGATTTGCGCACCATCGCGCCGATGGACACCGACACCATTCTGGCCTCGGTGGCCAAGACGGGCCGCGCGGTGATCGTGCACGAGGCAGTAAAGCCTTTCGGGGTCGGTGCCGAGATTGCCTCGCGCATCTACGAATCACTGTTTGCTCAACTCAAGGCGCCCGTGCAACGTGTGGGCTCGCATTTCTCGCCCGTGCCGTTCTCCAAACCGCTCGAAGACGCCTATGTCCCGGGTCTGGACCAAATCGAGGCGGCGATTCGCGCCACGCTGAAGTGATCAACCGAAGGAATACATTGCGATGACGACACAAGTACTTATGCCCAAGCTGGGTTTCTCGATGAATGAAGGGACCATCAGTGAGTGGCTGATTGACGACGGTGCAACGGTCACTGAAGGGCAAGCGCTGTACGCGCTTGAAAGCGACAAGTCAGTTCAGGAAATCGAGGCACCGGCCAGCGGTACGCTGAAAATTCTGGCCCAGGTAGGCGAAGTCTACGAAGTCGGCGCCGTGCTGGCGGAGATCGTTTAAGCCGTTATCGGCACGCAAGGGGGAGACTGATGAGCGCTGAAACAGTGATAGATGTCCCGAAGCCCGCAGCCTTTGGCAGTGATTTACCGCTTTGGCCTCAGGTTGACTTCAGCGAGTTTGGTGAAGTCGAGAGCAAGCCGCTATCGCGGGTGCAAAAGCTGACCGCGCAATACATGTCGCGTAACTGGGTGATGATTCCGCATGTGACCCACAACGACGAGGCCGACATCACGGCTCTGGAGTTGCAACGCAAGGCGCGTAATGCGGCCGGCGAAGCGATCAAACTGACCTTGCTGCCCTACCTGATCAAGGCCGTCGTTGCCGCGCTCAAGGCGTTTCCGCAGTTCAATGCATCACTGGACGGCAGTGGTAAAAATCTGGTGTTGAAGAAGTATTTTCATATCGGCGTGGCGGTCGATACGCGCTTCGGTTTATTGGTCCCGGTACTGCGTGATTGCGACAAGAAAAGCCTCGCGCAGATTGCGGCCGAGCTGCACAGCATCTCCACCCAGGCACGGGACAAGGGCCTGAGCATGGCGCAAATGTCGGGTGGCTGTTTCACCATCAGTTCACTGGGAAGCTTCGGGGGCACCTCATTCACCCCGATTGTCAATGCACCGGAAGTCGCCATCTTGGGCGTGACTCGCGCCGACGATAAGCCTCGACGGGGCGCCAATGACGCCATCGATTGGCGGCTTACGTTGCCGCTTTCGTTGAGCTATGACCATCGGGTCATCAATGGTGCCGATGCCGCGCGCTTTACGGCAAAACTGGCTCAATTACTCGCTGACGTCGCTGCACTGGAGTCCTGAACACGGCACGCTATCAATACCTGTACCGACCGGAAACACTCGACTAAAAGAGACTGTCTCCCGTTGCGGCGTTTCGAACCGTTCAACAACATAATAAAGACGGGATTTCGATGAAAACACTGGGTGAGATGATCGAGCGGAATGCTCGGTATTTTCCTGATAAGGAAGCCTTCATTTCGGCTTCTCGCAGGATCACTAACCACCAGCTCGCGGAACGTGCCAAGCGCCTGTCCAGTCATCTGTATAACCACGGGCTGCGGCGACAGGATCGGGTGGCCATTCTGTCGATGAACAATCTTGAGTACTTTGAAACGTATCGTGCTTGCGAATGGGCGGGCTTCATTGCCTCGACGGTGAACTTTCGCCTGGCGCCACGGGAAATCCTCTACATCCTGCAGGATGCCTCACCCAAGGCGCTGGTGTTTGAAGCCCAATACACCGAGGTGGTGGGAGAGCTGAGACTGGATTTGCCGGGCATCGAGCATTTCATTTGTATTGGGGATGGGCCTGCGTGGGCGCAGTCCTTTGAAAGTGCGATGGACCAAGGCTTGGTGCAAGGCCCGCCCGTCCGCTCCAACCCCGAAGATTACGCCTATTTGATGTACACCAGCGGAACGACAGGTCGACCCAAAGGTGTGGTCCGCACTCATCATGCGATGTGCGTCACGGCAGACAGCTGTGCCTTGATGACCGAATTCAAAGGTTCAACGCGGGTGCTGCAAACCACGCCGGCGTTCCATATCGGCGGTATCGGATTCGTCAATGCGGCTGCATGGCTGGGTGGGACGACCATTGTCCAACAAGGGTTTGACCCTCGCGCAGTGGTGCTGGCCGTCCAGGAGGAGGGCGTGACCTTCACCTTCATGGTCGCTGCGATGTTGCAAGCGTTGCTGGATCTACCGGGTGTCGCCGATTTCAACCTGCGCTCGCTTGAACATGTGGTCACGGCTGCTGCGCCGATTCCTGTACCGCTGCTCAAACGGGCGATGGACCTTCTGGGACCAATCTTCTCTATCCAGTACGGCATGACTGAAAGCAATGCCTGTGTCATGCAACGCCATGAAGTGGTCGCCGAGGGCACGCCGGAACAACTTCACCGACTGGAGTCGGTCGGCCATGCATGTCCAGGTATCGAGCTGAGAATCGTCGACGAGCAGAGTCAGGATTGCCCTGTAGGCACGCCCGGCGAAGTGCTGCTGCGCTCCGACACACAACTGAGCGGCTACTGGAACAATTCGGTCGCGACTGTCGAGGCCTTGCGCAACGGTTGGTATCACACCGGCGACATGGGTTATCAGGACGCGCAAGGCTATGTGTTCCTGGTTGATCGCAAGAAAGACATGATCATTTCGGGTGGCGAAAATATTTACAGCCGTGAAGTTGAAGTCGCGCTGGAACTGCACCCGCTGGTGGTCGAGTCCGCCGTCATTGGCGTGGCCGATCCGCGCTGGGGTGAGTCGGTAAAAGCTCTCGTGGTCTTGAGTCCCGGCGCAGGCCTCGGCGAACAAGAGCTGATCGCACATTGCAAGGCGGTGCTCGCCAGTTACAAGTGCCCAAAAACCGTGGAGTTCATTGATGAGCTGCCGCGTATGGCCACGGGCAAGATCAATAAAGTCGTTCTGCGTGAGCGTCAACGCAGCGTCTAAACGCATTGAGCGGAGAACTACACATGGCTAAGTGGCTGCAATCGAGTGAATGCGTGACCTTTGAAGTGGCTGATCGCGTTGCTCGGATCACGCTCAACCGACCGGAAAAACGCAACGCCATTAACAACGTGCTGTTACGTGAATTGAAACAGGCGCTGCTTGAAGCGGATGACCTCAAATCGGTCAACGTCATTGTGCTCCAGGGCGCGGGCAAGGACTTTTGCGCGGGTTATGACCTGGTCACCACCTATGGCGACCTTGCTGAAGTCAACCCGACGGATTATCGCGGTACGCAGAAAAACTTCGATGACGATTGCTGGTCGATGGAGCGGCAGAACGAAACCATCAACCTGTTCGCCGAGATCCACAAACCGATCATCGCTCGGGTGCATGGCAATTGTTTGGCCGGAGGGACTGACCTGGCGCTGGCCTGTGACATGGTATTGGCTGCCGACAATGCCAGGATCGGTTTTCCGGCTACCCGGGCCAATGGGTCGCCGCCGGCGCATATGTGGTTCTACCACCTGGGGCCGCAGTGGGCCAAACGCATGCTGCTGACGGGTGACTCACTATGGGGGCGTGATGCCGCCAAGCTGGGTCTGGTGCTGGATGCTGTGCCGCCCGAGCAGCTTGACGAGGCGGTCGATGAGTTGGCACGGCGTTTATCGTTCGTCGACGCCGATCTTCTGTCGGCCAACAAACGCATCGTCAACTTGGCGCTTGAGTTGTCAGGCTCGAAAACCTTGCAACGGCTGGCGGTGGAGAACGACTCCCGAGCCCATCAATGCCAGGGCCCCCGTCGCACCCAGTTCAAGGAAGACATGCAGAACCTGGGCTTGAAAGATGCCCTCAAACGCCGCGACGAACCGTTCGGTGACGGAATGATCAAGCTCTACGCCCGTGGCGAAGAGTGAATTGGAGAGCGCATTAATGGATGTTGAACTGACAGTCAACGGTTCGGTAGCAACGCTTATCCTGAATCGCCCGGACAGCCTGAACGCACTGACGCCACAGATGCTGGAATTGATTATCGAGCACCTGGACCGCGTGGAAAGCGACCCGCAAATACGGGCCTTGATTTTTACCGGGGCCGGTCGCGCATTCTGCGCGGGTGCTGACGTCAAGGGTTCGGGCTCGGCCCCGGTGCGCATGAGCGTCAGCCATGCTCGGCGCTCGTTGGTGCCTTATCAGCAAGTGGCACTGAAACTCTACAACCTGAATAAACCCGTGGTCGCGGCGGTTCGTGGCGCGACGGTGGGCATTGCCTGGTCGTTCGCGATGTGCGCCGATCAACTGGTTGCCTCGGAAACCACCAAGTTTATTCCGGCGTTTCTGGCCCGGGCCACTGTGCCGGAGGGCGGCATGCTGCACCTGTTGGCACGCCATTGCGGTGAGTTTCGGGCCAAGGAAATCATGTACCTGAACCGCACACTCAGTGGACGTGAGGCCTTTGATATCGGTCTGGCGAGCAAGGTGGTGACGGACGATCAATTGATGGTGACCGCACAAGCACTCGCCCAAGAACTGGCCGAGGCGCCGACCTTCTCCATTGGGTTGACCAAACAACTGTTTCGCGCAACGTCCGGAAATTTCGAGGCGTACCTGGCGCTTGAGTTGAATGCCGTGGCGTTGGCGGTCAATTCCGCCGACGCGTCAGAAGGCCGTCAAGCTTTTCGCGACAAACGCAAACCCGAATTCCAAGGGCAATAGGCCCGACGTCCTGGACGTTTTACCCGACAGAGGTCAGACCATGCATTTCGAATTCAGCCCCGAAGATGAAGCGTTTCGCCAGGAAGTCCGGCAGTTCTTCAAGGAAAACGTAGGCTCCGAGGTCGCGCGTTATAGTTTTGAGGGCTGCCACCCGCCGCCCCGTGAGGTGTTGCGTCAGTGGCAAAAAATCCTGCATGCCCGTGGTTGGGGCGCGCCGCACTGGCCTGAGGCGTTTGGCGGTACCGATTGGTCGCCGCTGCGCAAGCACATCTTTCTTGAGGAACTGGTGAATGCCGACGGCCTGGACTACGGCTGGCAAGGCACGCACATGATGGCGCCGGTGGTGATCGCCTTTGGTAATGCCTGGCAGCAAGAGACATTTCTGCCCCCCTTGTTGGCGGGCGACACGTTCTGGTGCCAGGGCTTCTCTGAACCGAATGCCGGTTCCGACCTGGCCAGCCTGCGCACACGGGCCGAGCTGGACGAGGCGGGCACCCATTACGTTGTTAATGGCCAGAAGATCTGGACCAGTGACGCGAAGATTGCGGATTGGGGGTTTTTCCTGGTGCGCACCGATGCGACCGTCAAGCCTCAGCGTGGTATTTCGTTTCTGCTGATCGATATGAAAAGTCCAGGCATCACCGTGCGGCCAATCATCTCCATTGATGGTGGCGACGGGCTCGCCGAAGTGTTTTTGGAGAATGTGCGGGTACCCAAGGAACACTTGGTCGGTGAGCCGGGGATGGGGTGGACCTATGCCAAATACCTGCTGGAAAAGGAACGCACATCCAGTGCCTTCATCTACTTCAACAAGCGTGAATTAGAGAAAGCCAAAGCCATCGCTCGTCTCGAAAAAATTGACGGGGTTCCGTTGATCGATACACCGGCCTTCAGTCGCCGGCTCGCGGCGATTGAGGTGGATATTCTTGGGTTGGAGTGGTCGGTGCTGCGTATCTTGAGCAAGGAGACCTTGCGCGACAACATCGATGCGGTCGTCTCGACCCTGAAGGTCCGGGGGTCGGAATTGCAGCAGCAGGTCACCGAGCTGCAGGTCGACGCATTGGGACCTCGGGCACTGCGATTCTACGACCATGGACCCAATCGCAAAGCCCATGAACCGACCGCCTCCGACGAGCTCTGGCCTGCCTATGTGCCAGGGCGCAGCAATATGTACTTTTTCCAGCGCGCCTCGACCATTTATGGCGGAGCCCGCGAAGTGCAGAAAAACATTATCGCCAAGCTGGCCTTCGGACTCTGAGGACGTACCATGGATTTCAATCTATCTGAAGAGCAGACGATGCTGCGCGATGGCGTAGAGCGTTATATCAAAGATGCTTACGGATTTGAGGAGCGCCGTCACCAGGCCGTGAGCGCCGAAGGTTTCAGTCGCGCACATTGGCAGCAATTTGCCGACCTTGGCTGGCTGGCCCTAAACCTGCCGGAGGACGTGGGCGGCCTGGACTGCTCATTCGCTGAAACAGCTATTGTTCTAGAGTCCTTTGGGCGTGGCATGGTGCTTGAGCCTTATATCACCAGCGCGGTGTTATGCGCGCGGATCATTGACCAATCCGGTAACGACCACCATCGACATGACTTGCTCCCGGCGCTGATCGAAGGGCGTTTGTTGCTGAGCCTGGCCGACAGTGAAAACGGCTCGCGGTTTGCGGTCGGTTGCTGCGCCGAGACGTTTGCGGTGAAAACTGCCCAGGGTTACACCCTCAGCGGCCTCAAAACCCTGGTTATGGCTGCCGCTTCGGCGGACAAACTGCTGGTGACCGCCAGCCTGGACGACTTCAGCGATCCAGCGGTGTTTGTGATTGACCGCAATGCGCCGGGCGTCACCCTCGATCATTACACGTTGATCGATGGTACTCGGGCAGCCGACGTGTGGTTTGACGCTGTTCAGTTACCGGCATCTGCCTTATTGCTGGAGCCATCGGCCAGTCAGAAGGTGCTGGAGGAGGCGCATGATCGAGGGGCACTGGCGGTAGTCGCACAGATCCTGGGGGTGATGCACGGTGTCATGGACTTGACGGCTGAATACATCAAGACCCGCGTGCAATTCGGCCAGCCCATTGGCAAGTTTCAGGCCCTGCAACACCGGATGTCCGAAATGTTCGTTGAAGCCACCCATACACGGTCGATACTGTTCCGGGGGATGGCGTACCTGGAGAAGTCGCCGCCAGAGCGCCGAAAGGCTATCTCGGCCGCTAAAGCCGCCGCGAGCAAATCCGGTCGGTTCGTCTGTGCTCAGGGGGTGCAGTTGCACGGTGGTATCGGTCTGACCGAGGAGTATCAGGTGGGCCATTATTTCCGCTTGATGACCCTGCTGGAAAAGCAGTTCGGCGATATCGACTACCACCTGGCCCGCTTTGCCGCCACACGTTGACGACTGTCACTCGGGGCTGTCCGCAGACCCGAGAGCCTCCCAATAATAAAAAAAGGAAGTCTTGCTCATGAACGTCACCGAAGAACTGCTGGCCAATGTTCGGCTGTTGCTTGATCGCCAAGCCATTTCAGACTGCGTCACCCGTTATTGCCGGGCAGTAGACCGATTTGACCGGGACCTGCTGCGCACGGTTTATCACGAGGACGCCACTGACGATCATGGTGCATTTTGCGGGGGGCGCGAAGCCTTCATCGACTGGGCTTTCGCCTACCACAATGAATACCAGATATCACACCATCACATCATCACTAACCACACGGCCGAGATCGAGGGTGATACCGCACACGCCGAAACCTACTGGCTGTTCTTCGGTGAAAATCGCACCAAGCCCGACACGGTCGCGGTGGGGCGCTACGTTGATCGTTTCGAAAAGCGTGACGGACATTGGGCCATTGCGGCACGGGTGTGCGTCACGGAAAGCATCAACGAACTGACTCCCGCCGAGATACCAGAGGTGTTTCGACAGTTGCAGATGGGTAACGCCACCAGCGCCCGGTCGAAAGACGACGTGTCCTGGATGCGCCCGCTGAACGTACGCCAACCCGTCTGATTCTGTTCGTCCATCAAGCTTCTGGAGGCAACCATGCGTTCCTATGTCATTTCGCACTATGGCGGAGTCGATGGCTTACGCCTTCGTGAAACCGACGCGGCGCCAGCGCCGGCACCGGGTCAGGTGCTGGTGCGGCTGCGGGCCGCTTCGCTGAATTTTCGTGACCTCATCATCCTCGCTGGCGGATACCAACAGCTGTGCAAACCGGATCTCGTGCCTTGCTCTGATGGCGCGGGAGAAGTGGTCGCGGTAGGTGAGGGGGTGCAGCGGGTGTGTGTCGGTGATCATGTTGCGCTGACGTTTCATCCACACTGGATTGCCGGTGAGAGGCCTCTGGGGCGGGCTATTCTAGGGCGTGGGGGGGCTGTGGACGGCACCTTGTCTGAATATGCCTGTGTGTCCGAAGAGGAGCTGGTCAAGGTGCCTGCGCATCTATCCTTCGAGGAGGCCGCCACCTTGCCTTGTGCCGCACTCACCGCCTGGTCGGCGCTCTGCGCGCAAGGTGTGCTGCTCCCCGGACAGCGCGTGTTGGTGCAGGGCAGTGGCGGGGTTTCGGTGTTCGCGCTGCAACTGGCCATGCTATTTGGGGCTGAGGTCGTCGCGTTGTCATCTAGCGCCGAGAGGCTTGAACATTTACGGTTATTGGGCGCCGACCACCTGATCGATTATCGCGTCCATGAGGATTGGCATCGGCAGGTCCTGGACTGCACCGAAGGGGAGGGAGTGGACGTTACGGTGGAAGTCGGTGGTGGCGAAACCATCGAGCGTTCGGTGCAATCGACGCGTATTGGCGGGCGTATCAGTGTCGTCGGGTTGTTATCCGGGAGCCCCGCACTCAGTGAGGGATTCTTCTACCGAGGATTGAGCGTCAATACCATCGGCGTCGGAAGTCGCGAGCAGTTCGAGCAGATGAATCGCGCCATTGCCTTGCACCGACTCAAGCCGGTTATCGACCGGGTGTTCAGTTTTGAACAAGTCCCTGAAGCGTTTACCCATCTGAAACAACGCAAGCACGTTGGAAAGGTAGTGGTTCGTATCGATTGATTGCCCGCAGAGGTACTTGCCCTGGCGCGCATGGCTTTAAAGGGGCTCGGCGGCGCCAAGCATGGCGCCGCGGGCCCTTCCTCTATTCAGCCAACGCAAGCTCCACTTGTTCCTTTGCCGGCCTCTTGGGCAAGGTAAACGCCACCGCCAGCCCTGCCAGTGTCATTACCAGCACATAGCCAAACACCCGCATGTAAGCCAGGTCGCTCGGTAAGCTCAGCGCATTGGCCATGGGGGGGGCGTGGTCGGATGCCAGCAGCGTGAAAATCATTTGCGCGCCGAGGGCGAAGGCGCAGGCGAAGAACACATAGGTGACGCCTGTGGTTTCCGAGGTCCGTTCGGCAGGCGTGGCTTCAATGATCAGGTTGTAGACGGCTGGGTGAGCGAACGCGAATCCGATGGTCGAGAGGACTGCGCACGCCAGCGTGGCAGCTAGCGTCGCATGCAAGAACAACATCGCGGCCCATGCCGCTGAGGCTATCGACAGACCAATGATGGCCGCAGAACGAGCACCTCTGCGGGCAGCAATACGGCCACTGAGCGGTCCCCCAATGAGTGAAAACAGGTTGATGCACAACATGGAAAGGCCAGCACCCGTGGCACTCAAGCCAAAGCTGCCCAGCGTGCCGCCAGGTTGCTGCAAATAAAGCGACATGACTTGGCCGATCTGAACGCAGCCCATGCCAATACAAACCATGCAGAGGTTGGCGCGAATGACTTGTCGGTTAGCCAATAGGCGCAAATCGATTAAGGGTGCCGGTTGTTGCCACTGTTGGCGCCCCCAAACCAGCAGAACGCCCACGCCAGCCGCCAACAAGCCCCAGGTATAGGCATCCCAGCCCCATGCAGCGCCCTTTTGCACCACCACCAGCAACGCAGCCAGACCCGGCGCGAACAATAGACCGGAAAATAGAGAGACTCGTTGTCCGGCCTTGGGCTCGGAGTGATGCACTGCGAGGTAGACGGCCAGCATCGCCGCCAAGGCGAGTATCAGTTTGAACCAGAAGCCGCCCTGCCATGAGTAGTGATCAATGACAACGCCGGCCGACAAATAGATCACGCCAGCACTGATCATTCCCACCGCGCTCAACAGACCTACTGCAAACGGTATGGATTTGGCGTCCAGGTTTTCGCGCAGAATGCCAAAGGCCAGCGGGGTCAGTGCACTCGCCAGACCCTGTATGGCGCAACCGACGATCATCCACTCAAGGCTTGCGGCCAAGGCCGCAATCAGCGCACCGGCCATGCACAACCCCAAGACCCAAAGCGTTATTTTGCGTCGGCCCATCAGGTCGCCAAGTCGCCCGCATAGCGCGGCGGCGATGGCCGATACCAGCCAGTAAATGGTCACCACCCAACCGATGGCGGAGGCGTCCGGGAAGTGCCGGTACAGCACTGACAGCATGCTGTAGATCACCGTGATCCCTGCCGAGGACACGATGCTTAATAGCGTCAGTGCAGTGTAGAGCCCAATTCGGTTGCGGCGTTGTGCGGACTGCATCGGTTTCCCTCCAATTATTATTTTTATGAGTGGGCACTGTTGTGCACAACAGACCCTTGGCTTGACAGCAAATATGAACGCTGTTTACATAGATGAATATATAGAGCTCTCCGTCATACCTACAAGCCTTAAGATCGCGACTCCGAAAAACAACAAAAACGGGAGTGTGTGCATGACCGTCAACCCAATGTCCGGAGCGCTGCGATGCGCCAAGGATAAAAAAATTATTGTCATCGCCATGGGCTTCGGTGCCGCAGACAGCCTGGTACAGGGGCTGATCGCACAGGGCGCCAGCGTTGGCCTGGTCACCGATGCAGTGCAAGCGAGCACCTTAAATGCGTTGTGCGACAGCGAGTTCAGCTCCCAATCTGGGTTGGCATTGGCGCTGCGGCAGGCCGTTCAGCAATTGGGCGAAGTTGATGCCGTTGTTATGGCCTTGACCCCGGCGGCCTCGCTGGTTGCCCGTCCCATCACTTCAATGTCTTTCGAGGATTGGCAAAGCGCTTGCCTGGCGCCGTTGCGTTTGGCGCGCCAATGTTTGCAGGAGGCATTCGCGCTGTTTGCCGGACGGCCCGGCAGTGTGGTGCTGCTGGGGGCAAATCTTTCACTGACTGGCAGCGCTGGCCTGACCGCGTTTTGCGCCTTCAGCGAAGGGCAGCGTGCGCTGATGAAGTCTGCCGCCAGGCAGTGGGGCAGCAGAGGTGTCCGTGTGAACTGGGTGGGCGTCGACGCGGTGACCTTCGTGCCATCGCTTCAGGAGGTGCCCATCCCTTTAAGCCCGGAAATGGGGCCACCGCCTCCTGCCTTGGGCTACATCCCGACGCTGGACAAGGGGGTGGCTGAATCGATCGCGATGCTGGTCGGTGCGAGTGCATTGACCGGGATTTCGCTTCCCGTGGACGGTGGTTTGTGGATGGTCCCATGAGTAATCAAATGACGCGCATGCTCGACGGTGAAACCGTGCTGGTAACCGGTGCAGGAGGCGGGCTTGGCCGAGGCATCGCGCTGGCGATGGCTGAAGTCGGTGCCCGGGTGGTGATCGCCGCGCGCCGGGGCAGTACCGGTGAAGAAACGGCACAACTGATCCGCGAGGAGGGAGGCGAGGCTTTGGCCGTCGAAACCGACGTCACCTCACTGGAAGGCATGCGCCAGGCAGTTACCGCTGCCGTCAGCCATTTTGGCGGCCTGGATATTCTGGTGCACAACGCCACTCATGGCGCCTCAGGCCACCCGAAAAACCTGGAGGATTTTGCAGATGACGATTGGGATAGCCAACTGGCGGTGGATCTGGTCGGTGCCCACAACTGCGCCGTCGCCGCGTTCGATGCGTTGCATGCCACGGGGTGTGGCCGACTGATTCTGCTGTGTTCGGCGTTCGGTTTGCACGGCGCGGCGCTTAATCCGGGTTATGCGGCCAGCAAGGGCGCCATTCGCGGCCTGACCAAGTCCCTGGCGCGGGAATGGGGCCCGTTCGGCATTACCGTCAATGCGGTTTCCCCTGCGGCACTGACCCCGGCGGCTGAGGCTTTTTTCGCCATGAATCCGGTTCTGCGCGATCAGTACATCGCCAACTTCCCGTTGGGATACATGGGCCGTGAGCGGGAGGATGTGGGGCGTGCCATTACGGCCTTGTGCAACCCCAACCTGAGTTATGTGACAGGACAAATCATCCAGGTCGACGGCGGCCTCTATACCGCGGTTTAACGTTCAGGAGTGCTATCAATGAACCGACTACAAGGCAAAGTCGCCATCGTTACGGGGGCGGCGTCAGGCATCGGCCTGGGTGCTGCCAGGCGTTTTGCGCAAGAGGGCGCGCGGGTGGTGTTGGCCGACCTGAATGGCGAAGGGGCGCGCCGAGAAGCGGAGCGCCTGTGTGCGGACGGGATGCGGGCGGTTGCCGTCACCGTAGACTTGGGCGATGAAACATCGATCCGCGCCATGATCGATTTTACCCTCAAGACCTTTGGCGGTCTGGACGTGCTGTTCAACAACGCGGCTGCGACCCATTTGTCCCAGTTCAAGGACTCTCCCGTCGAGCAGATGGACACTCAGGTCTGGGATGACACCCTGCGCATCAACCTGCGCGGCTGCATGCTCGCCAGCCGGATGGCGATTGCGCCGATGCGCCAGGGGGGCAGTGGTTCGATCATTAACACCAGTTCCGACTCCGCCCAGGCCGGCGCACTCGGGTATAGCGCCTACGCAGTGTCCAAGGCCGGGATCGAAGCCCTGACTCGGTACATCGCGACCCAGCACGACAAAGAAGGCATTCGTTGCAATGCCATCTCACCCGGCTTGATCGTGACCCCCGCCACCGAGCAGGGCTATGCCGGCGCTGCAGGCCAAATGATGCTTGAACATCACCTGACGCCACGCCTGGGTTCGGTGGAAGACATCGCCAGCGCAGCCCTCTATCTGGCCTCAGACGAAGCGGCATTCGTAACCGGTCAAGTGATCAACGTGGACGGCGGGCTTCTGGCGCATCAACCCTATTACGCCGATGAGCGCCGCGCCATGGCCACTGCTCAGGAGTAACCCTTCGATGAGTCAACTTCAAACCCTCGAACAGCGCCTTGAAAGGGTTGAGGCGCAACTGGCTATTCAACAACTTCCATCGCGGTATGCCCTGAGTGTCGACGGTCGTGACCTCGATGCGCTGGTCGCGCTGTTTACCGACGATGTGGACTGTGGCCGCAGGGGCAAGGGGCGTGCGGCGCTCAAGGACTTTTACGCTTCGGAATCGATTCTCCAGGCGTTCTACCGCAGCGTGCACCAGATCTGCGGGCACACCATCGACTTGCTGGATGCCGACCATGCGACCGGCACTGTGTATTGCCGCGCCGAGCATGAAGACGGTGAACACTGGGTGGTCATGGCTATCTGTTATTTCGACAGCTATGTACGGCGTGACGGGGAATGGTTTTTTGAACGCCGTGACGAACGTCATTGGTACTCCACCGACTGGCAGCAACGCCCAGGGGTTCCGCAATGGCAGTGCTGGCCGGGCAAATACACTGAGCCGCGATTTGAACCGCGTTTGCCGAGCAGCTTCCCCCACTGGGACACCTTTTGGTCGCGCAGCTCCAGTGAGTTACGCCAACGCCTGACGAAGCAGCCATGACTGCCTGCGAGGAGCACTCCATGTCCAACCTTGTCGCACCTTTATTTGAACCCTTGCAGCTCGGATCGCTGCGCTTGAACAACCGTATCGTGATGGCGCCCATGACCCGGAACTTCTCCCCTGGTGGCGTGCCAGGTGAAGACGTCGCGGGCTACTACAGTCGCAGGGCACAAGGTGAAACCGGTCTGATCATTACCGAAGGTGTTGGCGTCGATCATCCCTCGGCTTTGGGCGAGGCTGGCATCGGCGAAAGCGACCTGCCGCACCTTTACGGCGAAGCGGCGCTAGCCGGCTGGCGTCGGGTGGTTGAGCAGGTGCATGCCGTGGGTGGGCGTATTTTTCCGCAACTGTGGCACCAGGGGGGTATGCGCTTACAAGGCACCGGCCCTAACCCGCACATACCGTCCTCGCGTCCTTCCGGGATATGGGGGCCACCTGCTGGGCTAACCTCATCGCCCGCCGACTACGTAGCGGCACAGTTGGTGCCGACCACGGCGATGAGCGAAGAAGACATCGCCGATGTCATCGCAGGCTATACGCGCAGTGCCGCCTATGCCAAGGCGCTCGGTTTTGATGGGATCGCGGTCCACGGCGCCCACGGTTATTTGATCGATACCTTCTTGTGGCGCGTGACCAACCTGCGCACCGACGCCTGGGGCGGTGACCGCAAGGCGCGCAGCCGCTTTGCCGTCGAGGTGATCAAGGCCATTCGTGCGGCGGTCGGTCCAGAGCTGCCGATCCTGTTCCGCTTTTCACAATGGAAGCAGCAGGACTTCAAGGCTCGGCTGGCGGCGACGCCCCAAGAATTGCAGGACATTCTGCTGCCGATCGCCGAGGCCGGAGTCGATGTGTTCGATGCCAGCGTGCGCTATTTCAATCGCGCCGAGTTTCCGGACATCAGCGGAAGCGATGGTGAGTTGAATCTGGCGGGTTGGGCCAAAAAAGTCACCGGCTGCATGAGCATGACGGTCGGCGGTGTTGGGTTGGAAAACGGTATGTACGACAGCAACAAACAGGGCGGGGCCCACTCCAGTAATAACCTGCAATTGCTCATGGCGCGTTATGAGCGGGGTGAGTTCGACCTGGTCGGTGTTGGCCGGTCCCTGTTGCAGGACCCCAATTGGGCAAGCAAGGCCCGCCAGGGCCAGGTTTTCGAACCCTTTAGCAATGAGTCCCTGAGCGTATTGACCTGATCGCACAAAGCATTGGGTTCCCGATATGTCTCCGTACAGCATGCAGAAGAGTGATGTGATGACGGTCAAAAAACAGTTTCAACTCCAGGCACGGCCCACCCGTGACGAAGCCGAAGCGGCAGTACGTACCCTGATTCGTTGGGCCGGCGACGATCCCGATCGTGAAGGCTTGCTCGATACGCCACGACGGGTCGTCAAATCGTATGACGAATTCTTCGCGGGTTATCTTGAGGAACCACGAGAAATTCTGTCGCGCACTTTCGAAGAAGTCGAAGGCTATGACGAGATGATCGTGCTGACCGACATCCGTTTCGAAAGTCACTGCGAACACCACATGGTGCCGATCATTGGCAAAGTCCACGTGGCCTATCTGCCGGACAAGCGAGTGGTGGGGATTTCCAAGCTTGCGAGGTTGGTCGAGGTCTATGCCAAGCGTTTGCAGATTCAGGAAAAGATGACCGTGCAGATCGCCGACACGCTCAGTGACGTGCTGCAACCACTGGGTGTGGCCGTGGTCATCGAGGCCTCTCACCAGTGCATGACCACCCGCGGCGTGCACAAGGCCGGCGTATCGATGGTCACCAGCCGGATGGTCGGCGCGTTCCGCGATCATGGCGAAACCCGCCGCGAACTGCTGGCGATCATCGGCCTTGCCGCTCACCCACGATTCGCCAATAGCTGAATAAGGAGATGCGCAATGTCCAATTCGTCCCTCCACGGCAAGGCGATTCTGGTCACGGGCGGCGCGAAGCGCGTCGGTGCAGCCATTGTCAGAGCCCTGCACGATGCAGGCGCCTCGATCATTCTGCATTACCGCCGTAGTGCCGGGGACGCCAACGAACTGGCCGAACGGCTGAACTGGGAGCGGCCGGGTTCTGTCACCTTATTGCAAGCCGACTTGCTGGACACGCAGGCGCTCGCAGGATTGGTCGAGTGTGCGGTTGAAAGCTTTGGCCGTCTTGATGGGCTGATCAACAACGCCTCCAGTTTCTACCCGACCCCTTTGGGCAGTATTGACGAACAGGCCTGGACCGACCTGATCGGCAGTAACTTCAAGGCACCGCTATTTCTGTCCCAAGCGGCATGGCCACACCTGAAGGACACCGGTGGCACCATCATCAATATCGTCGACATCAATGCGGAGAGACCAATCGAAGGGTTTTCGACCTACTGCGCAGCTAAGGCCGGGCTACTGGGGCTGACCAAAGCGCTGGCCATCGAAATGGGGCCACACGTACGGGTTAATGGCGTTTCACCGGGCGCCATCGCATGGCCTTCGGACGGCTTATTCGACGCGGCAACGCGGCAGACGATGATCGACTCAACATTGCTCAAGCGCACGGGCGAACCCCATGACATCGCTCGCACCGTGTTGTTTCTACTGGCGGACGCACCTTATATCAGCGGCCAAATTCTTGCGGTGGATGGCGGTCGGTCAGCCCACCTTTGACATTATCCGTTGACGTGGCTGCGGTATCTCGCTTGATTGATCAATAAAACTGAAGGGTGTTTTGGTGGTAAGGCGGATTATCCGGCATCGCCTTCTCGGTAGTATCAGTCCAGTGCCGGTGTACTGATGCGGGTACCCCCAGCGCGACAACGACAACAAGAAAGGGCTGCAGTTGATGAATATTTCTTCGCCTATATCAAACCAACCGCCGATGCGAGAGTTGAACGTTTCCAACGCCTTGCTCGATGACCGCCAGGCACTGAACGCAGCCTGGGAACGCGATGGCTATTGGTTCTTCCGTGATGTCCTTGACCAAGGATCGGTGTCGCGTTTGCGTGGCGTCTACATGGATTTACTGGATGAGCTTGGGGTTACCCAAAAAGACGACGCGCAGGCGCTCTACAGCGGTAAAAGTCTCGACGGATTCCCGTTCCGCATGGAGCCTTTGGTCGAACGTGAAATCTGGCGCCCCTTTGTCCAGGAACCGCCGATCAACGCGTTCTTCCAGCGTTTGCTGGATGACCAACCGTTCTGGATTCCAACCGTGGAGTACCGCGCCACGCCGCCCACCGCAGAGCGCAAGCCCAGCCGTCTGGATTACTTGCATCAGGATGGTTTCTACAACGTCGGTATTCCGTTCCTGATTTGCTGGATTCCGTTGTCAGTGATCAGCGATGAGGTGGGTGGCCTGGTCTTGGCCGAGGGCATGCACAAAGGGCCGTATTTGCACGATGTGAACACGCCGCCATTGTTTCCGATCCCCAATGGTTCAGTCCCTGATCACGCCTGGCGTCGAACCACCTACCGTCCCGGCGATGTGCTGCTGATGCATATCAACACCCCGCACAGCGGGCTTGCCAACTACTCGGACCGTTTTCGTTTGTCGATGGACATTCGCATCATGGGCGCCTCGGGGCACACCCCGATTATCGGCACCTTGAGCGCGTTATCCAGCAGTTCGGTCAGCGTGGTCGGCGACGATGGGCGCACGGGGACGTTCGTCGTCGATACGCAAACCTATTGCCGGGGTATTGACGGCAAGAAGGTCCCCCTGGAGGAAATTCCCCAGCGCATGAAGGCCGGTGATCCTGCGATTGTTGCTTTCAGCGACGGCCACGCCACCCTTATTCGTCCGCCGCACTGAGGAGCCTTCGATGCCATTACCCACTGTTTTTAATACACGGCTGGCCGGCAAAGTGGCCATCGTTACTGGCGCGGGCTCCCAGGGCAAAGGCGTGGGCACCGGAAAGGCCATCGCTTACCAGTTTGCACGGGAAGGGGCCAGGGTCTGCCTGGTAGATCAACACCCCGAGCGCGCGGAAGAAACCCTGGCGATGATTCTCGAGGCGGGCGGCGATGCGTTTGTTTGCGCCGGTGATGTCACGTCCGATGAGGACTGCCAGCGCTTCGTGAGCGACACGGTCGCGCGTTACGGGGCGCTGCACATCTTGGTCAATAACGTCGGCATCGCCACCGGCCCGCAGCGTTTTGAACAGCACCCCCTCGAACTGTGGCAGCGAGTGATGGAGGTTAACCTCAAAAGTGCTTTTTTGATGAGTCGGCACGCCTTGCCTCACCTCTTAGCAAAGCCCGGTTCGGCCGTGCTCAATATCGCCTCGACCGCCGGTTTGCAAGGCCACGGCTCGGTCGCCTATGGGCCATCCAAAGCGGCGATGGTGCAAATGACCCGTGAGCTGGCGGTGATGTATGGCCGTCAGGGGCTGCGCGCCAACACCGTTGCGCCCGGGCACATCTTTACGCCGTTGGTGGACGGTCTGCTTAACGACAGCATGCGTACCCTGCGCCGCGGCATCGCCCCCCTGAACATTGAGGGTGACGCCTGGGATGTCGCCGCTGCATGCCTGTTTTTGGCCAGCGACGAAGCACGGTTCATTACCGGGATCTGCTTGCCTGTGGATGGCGGTGTGACGCAGGTTGCACCGCTGACTGCCTATGGTCAGGTTCAATCTGAAATCTGACCCCTTCTTCACGACGAGAACAATAACAATGAACGAGAACTGGCAAGCAGGGCATGAGTTGATGGTCCAGATGATGGGGCCTGAGTTCGCCAAGGCGATAGAGGCGGGGGCAACCTCAGGTGGTTTTGCCGCCGATGTCGCGCGCATGGCCATCGAGCATGCGTTTGGCAGCGTGTGGTCACGTCCCGGATTGGAACTCAAGTACCGAAGCGCGGTGGTCATTGGCGCGCTGATTGCTCAACACCAGCCGGCCGAACTGAAGAACCATCTGCGCTTCGGCCTGAACAATGGTCTGACGGTGTTGGAGCTGCAGGAAATCATCATTCAGACACTGCCGTACGTGGGCTTTCCGGCTATTTCCAGTGCGTTGACGGTGACGATTGAAGTGTTGCGCGAGCGCGGGTTGGACGGTGGGGTGAAAAAGGCCGACGAAAGCGGCTTGTTGTAGTTCCACAATCGCCCGTCGCACAGTGAGATGCGACGGGCTGCTGGGGCGCTCAGGTCTGCGACACGGGCAGGCGGATAATCAAGCCATCGAGTTCGGGGGTCATGTTGATCTGGCAAGTCAGTCGGCTTCTGTCATCCACGTCCATGGCGCAACTGAGCATGTCGACTTCATAGGAAGCGGCTTCTGGCATGTGTGCGGCCCATTCAGGTTCGACATAGCCATGGCAGGTTGCGCAGCTGCAACTCCCACCACAGTCTCCGAGAATCCCTGGAATTTGATTATTTACGGCAAGCTGCATCACCGATTGACCGACTTCGGCCTGCACGGTTTGTTCCGTGCCATCGTGCTGGATAAACGTAAGTTTTGGCATCGTTGTTATTCTCAGGCCAGGGAAATCAAGGGGGCGGTAACAGGCTTTTCAGGGGTATGCTGTCGTCTGCCAACTGTTCAGGGTCCACTCGCAGGCGCTCGGCGATGATACGTTTGGCGAGCATGAATTCGGGCGGACGATTGACGGTATCGGCCGCCAGCACCAGGCCGTCCTTGAGATAAAAGGCGCTGAACGAATCGCTGTCCGGCGAACCGCGCACCACCAACTGATCGTAGCCTTGGGACAAACCGACCATTTTCAGCTTCAGATCGTATTGATCAGACCAGAACCAGGGGATGACGTTATAGGGCTTTTGCTTGCCGCAGATCGCCGCCGCTGCGGTACGGGCCTGCTCCAGAGCGTTGGGGACCGACTCCAGGCGCAAGCGCCGCCCCAGCGATGCATTGGGATGATTGGTGCAGTCGCCGGCGGCGTAGATATCTGGATCACTGGTTTGTGCGTGCTCATCGACCAGAATGCCATTGTCGACGGTGAGGCCTGCCTCCTGCGCCAGCTCGGTATTGGGGATCAGGCCGATACCGACCACCACCAGGTCCGCCGGTACTCGAGTGCCATCGGCGCAGAGCACTGCTGATACCGCGTCGCCCGAACGGTCCATCTCTACGTCACTGACCTGCACGCCCGTGCGAATCTCCACGCCGGCTTCGCGGTGTTTGCGCTCATAGAAGGCTGAAAGTTCCGGCGCGGTGACCCTGGCCAGTACGCGAGGAAAGGCTTCCAGCACGGTGACCTTGAGGCCCAGCTTGACGGCCACGGCCGCCACTTCCAGACCGACGTAGCCACCCCCCACGATGACCAGTCGCATGCCGGGTTCAAACTGACGACGCATGGCATCAACGTCACCCAGGGTGCGTAAGTAATGAAAATTGCCCGATTGTTCCGCGAGGCTCGATTTCGGTACCGACAGCGGGCGAGGGCGGCCACCGGTGGTCAGTACGAGCTTGTCGTAGCCAATCCATTCGCCATTCGCCAATTCGACAGATTTGCGTTGTCGATCGATGCGCAAGACCCGCGTGTTATTGATGATCTCGACGTTGGCTTTCATATAGGTGGCAGGGGATTTGATCAGCAGGCTTTCTGCTGTGGCCGCACCGGACAAGTAGGCCTTGGAAAGAGGCGGGCGGTGATAGGGCAAATGGGGTTCGTCACCGATCAGGACAATCCGACCACTCCAACCGTTGTCACGCAAGCTGGTGGCCAACTCCCCGGCGGCATGCCCGGCGCCAACGATCACAGCCGTGCGATGGGTGTTTTCAGTCATTGTTCACCTAGCCTGTTATGAGGGCTTTGAGCGCAGCCGTTATGATTGTTGTTATGGGTTTATTATGAACGTCGTTTCGAATAGTGAACGATCTGTGTGGTGGCTGTCAAACCACTTCATGCGAGAGATGGTGGGCGTAACCAGGGCTGGCCTGATCTTCACTGGCTGCGGGCGGGCGCTATCATTTCCTGCGCCGCGGGATAATGCTCAATAAGAAAATCGACAAATGCGTGGACCTTGCGCGACTCCCTGCGGCCTCGCGGATAAAGTACTTCCAGCGTGGGCGCCATCGAAACCCAGTCAGGCAACACCTGTTGCAAGTGCCCCGACGCCAATGAACCTTTCAAGTGAAAAGCCATTCCCTGGACAATGCCCAGGCCATTCAAGGCGGCTTCGATTCGCGTGTTGCCCTGGCTGATCGACAATCCTCCCAGGGTTTGCAGCTCGATCGGCTGCCCACCGTGCTGGAAGGACCACGGAAGTAAACGGCCGGTACGCTCTATCAGATAGTTGATGCACTCATGCCCATGCAGGTCGTCAGGTGTCAGCGGAATTCCGCGCTGGGCCAGGTAATGCGGTGAGGCAACCGTCAGCAGGGCTGAATGGCCAAGCGGTCTGGCGATCATTCCAGAGTCCCGGAGCAGGCCCAGCCGTATCATCACGTCGTACTGGTTTTCCACGGTTTCGAGGATCTGCTCCGAGTCGGAAAAATCCAGGTGTATAGCCGGATAACGCCGTCGAAACTCCGGGAGCAGGGGCATGATCAGGTGCTGGGCGATGGTGCTGGGGATGTCCAGACGCAGCCGCCCACGTGGTGTGCCGCCTTTGCCCGCCAGCTCGGCTTCGACCCCGCTGATTTGATCGAGAATCTGTTGGCAGTGTACATGATAGGTCACGCCTTCATCCGTCAGGCTCAAGCTCCGTGTGGTGCGATTGAGCAGCCTGACGCCGAGGTCTGATTCCAGGTTGCTCAGGTGAGTCGACACCATCGACGGAGACAGCCCCAGGCTCGCCGCCGCTGCACTCAGGGTGCCGCGGTCGACCACGGCAAGAAAGACTTCCATACAGCGCAACTTGTCCATGGGCCATGCCGATTCTTCAAGATAATTGAAAGATTAATACGGTTTATGCAGGTTTATCTAGCGGGTAAAGACCCCAATAAATTAATTCGGTTGAACAGCGTTCAGCTGAGGTCCTTTTGGGTCAGCGAACGCGAGAGCGAAGCCATCCGTGCTAGCCCTGCAGCCGCTGTGCCGTAGGGCGCGCGGGTCAATAACAATAATTCAGCCAAGGATGCCCCCCTTGAGTAACGACACAAACTGTGTTTCGCCTGGACGACAAGACTCCCGTTGTTACCGGCGTGGGTTCAGGCATTGGCCAAAGCATTGCCGAGTTGTTTGCCCACGTGGGGGCGCAGGTCATTGTTGCCGACGTTAACCTTGAGGCCGCGTGCGCTGTCGCCCAACGTATCGAAGCTGTGGGGGCAGGGCGACTGCGTTGAAAGTGGATGTTTGTGTGATGAAGTGCGCCACTTTGGCGCGGATCAACTTTATTCGAGGAGCTGCTTGCTGCCTTGAAACTTCGTGATTATAGTGAACGAGGTTCGCATATATGAACAATGTTCGTGTGTGCTGGAGATGCGCCTTCTGAAGCGGCTTCAGATCGCCTTTGATGATGTTGTGGCCAGCGCGTACCGATACCCGACGCGATGCGGAGATAATAATAATGGGTGCAAAACTGAATATTGAAGACTTCGACGATCCTTCCTTTGACCCGTTCCTGGAAGACGCGTTGATGTTTGGCGATCACCTTGATCCCTACGCCAAAATTGCCGAAATGCGTCATCAGGGTTCGTTGCACAAAGGCGAATATCGGACGTTGATGGGCTTGTACGCAGACATCACCAAGCCAGCGGATGCGCAGTATTACAGCGTCTTCGGCTATGACGAGGTGGCTCAGGTATTGGGCGACCCGGCCACCTACGGCAATCATGCCTACGACTACAACATCGGCATCAGCTTCGGCCAGAGCATCTCGACCATGGATGCTCCGGAGCATCCACGGTTTCGCCGGATTTTCCAGAAAGCCTTTTTGCCGCAAACAGTCGCCGCCTGGGGTGAAACGCTGGTCGACCCGGTGTTAAGGGGCTTGATGAGCACGTTCGAAGGCCGAGGCGAAGCGGATCTGGTGCAGGAGTTCACCCTGCACTATCCCTTCCACATCATCTATCGCCAATTGGCGTTGCCGCCTGAAGACGCGAAGATTTTCCATAAGCTGGCGATTGCCCAGACCGTGGTATCGGTGGACATCGAACACGGCACGGAAGCGTCGCGCAAGCTGGGCGACTACTTCATCAAGCTGGTGGCCGAACGCCGCGCCAATCCGGGCGATGACCTGGTCAGTTCTCTGGCATTGGCGGAAGTCGACGGCGAATACCTTCCGGAAAATGTGCTGATTTCGTTCTTGCGGCAACTGGTCAACGCTGCGGGCGATACCACCTATCGCGGGACCAGTGTGTTGCTGACGGGACTGTTGAGCAATCCAGAACAACTGGAAGCTATTCGCAACGATCGCTCGCTGATTCCCCAGGCAATCGAAGAGGCATTGCGTTGGGATGGGCCGGTCTTGATGCAGAGTCGCTACGCTCGTGCTGATGCTGTCTTGGGAGGGGTCAATATCCCGGCGGGTACCTTTATCGATGTGGTGGCGGGATCGGCCAACCGTGATGAAAGCAAATTCCCCGACCCAGATACCTTCAATATTTTCCGCAAGCCTCAGCACCGGCATTTTGCGTTTTCCTTTGGCCCTCATGTCTGTATCGGTCAACACTTGGCTCGGGTTGAAATGACCCGTGCGTTGACGGCAATTATCGATGGCCTGCCCAACCTGCGCCTTGATCCGGACAAGCCTGCTCCCCAAGTGCGTGGAACGATGATGCGGGTGCCGCATTCGATTCACGTGAAGTTTGGTTAACAGCCTCCATGCACAGGCTCCAGCTCTGTCATGGTCAATGCGGCCATCACGGGCTTTTGAAGAGTTAAGCTCAATGAAAGAGTTCGATTACATCATCGTCGGTGCGGGTTCGGCCGGCTGCGTATTGGCCAACCGGCTTTCTGAATCTGTGCACAACAGAGTCCTGCTGATCGAAGCCGGGCCTGAAGACCGTAACCCGCTGATCCACATGCCCAAGGGGTTCGGCAAATTGCTGTCGGACCCGAAACACGCCTGGTTTCTTCCGGTGACCACAGACCCAGGCACCGGTCGCACCACCGAGATTTGGGCTCGCGGCAAGATGCTGGGCGGCTCCAGCGCCATCAACGGCATGGTCTACATGCGCGGCCACCCACAGGATTACGATGATTGGGAGGCCAACGGGGCCACCGGCTGGGGGTGGAAGACCATGGCCAAGGCATTCCGCAGTATCGAAAACCATGCGCTGGGTGAAAGTGAGCTGCGCGGCGGTAAAGGCCCTTTGAAGCTGTCCAACTACAGCGACCGTAATGCGCTGGGGGATGCAGTGATCAATGCCTGCAAGGGCCTGGGGTTGAAGCTGCGGGACGATATCAACGGACTCGATCATGAAGGTGTGGCCTATCTGACTTACACCATCAGCGGTGGTGTCCGGCAGAGTGCGGCGAAAGCGTTTCTTGGCCCGGTCCGTCAGCGAAAGAATCTCACCATCGTCACTGCTACCCAAGTGCAGCGGGTGCTATTCGAAGGTACGCGCGCTATAGGTGTCGAGTGCATAAAGGGTGGGACATTGGTGTCTTACACGGCGCGTTGTGAGGTCATACTCAGTGCGGGGGCCCTGGAAACTCCACGTCTCCTGCAATTGTCCGGCGTCGGCGACAGGGCACACCTGACGGCGTTGGGAATCCCCGTGGTTGCGCATAATCCGAACGTCGGCCGTAACATGCGTGAACACCTGCTGTATTTCCTGCAGGTGCGCCTGCGGCATTGGCGTGACAGCCAAAACCGCGAGTTCAGCGGTATACGGCTGATCAAAAACGCCTTGCGTTATGCGCTGACGAAAACCGGCATAATGGCAATGGGCTCTTATCAAGTCGGTGGCTTTTTCAAAAGCCGCCCCGAGCTCGATCGCCCCGACGCGCAATTGATGATGGCCCCCTATTCGCTGGACTTTTCCTCGCCATCCTATGGGTTTGAACCCTTTCCGGGTATGCAGTTATTTGCCTACCCCTTGCGTCCGCGCAGTCTGGGGAGCGTACAGATCACCTCGGCGGACCCGGCTCAGCCTGCACAAATCATCACCAATTACCTGACCGATCCTTACGACCGTGAGGTATCGGTGGCCGCGTTTCGTTTCATGCGCAAAGTCGTCAACAGTGCGTCGATGAATCACATGGTCCTGGAAGAAACGCATCCGGGACCGAAAGTGCAGACCGACGAGGAAATTCTTGCCGAGTTTCGACAGCGTGGGCAGTCGGGATTTCATGCCTGTTCGACCTGCGCCATGGGCTCGGATGACGATGCCGTCCTAGATCCGAGGCTGCGGGTCAGAGGCGTTGAGGGACTGCGCGTGATGGACTTGTCGGTAATACCCACGATGGTGTCAGGCAACACTAACGGGCCAATGATGGCTATGGCATGGCATGCCGCCGATTTGATTCTGGAGGACGCGTCATGAGTCGATTCGAGGACTACGCACAGCGCTTCGCAAACATTCACTTGGAGCGCAAGGACGGCATTGTGCAATTGTCGGTGCATAGCGAAGGCGGTTCGCTGAAATGGGGGGCGTTGGAGGGCAGCATCCACACCCAATTGGGTGATTGCTTTCGTGAGATCGCCCGAGACCCTGAAGTCCGCGTGTTGATCATTACCGGCACCGGTGATGCGTTTTGTGCTGCGATGAACATGACCGAAATGCCGAGTGAGCCGATGTCTCAGGGATGGCACCGCTTGCAGCGTGAAGGAAAGGATTTGCTGATGAACCTGCTGGATATTGAAGTCCCGGTCATTGGTGCCATCAATGGTCCGGCGTACATCCATGCCGAAATCCCGGTGCTGTCGGACATCGTACTGGCGAGCGAAACCACGGAGCTGGCCGATCTGGCGCACTTCGTCCACGGCGTCGTCCCTGGCGATGGCGTACAGGTGGTGTGGCCGATGCTGCTGGGCGCCAATCGAGGGCGTTACTTCTTGCTGACCGGTCAGCGCCTGGGGGCCGCTCAAGCGCTGGCATTGGGCGTCGTCGCCGAAGTCTTGCCTGCGGACAAACTGCTGGCTCGGGCCTGGGAACTGGCTGGGCAATTGGCAAGCAAGCCCCTGCATACCTTGCGCTATACACGTGTCGCCTTCACTCAACCGATCAAGCGCCGGCTTTTGGAGGAGTTGGGCTACGGCCTGGCAATGGAAGGTCTGGCCACCATCGCCATGACTCAATAACGGTCACAAGAGGCTTTTTCAATGAGTCACGTTTTAGATGCCCACGCTCAGGCTGTTGTACAAAAAGCACTGGATCTGGCCACCACCCAAGGCGGTGAAGTCGGCGTTCAGGTGGCGGCTTACCTTAATGGCAAGCTGGTGATCGACGCCTGGAGTGGTTACACGGACGAAGCGCGAACACACGCGGTCGATGGCGATACGCTGTTTAATGTCTACTCGGTGACCAAGGCCGTTGCGGCTACCGCCCTGCATATTCTTGCTGACCGGGGCCAGATCGATTACGACTCGCCGGTCAGCCGTTACTGGCCCGAATACGCTGCCAATGGCAAGGCATTGACCACCGTTCGTGATGTGCTGACGCATCGCGCCTGTGTACCGCAAATGCCCGAGGGTGTGACCCCGGAGCGGATGTGCGACTGGGACTGGATGACTCAGGCCATCGCAGATCTGGAGCCGTTGGCTACGCCTGGCACTAAGACTCTGTACCTGTCGATGACCTTCGGCTGGATCATCGGCGAACTGGTCCGCAGGGTTGATAGCAAACATCGCTCCTTTGGCCGTTTTGTGCGTGAGGAAATCGCCGAGCCACTAGGCATTACCGACCTGTGGATCGGCATTACCGATGACGTCGAGCCGCGTGTCGCCAGGCAAATCAATGCGATGGTATCGGTGCCTGCCGAGTACCTGCCACCGCTGTTCAGCGCCTCGATGCCCGACGCGGTTGCGCTGGCTCCCGAAGTCTTTGAGCGGGCCGACGTGCGGCGTGCAGAGGTCGCGGGGGTAGGGGGCATATTCAACGCCCGCTCCGAGGCGCGGTTCTGGGCGTTTCTCGCCAACGGTGGCGAACTCGACGGGGTACGCCTGCTTTCCAGGGAACTGGTCGCAGCCCTGAACACCCCTCGGGCCAACAGTGAAGAGCCTGACCCGGTAATGTTCGGCTTTCCGATTCCGATCACCATCGGCGGTTTCTGGTTCGGCGGCAACTACCCTCCCGTGACGTGCGTGCAGAACCCCCGCGCGATCTGCCACCCAGGTCAAGGCAACTCGATCGGCTGGGCGGACCCGGACGTCAATCTGGCGGTTGCGATTTGCCATAACAAGCTGTTCAACCCGACCAGTCCTGAAGAGGACCCGTTGCTGCCCATTGCCCAGGCAGTACGTGAGGCATTGGGTATTTGAATGAGCATTGACATCGAACATTTGAAATCCTGGATCGGTCGGCAAGAACATCAGAGCGATCAGCTCACGCGGGTGCCCATGACGGCGTTGGCCGCGACGCTGGAGCATGAGCCGGTCTGTGTTGGGCTGGAGCATGCGCTGCCGGAGCTATGGCACTGGTTGTACTTTTTGCCGCTTGCACAACAGTCGGCTATCGGTGATGACGGTCATCCACGACGTGGCGGATTTCTGCCGCCCATCGAACTGCCTCGCAGAATGTGGGCAGGTGGGCGGCTGGAGTTTCTGCGCAGTCCTTTGGTGGGCAGTTCGGTCGAGCGGACTTCGACGATTCTTAATGTCAGCCACAAAAGCGGTCGTAGCGGTGAGCTGGTATTCGTCACGTTGGAGCACCAAATCGCAGATTCCGGCGGCGTGCTGATCCGCGAAGAGCAAGATCTGGTTTACCGTGATCATCCGCAGCCAGGGGCCCCCTTAAAGGCTACCGAGCTGACGCTGCGTAAGCCGTTATGGACCCGGGAAATCACCCCGGACCCCGTGCTGCTGTTTCGGTATTCGGCACTGACGTTCAATGGACACCGTATTCATTACGACCGACCTTACGCACAGACGGTAGAGGGGTATCCGGGGTTGGTGGTGCACGGCCCGCTGATTGCAACCTTGCTGATGGATTTACTCCATCGGCAGAGGCCGGGTGTCAGGCTCAAACACTTCAGTTTCCGCGCTATGCGGCCGTTGTTCGATACCGCACCGATCACCCTGTGTGCCTTACCTGCTGACAAGGGGGGAACGGTGCTGCTGTGGGCCCAAGGCCCTGACGGGGAAATTGGCATGGAAGCAACCGCCACGCTGGCTTGATTCCACGCCGCGATTCAGTGACTTAGCGTCAAGGAGAACCCATGCGTTCCTATTTGTTTGTTCCCGGTAATCGACCCGAGCGTTTTGCTAAAGCACAGGCATCGGGCGCCGACGTCGTGATCATTGATCTGGAGGACGCGGTGGCCGATGCCGATAAACCTCTGGCACGTGAGCATGTGCGCACAGCCGTGGAGGGGGGCGCTCGTGTCTGCCTGCGGATTAACGCCTACGGTTCGCCTTGGTTCACTGAAGATCTGGCACTGTTGGCTTCAATGAACGTCGAGAGTGTGATGCTGCCGAAGGCCGAGACCCTGGAGCCATTCCTGGCCCTGCGCAGGGTGACTCAGGCGCCGATTATCGCGTTGGTGGAAACCGCGCTGGGTATCCAACAAGTGCTGGTCGTGGCGCAAGCCCCTGGGGTCCAGCGCATCGCTTTTGGTTCAGTGGATTATCAATTGGACGTGGGCTGTGATGGCAGTGATGACGCCTTGTTGTACGCGCGCTCGCAAATTGTCGTCGCCTCGCGGGTCGCACGTATTGACGGGCCGATCGATGGGGTCTGTGTCAGCATTGATAATCAGGACGCCATAAGGCATGAGGCCGCACACGGCAAGGCGCTTGGCTTCGCCGGCAAGATGTGTATCCATCCGCGGCAGGTGCCTTTGGTCAATCAGGTGTTCAGCCCGTCCGAGCGTGAAATGGCCTGGGCCAAAGAGGTCATCCAGGCCTTCGCGCTCTCGAATGACGGCGCGGTGAAGGTGCAGGGTGAAATGATCGATCTGCCGGTGCTGCTCAAAGCGCGAAAAATCATCGCTCAAGGCGAGTCCGACTAGGTTGTGTAGTGCGACACCCAATTCGGACGGAGTCGAATCAGGTGTTTCAGCGCTTGTTCATGCGTGACCGAGCAGACCGGACGCTGCGGTGCCTACCGAGATCAGCAACTCGCGCAGCTCATTGAGTTTGTGCTGCATGCGTTCGGCAGGTGCTGCGATCACCAACGCTGCCGCTACTGTACCGTCGGTGTTGTGGACCGGTACTGCAATCCCGGCGGCGCCTTCGCTGAGCTCGCTGATGCTGATGGAGACGCCGGTTTCACGAATCTCTTTCAGCTGCTTTTTCAACGTGCTGCGATCTGTGATGGTGCGCCAAGTCATGGCCTTCAGCTTCGCGGACTTGAGGTAGGCATCCTGGGTACGTTCATCCTGATAGGCCAATAAAAGACGACCAGGCGCAGTACAGTGGAGGGGACGTGGAGCGCCCAGCGGCGAAACGTAACGCACCGGGTTCTGTGAGTCGATACCGTCGATGTGGGTCACCATCTGTGACTCCATATCGATCACGGACAGGTACACGCTTTCGCCAGACTTGACGGCCAACTCTTCGAGATAGGGGCGCATCAGCTTGGGGAAGTTGCGGGTGGCCAGGATGTCTCCCGCCAGCCGGTATATAAACGGACCAAGCCGGTAACGATTGCTGCCATGGCTGAGATAGCCTTCAGCGACCAGCGGACGCAGCAGCGTTAACAGACTGCTTTTCGGGGATTCCAGCGTCACGCTCAATTCGGCAAGAGAAAGGCCGTCAACGGCCTTTGCCAGGGTTTCGAACAGGCCCAGGATCCGCGTTACAGAGCGTGGGCCCATGGATACTTGAGATTCAGCACTATCCACGTGTATTACCTTTTCATGATTGATCAAATCGTTGTGTTGATGTCTAGCCCATCGAATGCAACGGTACTGCTTGAAGTAGGTGTGCATCATACCAAATACCGTTTAACAATTCCCTTTGATCTTGAACGCCTTGTAAACGCTGCGCTGTAGCCAGGTTTTGATGGCCCTATGGCTTATTTATAGAAGGCATTTACCCGACGCGCCGTTTTTTTTGAGGTTTTCTGAACGGCTTATTTGTTTGCATATGTGAATATCGTTCAGTATTCTGTTGTGAGTGATCACCTCGAATTGCGGCTATCCGCTCGCTGCTGTGAGCCTGTCCGGGATTATGGGTGATGCGTATTCACGATCGAGGGATCAGGCATGACGGATATGGTTAAGGGCAAGGTGGTGGTCGTCACGGGCTCCGGTGGCGGCATTGGGCGAGACATTGCGTTGCTCATGGCGAAATACGGTGCCAAGGTGGTGGTCAACGATGTCGGGGCCTCTGTCAGTGGTGAGGGGCTGGATGTCGGGCCCGCGCAAAAAGTTGCGGATGAGATCAGGGCCGCCGGCGGCGACGCCGTGGCCAATACCGACAGTGTTTCTGACCCGGCGGCGGCGGCCAGGTTGATCGAGCAGGCGGTGCAAACCTATGGGCGGATTGACGTCGTGGTCAACAACGCCGGCATCCTGCGTGACCGTTTTTTTCACAAAATGACAGCCGAAGAGTTTGACGCGGTACTCAAGGTCCATCTCTACGGCACCTTCTACGTCAGCCGCGCTGCCGCCAACTATTTCAAGGAGCAGGAATCGGGGTGCTTCGTGCACATGACTTCTACCTCTGGCCTGATCGGCAACCTCGGTCAAGCCAACTACAACGCCGCGAAGCTGGGCATCATGGCGTTATCCAAGTCCATCGCCCTGGACATGCAAAAATTCAATGTTCGGTCGAACTGTATCGCGCCTTTCGCGTTCAGTCGCATGATTGGTGCCATACCCACCGATACGCCAGAGCAGCAGGCCCGCGTCGAAAAAATCAAACAGATGACGCCGGCAAAAATCGCCCCCATTTGCGTGTATCTGGCCAGTGACCAGGCAGCTGAAGTCAACGCTCAGGTGTTTGCGGTGCGTAATAACGAGATATTTTTGATGAGCCAGCCGCGACCGATCCGATCGGTACAGCGCTCGGAAGGCTGGACCCCTGAAACCTTGGCTGAGCACGGTATGCCTGCGCTGAAAGGCTCCTTCATTCCCATGGATCGCTCCGGCGATGTCTTTACCTGGGATCCTGTTTAAAGCTTGCAGTAGCGGTAATTGGAATCGAGTTCGTAGCTTACGACGTGAATAAAAACAACAATAAAAGCCGCTTTTTTGACCAGAGGCGGCAGAGGAGGGAAGTAACGTGACTTACCCTGATAGCTGGACAGTGCCTGCACATGTCCCCCCCCATCTGGTGATTGATTTCGACTGCCTTCATCCGGCAGGCGCCGAGACGGACGTGCACCTCGCCTGGAAGGTGCTGCATGACGGCCCCGACATTGTCTGGTCGCCTTATAACGGCGGGCACTGGATCGCCACCCGCGCAGAGGACATTGAAGTCATCCAGAAAGATGGCGCTCGTTTCTCTCATCGCCTCATAAATATCCCGCCTACGCCACAAATCACTCTGGTTCCGCTGGAGTTGGACGTGCCGGAACATACGGCTTATCGAGCGTTGATCACACCGTCTTTCCTGCCGCAGGCCATTGCCTCGATGGAAGATGATATCAGGGCGCTGACGATCGAGTTGATCGAAGGTTTTCAGGCGAACGGTCAGTGTGAGTTCGTCAACGACTTCGCCAAAATGTTGCCAATCCTGATTTTTTTACGTCTGGTGGACCTGCCCAGCAGTGATCGCCTTGAGTTGCTGACTATGGCGGAGATGGCCGTGCGCGGCACGTTGGAAGAGCGCATCGAGTCGCAGGTTTTACTGCAGCGTTACCTTGGAAATTGGATTCAGGATCGGACGCTCAACCCAGGCACCGATGTCATCAGCCTGATTGTCAATGCGCAGATCGACGGCGTCCCTATCCGGCCCGAACGCATGTTTGGCATGCTGATTGTGGTGCTGTTCGGTGGCCTGGACACCGTTGCTTCAATGATGAGTTTTATCTGTCGCTTCCTCGCCGAACACCCAACCAAACGGCAACAACTGGTTGACGCTCCCCAATTGATTAATACCGCGGTCGACGAATTGATTCGGCGTCACGGGGTCACCAATACCGCGCGGGTCGTGACCGGCGATTTCGACTTCAAAGGTGTGCCGCTCAAAGACGGCGATCAGATTCAGGTTCCGAATGCGCTGTTCGGTCTGGATGAACGCCGCTTTACCGATCCCATGGATGTTGACTTGACCCGCAAGCCAGTGATCCACGCAGCCTTCGGCAATGGTCCGCACCGCTGCCCCGGGTCGTTTCTGGCCCGCACCGAAATCAAGGTATTCCTGCAGGAATGGCTCAAGCGCATTCCAGACTTTCGCGTGAAACCGGGTGAGCAACCGCGTACGGCGTCAGGGGCGGTGAATGGAGTGCTTCATTTGCCGCTGGTCTGGGACGTTAACTAAGGAGTCGACATGAAACAGTGGCAATGCATTTTCTGCGGTTTTTTTTATGACGAAGCCTTAGGTCTGCCCGAAGAGGGCATTGCGCCCGGGACACGCTGGGCAGATATTCCCGAAGACTGGATGTGCCCTGAATGTGGTGCCGCCAAAGTTGATTTCACCATGGTCGAAGTCTGATTGTCCTGCACCTTACAGCGATAGACGTCCAGGGCGTCAACCTACTGCCAAAAGGATACCTGAATGGATTTTTCAAGTTATAAAGCGCTCAAGCTGGAACGCGATGAGAACGGTATTTTGACGATCACCTTCAATCGCCCAGACTCACTCAATGCCGTTGATGCGGGCATGGATGAAGAATTGGGCAGAGTGTTCACCGAAGCGGGATACGACGAACAGACCCGCGTGGTGATCCTGACCGGTGCCGGCCGTGCTTTCAGCGCGGGCGGCGACCTTGAAGAAATGCAACTGGTCATTGATGAACCCCAGCGATTCATCGACGGCATGCGCCGTGGCAAGCAACTGCTCTTTTCGATGCTTGATTGCCCTAAACCGATTATTGCCAAAATCAACGGTCATGCCATCGGCCTGGGCGCCACCCTGGCACTCTTCTGTGACCTGACCTATGCCACGTTAACCGCCAAAATCGGTGATCCTCATGTCAGCGTGGGCTTTGTCGCGGGTGATGGCGGCGCGGCCATCTGGCCGCAACTGATCGGTTATGCGAAGGCCAAGGAGTATCTGCTGACGGGCGAGGCATTGACCGGCGAAGAGGCTGCCCGTATCGGTTTGATCAACCATGCCGTCACGGCCGAAGAGCTTGACGAAACCGTCCAGGCGATGGCGCTCAAGCTGGCCCAGGGCGCCTCGAAAGCCATCCAGTGGACCAAGCTTGCGGTCAACATCAGCCTCAAGCAGATCGTCAGCTCGGTGATTGATGCCTCGTTCGCGTATGAGGCCTTGTCCAACCAAACCGAAGATCATCAGGAAGCGGTCAATGCGTTCCGGGAAAAACGTAAACCGGTATTCAAAGGTCGCTGACACTCACTGTGTTGAAAAAGGGCATCTGACATGAGTAGGACGGTGGTGATTACGGGCGGCTTCGGCAGCCTGGGTGTTGCAGTAGGCCGATCATTTGCACAGGCAGGCTGGCAGGTATCGCTGGTAGATCGGGCCGCGCAGGCTCTGCCGGCGATCAGCGCCGAGTTCAGCGGGCAGTTGTTGCTGGGCGATGTGGACCTGACGGATCTGGCAGCGGCAAACAGTGCCTTGGCCAAGGTCCAGGCGCACTTTGGCAGTGTGGATGCGCTGATTAACGTAGCGGGCGGATTTCGCTGGGAAACTCTGGAGGAGGGCGATCTGGCGACGTGGGATCTGCTGTACCAGATGAACCTGCGTACGGCCGCGACGGCCTGCAAAGCCTCACTCGCGCATCTTAAGGCGAGTGGAGCAGGGCGCATCGTCAATATTGCAGCCGGTGCTGCCAGCAAGGCAGCCTTGGGCATGGGGGCTTATGCGGCGTCCAAGGCCGGGGTGATGCGACTGACCGAGGCGGTGGCTGAAGAGCTCAAAGATCACGGGGTCACCGTCAACGCGATTTTGCCCTCGATTATCGATACGCCGCAGAACAGAGCAGACATGGCAGATGCTGACTTCACGCGATGGGTCCAACCGGCACAGATCGCGCAGGTGATTCTGTTTTTGGCGTCTGACGCAGCGTCGGCAATCACTGGCGCGTCGATTGCAGTCAACGGCAGAGTCTGATTTTCCGCATCCAACGCGCCGGTCAGAACTTGCAGCTCGGCGAAAGTAAGGGGGGCCTGGCTTCTCGACTATCACGGCCTGTTCACTGATGCTTTTACGCCAGACACGAATGCTAACTTTCAGGGCACGGGCGAATGCCAGGACAAACGGCACCCGATGCCCGACCTCACCAAAGGTATAGGTGAACACCGCTCAGGAAAGGCCTGTATTTTATTAGTCGACAACCAAAATCGGCACATCTGTAAGGATTGCTGAACGAGTTAGAAGACGAGAAATCAGCCCGTTGGTGATCCCCGGCAGAAAGCCAGTTGGTTAGCCTAGAAATGATCAAGGCTCCTTCTGTGTACGTCTTTGCTGGGCAATGAAGGCCGTCGCGAGGCTGTGGTGTTCTTCACTCAAGGTGGCCGCCAACTGCCGCCCCAAGGTCGTGTCAAGCACTTGGGCAGCGCTACGATGCAGGTAGCTGTTCATGATTTTTTTGGTTTCACGCAGTGCCTGGCTGGGTTGTTTGAGCAGCTTTTCAGCCAATGCGCGGGCTTCTTCCATGAGTTTTTCCGGCGCTACTACGCGGTTGGCCAGCCCGTAGTCCACGGCCTGCTGTGGGGTGATGCGATCGCCCGTGAAGATCAATTCCTTGGCTCTCAATAAACTGGTGTAAAGCGGCCAGGCCACCGAAATACCGTCGCCCACGACCAAGCCGATATTGATGTGCGGCTCGGCCATGAACGATTTTTCCGACATCAGCACGATGTCGCACAGGGTGGCCATGGTCGCGCCCCATCCTACTGCCGGTCCATTCACTGCGGCGATAATCGGAATGGGCAGATCAATGAAGCTGAGGAGGGTGCGACGGGCATTTTCCTGCACCGACCGCGCAAAGTCCGAATCTTCCAGCGTCTTGACGAAGTGCTGAAAATCACCACCGGCACTGAAGGCTCGGCCGGCACCGGTCAGGATGGCGACACGTGCTTCCCTGTCTTCGGCCAGAGCGCGAAACAGTTTTGGATAGGCGAATAACATAGCGGTAGAGGATGCGTTGAGGTCATCAGGTCGATTGAGGGTGATCAGGCGCAAGCCGCCTTCGGCAGTCACCTGAATTTCTGGTGGCAAGTCATAAAGATTTGGCATGTCTGGCTCCTTGAGAGTATGGGTGGGCACCGATAGGCGCCTGTACCATCAGCCTGGAAACTCACTGATATGGTTTTTTACCCACTGCTCCAGCAGTGTAAGTGGCACTTCGTAGGCTGCCAACGCGTTAATGTCAGCGCGATAACCCACTTCGTTTGTCCACTCCTGCGAACGCACCCAACCTGGAAATAGGCCCGCCGCGATAGCCTCGCCAGGGGAGACCGATTCACTGATGATGTTTCTGTGAAGCACACGGCTCAGCAGTGCTGCAACCTCATCCATCGACAACGCCTCATTGGCCAGATCGATGCTTTTGCCGTTGTATCGTTCAGGGTGTTCTAACGCTGCTCGCGCAAAGGCGCCGACGTCATCGGCCGTGGTCAATTGCAGGTGGGTATTAGGATCGAGGGCGGTGATGATTTTTCCGTCAACCAGGTGTGGAAACATGTACCGGGCTTTGGGCAGGGTGAAGTTGTCCAGCATGAAGGCCGGCTTGAGCACCGTCCAGGATGGGAATCCAGCGTGGCGAACGCGCTCCTCGATGTCCCACTTATCGGTCCAGTACTTCTGCCACCAATAGCCACTGCCCCAGCGTGCAAAGCTCGTGTGTTTGCCGGCCTCGCACACCGAGGTATGCACGAAGTGTTGAACGCCGGCCTGGTAGGCAGCCTCCACCAGCGCGAAGCCCTGCTTACGCTCGCTGTCTGTGTTGGAACTGTCCGGGATCTGTACCGAAAATACCCCATAAATACCTTGCAGTGCATTAACCAGAGACGCGGGATCGTCCATGTCGCCCGCAACAACAGTTGCCCCTTGTTTGACCAGCGCCTGTGCAGCAGGCGAGTCAGGAGAACGCGTTAAAACTCGCACGGGATATCCAGCCGCCAGCAGCGCCCGCGCGGTAGCCCCCCCTTGGGCACCCGTACCTCCAGTGACGAGGATCGGTGAATTACGGTTGTTCATTTCAAGACTCCTGAGTCGATACATGCGGGATCAGTTGGAAACGAGAGACAGTTTTTTCGCCAGTTCAACCAGTTCGGAGCCGATGGCCAGCAGCTTTTTACGGGGCCAATCCAAGGCCAGGCCAGAGGCAGACAAACCGTATATTTTTCCGGTGTCCCGGGTGCGAATGGGTACAGCCACGGCGTTGAATTGAGGGTGCATGACGCCAATGCTGAGGATGAATCCATACGTCTGATAGTCCGCAATCGCCCGTCGGATGTTGGCTTGGGTCGTGGGCCAATCACTGGGATGTGCTGCTTTCAGGCCCTTTATGACGTCCTCACGTTCCTCGGCCTCATACGCCGCCAGGCACGCCCAGCCAGTAGGTGCGGTTGCCAATGGGCGGCGCGCACCGACCGGATCGTTGAAGTAAACGAAGTCACCGTGAGTGCGTTGGAGATAGAGCATGTCCAGGCCGTCGCGAACCGACAACGAAGCACCCATCCGATAGCGCTCGGTTAACGACTGCATATAAGGCTGGGCGACCTTGGGCAGTTCGGCACGCACCAGCGCCGCATAACCGAGCGCAAGTGCCGGTAGGCCCAAAGCTATCTTGCTGTTCTCACCCGCGCAGACCAAAAAACCTTCGCGTTCAAGCGTGTAGCACAGGCGCCAGACCGTGGGTTGTGGCAGCCCCGTCATGGCCACCAATTCACGCGCGGTCAGTTCAGGTCTGTCGTAGGTAAAACACCGTAGAATTTGTAGACCACGCGCCAGGGCGGTGACGTACTGACGGTCTTTATCGGGTTTATCCATTTC
This sequence comes from Pseudomonas sp. SJZ103, assembly GCF_007828335.1. Classification (NCBI taxonomy): domain Bacteria; kingdom Pseudomonadati; phylum Pseudomonadota; class Gammaproteobacteria; order Pseudomonadales; family Pseudomonadaceae; genus Pseudomonas; species Pseudomonas sp. SJZ103. The sequence goes on from NZ_VIUN01000020.1 coordinate 102,559, forward strand.
GACATCACTCTGAACGATGTTCGGCATTGTAAACGACGTTCGAATAAATTACATTCATTCGCACAGCAGATTCAACATTCGCTGTGCGAATAAATTCAGAGGATAAAAATAAGATGACCTCCAGTCTGTTCGATCTCCACGGTAAAGTTGCCGTCATTACCGGCTCAAGCCGCGGCCTTGGATTTGCCAGTGCCAAAGGCATGGCAGAGCAGGGCGCTAAGGTGGTGATTTCTGGTCGTAAAGCGGACGCCTGTGAAAAGGCGGCTCAATCGATTCGCGACGCCGGAGGCGAGGCCATCGCCGTACCGTGCAACATTGGCCGCAAAGATGAACTGCAAAATCTGGTGGACACCACCCTTGCAACCTGGGGCAGGATTGACATCGTGATGGCCAATGCCGCCATCCATCCCTGGGGCGGCTCGGTCCTGGATCTACAGGACGAAACCTTCAACAAATTCATGCAGGTCAATGTGCAGAGCAGCATCTGGCTGACACAGATGACTCTGCCGGCCATGCTGGAGCGGGGTTATGGACGTTTTATCGTCGTGGCCTCGATCGTTGGTCTGCTGGGTGACCCGGTCAGTGGCACCTACGGGCTGACCAAGGCTGCGGACATGCAGATGGTGCGCAACATGGCCAATGAATTTGCCAGCCGGGGCGTGACGGCCAACTGCATCGCTCCCGGTACTTTCAAGACCGAAATGGCGCGTTCCCAGTGGGAGGATCCTGCCATGGTCGAGTGGTACAACGGGCGCAATCCCTCCAAGCGCTTTGGGGAGGCTGACGAAATCGCCGGACTTGCCGTGATGCTGGCTTCGCCGTCGGGTGGTTACATCAACGGTCAGACCATCGCAGTGGACGGCGGTCACACTGTCTCCTTTCGCTAGAGCCCTGGAACTTCGTTCTGGTGCGCACTGAATCGCCCCGGATTCTCTAGACACCTTGCAAGCTCATTGCATAACGCTTTTCAAACTCTACCGGTGACAGCTGATTGTTGAAACCATGGCGGC
>NZ_VIUN01000021.1:0-103261 GCF_007828335.1 Pseudomonas sp. SJZ103
GCCGCCATGGTTTCAACAATCAGCTGTCACCGGTAGAGTTTGAAAAGCGTTACGCAATGAGCTTGCAAGGTGTCTACAGAATCCGGGGCGATTCACCTTTAGCGGCGCGGCGATGTGGTTTTCTGTAGGCATGAGGAGTCCTTGCCGGGCCATGCCCGGCGGTGGAGTAGATTGATTTGAACTGCTGATTCCATCAGGTGCCGAAACAGCTACCACCCAGAGGACATAGCGATGACTAAGGAAAAGAAGAAAGAGCCGGAGCAGGAAACCCCGGCGCACTCCACTGAGGAAGAGCGCGAACGCTTGAAGGACTTCAACAAGGACGGAATTCCGCCTGGTTCAAGCTGATCGTCAAGCAGCGCGTGCTTGGCGCTGTTCTGTTCGCCGTGCCGTCCTGACCTGGGCCATTCCTCAGGTTGCCGGTGCCGAGGGCAAGCGCTCCGCTGCGGTGCTGCCGGCTGCCTGTTACGACATCACCAATTGGGATAATGATGGCAAGCCGGAGTCGACCCGGTACTGGTGGCGCTCAGGGATCCGCAAGACATTGGATGACCAAGTGAACGAGGCGCTCACTGCCGCTCAGGAACTGCTCGACGCAGAGGGATTAATCGAAGGTTGCGCGGCGTAGCAAAAAGCCGTTGCAACGAGTGAGAAAGTGAGAGAAAGATTTATCCATCCTGTCAATCTTGCGCATAAGGGATTGATATTAGAGAGCCTCGTCACTGGACGGTTTTTTTTCGTCCGCTCGTCGAGGCAGAAGCACTTTCTGTCTAATTAATCCCTCCCAGTTATACGCGCAACCCCGCGCTACAGACAGGAGATGATTTATGGTGGATGACAATAATGGTCCTGCAGCGGCATATCCGGGACCAAAAGAGGAAGTGCCTGAGACGGGCGAAGGTCATGACTCCGGTCTTGAGCAAGCTGAGTCCGAGCCCAAGCAGGGTACTGGTGAGAGTCCAGAGGATTGGAATCCGCCGCCTGGAAACCCAGGATCGGATCAGGACGCTCAGAATGATCGCAGCAACGGCGGCGCTAAGTAGTCTTCAGCGGTTAAAAGTTAAAACACAGAGCCCGGCCATCGGCGGGGCTTTTTGTGTCCGATTAGCTATAGGCGAAATTGGTTAACCATTCGGTTCAGTTCAGCCGCCAGCTTCGACAGTTCCGAACTGGCTAACGCGGTCTGGTTTGATCCTTCAGAGGCCTGGCTCGACAAATCGCGGATACTGACCAGGCTTCGATCCACTTCCCGGGCTACTTGAGCTTGCTCCTCGGATGCTGTGGCAATCAGCACGTTGCGTTCCGTGATGTCGTCAATGGTTTCGGTAATTTCCACCAATGCCGAGCCAGCACCACGCGCTGTGTCGAGTGTTTTTTGTGCTTGGATGTTGGTATTGCTCATTGCAGAAACGGCGGCTCCAGTGCCTTTCTGAATGGACGTGATCATCTGTTCGATCTCGCTGGTTGAAGTTTGCGTTCTATGCGCGAGCGCTCGGACTTCATCGGCTACCACAGCGAATCCGCGGCCTGCTTCTCCTGCCCGGGCGGCTTCGATTGCAGCGTTGAGTGCAAGCAAATTAGTCTGTTCGGCGATGGCCCTGATGACGTCTAGAACCTTACTGATGTCGGTAGCCATCACCGCGAGTCCTTGAACCTCATTGGATGCGTCTCCCACGCTTGAGACCATCAGGCTAATCGCTTCGACGGTTTCATCCACCCGTGCGCGGCCGGCAATAGCCGCCGAATTGGAGCGTGTAGCGGCCTCAGATGCCGCAGAGGCATTTCGGGCGACTTCTTCAACTGCAGCGCTCATCTCGGTAACAGCCGTAGCGGCCATTTCCACCTCGTGGCTCTGTTGCTGCATGCCGGTATTCGCGTTTTCGGTTACGGCATGCATTTCCTCGGATGTTGATGCCAGCTGGCTGGATGAGTCGGATATCGACAGAAGTGTGGTTCGCAAGTTAGCCTGCATGGCTTTCAACGCCTGCATCAGCCGCGCTACTTCGTCGGTGCCTTGCACATCAATCACTTCGCTAAGGTCGTTTTTCGCGATCCGCTCAGCGATGGCCAATGACCGATTCACCGGGGTGGTGAGGCTTCGGGTGTACATGAAAGCAAGGACGATCGCAGCCAGCGTACTCACCAAAATGAAACCGCCGACGATCAGTTTGCTTTGTTCATAAATACGCGTTGCATCTTTGCCAGCATTCATTGCTTTATTGTTGTTGAGTTCGGTCAGGTTCTGAAGAACGGTGTTTACGCCATCCGCCTTAAACTTCATTACCTCGCTGGACAGCTTGACTGCATCCTCGAATTTTCCGGCACCTGTAAGGGCCAAATATTGCTCCTGAACGACCTCATACGTGCTGTAATCTTTCGCCAATTCCCCGATAAGCTGTTTGCCCTTAGCCGTTACGATGAGCGGTTGGAGTTTCTGAATAAGATCCTTAAAACTTCCGCGCGATGTTTGGACCTCTACAAGCGCTTGAGCTCTGCGCTCGGCAGGCTCAATAGGGTTGCGCAATCTCGAATTATTATTTCGAATGCTTAAAAACTCGCGGTCCATCTTGGCGAGTATCGAAATGCTGGGCACCACGTTGTTTTCTACAAACTTTTCAGCGTCGTTCAAGCTTGATGCCTGGATGAGAGCTACCACTCCCAACCCAATAATCATCGAGCAAAAAAAACCAAAGCTAAGTGCGGAGCGTGGGGCGATATTGAGTTTGCGCAGAATCATACTGATACCTCTTCATGATCCTACTCTATCGGCAGCAAACTGAGCAGCAGCCCGTTCATCGCTGCTACGCATTCTATTGCTACGAGTACGAAGGCATTTGCACCTGTTTCTAGCGTCTGCATATGCAGACGCTTTTCTTTGCCGGTTCCTTTCGAAGGACGCGACCGACCGAGCCATGGACAGCGCCGATATCGGCACGTTGAAGCGCCTGAACGGACTGCTGAACCAGGAACGCGCTGCCAGTAAAGAGGCTGAGTCCCGCGCCGATCAGTTCGCCGAGGAACGCAACGACCTTGCCGCCGCAGTAGGCCGCATGGAAGGAAAAATCGAAGCCCTCACCAGTCAGGTTGGCCAGCTCACCGAGCGCGTCACAGAGCAGAGCGAAGAGATTCACCGCCTGTTGTTGGATCAATCCGAAGCTGGTGAGGGTTCTTGCTTCGGCTTGCTCTTGCTGAGAACGAACCACACAGCTAAACAGATGAGCCCGCCGCCGTAGAAATGCGCGGCCGAAAGATGTTCATCAAGGAACATCACACCCCACAGCACGCCGAAGGGAGGGATTAGGAAGGTTACGGTCAGCGAACGCACCGGCCCGATATCCGCGATCAAGCGGAAGTACAGAATGTACGCACACGCAGTGCAGATGAAACCCAGCGCAACCAGTGCTATCCATACCTCTGGGTTACCCCAGCTCGCCGGTGGGTTTATTGCGGTTGAGATTCCGAAAAACGGAACGAGAAACAGCGTCGCGCCAATCTGACTACCAAAAGCTACGAGTTTCGCGTCAAGCCCACCCTTGTCAGCTACCCATCGTTTAGTCAGAAATCCTGCTGCACCATAGCAACTGGTGGCGACTAAACATGCCAACGCGCCCATGACCACGTTCATTGAAAGTGTGACGGGGCCGGTGCTGGTCAGCAACGTAATGCCCATAAGCCCGATCAAAACGCCGACACCTTTTTTCAGTGTCAACGAATCGCTGAAACACATCCAACCGATCAAGACGCCCATCATCGGTGTGGTCGCATTGAAAATTGCTGAATAGCCGGCAGGTAACAGCAGTGCCGCCACGCTATACATCAAAAATGGGATGCCCGAATTGATAACGCCCAATACCATGATCTGCTGCAGCTTGCCTTTGAAGTCGACTTTGGTTTTTAAAATGGCAAGAATGGCGGCCAAGCCAATAGCACCCAACAACACGCGAAAAAATGCAGTCGGCAATGCGCCCAAAACAGGAGCCGAGATGCGCATGAAGAGGAAGCTGGCGCCCCAGATCGCCGCCAGAGCAAGTAGTCGAACATAATCGGATAATTTCATGGGCTGCCTTCAGCGCTGTTCGTTAACTCAAAAATGACTCGAGGATTGCATAGCTAATGCCGCGCAATCCAAGAATTTATTGGAGTGGTTAAGGGGAAAAGGCCAGCTATACGGAAGCCATGGTGGACTTCTCTAAGTTTGGAGTCTCATCGTAAGAATCTTCGAAATGTGCTCGCACTCCGATTCTTGCTGCCGAAAATGTATGTGCGTTTGGGCATCACGCCTTTCGGCGTCTGATGGATGAGTACTGAGCCAAAGGCGCAGTTATAGGTGGAAATCGCCCGCAGCCTCCGGCTGGTAAAGCACTTTCTTGATCTCAATCCGGCGGGTCCGATCAGAAATTCGCCAGTCGATGGCATCTCCCTCCTGATAGCCAAGGATGGCGGCGCCTATATCAGAAGACACGGAATGCTTCCCTGCATTGCTGTCCGCGTCTTCAGGGTAGACCAACGCCACTTCGAGCTCTTCGTCGTCCAGTTGCAGCAAAGCCCTAGAGTTCATCGTGATGACATTGCACGCCACCTGCTGCGGCTTGACGACAATAGCTCGTTCAAGCTCATGTTCGAGCTCAACAACCGCCGAGCCTTGCTCTAACGCGATTAGACCGTAGAGCCTGGCCTTGTCGATTTCAGTGATGTAGATCCTACTGGAGTCGCCACCGGCTCCTTCGCGTAGGAACTGGAGATAGCGTTCCTCCGTCATGGACAATGATTTCAATGTCGGCGTTTCGCTCTCAAGCATAAAGCCGCTGCGCAAAAAGGCTTTTAGCGAGCGCGAATTGTCCGGGTGAATCTTGGCGATGAGCTTCTCGGCCCGCATGTCGAGGAAAGCCAGTTTCATGCCTTCGCGGATCGTGCGGGCGCCTAGGTTTCGGCCCCATTTGTCGCTGTCTCCGATGACCAGGACTATCTCGCAATTTGAGCCGGTCTTGACCAGACGGACAAAGCCCACCGGGGCGTCATGCCGGTCATAGGCCATAAAGAATCTGCCGCCCCGGTTGAATAGATGGGTCAGGATCGGCAACTGAGTTCGATCAATGGCTTGCTCGATGGAGCGGGAGACATGACGCGAATCGCTCAGGTAGCAGGTGACGCGCTCATCCTCTAACCAATTCATTAATGTCAGCGCATGCGCCCGAGTAATTTCAGGGCAGAGCGAAATGAAAGGCCTGTTCATCTTAACCACTCTTATTTGTAAAGGATGGAAGGCCTTCATGGATATGAACATGGCGGCTCTTCGGCAACCGGGCATTTTAAGATATACCGCGAGTAATGGCGAACAGCCTAGAGAGTTTGAAGAAACCATCGTTTTGGCGAGCCCATGCCCAAACCAGTCAAGCGCTCAAGCCTCGATGAAGCCGACTACATTCGGAATGATCAGCGCCGTATCGTTCTGTCGCTCTCTTCCGTAATGCAGTGGTTGCTGAACGGCACCACGCATAGCGAGATGCCTAATTTTGGGGTGCAACTTCATACCAACTGGTGTTCTGATCGCCGCATAAAGCCGACGCTGCTTTGCAGGTCGGATGCCTGCTTGACGTACTCCGAGCTCGTTGCCGGCGGGAAAATGAAAGGTGTTTCCAGAACGTTGCTTTCGCTTTTTCCGGCGACCCGTGTGTTTCCTGGCGAAACTCAACGCATGCGTGGCGGGATCGTTGATTGCGTCGCGCCCAACAACCGCGGCTGCATTTTCAGCCTTGCACCTTCAGCCACGCACGAATGCGCGTTCGGGCATTGGCGTAAGGAGACGAAGTATTGAACTGAATCATGCGGCCCTTGGGCCATTTTCCGTACCAGGCGCTGCCATAGAGTTCATCGTCTGACCTTGCCGTGATCGTCGCCGCGAGCCGTGTTTTTGCTTCTACCAGGCGGGCAATCAGTTCGTGCCATTCGAGTGCGTTGTGATCTGCATAAAACTTCTGTGCCAGCAGGCCGAGCTGGTTCCATTTGAAGCCGATCTCAGGAAACTCAACCGGTTCACCCCGGTCGTCGCGGTCCAGCCATTTCAGTACCAACTCGTTCCATCCAATCAGGTAGGCCACAAGATCGGCCGGACTCATGGTGGTACCGTCGACATGACCCTTCAGTGTGGCTTCACGCGCACGATCAGGCGCAACCTTGGCCAGATCGCTCATCAGCGTGTTGAAGGTCGTCGTAATGGCCGCAAGCAATTCTGCCTTGGAGGCTGGAACAGCCATGAGTTCCTCCTTCTATCTGCTCTTACGACTGGCACGGAGGGTATGGAAAACTCAGGTTTCCCGAAGCGTTGAGATCAGTCTCGACGAGGCCCCCCGCGCTCAGTAAGTGGTTGCGATCGCCTGGGCGAGCTGCATGTCGGTCATGGGGCGCGTGTGAGGGGCCGAGCGGTAGTGTAGAGATGCCTGCTCAAACTGAGCGCCGCGAATTTCGCCCTCGGAGCCAATGAATGCAAGGGCATCATCCTTCGCTTTTTTCATTATTGAGGGCGAGTAGACCGTAAATGCCGTGGTCCCGCCGAGGATAATGGTCGGGAACAGGGTGGTGGCGCTCAGCGCTCTCTCGACCGGATTCTCCACATACCATGCCATAGCGTTGGTGCTGATCGATGCCATGAGGGCGATTGCCTGCGTCTTCCATGAATTCATTCTCCGATGCTTCCATTGCGGTCGAAGGACGCACGATAACAGAGTCGGCTGAGCGCCAGAAACTCGGCCCGTCAGCAATTAAACACAGGCGCATAACGCTCTTCGCGTTTCTTGAAATGAATCGGGGCCATAGGGACTTTTTCACCGTTGACGAATATGTCCGGGAAGGTGAGCGTGAAATCATCCATATCGCCTTGACCCAACGCTGTTCCTTTGAACCCGTCGTGGAATGTTTTCCTGGGGTCGAAACCGGTTTTGAGTTGTTCAATGGTGACAGGATAACTTTGCCCATTAGCCAGCGTGACCGTGACAACGGGCGATGCCGCGCTGACCCAAAGCGCCGGGGCGGGCTGTTTGACGGCTGCTGTGCGCTGCACCGAGGTATTAGATGGGTAGAGCCGCCCGAACAGGCGCAGTTCAGCTGCGGTTGAGCGCTGGTTGCCCGGCCAACTGGAGGTGCCGGGTGGCGCCACATAGACCAGCACATGAACCCAGTTGAGTGCTTCTGACAGCGGGGCATAGCTCATCGCCGCTTTCGGGCCGGGGCAGGTGCGCGAAAGCAGGGCGTTGCTGCCCACCGTCGACTCCGGATGCAGATAGGGCCCCGTGCTGCATCCTGCAAGCAGAAGCAATAGCGGATACAGGATGTTTTTCTTCATAGGGGCAACTCCATTTGCTGTTTGGGTTCGGCGCACAGTATCGCTTATATCAGGCGGCAGATGCGTGGGGCGCGAAGATGGGCTTCGCCAGCGTCTCCGGCATCGCCAGCCATAACAGCGCCAACGCGACGAAAGCCACACCGGCCAGGGTGAGGAATGCTGCGTTGTAGCCCGCCTGTTGCACCACGAACCCGGCCAAGCTGCTGCTCAGTGCCGCGCCCAGGCCAAATACCGTGGACAGCGCGCCCAGGCTGACGTTGAAACGCCCGGTGCCCTGGGTCAGGTCCTTGACGATCACCGGGAACAGCGCGCCGAAAATCCCCGCGCCGATACCGTCGAGCATTTGCACAGCCACCAGCCAATAGGGATCGCTGGACAGGGTATAGAGCACACCACGCAGCGGCAGAATCATGAAGCCGAACAGCAGCAGCGGTTTGCGCCCCCACACGTCGGCCTTGCTGCCCACCAGCCAGGCCATCGGCACCATCACCAATTGTGCGGCGACAATACACGCCGAGGTCAGCGGTGTGGCCATCTGCAGGTTGATCTGCGAGAGCTTCTGGCTGACCAGCGGCAGCATGGCTGCATTGGCCAAATGGAACAGGGCGCAACAGATGGCGAACAGCAACAGCGGGCGGTTCGCCAGCAGCACCTTAAGCCCGGACGGCTGCTCGTGATCGGCCGCGTGGGCGGGGTCGAAGCCTCGCGCAACCTCATGGTCGATAGCCTTGGCCGAGACACAACTGACCGCGACGACACTGGCCACCGCCATAAAGGCCATCAGGTAGAACACCACAACGGGCCCAAACAGATACGCCAGGCCACCGGCCAGCAGTGCAGCCACAGCGTTGCCGGCATGGTTGAAGGTTTCATTGCGCCCGGTGCGGCGGGTAAAGGCACGTGGTCCGGTAATGCCCAGGGAAATCGCGGAGATGGCCGGAGCGAACACCGAGGCGGCCACGGCGCTGGCCGCCTGGGTCAAGGCAACGAGGCTGAATGAACTGACGAAGGGCAGCAGCAGGCAACTGCCCGTCACCAGCAGGGCGGCAATGGCAATCACTGCGCGTTTGCTGTGCGTGCGGTCGATCAGTGCGCCCGCCGGGCCCTGGGTGATCAGTGCGGCGATACCCGCCAGGGTCATGACCACGCCGATACTGGCGGGGTCCCACTTGTGCACCGCCAGCAGGTAGATGGCCAGGTACGGGCCAAGGCCGTCGCGCACATCCGCCAGGAAAAAATTCAGGCTGTCCAGGGACAGGGTATTACGCAGGTCGGAGGCTCTGGCCATGGCGCAGTCTTCGGAAGGGGCGTTCAACGGCTGAACACTCGATGGGCTAATGACCTGTGCGCTCCACATTAAGTTTCGCCCGCTCCCCCGGGGTTTTAATCCTTGCCCACTTGGCTTATTTTCTGATCCTCCCTGTAAGAATATCTGGAGACGCAATGGACATGCCCTCAGCTCAACAAGCGATTGCCTGCAACAAGGACGCCTGGGACCAATCCGCCGACCTGCACAAAACCACCGAGACCTGGAGCGCACTGCTTGGCGGGGTCCGCGACCCCGGTTTTTCGTGCCTGGACCCCACCATTACCGGTTTGTTGCAGGACATCGGTGTCGCCGGCAAGGACGTGGTGCAACTGTGCTGCAACAACGGTCGCGAAAGCCTGTCGCTGTTCGCCCTGGGCGCGCGCTCGGTCGTTGGCGTCGATCAGTCCAAGGCGTTTCTCCAGCAGGCGCGTGAGCTTGCCGATGTGTCGCCGCATGCTCCTGAATTCATCGAGAGCGACATCCATCACCTGCCGCAACGCTTGCACGCGCGCTTCGATATCGCCCTGGTGACCATCGGTGTACTCGGCTGGATGCCTGATGTGGCGTTGTTCATGCGCCATGTCGCCAGCACGCTGAAGCCCGGCGGTACGCTGGTGATGTATGAAACTCATCCGTTCCTGGAGGTGTTCGATCCCAAGGCGCAAAACCCGCTGCTGCCTGCCAGTTCATATTTCCAGCGTGAGCCTTTTGTGTTGCAGGAGTCGATTGTCTACGAAGGCCAGGGCGACGTGGCTGGACCGACCTCCTATTGGTATGTGCACACCTTGGGGGATGTCGTGAGCGCAGCGATTGGCGCCGACTTGCAGATCAGCCATCTGCAGGAGTACGCCCACTCCAACCGTGAAGAGCTGTACGACCAGTACGAGCACCAACCTGCTCAGTTGCCCTTGTGCTTTACCCTGACTGCCACCCGGCAGCGAGTCTGAGTGGGATTGTCCAGACAAAAAAAAGCCCGCGAGGAGAGGCGGGCCAAGGGATTCACTGGAGTAGGTAGGTTTCACCCTATAAGACTGGAAGTGAAGGCTTTGTGAAAACGTTGTCGCAAATTCGGATGGCGTACGGCTCAGGAGCTCCGTATGAAACTGCGCATGGTTTGGCCTGCGCTCGTCTTGAATGAGAGGGGCCTGGGCATACCTTCATCCGCGGCAATGAACACAAATGTATTGCCTTCGAGGCGATAGCTGGCGGGCAAGTGCTTGCCGGCGTCATCGCCGATGGCGTCCACCCAGGTGATGCTCTTGGGAACGGTAGAGCTGTCGAGGAAAAATCGGCCAGCCAACAACACCTCGCCACTGACGGTCTTGACCTCGAAACGGTCGCCGGCAATCGTGGTAATTGCACCTGGAGCGCTGTGGGCATCCACGGGGTTGAGTTCGCCACTGTCTTCGAGTGAGGTTTGCTCCCAGGTGCCTTGAAGGGCTTGAATATCTGGGTCTGAAAGGGATGACATACAAATTCCTTTTGCTGAAAAATTAGTTGCCGGTCGTTCTGAACAAAGCGGTGTTTTCTTTATCTAAAGCGAAAGTTTATGTAGGAACTATCCTATTTTTTATTTTTTTGTAATTTTGCGTTTACCGGCAGGCAATTTGCGTTACTTTGCCTGCCTGTCGGGTAACGTCTCGTAACGAATCGTCTTTACTCAAGGTAGGTGCCACATACAACAGTCGTGTAACCGAAATGAAACCTCCCGCTGCTTAAGTGTGAGGGTTAAGTTAAATGGATGGCCTTTTGATGGCGTAGTGCCGCATTCGTGGTATGCCGGGAAGCTGCCCCCTGTTTATTCGTTGTTAGTCCGATCTGTGTGTTTGGGCGCCGGATTCCAACTCATCAGAGTGTACGAACTTTGAACAATACCCCCCTGCGTCATCAACATTTGGTATCGGACGAAATTGATCTCCTCGAACTGTTTCACGGGATATGGAAGCAAAAAAAACTGGTAATCGGTTGCACGATTCTGGCGGGTATTCTGGGGGTAGGCTATGCGTTTCTTGCACCCAGGGTTTACCAGGTCAGCAGTGTGCTACGGCCAGCGGCGATCAATGAGTTGGATGCTCTTAACCGTTCCGAAGTCTACAGGTTGCCGCCAGCCGAGGCCTTGGCCAAGGTCGGTGCGCAGTTGGACTCCTATGAGGTCCGGCTGGGTTTTTTCAGGGCTAATCCTGCACTGTTCGAAGCCTTCCAACGCCCAGGGCAAAGCCTGGAGCAGAGCTTTGAAGCGTTCAACCAGAACTCCATCAACCTGGTGATGCCTGATCCGAAGAGGCCCGATGAGGCCAGTTCCTATCTGCGCCTGGAAATGCAGTACCCCAAGGGAATTGACGGCGCGGCCATTCTCAACGGCTTCGTCGACTACGCCATTGCGCAGGAGCGCAACCAGGTGGCGTCCGACCTCAAGGTGATCGTTAATAACCGCCTTAACGAACTCAAGGGCAAGATCGATGCTGCGCGTACCAACTACGAGGCGGATAAAGCGGCGAAGACCGCCATGTTGCTGGAGGCTGACGAAGTCAAACGCGCTAGCTTGCAGGACGAGCTCAAGGCCTTGCGGTTGCAGATGAAAATGGAACGCACCAACCGCTTGGCCGAACTGGCCGAGGCGATCTCGATTGCCAAGTCCATTGGCATCAAGAACCCCACCACTCCCTCTGCCCTGGATCGGAATGGACCTCGTGGCTCGAACCAGGTGACGAGTATTGTCTTGACCAATCAGCCGATTCCTTTGTATTTCATGGGCACCGAAGTGCTGGAGGCGGAAAGGGCTGCGCTGCAACAGCGTACCAACGATGATTTCACCAACAGCAGGGTGGCCGAGATCGGCAAGGAACTTCGCATGCTCGACGTCAACCGCGAAGTCGAAATACTCAACGGCCGCAAGAACGAAGATATGTTCCTGCAGGACGTAGAGCCCCTGCGGGCGGAAGAGGCTCGGTTGCGCGGACTGAATATCGACATGAGCATGCTGAAACTGGTCACCGTGGATCGCCAGGCACTGGAACCGCTGAGTCCGATAAAGCCAAGGGTGGGCGCGATCATCGCAATCAGTTTCGTGGGCGGGCTGGTGCTGGGAATATTCTTGGCATTAATTCGACATTTTGTGCAAGCACGGCGTAACCGTGCCGTGTTCGACGATCGCCGGTCGCCACACCAATAGGTCGGGCTGAATACGGAGTGGGGTAGTTGCACGGTCGGCCGCAGAGGCGCCAGCCCAGCACCTTCAGTAGACAGGTTTTCACAATTCTTGATTAACTTTTGGTTACAAACTGTGGCTAAATAACTGCCACGGACCACGTATCGGGTTATTACTCAGCCGATCGCGCCAATTGTGTGAATTGTGATTTCAAACGCTGCTATCCATCCTCAGCCGTTGTGGGCGCGCAGGTGCAGCCTGTTTTCTTCTGACATGTGACGAACCCCCTTGAAACTCATCATTGTTGTTCTCTATGTGGCCTCCATTGCGTATGTACACCTGCGTGGTCGGGTGCGACATAAGCTGGGCCGCCAACTCAGTGATCATTCGACCTTCCTGGCGCCGATCAACTGCTTGCTTTACCTATGCTCCAAGCTACCCAGTCGTCCCTACCTGTCACCCAGTGATTTTCCTGACTTGAGCCCGCTGCAGGCGCATTGGAAGGAGATTCGCGAGGAGGGCCTGAGCCTGATGCGCGCGGGTGAAATCAAGCGTTCCGACCAGTACAACGATGTGGGCTTCAATTCGTTCTTCAAGGCTGGCTGGAAGCGCTTTTACCTGAAATGGTACGGTGAAAGCCACCCTTCGGCGATGAAGCTGTGCCCGCGTACCACCGAGCTGCTGCAGGGCATAGGCTCGATCAAGGCGGCGATGTTCGCCGAGTTGCCACCGGGCTCCAAGCTGGTGCGCCACCGTGACCCTTACGCCGGCTCGTACCGTTATCACCTGGGTCTGGTTACCCCGAATGATCCGGGCTGCTATATCAATGTGGACGGCGAGCACTACTACTGGCGTGACGGTGAGCCGGTGATGTTCGATGAGACCTACATCCACTACGCCGAAAACACCACGCAGCAGAACCGCATCATCCTGTTCTGCGATATCGAGCGGCCGATGAAATATCGCTGGGCTGCAGCGTTCAATCGTTGGTTCAGCCGCAACGTCATGGCCGCCGCCGGCTCGCCCAACGATGCAGGCGACAAGACCGGCGGGCTCAACCGCGCCTTTACCCGGCTGTACAAAATTCGCTTGCGTGGCAAAGAGCTGAAAAAACGCGACCGCACGCGTTACTACCTGGAAAAATGGGCGATCTTTGCCGCATTGGCGCTCATATTTGTGCTGATTTGAGGCCAACCTGGGCGTAAGTCACTCCGGTGGCGTCGCGCCCAGCTTGTCCCACATCTTCTTGCTGATTTTCTGCCGATTGGCATAACCGGCCCATGGGTCAACCTTCAGCCCCTGCAAGCGTTGGTGCAGGTTGGCCACGGTCCATTGCTGGGCGCCACGCAACCCCTTCAATTCCTCGCGACTGACCGGTACCGATACTGGCAGCCCTGGGCGTGCGCGCACCGAATAGGCCGCTACCGTACTGGCGCCGCGTGCATTGCGCAGGTAATCGACAAAGATCTTACCCACGCGGTTTTTCGGCCCGGAGGTGGCGGTAAAGCGCTCGGGCAGTTGCTCGGTCATGAATTGGGCAATGGCCTTGGCAAAGGCCTTTACGGCGTCCCAGCTATCCCGGCGTGCCAGCGGTATGACCAGGTGCACGCCTTTGCCACCGCTGGTCTTGACGAACGCTTCCAGCCCCAGCTCGTCGAGTACCGACAACGTGAGCTGCGCGGCTTCCAGCATGGTTTTCCAGGGCAGCGCCGGGTCCGGGTCGAGGTCGAGCACAAACAGGTCCGGGGTTTCGATTTTGTCCGAGGTGGCGCCCCAGGTATGCAATTCGATGGTGCCCATTTGCACGGCCCCGATCAGGGCTTTCGTCGTGTCGATCTCCATCAGGCGCGCATGGCCTGGGTCCAGTGCCGGGTCCAGTTGCTTGATATTGGGAATGGCGAGGCGTTCCGAGTGCTTCTGGAAAAACTGCTCACCCTCGATGCCTTCCGGAGCCCTGAGCAGGGACACGGGGCGATGTCGCAGGAAAGGCAGGATCCACTCGCTGATGCCCTCGTAGAACTGCGCCAGTTGCTGTTTTTGCGTGCCGCTCTGCGGGTCGATGACACGCTCGGGGTGAGTGATGTTTACGCCGCCGCGTGGCTTAGGGGCTTTCACCGCTTTGAGGGAGTTTGCCGCGCGCGTCTGTTCATGGATGATCTGCGTTGCTGGCTTGTCGGTACGCAACCCCACGAAGGCTGCCTGGCGCACCACGCCTTCACGGGTCCACTCCGTAAACTGCACTTCGCCGACCAGGCGCGGTTCCACCCAGTGCACACCTCGTGCCTGGGGGCTGGTGAGGGGGTTTTCCAGGGGCGATGCGTCGCGCTCCAGCGGGGTGAGTTGTGCGTAGATGTTTTTCAATGAGGCTTGGTCGAAACCAGTGCCCACCCGCCCGGCGTAGACCAGCCCGCCATCGTCATTGACTGCCAGCAGCAGCGCGCCAAAACCGCTGCGCGACCCCTGGGGCCGGGTGTAGCCGACAATCACGAACTCCTGGCGCAGGCGGCACTTGAGCTTGATCCAATCGGTATTTCGACTGGAGACGTAGGGGCTGCCCTTACGTTTGCCGATCACGCCTTCCAAGGCCAGGTCGCATGCACTTTCGAAGATATCGCGTTGATTGGCGGCAAACGCTTCGGAGAAACGCAGCAGTTTGCTGCGGCTACCAGACAAGGCGTCCTTGAGCGCGGCGCGACGCTCCTCCAGCGGCGCCTGGCGCTGATCGCTGCCGTTTAAAAACGGCGCGTCGAACAGGTAGTAGACAATGTCCAGGCTGCGGCCGATATCAAAGGCATTTTGCAGCGCCTGAAAGTCCGGCAGGCCGTCGCCATTGAGGCTGACCACCTCGCCATCCAGCCAGCTGTCCTTGAGCTTTAGGGCGCGCAGGGCCTTGGCCTGGCGTGGCAGGCGTTCGGTCCAGTCGTGGCCGTTACGTGTAAACAGGCGGACCTCGCCGTCGCGGATGCGGGCGAGCATGCGGTAACCATCGAACTTGATTTCGTAGTGCCAATCGCCTTCTGGCGCGCGGTCTACCAGGGTTGCCAATTGCGGTGCGAATTGCTCGGGGAGGGCTGTCGCCTGCTTCTGTGGTTTGGCGCGAGGCTTGGCCTTGGGTTTACCGATGGATGCATCACTGAGGACGCTCTTTGGCTGGGCCTCCACAATGTCATAGTCGGCCGCAGAGCGGGCCTGTTGGTCGTGTTCCTTGATCAGCAGCCATTGCTCCTTGTCGCCGCTGCCCTTGAGGCGCGTACGCACCAGCGCCCAGTCACCCGAGAGCTTCTCACCGACCAGGGTAAATTTGAGTTTGCCGGCGGCGTAGGCCTTGTGCGGGTCGTCATGGGGTTGCCAGATGCCGCGGTCCCACACGATCACGTCGCCGGCGCCGTACTGGCCGGCCGGGATGCTGCCTTCGAAACCGCCATAACTGAGGGGGTGATCTTCAACATGCACCGCCAGGCGTTTCTGGCTCGGGTCCAGGCTCGGTCCCTTGGGCACTGCCCAACTGAGCAGCACGCCGTCGAGTTCCAGGCGGAAGTCATAGTGCAGGTTGCGCGCATCGTGCTTCTGGATCACGAAGCTCAGGGCCGAAGCCTCGCGCTTTCGACCTGCTGCGCTGCCTGATGGCTCAGCGGTGACCTCGAAATCGCGCTTGCGGTTGTATTCGCTCAGGGGCTTTGCCATGGAGTTCTCCTGTATATGGCAGGCTCAAGAGGCCTTTTTGCCGGCTTTTTTCGCCGCCGGTTTTTTCGTTGTTGGTTTTCCGGCCAGGCTGCGTTTGAGCAGCTCGGTCAGGTCGATCACATCGGCCGACTTGCGCTCGTCGCTGTCTTCCTGGGATTCGACGTCTTCGATCTTGCCTGCCTTGGCCTTCCTGGCCACCAGCGCCATGATCTTTTCCTGAAAACTGTCGCGATACTCCTCGGGCTGCCAGTCGGCGCTCATGTCTTCCACCAGACGCTTGGCCATGTCCAGCTCGCCCTTGGCCAGGTCGGGTTTGGTCACGTCGCTGGGGAGTTCCAGTTCATCCAGGCTGCGCACTTCAGCTGGCCAGCGCAGCATCACCAGCACCAGCGCCGACTCCAGGGGCATCAGTGCCGCCAGGTGTTGCTTGGTGTGCAACACCACATTGGCCAGGGCGACCTTGCGGGTTTTCTTCAACGTTTCGCGCAGCAGTGCGTAGACCTTGCCACCGCGTTTATCCGGGGCCAGGAAGTAGGGCGTGTCGATGTTCTGCAACGGAATTTGGTCACTGGCGACAAACGCGATGATCTCGATGGTCTGGGTCGACTTGGGGTGGGCCGAGCGGATCTCATCTTCGCTGAGTACCACATAGCGGCCTTTCTCAAATGCCACGCCCTTGACGATATTCTCCTTGGTGACCTCCTTGCCGGTGCTCTTGTTGATGCGCTTGTAGCCCACCGGGTCCATGCTGCGCTTGTCCAGCCAGTCGAAATCCACGCCCTGGGCGGACGTGGCCGAGACCAGCGATACCGGAATATGAACCAGGCCAAAACTGATGGCGCCTTTCCAGATTGCCCGTGGCATACGTGCGATTCCTTAAGAAGAAGCTGTGTTCTGGTGACTCGACGGCTGCGTGAAAAGTTTCCCCCGGCAGATGCGCGGACAGATCGTGTTACACCTGATGAGAAACTATTTAGTTACGAAAGCCGAACCCAGGGCGTAGCGTGGTATCGAAAGCACGTACTCCTCGCCCCAGAGAGGCTTTGTCATGAAAAGCTGTGTGCGTCATCTCGCGGTGCTGGTGTTAGGCCTGGCACTTGGGCCATTTGCCCACGCGCAAAACCTGCCCGGCAGAAGCGATTCCAATAACGGTCCGATCCACCGGGCCAATCCCAACAGCATGCAGGGCACCCAGCCCAATACACCGACGGTGCGTGGCATTCAGACCGTGCCGACCCCGCGTGCGCCGACCCTGGAAAACGGTGGTATCGGCAATCGCTATCCGCAACGCGATGCGACACCCAGCCGCCCGGCCACCGACACCAAAGCCCCCACCTATGATGCCAACGGCAATCGCCGGTAAGGACGCTGTCTTATGTTTATACGCAAAACCCTGCTAGCCACCCTGTGCGCCACCACGCTGCTTGCGCAGACGGCCGTTTATGCGGCCGATGCGCAGCAGTTCCCCAGCGAACAAGGCAGCATCTCCGCGACGCCGATCGCCAAAGGCCTCGATCACCCGTGGGCCGTGGCATTTCTACCCGACCAGCAAGGTTTCCTGGTGACCGAGCGTCCAGGCCACCTGCGCTTTGTCAGTCCGGACGGCAAGCTGTCTGCGCCGTTGACCGGCGTGCCTGAGGTGTGGGCCAAGGGGCAGGGCGGTTTGCTCGATGTGGTGCTGTCGCCGGACTTCAAGCAGGACCGCATGGTCTACCTGACGTACGCCGAAGGCGGTGGCAAAGGCGGTACGGCCGGCACGGCAGTGGGCCGCGGGCGCCTGGCGACGGACATGAGTGGCTTGACCGATTTCAACGTGATCCTGCGCCAGGAGCCGAAACTCTCCACCGGCAACCACTTCGGTTCGCGCCTGGCCTTCGACCGTGATGGCTACCTGTTCGTGACCCTGGGGGAAAACAATGATCGCCCGACCGCCCAGGACCTGGACAAGTTGCAAGGCAAAGTCGTACGGATCTACCCGGATGGCCGCGTGCCCGATGACAACCCGTTCGTCGGTCAACCCGGGGTACGCCCCGAGATCTGGTCCTACGGCCAGCGCAATCCGCAAGGGCTGGCGCTGAACCCATGGAGTGGCACGATCTGGGAAAACGAACACGGGCCGCGCGGCGGTGACGAAATCAACATTATCGAGCGGGGCAAGAACTACGGCTGGCCGCTGGCGACTCACGGCATCAACTATTCGCTCACACCGATTCCCGAGGCCAAGGGCAAGACCGCAGAAGGCACCGTGGCGCCTCATCATGTGTGGGAGAAATCACCGGCTATCAGTGGCATGGCTTTCTACGACGCCGACCGGTTCAAAGCGTGGCAGCACAACGTGTTCATCGGTGCGCTGGCCAGCCAGGAACTGATTCGGTTGCAGTTCGACGGCGACAAGATCATCCACGAGGAGCGTTTGCTGGACGGCTTGAAGGCACGTATTCGCGATGTGCGGCAGGGGCCGGATGGCTTTCTGTATGTGCTGACGGATGAGGACGATGGGGTGCTGTATCGGGTGGGCCTCAATCAGGATTGAGCAATGAGCCGCAAGCTTGAAGTTTCAAGCTTGCGGCTTCAGTCAAAGCCCCAGAGCGGACAACCCCGGATGCTCATCCGGGCGTCGACCCAGCGGCCAGTGGAACTTGCGTTCGCTTTCCTTGATCGGCAGGTCGTTGATGCAGGCAAAACGATTGGCCATCAGGCCATTCTCGTCGAACTCCCAGTTCTCATTGCCATAGGAGCGGAACCAGTTACCCGAGTCGTCGTGCCATTCGTAGGCATAGCGCACGGCGATGCGGTTGTCGGTAAAGGCCCATAGCTCTTTGATCAGCCGATAATCCAGCTCCCTGGCCCATTTTCGAGTGAGAAAACCCTTGGCCTCTTCGCGGTTATGGACGAATTCGGCACGGTTACGCCATTGCGTGTCCAGGGTATAAGCCAGCGACACCCGGTGTGGGTCGCGGGAATTCCAGCCGTCTTCGGCCAGGCGCACTTTTTCAATCGCCGATTCACGGGTAAACGGCGGCAAGGGCGGACGTGTTTCTGCGGTAGATGACATCAGGTGGCTCCTTAAAACCCTACAGCGTTATCGAAAGTTGCCAGGCGTGTGGATTCACAGTCCCAATAACGTTCGCGCCATGCATTGCGCATTATCAGCAGCTGTTGAATCACCCATGACCAGGGCAACGGTAATGGCGCCATCGATCAGGATCAGCAGTTGCGCGGCCTGCCGTTCGGGGTCGGGGGTGCCATGTGCCTGGCACAGTTCGAGTGCGTACTCGAACAGTTTCTGTTTATGGGCCTTGGCCAGCAGGCGTACCGGGTCGTGCGGGTCGCCGGTTTCGCCACTGGTGTTGATAAAGGCGCAACCTCGAAAGTCCGCCGAGGCGAACCAGGCCTTGAGGGCGTCGAACAGCGCGAGCAAGCGTTCTCCGCTGCCATCGACGCGCTCCACTTCGCCGTGCAGCCATTGCATCCAGCGCTCGTCGCGGCGCTGCAGGGCTGCGATCACCAGCTCATCTTTATTGGCGAAGTAACGGTAAATACTTTTTCGCGAGACGCCGGCGGTTCTCACCAGGAAGTCCATGCCGGTGGCGGCGATGCCGTGGCGATAGATCAACTTTTCAGTGACGTCGAGGATAATGTCGCGAGTTTCATTGTGGGTCATATCGGTCATACTTATAAAAGTAGAACGATCATTCTTCTTGGTCAATAAAAATTTTACTCTCTGGCACTGCGAGACCTGAGCACCCCCATGGTGTAAGCTCGGGGCCTCCTCGGATTCGACCCATTGCGAGCCCTATGCCGTCGTTCTTCAAACGCTCCCTGTTGCCCAAGCTGCGTGGCTTCCCCCTCACTCCCGACGCCCTTGACGTGCTGTCCGGCGCTGACGCGTTTCGCCGCTGCCTGCTGGAAAAAATTGCCCAGGCCACCCGACGCATCTACATCGTTGCGTTGTACCTGCAGCAGGACGAAGCAGGGCAGGAGATCTACGACGCCCTGCACGCCGCCAAGGCGGCGCGGCCGGAGCTGGACATCGTGGTAGTGGTCGACTGGCTGCGCGCCCAGCGCGGGCTGATTGGCGCCGGCAAGCAACCGGGCAACAGCGCCTGGTACCAGGCCATGACGCAGCGCCATGCCAGTGAAGTGCCGGTGTATGGCGTGCCGGTGCAAACCCGCGAGCTGTTCGGCGTACTGCACCTCAAGGGCTTTGTGATCGATGACAGCGTGCTGTACAGCGGCGCCAGCCTGAACAACGTGTACCTGCACAAGTTCGATAAATACCGCTTCGACCGTTATCACCTGATCCACAGCCAGCCGTTGGCCGATTCGATGCAGCATCTGGTGGAGCACGGCCTGGTGACCTCCAAGGCCGTGCACCGCCTCGACCTGCCCAACCTGCCGACCACCCGCAGCCTGCGCAACGACATCGGCGACCTGCGCAGCCGCCTCAAGCACGCGGCCTACGACACCACCGCAGGGCAGTTGCCCAACGGTCACCTGTCGGTCAGCCCGTTGCTCGGCGTGGGCAAGAACAACCCGTTGAACCGGGTGATCCTCGAACTGATCGCCAGCGCCCAGCATCAACTGACTATCTGCACACCGTACTTCAACCTGCCGCTGCCGGTGACCCGGGAAATCAACCGCGCCCTGGCGCGTGGGGTGAAGGTCGACATCATCGTCGGCGACAAAACCGCCAATGATTTCTACATCCCGCCCAGCGAACCCTTCAAGGTGATCTCGGCACTGCCGTATCTCTACGAAATCAGCCTGCGCCGTTTCGCAAAACGCCATCAATCGGTGATCGACAGCGGCCAGTTGAACCTGCACCTGTGGCGCGACGGTGACAACACCTACCACCTCAAGGGTATGTGGGTCGACCAACGCTACACCTTGCTCACCGGCAATAACCTCAACCCTCGGGCGTTCCGCCTTGATCTGGAAAACGCCTTACTCGTCGATGACCCGCAAGGCCAGTGGCTGGAACCGCGACGTGCCGAGCTGGCGCAGATTTTCCAGCACACTACGCGGATCGAGCGTTACCAGGATTTGCAAACCCTGGTGGATTATCCCGAGGCCGTCGGCAAATTTTTGCGCCGTGTCAGCCGTGTACGAATCGAGCGGTTGTTGTACCGAATTCTCTAGTAACGGGTGCGTTGCGGCAGACTCGACTTCTTGAGACTTTGCCTCTGCAGCGGCTTTGGCGTGTGCTGTACGTTTTCTATTGACTGTTCTAAGGGACGAGAACTCTCGCCGTTCAATTGGCCAGGGGTTAATAGATATGTACACCACTCGATTCAGCAGTACTGTCCCGGCGCTCAGTGAGTTTCAGGCGCCCTCCCAGGGGGCGTTGTTGCACCCTGTCGCTGTACCTGACAGCCGGTCCAAACGTGCTGCTTTGGATACCGTAACGTCTCGACGCCATTTCCCCAGCGCCGCTGTTGCCGCTGCCGCGGATACCACGCTGCGCAAAAGGCTGGTTCAGTGGTTGACCACGGGCAGCGCGCCCGAAAACCTCATCCCCCCCAATGCGTCCATCGCCCCCTTTCTCCAGATGTACAACGCCGCAATCAATGAGCCGGCCGTGCTTGCCTGGTTTGAAGCCAAGGGCCTGAAGCTGTCGACCGTGCGGGTCTTTCGAGATTCGGTGGCAGGCACGGTGACGCGTGATGGCAAGGATACCTTTGAGCGGTTTACAGCCACGGATGGTTCGGGCTGGTGGGAGGTGAGCACAAAGATCAACGCCATCCAGCAGGTTCTGTCACCCCATGACCTGGGTGTGCCCGTTGCTGAAAGCCCTACCCAAGGTGCGGTGCCACGGGACGTGGTGCTGGATTTCTACGGCGTAAGGCCGCCGCTCAATGAACGGGCCTCGGCTGCAACGGGCACACAACTCAAGCGCGAGGGATGGCCCGCGATTTCTTCCACCTTGCGTGATCAGTGGGAGAAACAGTTCAAGCACCTGCTGCAACAGAACGATGACCAGGCAGTGCGCCGGCAATTGGTTGGCCAGTTGCAGCCGATGATCGCGGGCAAGGCGGACGGCGAATCACTCAAGCTGGATAACCATACGGTCTCCATTGCGAGGGGATCGACCCTGGATCAACTCAGTCAAGAGGCACGAAAGCAGTTCAATGCCTTTCTGACGACGCCGACCTTCCGGAATTTCCTGACGAAAGTGGGTTTCGCGGGAGAGGGCCGCGCATACAGGTTGTCCGAGGGGGAGCTCCAGATGCGCAACGCTGCCGGTCAATGGCGATCGTTGCAGGCGTATTTCGACGATGAAATCCAGAAAACCCTGGCCGCCGGCAGCGAAGAAGCACAACAGTCTGCCCGCCAGTTGAACGCGAATCTCGATGATTTGCTGCTGATGAGTGGCAAGACCGGGAATGCCCTGTACAGCACTCGCACCTATGACGCGCGGCAGGCGTTGGCGTTTTATGCCCCTGATGCGCCGCAGACCGTGAGTGACGTGCGTGCCACATTGAGTTGGTTCAATACGTCGTTCCCGCCGCCGCTGCCGGCAGCCGATTACGCAGCCATGCTGCCCTATGAGCAGAGCGTGGGCGCCGCTTTGTCGGCCGATGCTCGTGAGGTATTGAAAGGCATGGCGCCAGCGGTGGTGTCATTGCTTGGACGCTTTACAGGCTCCAGTGTGGTTGAGCAATCGCCGCATGATCCGGACCGCCGTCTTGCCGACTTTTTCGATTCGCCACCGTGTATCGCCAAGGCCGACGAATTGGCCAAGCGGCTGAAGCTTTACGCCGTGGCCGACGGCCAGCCCTTGAGTAAAGCCAAGCGCCATCAACTCCTCGCGGCGGCGCTGAAGCTGAGTGTGAACGCTCCAGTGCCCGGCCGGCCAGGCGTGGTGGCCGGGTATTGGCTTTACCAGCCAGGCAACCTGGGCCGCACACTCAAGGATGTGCGCCAGGACGTGGAAAAACACCTGGAAAGCAAGGGGGTCGATGCCACGCTTTCGTCCCTGTTCGCCCACCTGTTCCTGGCCCACTCCGCACCGGAAATGCTGATCAAGGCCGATCCGGATGTGCCGAGGGAGGCCGCGCAGGCCTTCAACCGTGACCCGCAAAGCGTCAAGATCGGCTCCACCGGCTGGCTGGAAATGCGCCTGGGCTGCGCAATAGCCGATGCACTGTCCGGCGCGGGCAGTTCGCGATTGATGAACCTTACGCAAATCATGGCACTCTCGCGGCTTGACGCGGGTGGTGCAACGCAAGAGACGCTGCTCAAGACCCTGGCGACCAGGCCCTTGTTGGACTGGGCGGTCATGACCGGTATTTTCCCCATGACCCACGACGGCCAGTACTCCCCAGGGGATTATCAGGCCGCAGCACAGGCCTTTACCTCGCGGGAGAAGCAGATCCGCGAGGCCTTCAGCACGCTGACGAAAGAGCCGCCGACCCAGCGCAGCTTGCTGATCGAGCAACTGGTGCCGTTGTTCCCGGAAATGACCGCCGATGAAATACGTGAATTCAGGCTTGAACTGGACACTGACGTGCCCTTTGACCCTCGCCAGCATGCTCATTTGGAATCCCGTCGGCCGTTGTTGACCGATGTCATTCTGACGGAGCAGGTTCGCGATGACCCGTTGCTGGCCGTCGATCATTGGCTCAATACCCGGATCAGTGGGGAGCGACGCTACCGGTTCACCCATCCCGGAGTTTCCCAGGCAACCTTCGAGGCGCGCATCCGGCAGGTGCCAGAGATTGCCCCATTGGTGGAAGCCGCCGTTGATCGGCACATTGCCGATACCCGCGAGGCTCAGGCTACTGCATTGAAACTGATGATTGCCCAGTTGCCTGCGCAGGAGCGTCTAGCGCTGGAGGCAGGCAAAATAGAATTTTTCACCGTACGCCAGGAAACCGGGGAAGCCCTGGAGGACGATCAGGGCCCCGACTCCAAAGTCGACGAAAACTGCGGCAGGCATGGTCTGCTGCTGCGTTATGAAACGGGCGTGGTAGAACCAAGGTTCGGTTACTACGAGGTGTTCCCGCGATCGATGCAGATGGTCAAGCGCACCGATTTGCCTTATCGGTTGACACTCAACGGTACTGTCGAGGAGGGCCGCAAGCCCCACGGGCCATTTGCTTATGTGCGCGCTCCGTTCCGGCTGGGGACTGAGCAAGCGTTGGATGTGATGGCCTACCGTTCAGGTTCGCCCCCGCGTACGGGGGCCAAATCGAAGGTGATTCTCGACAAAGCCTCCACAGAACTGCCGCCGACGCCGCTGCCACGCCCTGGGGATACGGCGATCCAGCGTGTGCCCGATACCTTTGCTTCGACCAAAACCCAGCGAATTGTCAACGCTTTGCTGGCGCACAGTTTTGACGACAAGCGCGAGGCGCTGATTGAGTTTGCCAACCAACCCACGGGTCTACAGAGTCGACGCACCTATCCGTTTACCTCCGGCAGTCAGCTGTTCACCGCCGAGAACGCTCGTATGATGCTGAGCCTGATCCCGTTTGTGGGGGCGATTTCAGATATTGCACAAGGCAATGTGAAGGAGGGACTCAAGGGCTTGCTGATTGATTTCGCTTCGTTCGCCGCCACAGGAGGGCTGAGTGGGGCGAGCCGATTTTTGCGCGGCGTAAAAAAGCTGGTGCTGTTCAATGGCAAGTCATTCAGCCTGCCAGGGCTCAAAGGCGCCGCGCCGTTGCTACGTAGCCTGTTCAATCCTCTGGACGGTACGATTGACGTGTTCAAATCCGGGTCGAATGCCATCGATGCAATGCGCAAAATCATGAAAGGTGAAGTCGCTCGCCTGGCGCCCGGCCTCTATATGCCGACCACGGCATTCGAGAAGTGTCGTTGGGCGGTGGGCGTTCAAGGTTGCCTCTTCCCGGGAGGCGTTCGATCGTTCAGGGCTGTGTCGGGCGTTCGAACGGGCAACGTGGGGGCTCTTGAAATCCAGGCGATCCAGAAAAATGCCGGGTGGTATGCGATCAATCCCAGCTCTGGCGAGCCCGAGGGTGCACCGCTGAAGCATTTCAGGGTTCGGGGTTGATAGGTGCCGCCCAGGCTCATTGCGAACCTGGGCGGCCACGGATCAGTTCAGGCCCAGCTTGCCACGCAGGGTCGACAGGTCTTCGGCCAGGGTGTTAACCGGACCCACCAGCGCCTTACGGTCGTTTTCCTTGACCTTGTCATAGGTCTCGAAGCCGCCGTCCTTGGTCTTGTACTTGGCCAGGATCTTGTCCACGGCGGCGAAGTTCTTGTCGACCTTGGCCAGGAAGGCCTTGTCCTGTTTCTCGATCTGGCCACGGAACAGGTCGACGATTTTCTTCGCGCCGTCGATGTTGCCCTGGAAGTCATACAGGTCGGTGTGGCTGTAGCGGTCTTCTTCACCGGAGATCTTGGTGGCGGCGACTTCTTCCAGCAACGCTGCGGCACCGCCGACAACTTTCTCCGGCGGGAAAGTCAGGCCGTCGACACGGGTTTTCAGGTCGTTGACGTCGGTGTTGAGCTTGGCCGTCAGAGCTTCCAGGCCCTTGGTCGAGTTCTGCGAGAACAGCGCGTACTCGATGCGGTGGAAACCGGTGAAGTCTTCGGCGGTCACGCCTTTTTCGTGGTCATCGACACGGGAGTCGATCGAGGCGTCGAGGTCGCTGAACAGCTCGGCGATCGGCTCGATGGACTCATAGTGCACACGGGTCGGCGCGTAGAGCTTCTTGGCGGTGGTGAGGTCGCCTTTGTTGATGGCATCGGTAAAGGCCTGGGTCTGGGTGACCAGCTCGCCGATTTCCTCGGTAACGTAGATCTTGTAGTCCGACACCGGGCCTACCAGGTCCAGCGGCGCGGTGGCGGCGAAGGCTGCCAGCGGCGAAAGGGTCATTAACAACGACAACGCGATAGTCGACTTCTTCATGGGACGTTTTCCGCTCTGGTGTGTTTTAGGTGTTGGCAGTGGTTTGAAGGTGCGTGGCAGCGAGCAGCGTGCGCCCAATGAAATCCTTGGGCCCCGTGACCCCCGGCAACGTGAAGAAGTACCCGCCGCCGACCGGCTTGAGGTATTCCTCCAAGGGTTCGCCGTTGAGCCGGGTTTGCACGCTGATAAAGCCTTTCTCCAGGTCAGCCTGGTAGCAGATGAACAACAGCCCCATGTCCAGCTGACCGTTTTTATTGACGCCGTTGGAGTAGTTGAACGGCCGACGCAGGATCAGGTTGGCCTGGGTCTGCGCAGTACGCGGGTTGGCCAGGCGGATATGGGCATCGAGCTTGGTCAGCTTGCCTTCCGGGTCCTTGCTGTAGTCGGGCACCTGGGATTCTTTCTGGCCATCCATCGGCGCGCCGGTTGGCTTGATACGGCCGATGATGCTTTCTTGCTCCTGCAGCGGCGTGCGGTCCCAGCGTTCGACGAAGTTGCGGATGATGCGCACCGCCTGATAGCTGCCATGGGCCGCCCAGCTCGGTTCGTCGCTGCCGGGTTGGACCCACACAATCTGGTCCATGGCCTTGCTGTCGTTGGAGTTAGGGTTGGCCGAACCATCGCGAAAACCCAGGAAGTTGCGCGCGCTCTGCGCCGGCTCGCCGGGCTTGGCCGGCGCCTGGGGCGGCACGCTGCCTTCCTGCTTCCAGCGCACCAGCAGCAGGTCGGGCAGGTTCTTCACGATGTCGCGCAGGGCGTGGATATTGGTGTCCGTGGTGTTGGAGCTGAATTGCAGGCTCAGGTCGCCATGGCACTGCGCCGGTTCCAGCGCATCGTTGGGGAAGCCCACCATGCGGCTCAGGCGCTTGGGTTTGACGGCGGCCAGGCCGAAGCGCTCATCGAACAACGATTCGCCGACGGACACGGTGATGGTCAGGTTATCCGGCGTGACCACCGGGCCGAGAATGCCGGAATCGGTGGGCGGCAGCTTCGGGTCGACCTGGGGCACGGTGCCGCCGGTCATCAGGAAGCCGATGCGCTCGTTCAAGGTGCGGAACAGACGCTCCAGGTCTTCGCGGTCGCTGGCCAGGACATCGAACGCCACGACCATGCCGCAGGCCGGGCGCGGGGTGACGATGCCGCTTTGGTGCTGGCCGAAAAAGTCGTGGTGGTCCTGGGTCTTGTCACTGCGCGGTGCGGTAGTCACTTGCTCGGCGGCGGCCGCCATGGCCGGGCAGGTCAGGGTGCTGCCGGCGATGGCGGCACCGGTTGCGGCCATGCCCAGGAGGACACGGCGACGTTGTGCTGAAAACTGTTCTGAATCACTCATGTGTGCGGTCGTCTTCACTGCAGGCCGGAGAGGCCAAGGGCGGGGTCGATTCCATCGAGTGCGGCGGCCAGAGCCTTGGCCTTGTTTGCGATCTGCTTGCGCTGATCGGCGGTAACGCTGTCGTATGTGGCGTAGCCTTTGTCGAGCTTGAAACCCTGGAGCTCGGTATCGAAGGCGGCGAGGGCGCTGTCGACGGTCGGCAGCAGGTCGGCGGCGGACTTGGTCAGCAGCGGACGCATCAGCTCGACCACCTTGTGCGCGGCCTCCAGGTTCGCGGCGAAACCATTCAGGTCGACATGGCTGTAGCGCTCCTCTTCACCGCTGATGGCGCGTACATCCGCCAGGCTGTTGAGGTTGCGCACTACGATGCTGACCAACTGCTCCGGCGGCAGGGACTGCGCCAGCAATTGCTGCTTGAGGGTGGTGACATCGGTCACCAGGCGCTGCGCAATCGGCGCCAGGCCATCAAGGCTGCGTTGCTGGAACAGGCTGTATTCGAGGCGATGGAAGCCGCTGAAGGCCGGGTCTTGCTCACGTTTTTCAAAATAGTCGGCACGGGCGTTGATGGCGTTGTCCAGCTCGGCCAAGCGCTGTGAGGCCGGGGCCAGACGTTGGTAAGCCTCACGGGCCGGCACATACAGCGCTTGCGCTTGGGCCAGGTCGCCAGCGTCGATCGCCTGTTGCAGGGCGGTCACGGCCTTGACCAGGGCACCGCCCTGGCTGCTCAGGTACACGCGAAACTCAGACAGCGGGCCGATAAACGCCACCATCGACGGCTTGGCCTTGGCCTGGGCGTCGGACTCAGCGGTTGGCGTCACATGCAGGGTGCCGCGCGGGTTGCTCAGCAGGCCGCACGTGATCGCATAGTCCCCCGGCAACAGGTTGGCGTTGATCACCTGGCTCAGGCCTGGGGCGATGTTTTCGCGCTCTTCGACCACCAGCACGCCGTCGAGGATTTCCCACTCCACCGCCCGGTCAGAGCGGTTGATGATGCGAAAGCTCGCCCGGCCGGCCGGCACGCTCAGTGCATTGGGCTCGCAGGCGTGGCCATGGATGGTCACGGCGATTTCATTGTGGTTGGTCTGGCGCTTGCTGGCCGCCAGTTGCGAGGCGTAATAGAACAGGCCACCGGCGGCGATCATCACGACCACCGAGCCGGCCACCGCCCAGCGCAGGGCGCGGGGGGGCGAAGCGGGTTGAGGCGTTGGGTTGGACAAGAGACGGTCCTTACTGGCTGGAAACGGAAGAAGGGCTGGCGGCAGGCTTGGCCGGTGCCGCAGGCAGGAAAAACATCACCAGCGCCACCATCAGATAAATCAGATAGGCGCCCAGGGTGCTGATGGTCGGCGCTTCCTGGTAGCCGAACATGCCGGCCAGTACCGAACCGAGCGGGCTGTCCATCGGCAGCACGGCGCTGAAATCGAACAACACGGTCTGCCAGTGGTTCCACACGCCCGCTTCGTGCAGGGCTTGCACCGAGTTGGCGAGGATGCCGGCGGCGACCACGAGGATGAACAAGCCGGTCCAACGGAAAAACGCACCGAGGTTCAGGCGCATGCTGCCGGTGTAGATCAGGAAGCCGACGATGATCGCCAGGACTAGGCCGAGCAGCGCGCCAATCGGCGCGCCTGGGCCTTCGCTCTGTTGGAACACCGCCAGCAGGAAGAACACGGTTTCCAGGCCTTCACGAGCGACGGCGAAGAACACCATGAGGATCAATGCCGTGACCTGGTGTTTGGAACCGGTCAACGCCTGATCAAGCGAGGCGTGCAGCGAATGCTTGATGGAGCGCGCGACTTTGCGCATCCAGAACACCATGGAACTGAGAATGCCCACGGCGACCAAACCGACAATGCCTTCGAACAGTTCCTGTTGTTTTTGCGGGAACTCGGCGCTGACCAACTCCAGGCCACCGCCCACCAGCAACGCCAACGCGGCGGCGAGGAACACCCCGATCCACACTGCCGGCATCCACTGGCCACGGCCGGTCTGTTGCAGGTAACTGGCGATGATGCCGACGATCAGCGCGGCTTCAATGCCTTCGCGCAGCATGATGAGAAAGGGGACAAGCATTCGGCACCAGAGCGTAACTAGATAGGAGCCTAAGTTGTAACATAATGATACTCATTACTAAACAGACAATCTTGACGATTGCTGAACAGCGGCTGAACGGCCCGGAGAAGGCCGTTCAGTAGTCCTGCCCGACGGCCTGGTTATAGGTATCCACCAGCAAGTCAAAGCGGCGTTGTGTTTCAAAGTAATCGGCGTTTAGCCGCTCTGGGTCGGGGGTTTCGCTTGAATGACGGGCAAGTGTTTGCAGCGCGCCAAGGTAGTCGTAACCGGGTTGTCTAATCCGCTGCCACAGCTGCTGGGCCTTGGCGTCGGAGATGGGTAGGTTGGGGCGCAGGTACTGCTGGGCGTGATCCCAGCTCTGCTGTAAGTCGCTCAATGCGTCCGCCAATTGTTTGGGGGATCGCGGGTCAAGGCTGTGCATCGTGTCGCGGGTCTGCAAGATCAGGCCGGGGATAAGCGCCATCTGGTGTTCGTCACGCACCTGCAAGTGTTGCAGCTGTTGCAGGCGTATCCGGCGGTCGGCTGCGTCCACGGCGGCGCGCAGTTCGGATGAGACCGTGAGGAATTTTTCCGCCACAGGGAAGAACCGCGCATCGCTGATCGCCCGCTGCGCAGGGGTAAGGCCTGGGACGGTTGCGTTGGGGTAGAAGTCGAACTCTTTCACCGATGAATAGACCTGCAGCAGGTGGTCCATATAGTCATTGCGAAGCGCGGCGATCTGCGGCAGGTATTTTTGCAGTGCGCTTCTTTGCGAGGACGTCAGCAGGCACAGGTCCGGGCGTTTGGCGTCGTAGTCCAGCAGGCTCAATTGCGGGCCCTGTGCGCGCTGATACCGTTCGGGGAAACGCTCGATGATATCCAGGCTCGGGTCGTTGGCGCGGGGGCTGCGGCTGCGGTAGTTGGAGTACGCCACTCGCCAATTGCTGTCGACCCGGTTGAGGCAGTCGATCACTGGACGCAGCGCCTGGGCTTGCTGGTGTTCAAGCGCTGCCGGGCGGTTGGCCCAGGTTTTCAGCGGGGCGAGCATATCGGTATTCGTCAGCAGGCCCACGGTGCTCAGCGCCAGGGGCACTATGGTGCACAGTGCAGCAAGGGTGATGCGGTTCATGGTGTACACCCCTGCGCGCCGGCTTTGAGGCCACTGCAAGGGCTCATCAGAAACGGTTGCAAGCCCTCGTCACGGTGGATGCGTTGGTTGTTTGCGTATATCAGCGCGGCGCTCAACAACAGGGCGCCGAGGCCCAGGCAGGTGGCCCATTGGCGTGTCGACGGTCGCGCAGGCCAACGCCACGTCAGTGCTGAACGTATCGACGGTCGTCCGAGCACGCGCTGCGCCAGCCCCAGGCCCTGCAGTGTCAACACATAGCCGGCGAACGCGTAATTGCCGAGGATGATCCAGATCAACAGGCCAAGCACCCAGCACGGCAGAATCTCGCGGATCACCAACGGCGGCGGCCGGCGAAAACTCAGCCAGGGCGATAGGTGGGCGGCGAGCTTCTCGTCAATCTCGCCGTAACCATCAGTGACGGGGCGCCAGATCGCCAGGATGAGCAACGCCGGTATGGCGATCAGGAAGGCCCAGGTTGGGACCATGCCGAGGGATTCCATCAAGGTGTGGTCGGTCAGTTGCTGGTCGTGGATCGCCCAGCCGACGGCCATGCCCAGCAAAGCCACAAACATCGGCCAGGGGCGGCTGGTGCGTTCCCAGTCGCGCCAGAAGTAGGGGTCTTCATCGGGCATCTGTGCGCACAGGGCCGGGTACTGGTTGAGCAGGGTTTCGCTGAGAGTACGGCAGGCATTCCAGTCGGACTCGCCGAAGCGTCGAGCAAAGCGTTGGCGTTGTTCCAGTGTCATGTCGCCGAACAGCAACCTGGCCGCGCGCGCCTTCGGGTCACGGCTGTTCAGGCTGGCCTGGTGGTAGGCCTGCGCACTGAAACGCTCCAGTGCATGGCGTGCCTTTAACGCCGACCATTCGGGTTCGGGGCAGTGGTTTTCCAGGTGTTGATCGGACCAGGCCTGCTCGCTGCACAGGCTCTCAAACAGCGCCTCGGACCAGAACGTGCTGGCCAGCAGCGTGCGCGCGAGTACGTCATCGAGCCGCGCATGGCGCGCCAGGGGCTTGAGCCATTCGGTGTCATGCAACTCGATCAGGGCGGCGTTGAAGGCCTCGACCTGTTGTTGATCGAGTAATTCGGTCAACCGCTGCTCAACCTGGGCAAACATCTGCTCCAGCAGCGCGGCCAGGCGATAGTCGGGCAGCCGCGCCGGGGTTTCCCGTTGCCAGGGGGTGAGCCAGTGCAAGTGCGTCACGGCCCAGTCCGCAATCGCGGGTTCCGTGCCACTCAGGCAGCGTTGCAGCAGCAAGGCTTCAAATGCCTCGGTGCATTCATTGTCCTGGGCGTGCTGATAGAGACGCGCGAGATTGGCCGGCGTGGCATCGGCCACCAGGGCCTGCGCCTGGTCGTAGCGCGTGTCGGGCTCGGCGGTAGCGGGCAGCACCGTGTCGACCTGCAACGCTTGCGGCACTTCGACGGGCGCTTCATAACGGCTCCATTGCAGCGCGTGCTCATAGGCCTCGCGCAGGCGCTGGAAGCCGACAGGGTCTTCGTCCGGGCGATGCTGTTTGAGTAACACCGCGTATTGGCGCTTGATACTGCGAGCATCGGCGTCGGACGGCAGCCCAAGTACTTCCCAGCAACTCATCGATACAACTCCCTGTCGGTAAATCCCGGCGCAGAATACCCGAGACCCAAACCCGAGTGCCTACTCTTTTGCCGCGTGACTGCCTAAGATGGCCGCACTTCACGCCACACAGGGCACGGCAGCGCCAATGTTGGAAAAAGACACTATCTCCCTCCACCTCGTGCGCGAAGCCTTGTTGCAAAGCTGCGCACCGGGTCCGGCCACTGTCGAAGTGTTGAGCAAGGTCGGTATCGATCCGGCATTGCTTGAGCAACCCGACGCCCGCGTTCCGGCTACTGCCTACGCCCGTTTGTGGCGTTTGCTGGCAAGGCGCATGGACGATGAGTTCTTCGGCATGGACCCGCGCAAGCTCAAGTCCGGCAGCCTCGAGTTCCTCTGCCGCGCCGCCATTGCACAACCCAGCCTGGCAGAGGGCCTGCAAACCGCCTTGGGTTTCCTCTCACTGATGCTGGAACACCTGCCGGCCCAGTTGGTGCGCCAACAGAGCCTGGCGGAAATCGTGTTGCACGAACCAGAAGCTGAGCCCAATCGAGCATTCACCTATTTCACCTACTGGATGATCGTGCACGGCGTCGCCTGCTGGCTGGCTGGCCGGCGCATCCCGATCCTGGCCATTGAACTGCGCTGCCCGCAGCCGGACTTTTGCGATGACTACCAGGTGATGTTTTCCGACAACCTGCGTTTTGATCGGCCACGCACCCGCATGATCTTTTCCGCTGACTGCCTGGACCTGCCGATCAAGCGCAGCCCGGAAGAACTCAAGCGCTTCCTCGCCCACGCGCCGGCCAACATCCTGGTCAAATACCGCAACCCCGACAGCCTGGCTACGCGCATCAAGCACGACCTGCGGCAAATGCCTCCCGACACTTGGCCTGAGACCGAGGGCCTTGCTGCCACGCTGTTTATCTCCGCTTCCACGCTGCGCCGCCGTCTGGCGGAAGAAGGGCAGAGCTATCAGGGCCTCAAGGACAGCGTGCGCAAGGAGTTGGCGATTGTCTGGCTGGCCGAACCGCAGATCAGCTTTGCCGAGATCGCGGCGCGGTTGGGGTTTGCCGATACCAGTTCGTTTTATAAGGCGTTTCGTAAGTGGAGCGGGTCGAATCCGGGGCATTATCGTAGTTTGATTCTTAACGATGCCGGATAAGTCTTCAGGGAGACAGGTAGTGCTCAAGTCATGGGTGATCTGTATTTGTTGTGCTCTGTTCCCGCTCACCGCCTGGTCGGCACTGGGTATTGGTGATTTCACTCTGGGGATGCCTCGCACGCAGGTCATGGACATCCTGCAGCGGTATTTTCCGAAGGTGGAACTGGAGAGCAACCTCTCCTATTCGGTGCCGATGCCTTACTACCGCGCGATCGAGCCTTCCAGCCCCTATCTTTTGGGCGATGTGCCGATCTATGTGGTGGGTGTCTATTTCGACGAAGACGACCGGCTCAAGCAACTGAGTATCGCCTTCAATATAACCGACCCCGAGCGTCTCAAACCGCTGATACCGTTGATGCGCGAAGCACGCTTGGTTCCGGACACGAATGGGCGTTATGAGGTGATGATCGAGGAGGGTGAGCTGACTTATTGGGTCTCCAGGATATTCGAGTGGACCACCGTAGAGATCGCCAACAAGGCCGCTTCGAAGGTCAATATTCCGATGCGCATGCACCGTGATCAGCAAATCAAGGCGGCCAGGTAGCCTTCCGGCCAGCCAAATATGCAGGTCAGCCCTCTGGCGTTGTTGCAGCCAAAAAAAAGCCCCATGACGAAATAGACCACGGGGCTAAAAATTGGCTGGATGCGACCAACCAAAGGAGCTCTTTACGTTACTTGGCAGTCGCCACGACGGTGTCCGGCTTCCAGCCACCCCCCAGCGCCTTGTAGATCGCCACAATCCCGCGATACAGGTCCACTTCGGCCTGGGCCTGGGAGTCTTCGGCGGCGAGGCGTTCGCGTTGCGCGTCGAGCAGGACGAGGAAGTCCACGGTGCCTTCGCGGTAGCGGATCGCGGCGAGGTCGGCGGCGGCTCGGCTGGATTCGCTTTGGCGGATCAGCGAGACCAGGCGTTGCTGACGCTTGCCGTAATCACTGAAGGCATTCTCGGACTCTTCCAGTGCCAGCAGCACTTGCTGCTCGTAGCTCGCCAGGGCGCCATCGGCTTCGGCGTCTGCGCCACGCAGACGGGCACGTACGCTGCCCAGGTCGAAGGCGGCCCAGGTGATGCTCGGGCCGAGTGCCCAGGCATTCGCGGCGGACGAGCCGATCTGTGAACCGCGCCCGGCGGTGAAGCCGAGGAAGCCGCTGAGGCTGACCCGTGGGAACAGGTCGGCCTTGGCCACGCCGATACGCGCGGTGGCGGCGGCCAGTTTGCGTTCGGCGCTGAGGATGTCCGGGCGCCGTTGCAGCAGTTGCCCCGGGTCGCCGATCGGCAACGCCTTGGCAATCGCCGGCAGGTCTTTCGGGCTCAGGTCCACCGTCAGCTTGTCGGGACGCTGGCCGAGGAGGGTGGCGATGCGGTTACGCTCACGCACCTGTTCGGCCTGCAGTTGCGGCACGCTGGCTTCCACTGCGGCGAGGCGTGCGTCGGCGCGCTCCACGTCGAGTTGGTCACCCACACCGGCATCCCGCAGGCTGACGGTGATGGTGCGTGAGTCCTGCTGGTTCTTCAGGTTGTCGAGGGCGATGCGTTCCCGCAGTTGCGCGCCGCGCAGTTGACCGTAGGCGTCTACCAGTTCGGCAATCATGGTGACTTGCAGTTGGTACAGGTCGGCCTCGGCGGCTTGCTGGTCGGCGTCGGTGGCTTCCAGGTTGCGCTGGATGCGCCCGAACAGGTCCAGTTCCCAGGCCATGTCCAGGCCCAGGTCGTACCGCTCGGTCTTGACCCGGCTGGTGGTCTGGCCGGGGATCTGGCCCTTGCCCTGGTCGCTGCTGACGCGGCTGGTAATCGTCGGCATGGCATCGTTGCTGGCGTCATCGCGGATTGCACGGGCAGCGCGCAGACGGGCAAACGCCACGCGCAGGTCACGGTTACCTTGCAGCGATTGCGTGACCAACTGGTTGAGGGTCGGGTCGTCGAACTGCTGCCACCAGATGCCTTCGAACTTGGCGTGGTCATACTGCTTGGCGTCCGCGGCGGCGGTGATGTTCGCCGCCTCCGGGGTCTGGGTCTTGTAGTCCGGGCCTACGGCACAGGCGCTCAGCGCCAGTACCAGCAAGCTCGGCAGGAATACTTTCACGCTCATTGCTGTGTCTCCAGCTTCAAGGCCTTGGCCGCTTTGCGCGCTTCGCTGCGCTCCACATAGCGACGGATCAGTACGTAGAACACTGGCGTCAGCAACAGACCGAAGAAGGTCACCCCGATCATTCCGGAGAACACCGCCACGCCCATGGCATGCCGCATCTCGGCACCGGCACCGCTGGACAACACCAGTGGCACCACACCCATGATGAAGGCGAACGAGGTCATCAGGATCGGCCGCAGACGCAAGCGGCAGGCTTCCAGGACCGCAGCGAGCGGGTCGAGGCCTTCCTGCTGTTTGTCCTTGGCGAACTCGACGATCAGAATCGCGTTCTTGCATGCCAGGCCCACCAGTACGATCAGGCCGATCTGGGTGAAGATGTTGTTGTCGCTACCCGAGATGATCACCCCGGTGATGGCCGACAGCAGCGTCATCGGTACGATCAGGATCACCGCCAGCGGCAGGCTCCAGCTTTCGTATTGGGCGGCCAGGACCAGGAACGCCAGCAGTACGCAGAGCGGGAACACGAACAGCGCGGTGTTGCCCGAGAGGATTTGCTGATAGGTCAGGTCGGTCCACTCGTAGGTCATGCCGTTGGGCAGTTCATCCTTCAACAGTTTTTCAATCGCCGCCTGGGCCTGGCCGGAGCTGTAGCCCGGTGCCGCGTTGCCGTTGATTTCGGCGGTGATAAAGCCGTTGTAGTGCATCACGCGATCCGGCCCCGAGGTGTCGCTGACCTTGATAAAGGTCGCCAGCGGGATCATCTCGCCTCTGTTGTTGCGCACTTTCAGCTGGCCGATCTGGTCGGACTCCTGGCGGAACTGTTGCTCAGCCTGCACATTGACCTGATAGGTACGCCCGAAGCGGTTGAAGTCGTTGGCATACAACGAACCCAGGTAGACCTGCAGGGTGTCGAAGATGTCGCTGATCGCCACGCCGTGGGTCTTGGCCTTTTCGCGGTCGATGGCGGCATCGACCTGGGGCACGTTGACCGTGTAGCTGGTGAACAGGCCGAACAGCTCCGGCACGCCGTGGCTCTTGGTGATGACGTTCTGCACTTCTTTGTACAGCTCGTCATAACCCAGGTTGCCACGGTCTTCGATCTGCAGGCGGAACCCGCCGATGGTGCCCAGGCCCTGTACCGGCGGCGGTGGGAAGATCGCCATGTAGGCTTCTTCGATGTTGGCGTACTGGCCGTTCAGCGCACCTGCAATCGCCCCGGCGGACATGCTCGGGTCTTTACGTTCATCGAATGGCTTCAAGGTCACGAACACGATGCCGCTGTTCGGGCTGTTGGTGAACCCGTTGATCGACAGGCCAGGGAAGGCAATCGCGGCTTCCACACCGGGCTGTTTGAGGGCGATTTCCGACATGCGCTTCATCACGTTTTCGGTGCGATCCAGGCTCGCAGCGTCGGGCAATTGGGCGAAGGCCACCAGGTATTGCTTGTCCTGGGCCGGTACGAAACCGGTCGGGGTGTGGGCAAATCCGA
This sequence comes from Pseudomonas sp. SJZ103, assembly GCF_007828335.1. Classification (NCBI taxonomy): domain Bacteria; kingdom Pseudomonadati; phylum Pseudomonadota; class Gammaproteobacteria; order Pseudomonadales; family Pseudomonadaceae; genus Pseudomonas; species Pseudomonas sp. SJZ103. Next base: position 36,187 of record NZ_VIUN01000021.1, read on the forward strand.
AGAAGGTCAGCACCATCAGGCCGGCGTACACGAACAGCGCAATGCCCGTGCCGCGAATCACCCGGCGTACGGTACTCACGTAGCCATGGCTGGACTTTTCGAAAAAGCGGTTGAAGGGACGGAACAGCCAGCCACCGAGGAGCTTGTCGAGGATCTTCGAGAAGCGATCCTTCGGTGCGTCGTGACCGCGCAGCAACACGGCGGCCAGGGCAGGGGACAGGGTCAGCGAGTTGAACGCCGAGATCACCGTCGAGATCGCAATGGTCAAGGCGAACTGTTTGTAGAACTGCCCGGTCAAGCCACTGATAAACGCCGCTGGAATGAACACCGCACACAGCACCAGCGCCGTGGCGATGATCGGGCCGGTCACTTCGCTCATGGCTTTTTCAGTCGCCGGGAACGGCTCCAGGCCCAGCTCGATATTTCGTTCGACGTTCTCCACCACCACGATGGCGTCGTCCACCACGATACCGATGGCCAGTACCAATCCGAACAGCGACAGCGCGTTGAGCGAGAACCCGAACAGGTGCATCACCGCAAAGGTACCGATCAACGATACCGGCACCGCCACCAACGGAATGATCGAGGCGCGCCAGGTCTGCAGGAACAGGATCACCACCAGCACCACGAGGATCAGCGCTTCGAACAGGGTGTGCACCACCGCTTCGATGGAACCGCGCACAAAGATCGTCGGGTCATAGGCGATGCGGTAATCCATGCCGGCCGGGAAGCTCTTTTTCAGCTCGGCCATCTTGCTGCGCACATCGTTGGAGATATCGATGGCATTGGAGCCGGGACGCTGGAAAATCGGAATCGCGACGGCCGGCTGGTTGTCGATCAGCGAGCGCAGCGCGTATTGGCTCGACCCCAACTCGACCCGGGCGATGTCCTTGAGGCGCGTGATTTCACCGTTGGCGCCGGCGCGGATCACAATGTTCTCGAACTCTTCCTCGGTGACCAGGCGACCCTGGGTGTTCACCGACAACTGGAAGCTGGTGTCAGACGGTGCAGGCTGGGCGCCCAGGGCACCGGCTGCCACCTGGCGGTTCTGCTCACGGATCGCGGTGACCACATCGGTCGCAGTCAGGTTGCGCGAGGCGGTCTTGTTCGGATCCAGCCATACACGCAAGGAGTAGTCGCCCATGCCGAACAACTGCACGTCGCCCACGCCGCCCAAGCGGGCCAGCTCATCCTTGATATTGAGGATCGCATAGTTGGACAGGTACAGCATGTCGTAACGCTGATCCGGGGAGGTCAAGTGCACCACCATGGTCAGGTCGGGGGAGGCCTTGTCCACGGTGATACCGATGCGCGTCACTTCCTCAGGCAGTTTTGGCTGAGTCCGCGTCACCCGGTTTTGCACCTGCACCTGCGCATTGTCCAGGTCGGTGCCCAGGGCGAAGGTGATGGTCAGGGTCAGCTTGCCGTCGGCAGTCGATTGCGAGGACATGTACAGCATGCCCTCGACGCCAGTGATGGCTTGCTCCAACGGCGCGGCCACGGTTTCACCGATGACCTTGGGGTTGGCGCCCGGGAAGTTGGCACGCACCACCACGGTCGGCGGCACGACTTCCGGGTATTCGCTGATCGGCAATTGGAACAGCGAGATCGCACCGGCGATCAGGATCAACAGCGACAGCACCGCTGCGAAGATCGGCCGCGAAATGAAGAACTTGGAAAAATTCATCTTGAGTCGTATCCCTTAACCGCGTGGAGCCGCAACGGCTGCGAGCTTGGGCGCGGTTTTTTCCGGCGCCACTTGCTCCAGGTTGCTGGCTTCAAGCGCTTGTCGTTGTTGGGCCAAGGCGGCGAGGGTTTCCTTGCTGGCCATCGGGATGGTTTCCGGTGCGACCGGCGAGCCGGGGCGCGCGCGTTGCAGGCCCTTGACGATAATGGTGTCGTCCTTGTTCAGGCCGCTGCGCACGATGCGCAAGCCTTCGATCTTCGGCCCCAGTTCCACCGCGCGATACGCCGGCTTGTCGCCTTCCATGACCAGCACGAACTTCTTGCCCAGGTCGGTGCCGACGGCCTCGTCGTTGATCAGCACGGCGGAGTAGGTGCCGCTGCCGACCAGCTTCAGGCGCGCATACAGGCCAGGGGTGTATTCGCCCTTGCTGTTATCGAACACGGCGCGACCACGGATGGTGCCGGTGGCCGGGTTGACCTGGTTGTCGATGAAGTTCATCTGGCCCAGGTGCGGGTTGCCGGTTTCGTTGGACAGCCCCAGGTACACCGGGGTGGTGGCGCCACGGCGGCCTTGGCGAGCCAGTTCGGTGTACTTGAGGTACACACGTTCATCGGCGTCGAAGTAGGCGTAGACCTTGTCGGTGGAGACCACGCTGGTCAGCGCGGTGACGTCGGCGGTCACCAGGTTGCCGGCGGTGATTTCGGCACGGCTGACGCGGCCGCTGATCGGCGAGGTCACACGGGTAAAACTCAGGTTCAGCTTGGCCAGGTCCAACTGCGCCTGGATCCCGGCGACGGCGGCGCGGGCCTCCTGGGCGGCGGTGGTGCGCGAGTCGGCCAGTTCGGCGGAGATCGCATTGCTCTGGCGCAGGCGTTCGCCGCGCTGGGCTTCGTTATCGCTGCGGGTGGCGGCGGCTTTGGTTTGAGCCAGTTGGGCTTCAAGGCGGCGCACTTCGGCCTGGAATGGACGCGGGTCGATCTGGAACAGCAGGTCGCCTTTCTTGACCAAAGCGCCTTCGGTGAAAGCGACTTGGTCAATCTGGCCAGAGACCCGTGGACGAATCTGTACGGTTTCGGGCGCTTCCAGGCGACCGGTGAACTCATCCCACTCGTTGACCGGCTGCTCAAGCACCTTGGCTACGCTGACTTTCGCCGCGGGCATGGCGGCCGCTTGTTCCGGGGTCTTGCCGCACGCGCTCATCACCACCACGGCCAGGATCGCCAGGGGGAAGCGCAAATGTTTGAGTGACTGTTCCATGAGGTGCATCCGCCAATGTATTTGAGATGGGCGGATCATGCGCGGCGAGGCGGTATGTCACGAATCGAATGAAGCAAAGGTAACTATCATTCGGAATGATATAAGCGCGGGATCAGCCCTCTAGCATGGGGGTTTCGTTAGGGGGCTATCAATGGGCGTGATGACAAAAGACTGTTGTTGCGTGTGTAACGAACCTCTCAGGTCCGTTGTGTTGAGCCTACATATCCAGAGTGCGGCGTAGCTTGAAGTCTGCGCGATCAGTCGAACGCAAGCTGTTCCTGGATAGCGCGAATGGGATCATGAGCGAGTTGCTGTTTGCGTGACCGAGTGTGTTTGCGGCCCGATGTTTTCGGTGCCGCATCTTTGGCGGCGTCATCTGGAACCACCCACAGTGCGCTGGCCTTACCGCCGTCGTTCAGCCGTTCGGCAATCGTTATTTCCATGGCATGGCGAAAGGCTTGCAGTTCTGGGCGGTCTGTTGAATCGCCCTGGGCATCCAAGTCATCGATGGTGCGTTGCCAGCCCGCCAGTGCGGGGTAGCTGCGCTTAAGGCTGCGTTTACCGACCACAGCGCTGAGTAATTGGGTGCACAGGTGTTGTCCTTGGGGCGTGAGGCCGTGATAGGTGACGAACTCCTGGCGATTGGTTTCCATACGGATGAAGCGGATATGTTCATCGTAGCGATGGTGACGGGGATGAAAGAAGGTCATGACGTCTGCCGTGGGGTAAAGCGCCGGGGTCCCAGGGAACTTGCCCCAGTCGGCCTTGCCCTTGACCGAGTTGCAATCGACACACGCAATCGCCAGGTTGCGCGGATGCAAGGCGAATTGAGGATAGGTGTCGCGTGACAGCACGTGTTCGATGGGTGCTGCACTCGCATGGTTAAGCAACCAGCGCTTGCAGTAACAACACCTGGGCTCCTGGCGGCTTTTCAGCGCTAAGCGCAAGCGTTTTTTGAGCGCCGCACAGTCGGCTTTGGCAGGGTCGCCCAGCTTGCCCCAGATACTTTTATCAAAAGCCTTTGCCCCCTTGCGCAATGCGTGCAGAAACTTGCGCTGTTCGCTGTAGAGGAGCGCTGCCTTCGGCTCGCCGGTGGGGCGGGTCATGCTGGCAACGCCTGTTGCGCAAGGGCAAAGGTTTCGGTGATGGCAAGACTCGCGTGTTCGATGAGTTGCAGGTCCTGTTGGTAGCGCTTGTCTTCGGCGTCGCCGGAGGTCTTCATGATGGTTGTCATGTATTCCAGTGCTTTTCTGAGGTCTTCATGTTGTTGGGCATACTTACCCGCCTGGCCCCTGTTGGTTGCTCGAATAGCCTCGGTCACAAGCGCCGCGCAGCGCTCGGCGACTTCCCGGTTGTGTGGGGTGTAGGTCTCGAAGCCCTTGAGCAGGATGGTCTCTACTGAGTGGCGCTGTTCAGGCGCAATTTCTGTCAGTTGATTGTCCTTGGCCATAAAACAATGGCTCAGGTTGTCCTTGGCATTGGCAACCAGGGTCGGTGAATGGGTGGCAATCACGAACCGGGTTTGCAGACGTTCTGCCATCAGGCTGAACAGGCTCGGCAGCAACTGCTGCCAACCGACATGCAGGCTCACTTCTGGCTCATCGATCAGCAGCACTTTGCCGGGGCCGGCGCTTGCCATGATTTTGGCGAACAGGAGCAGCACCTGTTGTTCGCCGGAGCTGAGGTCGGTGAATTTCAGCAGGTTGGAATGGCCTTGGCGACTCAATGCGAGACTCAGTCCCTTGAGGGAAACATGTTCACTGACCGCGAGTGCAAGGGGAATGACTTGGGCGGCCAGGTCGAGTGGTCGCAGCAGTTCGTTGAATGCACCACTGGGCGCAAGGTACAGGCGCTGTTTGAGGCCCAGGCGCTCAAGCAGGTTTTCCAGCAACGCCAGGCGCTCAGGTAGCTCGACCGTTTCGACCAACAGGTCGATCAACTTGCGCTCGATGGTTTGCGATGAATACCCGGTACTCGTCCGGTCGCCCAGGTAGCGATAATGAGGATACTTCTCGCGATTGCCCAAGGGAAAACGGTCAATCGGCCCAACCACAATGGCCACACTGGCGGTGGACTGTTGCTGCAGGTGGTCAACCAGAGAAGCCAACAACAGGCTTTTGCCGGCACCATTGTTACCGATGACGTAGGTGCAGGAAGATACGCTGCCTGGTTGCGCGAGCAAGTGCTCTAGCGGGCGCCGGTCGAGCAGTGAAATTTCCCGTACTCGGTCAACGGGCGGAACCCGAGTCCCGCCGATGCGGGTCCTGAGCACATCCTTGGTGTCCAGTTCTACGCAAACGCCGTCGACATCCTCATACCCAGTGTCGAACCATTGGGCAAACAGCCCTTTGAGTGAACCCAGCAGCTTCGACTCAGGGTATTGGCTGAAGCGCAACGCTCCATCTGACCGCCATATCTGGTAAATCGCTGCTGAAAAGTAGGCGAGCTCTTCTGCGCTGACCCCCCGAATGCCAGACAGCAATTTGCGTGTGTCGATGCACAACGTTCTGTCTGCCTGGGATTTTTGGCTATTCAACAACCAGGCGTAGTAGCGGGTGGCGTTGCCAGCGTCGTTATAGCTCGTGAAATCGAACACGGCTTCAAGCAGGTCATTGCTGGACAGGTGTTGCTTGAGTTTATCCAGGGCGGCGGGGGTTGGGGTCCGGCCAGGCGTGAACACCATCAGTGTTCGCCCCGTTAACGTGCCTTCTTCGGTCCGTTGTAACAGTGAGACGAAGGGCTGTTTCAAATAGACCGGATTATCCAGCAGTGAGAGGCTCTCACATTTGAAGTCATTCGGCAGACCTTGGATCAGTTCGGCATTGACGCCTTGCACGATCAGTCTGAGTCGGGTCAAGTGGTGCAGGGCCGCGCTACCTTCAACAAGCAAGTATGCAAACCGGCCCTGATGGAGGTCGAAATGCTTGACGAAGGCTTCGCCACTGTAGGGCTCCAGGTCGATCAGCCCTTCATCGCGCGCCAAGCCGGTGGCGAGTGCTCCGCTGATCTGGGCATGGCGGCGGTCGAAACGGGCTTGGGTGGCAAGAAAATAAAAAAGTGCGTCGAACAGGTGGAGGCACTCTTCTCCGTCCAGTTGCTCCGTGACCTCATCCAGCAGCACTGAAAGCTGTTCGTAGGTCTGTTCGTCGCATGCAGTGATTTTTTCGGCGAGGCCACAGTGCTCCATCAGCATGTGCACGCTGGCCTGAATGGTGTCGTGGTAGACCCAGTACTTAGTCTCCCGCTCCTTGACCCATTTAGGGCTGTCTCAGTCCACGATTTGCACGGCGAGGACATGGAGCAAAACCTGCTGGAATTGAGCGTCTGTCATCTCGCCCTGAAGCTGACTGGCCTGTGCGCGTGCTAATAGCTCGCCGAGCCAGATATGACTTTCTTCCATGAATGTCCACCTGTTTCCTATGACTTTAAAGACCGGGGGCCGCCCCCGAGGTGCATGGGTTTGAAGTTTACCTATCGATTCGAGTAGTGGCGAGTAGCCATTTCCGACTGTCTGCCAGCCACCTTCAAAAAATGGGCTGCGGGTTTTCCCCGCAGCCAAGGACCCTACGTGGTACCGAACCCCACCAACACTGTCAGCGCCCCCTGGTTATCCCCCAACCCAACGCCATAACGCCCCTCCAGATCATCGTTGATACACAGCTGCAATTCCCCGGTCTGCCCCGTTGGAATTTCCGCCAGGTCACCCACCAGAAACGGTGTCCCGCTGCTGCTCACACGGCCAATCAGCGCCCCCTCATTAGCCCCCGCCAAGGTGTAGCCCGCCTTGGCGATCAACCCCGGGCTGCCGTTGCCATCGACCATGCCGCCCACCGGGCTGGCCAGCCACTTGCCGCTGACATAACGCACCAGGCGCGGGCTCGGGCCGCTGATTTGCACGCCGGTACCTTGCCACGGCTGGTTGGCCTGCACCTGTACCGTCGCGGCTTTAAGCTCGTTGCACAGGGTGTCGCCGGCCTGGATCGACAGCGCGGCGATGGTCAGGCTTGGGTTGGAGGTGCCGGTGGTGGGGAACACGCCATCGCCCACCAGGAACAGGTTGTTGTGGTCCCAACTGCGTTGGGTCTTGTCCACCACCGAGGTCTTGGGGTCATCACCCATGCGGTAGGTGCCCATCAAGTGCCCTGCACCCTGGAACGAATAGGATTGCCCTTGGTAGGTGAACACCCCAGGCGGGATGTCGGCAGTCAGTTCGGTAGCCCCGAGCAGTTCGGTGATGACATGACTGGCCAGAATACGCGCCTGTTTGAAGCCCTCCTTGGTGTAGTCGGACAGGTCGTAGTGGATTTCCGGGCGCGGGATACCCAGGCGGTCCTTGTATTGGCCGGAAGGCACGATGTAGCAGTTGGCGTTATTGGGATCCTCCTCCACTTGCTCCACCAGGAAACCCACCCGAAATTGCCGCGTAAGCAGGTTGTTCAACTGTTGCACCAGCGCCGTGCCGAACAGCACCTGGGGCGCGCCCGGGTTGTTTGGCAGCGGGTTGGTGTGGCTGACGTTGGTGCCATCAATCAGGTCGGCGACGGTGGTGTACGGGTCGCCGATCGGCCAGTTGAAGCCCTCGTTGCCGATCTCGATCCGCCAGGCCGCGCGCTGGCTGCGGAACGCGCCGTCGCGCAGGCTTTCGATGCCGGAGGTGGACACCGGGCCGCGATACGGGAACACCGTCTTGCCCTCGGGCATCAGGCCCCAGGCCAGGTAGATCGGGTGGTCTGCCAGGCTGCGCCCGACCTGGCCGCTGCTGTTGGCCACGCCCTTGGGCCAGGCGCTGCTGGTGGAATTGAGCAGCAACTTGGGCGTCTCGATGGCATGGGCGGCGATCACATAACGTTGCCCGACGGCAACGCCCGTGCCGGTCGGTGGTCCATCACCGAGCTGGTACTGGATGAACTCGATACCGCTGATGCTGTTGTCCGCCGCGACGGTGACCTTGCTCGCCACGGTCTTGTACAGCACCCGCACATTGCCGGTGTTGAGCGCGTTGTTCATGGTCACCGTGGCATCGTACTTGGCCTGGATCGGGCAGATCGGCGTGCAGTTGGTGTTGCCTGCGCATACCCGTCGCCCGGCATACGGCTGCGAGTTGCGTCCGGCTGGCGTCGGGCTGACCACCAGGGGCAGGCCCTGGAACGCCTGGCCCTGCACCGCGTTGACGAAGCTGCCATCGACCAGCGACAGCGGGATGCTGGTCATCGGGTATTCATAGTTGGCCGGGAAGGTAATGCCCAGGTACGCCTGGTCGGCCACATTCGCCGCCACACCGATTTCCGCCTCGGCACGGCAATACGCGCTTTGCAGGTCGTTGTAGCTGATCGGCCAGTCCACCCCCACGCCGTACAGCGATTTCATTCGAAAATCATTCGGCAGCATGCGCAGGCAAGTGGCGACCCAATGCCAAGTGGTGCCGCCGCCCACGCGCTCATAAGTACTGGTGAACGGCAACGGGCCTTTTTGCACCAGGTAGCTGATGGCGGGGTTGTTCCAGCCATTGATCAGGTCGGCGATGGTCGCGCGCGGTGCGTTCTGTTCAGCCGGGTTGCGCGCCGGGCTCAGGGTGCTCACCGGTGGGTAGGGTGATTCGGGCGTCTTCAGTGTGGCGGTGTAGAAACGCTCCAGGTACTGGTTGCGATTGGGCGGGATCTCCGGCCCCGATTCCAACACCAGCACTTGCACTCCGGCCAGCCCCAATTGATAGGCAATGAGGCTGCCTGCAAGGCCCGCACCGACAATCACCACATCTGCTTGTTCGCTACTCATGACGATGCTCCTGGCTGCGTGCTGGCGGTGACCCCGGTGAAGTCTTCCAGGTTGGGCGGCGGACTGTTCCAGTAGCCGAAGAAGAACTCGCTGTAGCCCATGGGGTGGGCCTGGGCAATACTCCACGCCCAGCTCTGGGTGTAGGCCTCGTCACTCACCACGGTTTGCTCGCCGAGCGGGAACGCACCCTGGGTATACGGCTGGTACCACACGCCCAGCAGCCAGAGCTTCATGATCGCGCGTGCCACCTGGGCGGTTTGCGTCGGTGCCGGTTGGCCGTTCTGCATCAGGATCGCTGTGCCGATTTGCTGCGGAGTCGCCTGGTCGGCCGCCAGCGTGGCGTATTGCGCGAGCAGGGCGCTGAGCACGCTTTGGCCGACACGCGGACCGATGAAATCGAGAAAGGTCGTGGGCAGGCCGATGGGGTCTACCGACGGCGCCAGCAGTTCCTGATTGATGCCGGTGAGCACCACGCTCAGGCCGGTGAAATTGTCCAGGTCGGTACTCATGGCTGACTCCTTGTCACACCGGTGGATTGGGCGCGCTCGAGCAGGTAGGTGAAGTCCGCGAAGCTGGTGCGCGGCGACTGGGTAACGTGGGTGGCGGCATTGCCGTGGCAGGCGATGCAGCTCGATGACGCTTGGGGCACGGTGCCCTGGATATAGGTCTCCAACGTGGCATTGGCGAGGAACGACGGTGCCGGGTTACCCAGCGGCTTGGTGGCGGAGATCTGGCACGGCGGTTGGCCGCTGAGCGTCGGCCACTGGGTGCTGATCAACTGGTAGTTGGCCCATACGCTGTTGGGGTTAACCGTTCGCAGCAGGGTCTGGTAGGTGGTGTTGAGGGCCTTGGTTTCATTGGTCAGCGGTATCTCGCGCACGATCTGCGAGGGCGCGGCCTTCACCGCGGGGTTCCACGGCCGGGGCGGCGGCTGGTTGACCTCGGCCTGGCTGCTGGCGCTGTAGAACAGGTACGGGCCTTTGCGCTCGGCGGGAGGCGTGGTTTTTTCCGGCACATTGTCGACGTGCTCAAAGGTCGACCACACCCACTGCGGCGCGCTGGTGGTCTTGTGCACGATATGCAAGCCAACCAGCCCGACCGGCTCGGCCACGCAGGACTCGGCCACCACCGGCCCTTTGCTCGGGTCGCTGTTGCCCGGCGTATACACCAGGGCGTCGACGCTATGGAAGCTGGCGGGATTGTCGTTGCCGTCCAGCACCTTCCACGAGGCCTTGACCATCAGCGAACCCACCTCACTGGTGTGCGGGTTACCGCAACTGAACGCCACGGCATTGGTCGGGCTGGCGGCAAAAAACGCCTGTTGGCCTTGAATGCTGTAGAGGCCGTTGTTGACGATACCGTCGAACATCGGTTGGTTGACCACGATTTCATTGCGCGTGTACACGCCGCTCTGGTCCACCAGAGGGCCGCTCTCAAACGGCTGGATAAACTCGTCGAGCACATCCGGGACCTTGCCCATCTGTTGCAGCAAGCGCCCGGAACCCTTGCCTTCACAGGCTTTCGGTACGCTGGCGGGCGCGTGAAAAGGCAGCGGCTTCTGCCCTTGGGCCAGGAATATCTGATAGCTCTCCTTATAGCTTTCCCACACGGTGGCCGCGTCCTGCTGGCCGATCTGCACACCGTTATTGGGTTGACCCGTGTCCAGGGCCGGCCAGTTCAGCGCAATGAACGTCTGCCACGACATTTCATCGAAGTTGGCTTGCAGGCTGTCGAGAGAGAAGGGCGGGGTCGCCGTGACATCGAAGGGTATTTGCGTAGACAACGTGGGGGCCGCGACGACCAGGGGGCTCAGCAACGCGCCAAACAGCGCACAGCCGAACCCGGGCCGGGGGCGATGGGTTTCCATTCTCATCGGTATCTCCTAGGCATCAGGTGCCGGGAGACAGTGGGTCCGTCATGGACTCTTCAATGCGCCTCCTGGCACGGGCTAGAGCGTAGATAAGGTTGGCGGCGCAGGAGTGTGGGCGGCTAGATTTGTTCGTAATAAAAACAATCGCCAAGCAGAGGTTCAGGCGTGCTCTGTTCGAATATAAGTGCGAAACACATGGTCCCACAGCGGTGAAGAAACCCCGAAATTCTTCTCGATGCCTTTGCGGTGATGCAGGTCGTGATTGGCCACCAATCCCGGAATAAAGGCATAGGCCCAATGCTGCGGGCGGTGCATCACGTAGTGCAGCGAGATGTAGACGAAATAGCCGGCTACGGCACCGATAAAGGCCGAGGTGAGGCCGGTGAACCAGGCGAGCAGCAACAGCACTGGCAGCAAAATGAGGGGTGTGTCACATCGTCGTAATACTGCGAACGGCGCGCGTGTGTTGTGGGCCCGACCCAATGCGTTGGGCCGGCAGTCGTCGACCATTGTTTCTCGTTACTTCAACGCCGATATCGCCAGCGCACCGCGCTTGCTTGCGCCGCCGTTCATTCTTGAGGACTGTCACTTGGATGAGATAACCGACCAACTCCTGAGTGCGGTGAACAGTACCGTGGTCGAGCTGGTCGGGGTTTTCGGCTATTACGCCCTGGTGGCGATGACCCTGAATGTGTTTGCCGTTCGCCGTGATACCGACACACCGCTTCCATTTGCCGAACCTTGAAAACCGAGCCCGCGGGCACTAGCAGCGTCGTGTCGCCGCTGACCCCGGCTGGGCCTCGACGTTGCCGGGCGTGGAGGTAGCACCGCGCCGCTGCAACAACTCAATCTGGCCCGCCGGCACCAGCGTACGCAGCGTCTTGTACAGCACCCGGGTTTCCAGCAGGTTCCACACCCGCAGCATGGTTTCCAGCGCGTCCAGGGGTTTGCTGATGAAGTCCCGGGCGCCCAGGGCCAGGGCGCGCAGGCGCGTGTCACGGGTCGCGTCGGCAGTGAGCACCAGGATCGGCAGGTATTCACCCTGGGGGATGCGCCGGTTGAGTTGTTCCAGCACCGCAAAGCCGTCGAACTCCGGCATGTGCAGGTCGAGGATCACCAGGTCCGGTTCGAAGCTGTTGAACAACTCCAGGGTGCGCAGCGGCTGGGTGCTGCTCAGCACGTTGGTCAGCCCTTCGCGCGCCAGCAGTTGCTCCACCAGGTCGAGGTTCGGGCGTTGGTCGTCGATGATCAGGATACGCAGGTCGAGGTTCACGCGGGCTCCGGAAAAGCTTGGTCGAGGTGGGCGAGAAACGCCGGCACGTTGATCGGTTTGTTCAATACCGCGGTGGCGCCGGCCTCCTGCAAGGCCTGGCGGGTAAGGTCGCTGGCGTCGGCGGTGATCATCAGCACCGGTGTGTCGCGGGTGATCAGTGACTGACGCAAGCGTTGCAGTACCTTCAAGCCATTGATGTCCGGTAGGGACACATCCAGCAGAATCAACTGTGGCGCATGCTGCGCGGCGAGGTCCAGGCCCAGTTGGCCTTGCATGCTCGACAGCAGTCGTATGCCGGGCCGGCGCTGCAGCAGGGTTTCGATCAGCGCCAGGCTGGAGAGGTTGTCCTCGATGCACAACACCTTGCCCTCGAAGGTGCTGACGACGGGGGCAGGGCGCTTCAATTCGATGTCGATGCCGGGCGTGGCGATGCTCGGGGCTTGCGCCACGCGCACGAAGGGCAGTTCCAGAGTGAAGCGCGAGCCGATGCCGGGTTGGCTCTGCACCGTGAGTTGGCCGTCCATGTTTTCCAGCAGGCTTTTACTCAGGGCCAGGCCCAGGCCGCTGCCTTCCACATTCGGGTCGGCCCCCAGGCGCTCGAAAGGCTTGAACAGTTGGCCGATATGATCGGCGGCGATGCCGTTGCCGGTATCGCATACCGACACGCGGATACGCTGCCCATGGATGCCGACCTCAATGCTCACCTGGCCATCGCGCCGGTTGTATTTGATCGCATTGGACAGCAGGTTCAGCAGCACCTGGGTCAGGCGCTGGCGGTCGGCAACGATGCCCGTGTCCGCCGCCAGTGCCGGCAGCGGCTGCAACTGCACGCCCGCGTCGGCGGCCATGGGCGACACCAGCGTCAGCGCCTCTTGCAAGGTGCCCGCCAGCGGGATCGGCACGATATTCAACGCCAGGCTTCCGGCCTCGATCTTGGCGATGTCCAACACTTCGTTGATCAGCGTGAGCAGGTGCTGCCCGGCGCGCAGAATGTGACCGACATCGGCCTTTTGCGCCTTGGGCGCGTCCATGTCCAACAACTGCGCAAAGCCCAGGATCGAGTTGAGCGGGGTGCGCAGTTCATGGCTCATGCGTGACAGGAACTCGCTTTTGGCGCGGCTGGCGCGTTCGGCCTCCTCGCGGGCGGTGCGCAGGGCGATCTCCGCCGCACGGCGGTCGGTGATGTCGCGGGTGATCTTCGAAAATCCGCGCAGGGCGCCGGTGCCGTCGTACTGCGCGGTGATGACCACGCTGGCCCAGAACCGCGTGCCGTCCTTGCGGCAGCGCCAGCCTTCTTCGGTGTAATCGCCGTTGCGGGTGGCCTCGCGTAAGGCCATGTCCGGGTGCTGCGGGCATTCCTGGGGCAGGTAGAACACCGAGAAATGCTGGCCGATGATCTCCTGTTCGGTATAGCCCTTGATCCGCTCGGCGCCGTTGTTCCAACTGGTGACATGGCCCGCCGTGTCGAGGGCGAAGATCCCGTAGTCCTTGACCCCATCGATGATCAGCCGCAAGCGTTCTTCGTTGTCGCGCAACGCGCGTTCGCGTTCGGCCAGCAACAGTCCGGCTTCCACCAGGCTGGTGCCCAACTGGCCGATTTCGTCTTGTTCCGGCGGCTGTGGCAGCAGCGGCGAGCCCAGGGCCAGGCGCTGGGCATTGCGCTGCACATTCTGGACCCGGGCGACAATGCCCTTGGACAGAAACAGCACCGCGACAATCGCCCCGAACAGTCCGCAGATCGCCGCCAGCCAGGTGGAGAGCAACAAGCGTTGGCGGGTCTCGGACGCGGCGGCGCTGCGCTCGGCCAGCAACGACTCCTCGAGGGTGAGCATGCTGCTGATGTGTTGGCGCAGGGCATCGAGGATGTGCTTGTTGCTGATCAGGATGGCACTGATGGACTCCGGTGTGGCGTCGCTGTCCTTGAGCATTTCCTCCAGCCCGTCGACCTTGCCGTCGATCAGCGGCTTGATCGCGCTGAGCTGCTCGCGCACCCGTTGATCGCGTACGTTGCGGTCCAGTCGGCGCAGGGCTGACTCGATCTGGGGCTTGGCGTTCAGGTAGCTGGGCAGGAAGTCTTCGCGGCGGGTGAGCAGGTAACCGCGCACACTGGCGGCGGCTTCCGCGAGCAGGGTATGCACGGCCTGAATATCGCTTTGCACGCGCAAAACACGGCGCACATCCTCTTCGGCGCGGGCGGTCTGGCGTTCCGTGGTGTAGATCAGCACCAGGGACAGCAACAGCACCACCAGTGGCAGTGAAATCACGACCAGCGCCTTGCCGCGCAGCGGCAGGTCGGCCCAGCGCCGCTTCATGTTGGTGTCACCAGGCCCAAGGCGATGCCCCGCACGGCGGCCTGGGTGCGGTCGGCCGCACCGAGCTTGCCGATCACCCGCTCGACATGGGCCTTGGCCGTGCCGGTGGTAATGCCCAGGTGTTCGCCGATGGCCCGGTTGCTCATGCCGTTGGCGACCAAACCGAGGACCTGGCGTTCCCGTGGGGTGAGCGGTTCGCTGGGGGCGGCACCGCTGGCCTGGCGTTCGGTCATGCGCCGCAACAGCCGGGCGCTGACCGCCGTGTTGAGCGCTTCGCCGCCAGCGGCCACGTGTTGCAGCGCCTGGATCACCTCGGCACGGTTGGCGTCTTTGAGCAAGTAGCCCACCGCACCGGCATTCATGGCCGCCTCCAGGTACTCGGGGCTGTCGTCCATGGTGAACATCACCACCTTCACCGCGGGCAGGCGTTGTTGCAGCAAGCGTGCGGCGCCCAAGCCGTTGAGCCCGGGCATGCGGATGTCGAGGATGACAATATCGGGCAGCAGTTGCTCACACAGTTCCACCGCTTGTAGGCCATCGCTGGCTTGACCGACCACCTCGAACTGCGGATGTCCGGCCAGCAGGGACACGAAACCGGTGCGCGTGACTTCATGATCGTCCGCCAGCACCAGGCGCAAGACGTGGGTCATTGGGGTACTCCAATCAAGGGGGCTGGCACGCGGGCGTGCAGTTGGGTACCGCCGTCGACTGTGCTGACGCAGGTAAAGCTGCCGCCCAGCAGGCTGGCGCGCTCCTGCATGGTGGCGAGGCCCAGATGCTGGGCGTCATCGAGGGATGGCGCTGAGGTGAAGCCTTTGCCGTTGTCGTCCAGCCGCAGGGACGCCTGGCCGTCGTGCAGCGCCAGGGTCAGTTGCACCCGACTGGCGCGCGCATGCTTGAGCACATTGTTGATGGCTTCCTGGCCGATCCGGAACAAGGCGATTTCCACCTGGCTGGGCAAGCGCGTCTCACAGTGCGCCTGCCACACCACGCTGATTCCGGCGTCACGCAGGCGGTCGGCTTCTTTATCGAGGGCTTTGAACAAACCGAAATCATCCAGCACCGTGGGACGCAGGCCCGCGATCAGTTGCCGGCCCTCGCCGACAGAGTGTTGGGCCAGGGTAAGAATCGCCTGCAGGTCGGCGGCCAACGCGTCTGGCAGCGGCGGGCAGCGCCCGGCAAAGCCCTGCAGCCGTTGGTGCAGACCCGCCAGGGTTTGCGCCAGGCCATCGTGCAGGTCGTAGGCCACACGCTTGCGTTCGTCCTCCTGGGCGCGAAGCAAGCGGTTCACCAGGTCGGACAGGGTTTTGTCACGGAGCTTGAGGGTGGTCAGCAGCCGATCGTTTTCCAGGTGGGCCGCCAGCAGGGTGGCGAGCAGCTGCAGGGATTCGCTGTCTTCGTGCTCCGGCGCCCGCAGGCTGACGCTATTGCCCAGCACCAGTACGCCAAAGGCATGGCCATCACCGGCGCGCAACGGCACTTGCAAGACGCTGGGCAAGTCCTCTGCTGGTCGTTCCTGCCAGCACGGCGTGCGCAGGCTGCGGTCGGCGAGGGCGGCCAGGCTGCCCAATCGCGCCGGGTTGCCATGGCGGGCGCTGGTGTAGGCGACGCCCTCGGCGTCCCACTCCTGCAGCAGCCCGTGGTCCATCGCCAGAAACGCGCAGGCCCGCGCGAGCACGTGTTCGCGCATGGCGTCGGGGGCCAGCTGGCGCAGTTGCTGGCCGGTATCCACCAGCAGGCGCAGGCGCGCCGTACGGCTTTGCGATTGGCGAAAATGCGCGCGCATGGCCAAGGCGCTGCCGGGATCATGGGGCGTGTCATGCATGGGTGATGCTCCATTGCTGCGGGCGCGAGGGTTAGCTATTAAACAGGGTCGGGCACCTTGGGCGCTATCTGCCAAATGGCATAGGTAAATACCTCCGGTTGGCCGATGGCGGGCAGCGGGCAGGTTGGCAAAGTGGCCTCAACGACGACCACTGGAGTAACGCCATGAAATTCAAGATCGCCCCAATCGCCCTGATGTTTGCCCTGAGCGTACCGTTTGTTCACGCCGCCGAGACGGCCCCGTATGTCTACCGTGAGGTGGCCCAGGCGCCAGCCAATGTGAAAGACCGCGAGATTGCCAGTTTATTCGACCGCTGGAACAGCGCCTTGCAGACCGGCAACGTGAAATCGGTGGTCGACCTTTATGCGCCGGGCGCTGTGTTGCAGCCGACCGTGTCCAACCAGGTACGCACGACGCCGGATCAGATCAAGGACTACTTTGACCACTTCGTGGCGCTCAAGCCGGTGGGCCAGATCAACTACCGCGAGATTCGCCAGCTGGGCAGCAACGTGGCCATGGACAGTGGCGTCTACACCTTCACCCTGACCGAGTCGGACGGCAAGGTGCGCCATGTGCAGGCACGCTACACCTTCGTCTATGAGCAGGTGGGTGGCCAGTGGAAAATTCTGAATCATCACTCTTCGGCGATGCCTGAAGTGCAGGCCAAGCACGCCAAGCAGTAATGATTGGAGGAAAAATGCCCATCCCTTGCCGGGGGTGGGCATTTTTTTGTTATGGCTGGGAGATTGGTCCTGTGACGGATCCATAGCCTGGCGACATTTGACTGATTGTCTCCTATCCAAATGTGGGAGGGAGGCACTACCTCTTCGATGCAGCGCTGTCGCCCAGTAAACTGGAACCTCTGTGGCGAGCGGTACAAGCCCGCTCGCCACAACAGCGCTGTCTGCCGGACGTTCAGCGTTGAGCCCATTCAGAAGTCCAGCGTCACCCCGCTATACAACGCACGCCCGTCACCCGGTGAGTGCAGCGAGGCTTTGGCACCGTCCGGGTCATACCAGGCGTACTCGTAGTAGCGGTTGGTGAGGTTTTTCAGTTGCAGGTCGACGCTGAGCGACTCGGTTACCCGGTACGTCGCCCCCAGGTTCATCAGGACATAGCCGCCGTAAGTGCCCTGGGTGTTCTCGCGTTCCAGGTAGTAGTGGGTCTGGCCGTTCATCCACGCGGTCAGTTGCAGGGCCGGCGTGGCCTTGAAGCTGACGCCGGCGTTGTACAGGTGATGGGGGATGTGGTCGATTTCCTGGCCCTTGCTGTTGGGCAGCGTCGCGCTGGGCTGGAGGATTTTCGAGTACTGCCAGGCATAGGCCAGCCAGATCTCGGTGCGTTCATTCGGGTGCAGGTTCAGCTGCGCGTCGTAACCCCAGCGGCGGGTTTCGCCGACGTTGTCCGACTCGCCGCTGGGGTCATTGAGCCTGCGGCTGACTTCGCCACTGGCTTCCTGTTGCCAATACGCCACGCGGCCGTCGACCCAGTCGGCAGGGGTGAATTTGATCCCGGTTTCCCAGCCTTCATTGATGGACGGCGCCAGGTCGGTGTCCCTGGGCGGAATCTTGTAGGCCGCCGCGCCGCTGCCGACCTGGAACGTGCGCCCCCAGTTGGCGTACACGCTGGCCACGTCCCAAGGTGAGTACACCACGCTGAGCTTGGGTTGCCTGATCAGCCCGTAGTCGTTGATGTCGTAGTCCAGGCCGGTCATTTCATTGGTGAAGTTGCCCTGGATCTTGTCGACGCGATACGCCGGGATGATCTTCAACGACTCGAACGGCTTGATCTCGGCCTGCATGTAGGCGCCGTAGGTGTCGAAGTCGAACTGCTGGTCGCGGGTTTGCGCCAGGCGCGCGCGGTCCAGGGTGCGGTAGCGCTCGCTCCGGTTCTGTTGCTGTTGGGTATCGGCGCCGCCTTCCAGGGCGAAGTCATACAACCAACTGACTTGCGGGCGCCAGGTCAGCGAGGTGAGGGCACCGTACTGGGTTTCGTAGGCGTCGCGCTCCTGCTGGGCACTGGTGCGCCAGTACTGGGTCCAGCGTCGGTCATCGAACGTGTTGACGTAGGTTTTCGCCGACCAGGCAAGGGTGTCGGCCAGTTCGGTGTCGAAATGCACACTGACCTGATTCATGCGCCGTGTGCCTTTATCGCTGGCGTTGTAGCGGTTGGTCATGGTCGGGTGTCGGCGCGCATCGTCCTCGCTCAAGTAACCGGGCTCCTGTGCCTCGGTTTCGTAGTGACGGGCGATCAGGCCGATGCGGTAGCTGTTGTCGTCAGGGGTGTAAAACCATTTGCCGGACATCGAGAATTTGTCCGCCTCGGCATGGTCGCGGTAACCGGCGGATTTCTGGTAGGCGAAGAAGTAGTTCTGCGTCCAATTGCTGCCCTGGATGCCTTTGGCGAACTGCGTTTCCTGGGTGTTGAAGCTGCCATAACGCAGGCGCGCCTTGGTGTAGTCTCCGCCCGTGCGGGTGAGCATATTGACGTTGCCGGCAATGTTGTTCAGGCCGTAGCGCGCATCGCTGGTGCCGCGCACCACTTCGATACTGTCCAGCTCCATCGGGAAAATCATGTCCATGAAGGGCATGTTGCCGTCGTTGCTGTTGCTCGGAATACCATCGATCAGCAGCTTCACCGCATTCACTTCACCTTCGCCGTTGAAGCCGCGAAAGGAAATCTTGCCGGAGGTGGTGCCCTGGTTGAACTCGGTGAGCATCACCCCCGGCGCGCGGCTGAACAGCTCCCAGCTGTAGTTGACCGGCATTTTTTCGAGGATGTCGGCGCCGAGGATATCCACCGAGCTGAGCACGCTGGCGGTACTCAACGGGCCGCTGGCGCCGCTTGCACCCTGGACCGTGACGGTGCCGAGGGTCAGGGCCGAGTCTTCGCTTTTGCCGGCTTGGGCAAGGGCTGAACATAACGGGTTGAGGGCGAACAGGCCGGCTGAAATCAGCGGCCACAGGCAACGGGACACGGCGTGACGCTGCGCACGCGGCGCAGTCAAGAGAACAGGCATGGACATACTTCCTGATAGCCAAAAACTGCAAGGACGTTCCAGTCACCCGCATAGGGCAACTGATAACGCAGGGTTCGGGGCGATCAGGCGACAGGAGAGGCGCGCGGGTTCAGGTCCGGCCAGCGAACCTTGGGTTGCAACGTCGGCAGTAACGGGTTGTCGAGGGCGATATCGGGTGTATAGCGCGGCAGCAGATGCCGGTAATGGCTGGAGGGCAGGGCGGCCAGCCCGGCATGGCCACAGCAGCAATCGCTGTGCTTCATGGCGGTGGGTGCCGGGGCCTGCTGCGAAGGGTCGATCAGCTTGGCAAAGCCTGGCGGCAGGGCTTGCGACGCGCCCCCGGAGCAGAAACCGCCCCAAAGCATCAGGCCGCTGTCCGGCGTTTGCAGGGCACGGCTCAGCGGCATGGCCAGCATGTTGAGCAACAGGGCCAGGCAGGCGATCCAGGGGCTGATACGTTTGAACATAGCCATCGAAGCAATCGACGCAAAAGGGCGGGTATTTAGCCGCAGTTCAGGCATGAAATAAAACGCGCTATTTTGCCGCAGCACTGTCTTCGGCTGATGAGAGAGGCGTGGCGGCCCCCGGAGGAAGTGGCAGCGTGGTTTCGATACCCTGGCGTGCACCGGTTGCTGATAGGGTCATTGAGGTTTATCTCCCGGCCTTACTCAAACATGGGCGCCCGTCTTTGGTTCTATCCGACCGGGCTCGTAAATGCTGTCGAGCACGGTGAAGCGCGGGTCCAGCGCAACTGGCTCGCCCTGTTGGGCGTGCCCGAGGCGCCTCACTCACTGCTGGAATTCCGACGCCTGTACCTGCAAGACTTCCAGGACGGCGAGGGGCTGTTCAAGGGCGGGTAGGGAATATCGGAGTTTTAGGGGGGCACGCTATCAGGCTATTAGCAGGTGAAGTGTAAATAACGCTGGTAAATGAGCCAAATTCATGGGGTATTTTGAGTTGTGGATTAGATGCAGCGTATTAAACCGCTCGGCACAAATTAAGGAGGGTTTGTTGATAGCTTTAGTTGCTTCTGCCGGTTTGTTTATTGGTGTGTTGTCGGGAGGGTGATAAGGGTAAAGCAGTGTCATCCGAGTGTGCTCACCGCCCTGTGTTGACGTGTATTTTCGGTTTGGTCGTTATCTTGATAAGTCATCGGAGTTACTCAAGGAAAAAGACAGCGTAGACGCTTAAACGCAGCTTCGCTCTGATGTTCGCTTGTCAGTAACGGGGTGTTTGCTCTCGAAAGGATGAGGTTTGGCGTTCATTGGTGTCATAAACTTTGGTCTGGCTGGCGCAGCCCGTAAATGAGGCTACGATAATCTACAGCGTCGCTGTAGAGACCATCCGTATGGTGCTGCTGGTGTGAATCTTACTGGGATGTGTATTCAATCGAATGGGCGGCTACAGGCTTCGCCGGGAAACTGAATTCTTATTCGTCGACCATAAAAACCTTTCGAAGCGTTTACGGTGGGTTATTTCCTGGTCGTAAGAGTAGACGTTTGCAGGAGCTGCGATGGCTGACAAGGAAGTGCTGCAAACCCTTAAAGGCGTACTTGCCTGCCTTTCGGGTGCGGTTGTTGTCTTGGATCGATCTGCCCTGGTCGTCGTGGGTAACCCTGCGTTTTCGGCGTTGCAGCTCCAGCATGGAGTACCACCTGATGCAGGGGCCGAGTTTCTCGCCCTGCTGCGGCCAGAGGACTACGGGCTTTTTTATGCGGCGCTCGAGAAGGCCGATGGAAAGTCCCGGGTGTTTTTTGAGGCGACAGCGAGGGGAGTGGGCCGGTTGGGCGTATCGATAACGCCGTGGCAGCACGACTACTTTATCGCTGAGATTACCCCTGGCCTGGAACTCACTCGCTCTACCGCCGACGGCGAGCGCTTTTCAGATATACCCCTTAAATCGATTTTCGATTCATCCGGTACCGGGTTGGCGCTCGTGGCGCTTGACGGTCGGTGGCTACGGGCCAATAACGTGATTTGCACGCTGTTGGGCTACAGCGAAGCGCAGCTGCAAAGCACCACGTTCATGGCTTTGACCCACCCCGAGGACCGCGAGGTGGGCAAGCAGTTGATAGAAGAGTTGAAGGGCGGTGCACGGCAGGGCGCCACCTTGCATAAACGCTACATCCACCACGACGGTCAGGTTGTCTGGGTACGCTTGACCGTGGGTCTGGTGCGGGACGACCAGGGGCAGCCGATCTGTTTTGTCTCCCAACTGGAAGACATCACCGAGAACTGGCAACTGCGCGAAACCTTGCTGGGCAGCGAGCTCAAATTCCTCACCCTCGCGGAAAACTCACCCAATATCATTGTTCGTTACGACCGCAACTTGTTGCGCACGTACGTCAACCCGACGTTCCTGCTCTTGACCGGCATGTCCTACGACGAAGCGATCGGCGCCAGCCCCATGCAGGAGTCCGGCGACTACCTGAATCAACTGCGTCACGTGGCATCCACAGGCGAGACGGCTCAATTTCTGAATAGCTGGGTGGTCGCGCCCAGTGGTGATTATGTGAGTTGTGTGGTCAGCTTGATGGCCGAGCGCAGCCCTTCAGGTGAGGTGGTGGGGGTGCTGGCGCTCGCCCACGACATCACTGAGCTGCGTAAGCAGCAAGTGCTTGAAGATGCGCGTTTACGCATATTCGAAACCATGGCCACAGGGGCTCCTTTAGACGAAACGCTGGCGTTGCTGGTGGGCTACCTTCAGTTGGCCTTGCCCCACCGTTCCTGTGGCGTCGTGCTTGCCGACCCGCAAAGTCTCGGGTCGTCGGCACGCAAGCCTTCTGCCCCGACTCTTGGAGAAGGCGTTCCTTCATTCTGGTCCGAGCCCATCGTGGATAACCAGGGGCACATCCTGGGGGCTTTCGAGTTATCTCAGTCGCCTGGTTCCCTGCCGCAAGAGAGCGACCTGCAGCGCGTACGCCAGACCTGTCACATTGCGGCCATTGCCATTGAGCGCTTGCGCTCCGAATCGTTACTCAGGGAGCGCGAGCGCCGTTACCGGGATATTTCCGACCATACCCTGGACATGTTGTGCCTGCTGGAGGTTACGCCACTCGGTGACCTACGCTGCGTTGAGGTCAACCCCGCGTTGCTGCAGGTGCTTGGAAAACCGCATGATGATGTTATCGGCGAGGCGCTGGAGTCGATTTTTGGTCGGTCGAACGCGCGAAAAATCCAGACGCTCTACGAGCAGTGCAGGGCCGCCGCACGGGTGGTGGAGTCGGATGAAGGCATGCTGGTTCGCAACGAAGTCCGTAACTTGCATTTTACCTTGGTGCCGGTGGCTGATTCCGGCAGCGCGGGCCAACGGGTACTGGTGATCTGTCGCGATGTGACTCATCTGACCAGGGCCCGGCAAAAAGAACTGGAACGCCAGCACGACATCAACGCACTGGTGGAAAACAGCCCGGACGCGGTCGCCCGATTGAGTGCTCAAGGCGAAGTGCTTTATGTCAATGCGCAGTTGAGGAAGTGGGTGGGCGGTGCCTGGCCGGAACTGATGGGCATGCCCATGGATGAGGTGTTTCCCCTGAACGCTCAGTCCCAGCTTTTTCGAGAGTTGGTGGCCCAGGTGATTCAGCAGAACAAAGCCACGGAGCAGGAATTTTTATTGTCGGGTTTGAAAACCGCGCCCAAGGTGGTGTTGATCCATTTTGTCCCTGAGCTTGACGGCCAGCGCGTCGTCAGCGTACTGGCCGTGGGGCGCGATATTTCCAAGCTGCGCGCTGCGGAACGCCGCCTGGCCAATTCCAACGCCCAATTACGTGACCTGTCGACCCGCCGGGAAACGGCGCGGGAAGAGGAACGCAAACTGATCGCCAGAGAAATCCATGATGAACTGGGCCAGCACCTGACGGCACTGCGCATGGGCATCTCGTTATTGAGGTTTCAGTTCGGCACCGATACGCCTGAGCTCACCCCTCAGGTCGAGCGCTTGATGGCCCTGACCGATAAGACGATCCAGGTGGTGCGTGATGTCTCCACCAGCCTGCGACCCTCCGCGCTGAACCTGGGGCTGGTGTCCGGTCTTGAATGGCTGACAGCCGAATTCGTCACCTCTACCCGGGTTCCCTGCGCGTTGAACCTGCCTTTGATTCCCTTGACCCTTCCGGACACCCACGTTACCGCTGCATTTCGCATCGTGCAGGAGTCGTTGACCAACATCGCCCGCTACGCCGAGGCGACACAGGTCAGCGTGACCCTGACCCCGCAGGAGACGCACTGGCTGCTGGAGGTCCAGGATAACGGCAAGGGGTTTGACCCCGATGCCGTCGGCCGCAAGACGTTGGGCCTGGCAGGCATGCGTGAGCGTGGCTTGATGTTGGGCGGCAAAGTGATCATTTTCAGCCACCCCGGACAAGGCACGACGGTCCAGGCTTTCATTCCGATGCACAAGGATAGGTATTGATGATTCGAATGCTGATCGCAGATGACCACACCATCATGCGCGAAGGGCTCAAACAGTTGTTCTCGCTGGTCGCCGATTTGCAGGTAGTGGCCGAAGCCGAGAGTGGAACGCAACTGATCGAATTGTTGCGTCAGGTCGAGATCGACCTGTTGCTGCTCGACATGAATATGCCGGGCATCAGCGGCGAGATCTTGATCGCGCGCCTGCATACCCAGTACCCGAACCTGCCGATTCTGGTGTTGAGCATGCATAACGAAATCCATATCGCGCAACGGGCATTACGTGCCGGTGCGCTTGGCTACCTCACCAAGGACCGCGATCCCGAAACCCTATTGGTGGCGATCCGTCGGGTGGTCAGCGGCCAACGTTACCTGGACCCTGGGCTGGCAGAACAGATCGCGCTGCAGAGCAGTGGCTTGAAGCAGCAGACCTTTGTCGAGAGCTTGTCCGACCGCGAATTCCAGATCCTGCGCTTGCTGGCGCACGGCATGAGCGTCAACCAGATTGCCGAGCAACTCGTCATCAGCAACAAGACGGTCAGTACCCACAAGACTCGGCTGATGGAAAAAATGGGATTTTCTTCCACCGCCGACATTGTGCGTTTCGCGATGACCCTGGGTATTTCGTGACACGCGTACGGGGGTAGGAATTTTCCTAGCCTGATTCCCGGTATCCCTACCCCAGAATAGGGATGCTCCGATGGTGGCGATGCCATTATTGGGCCAGTATTCCCTTCAAGCAGCCGAATTGCCGATCAGGCGGTGGCGACAGGCTTTGACTGGGAGATAGACCGTGACCGATCAGACACCATTTCCTAGAGCGGCTCTGGCTCTGTTTCCCGTCGCCTTTGCGGGCCTGCTCGGCGGACTTGCGATTGCCTACAGCGAGCGCTTCAGCCTGGAGGCGATGGTGGCAGGTGCCGCGTTGTTTGCGCTGTGTATTGGCATGGGCTTGTGGACGAACAAGCGGTACCAGGCACACTGCAATCGCCTTCAGCAACAGCTTGATCAAGCGGCTTCGGTGCCGCCGACGCTGGCCGTCGATAACGGCTTGGCACAAGTGTGCGTCAGCGTGCTGCCGATCTGGTCCCGGCAGATAGAAGCGGCTCGCTCGATCAGTGAAACGTCGATCCTCAAGCTCAGCGAACGCTTTGGCACGCTCTCCTCAAACATCAGTCACAGCGTGTCCAGCAACGGCGGCCAGGATGCCTCGCAACAATTGGTCGACTTGCTGGAAGTCGGCCAGCATGACCTCAATTCCATCGTCCTGGCCCTGCGTGCTGCGCTCTCCAATAAAGAGAATGAACTCAAGGAAGTCATGCAACTCTCCGGGTTCACCGAGCAACTTCAGCAGATGGCCAAGTTTGTCGGTGACATCGCCAGTCAAACCAACCTGCTTGCCCTCAACGCGGCTATTGAAGCCGCGCGAGCCGGGGAGGCGGGACGAGGGTTTGCGGTGGTCGCAGATGAAGTGCGTAAGTTGTCGAGCATGTCCGGCGAGACCGGGCGCAAGATCAGCGAAACCGTGATCACCGTCAACGCCGCCATTGCCCGTACGGTGCAAATGTCCCGCCACCACGCCGAACAAGACACCCTGACCCTCGCCGATTCGGAGCGCGTGGTCTCGCAGGTCATCGAACATTTTCGCGCGACCGCCCAGACCATCGTGCGCAACAGTCATGACCTGCAGCAGCAGAGCGCCAACGTCGCCGACGAGATTGCCCAGGTGCTGGTTGCCCTGCAGTTCCAGGACCGCGTCAGCCAGATGTTGACCTTGATTACCCACGACCTGGACAAGTTGCAGCAGCAACTGGACGAGCGCAATGAGTTGAGCCTCGGCGGACATACCCTGGCGCCGATGACCAGCGACCGTTGGCTGCACGAGTTATCAACGGCCTACACCATGCCGGAGCAGCACGCCATTCATGACGGTAAACCGCATGCGAAGGCGGATGCCAACGAAATCACTTTCTTCTAGAGGAGCTTTTCCGATGAGCAAAACCATTCTGATCGTCGATGACTCGGCCTCCATCCGGCAAGTGGTCAGCATCACGCTCAAAGGCGCCGGTTACGACGTGATCGAAGGCTGTGATGGCAAAGACGCCCTGAGCAAATTGGACGGTCGCAAAATCCACCTGATTGTCAGTGATGTGAACATGCCCAACATGGATGGCCTCAGTTTCGTCAAGGCCGCCAAGCTGTTGCCGGCCTACAAGTTTACGCCGGTCATCATGCTGACCACCGAAGCCAGCGATGCGATGAAGCAGCAAGGCCAGGCCTCCGGCGCCAAGGCCTGGATGGTCAAGCCCTTCCAGCCGGCGCAAATGCTGACTGCCGTCTCCAAGTTGATCCTGCCATAGCGATGACCAGCGACCGCTGGCCAGGAGGTTTGCATGAAAAGCTCCGTCCCGATGCTGCGTCGAATCCAGGTCATGGAGGGCCCGCTGACGATCTATACGGCTGCCGAGCAAAAGGACGTGCTGTTGTCGTTGTTTCCTCTGGCCCATGAAGTGGAGTTGGACCTGTCGAATGTCGACGAGCTGGACAGTGCCGGGTTGCAGCTGTTGATCCTCATCAAACGCGAGTCCCTCAAGGAGGGAACCCAGCTGTTGCTGAGCAACCCCAGCGCTACGGTGAGCGAAGCACTGCGCCTCAGCGGTCTTGACGACTACTTCACCAATGCCTGTTTCACCCAGTCGGTCGGAGCGTAATCGTATGGCCCAGCCCATGAACATGGATGATGTGCTGCAGACTTTCATTGCCGAAAGTCGCGAGCTTCTGTTGCAAATGGAAGATGCGCTGCTGCAGATCGAGAAGTCGCCGCAGGACCTGGACACTATCAACGGCCTGTTCCGCGTGGCCCACACCATCAAAGGCTCGGCCGGCCTGTTTGGCTTGATGCCGATCGTTGAGTTCACCCATGTCGCCGAAAGCGTGCTGGACCGGGTGCGCAGCCTGGAGGTGCGCGTCGATGAGGCGCTGAGTGCGTTGTTTCTCGACGCCCGCGACCATATCGGCCAATTGATTGACCTGTTGGCCGAGGACGGCAACCTGGATCGCTTGGATGAACCGCTGCGGGCGCAGGGTCAATCGCTCATTGAGCGGCTGTCGCTGTATCTGGAGGCGGCGGTCTCGACGCCAGCGCCGGCCCTTCAAGCGACGTCGCCGGCGGATGAGCAGGGCGGCAGTCCCGGCCATTGGCATTTGTCCCTGCGCTTTGGCCCGGATGTGTTGCGCAATGGCATGGACCCCTTGGCGTTCCTGCGTTACCTGAGCACGCTGGGGCGTTTGCTGCACACCGTTACCTTGTTCGATGGCTTGCCACCCCTGGCCGCCATGGACGCGGAAACCAACTACCTGGGGTTTGAACTCGCACTGGCCAGCGACGCCCCCCTTGAGGTGATCGACGGTGCCTTTGATTTTGTCCGCGAGGACGCGCTCGTGCAGATCCTCGCACCACACGCCACGGTGCAGGCATGTCGCGCCCATCTCGACGCACTACCCGAAGACAATGCCGGGCTGCTCGAGCTGTTGGTGCGTTGCGGCACACTGACCGAGGCCCAGGCCTTGCTCGTGACCCAGGACGCTGAGCCCGCACCGGTCGAGACACGCAGTGAGCCTGATGCCCAGGATCCGACGACGCCGTTGATCAAGGCCGGCAAGGCTGCGGCGAGCAACGAAGCCAGCCTGATTCGGGTCGATGCCGCCAAGCTGGACCAACTGATCAACCTGGTCGGTGAGCTGATCATCGCCGGTGCCGGCGCCAACCTGGTGGCGGTGCGCAGCGGCATCGGCGAGATGATCGAAGCCACCAGCCTGTTATCGCGATTGGTTGAGGAAGTACGCGACTCGGCACTGACCCTGCGCATGGTGCAGATCGGCGCGACCTTCACGCGGTTCCAGCGTGTGGTGCGGGACGTCTCCAAAGAGTTGGGCAAGGACATTGTGCTGCACATCGGCGGCGGTGAGACCGAGCTGGACAAGACCGTCGTCGAACGCATCGGCGACCCGCTGACCCATTTGGTGCGCAATGCCATGGACCACGGCATCGAGCCGGCGGCGACGCGCCTCCAGCGTGGCAAGCCGGCCCAGGGCACGGTACGCCTGAACGCCTATCACGAATCCGGCAGCATCGTGATTGAGGTGTCCGACGACGGCGGCGGCCTGGCCAAGGACAAGATCCTGGCCAAGGCCCGTGAGCGTGGCTTGGTGGGAGAGGGCCAGCAGCCGTCGGACAAAGACATTCTGAATTTGATCTTCGAGCCGGGATTCTCCACCGCCGACCAAGTCAGCAACCTGTCCGGCCGTGGCGTGGGCATGGACGTCGTGAAACGCAATATCACGGCGTTGCGCGGCAGCGTCAGCCTCGAGAGCGAACTGGGGCAGGGCACCACTGTGCGGATCCGCCTGCCGCTGACGCTGGCAATCATTGACGGCTTTCTGATCGGAGTGGGCAAGGCTTCCTATGTCATTCCGCTGAATATGGTCGAGGAGTGCATCGAGCTGGCGCCTCAGGCGGGAGCCGAAACCGATTACCTGGACCTGCGCGGGGATGTGCTGCCGATCCTGCGGTTAAGGGATCTGTTTGATGTGCAAGAGCCCGGAGGCAACCGCGAGAACGTGGTCGTCGTGCAATACGCAGGCCTGCGGGCCGGCCTGGTGGTAGATCGCTTGCAGGGGGAGTTTCAAACCGTGATCAAACCACTCGGCAAAGTGTTTGGTGACGCCCATGGGCTGGGCGGTTTCACGATCCTCGGCAGCGGAACCGTCGCCCTGATTCTGGACATACCCAATTTGCTGGGACGTATTGCCAAGGAAGCCACACACCGTTCGACCCCCAATTCTTTATCGACTCAATGAAGCGTCATCAGGAGTGCCTCGCCATGACCGTTATCAGAAACATCATGTTGTTGGTTTTCACGGCAATGCTGGGTGTCGTCGTGTTGGGTGGCACCAGCCTGTATCTGGCTGGTGAAATCAAGACGAGCGCCAGCTATGCCAACGTCAATACGGTGCCCAGCCTGCTGGAAATCGACCGTGCCGCAACAGCGTTCACCGACCTTCACGCATTGCAATGGCAGCGCTTGAACGATCCCGGAAAAAATCTGGTCGCCAGTTACGCGGACAGCGTGGCACAGGACTTCAGTGTGGTTGGCAAAGCCCTGGATCGCTATCAGGCCGAGTTGACCTCCGACGAGCATGACGCGTCGCTGTTGAAACAACTGCGTGGTCACTTGGCTGAGTTCGCTGCCTTGCAGGCGCGCTTCGACAAGCTTATCGACAACGGTGATCAAGCCTCGGCCCGTACATTGATTGAGACGAGCCAACCGTTGCAGACCACGGTGATTTCAGCGATCAGTGAGCTGCGCGAATACAACCTGGAGCTGGGGCGAAAAGGCCAATTGCAAGCCACCGCCATCGAGAAGAATGCGCGCTACATCATCCTGTTGGTGAGCGGCCTGACTCTGTTCGCAACCATCCTGGTCGGCACCTTGCTCGGGCGTAACCTGATGCGCCGGCTCGGTGCCGAACCGACCGTGGTGCAAGCCTATGCGGCACGTCTATCGGCTGGCGAGCTGAATGCCAAGGCGACGCTCAAGCAGGGCGACACCACCAGCCTGATGGCGAGCATGCAGCAGTTGGGCGCGAACCTGCACGCGTTGATCGTGGAGATGGACCGTATGTCCAGTGAACACGACAAGGGCGAGATCGACGCACAGATCGATGCCGGCCGCTTTCATGGCAGTTACCGCTCCATGGCCCAGGGCATCAACGATATGGTCAACGGCCACATCGCGGTGAAGAAAAAAGCCATGGCCTGCATACGCTCCTTTGGTAACGGTGATCTGTCTGCACCCCTGGAACAATTCCCCGGCAAAAAGGCCTTTATCAACGAAAACATCGAGCTGCTGCGCACCAACATCCTGGCGCTGATCAATGAAATGCAGCACATGTCCAGCGAGCATGAAAAAGGTGACATTGACGTCATGATTGACGTCGAGCGGTTCGCGGGCTCGTACCGTGATATCGGCCAGGGTATCAACGAGATGGTCAACGGCCATATCAGCGTGAAGAAAAAAGCCATGGCCTGTATTCGCGCGTTCGGCGAGGGCGATTTGTCCGCTCCGCTGGAGCAGTTCCCGGGTAAAAAGGCCTTTATCAACGAAAACATCGAGCAACTGCGTGCCAATATCCTGGCCCTTGTCGAGGACACCAGCCAGATCAGTGACAGTGCGCTGATCGGCAAGCTGGACACCCGGCCTGACGTGGCCCGGCACCAGGGGGATTTCCGCCGCATCATCGTCGGGATCAATGGTTCTCTGGACGCAATCATCGTACCGATTACCGAGGCCATGGACGTGTTGTCGGCGATGTCCGGTGGCGACCTGACTCGCACCATTACCGGTGACTACCAGGGCAAGTTCCTCGAGCTGAAGAACTCGGTCAACGACACGGTGGAAAAACTCTCGGAAATCATCGGCGAAGTGCGCGGGTCAGCGGACTCGCTGTCGAGTGCCTCGGAAGAGATCTCCGCCACCGCCCAAAGCATGGCTCAGTCGGCTTCCGAGCAAGCGGCATCGGTCGAACAGACCTCGTCGTCGATGGAGCAAATGTCGGCGTCCATTTCCCAGAACACCGAAAATGCCAAGGTCACCGACGGCATGGCGGGTAAAGCCAACAAGGAAGCGTCGGAAGGCGGTCGTGCCGTGAAGGACACCGTGGCAGCGATGAAAACCATCGCCGAAAAAATCGGCATCGTCGATTCCATCGCCTACCAGACCAACTTGCTGGCGCTCAACGCAGCGATCGAAGCGGCACGGGCCGGCGAGCACGGCAAAGGCTTCGCCGTGGTCGCGGCCGAAGTGCGCAAACTGGCGGAGCGCAGCCAGATCGCCGCACAGGAAATCAGTGAAGTGGCCAAGAACAGCGTGGCCTTGGCCGAGCGGGCGGGCAACTTGCTGGACGAGATAGTGCCTTCGATTGCCAAGACCTCCGACCTGGTGCAGGAAATTGCGGCTGCCTCGGAAGAGCAATCCATCGGTTCCGAGCAAATCAACAGCGCAATGTCGCAGATGAGCCAACTGACCCAGCAAAACGCGTCGGCCTCCGAGGAGCTGGCGGCGACGGCCGAGGAAATGAGTGGCCAGGCCGAGCAGCTGCAGGAACTCATGGGGTTTTTCACCGTGCAAAGCAAACGTGCCGGACGCAATGTCTCGACGCCCCAGATCAGCCGCGCGATGTCCACGCAGGACCATGACAGTCGCTCCTTGGACGGCGGTTTCGTCCGCTTTGGGAGTTGACCCATGGGCACCTCAGCGGTCAGGCAGGGCGCTGTCGAACCTGCGCCGCCAGTGGATGAACCGTTGCAGTACCTGACCTTCCTGGCGGCTCAGGAGATGTACGCGGTCAATACCCTGAGTGTTCGTGAAATCATCGAATACAACCAGGTGACCACCGTACCGATGATGCCGGCATTCCTGCGGGGGGTCATCAATCTGCGCGGCTCAGTGGTGCCGGTCGTGGACCTCAAGGCACGCTTTGACAAGGGGACGACGGAACTGGGCAGTCGGACCTGCATCGTCATCCTTGAGGCCG
The DNA here is from genome assembly GCF_007828335.1 of Pseudomonas sp. SJZ103. Taxonomy (NCBI): domain Bacteria; kingdom Pseudomonadati; phylum Pseudomonadota; class Gammaproteobacteria; order Pseudomonadales; family Pseudomonadaceae; genus Pseudomonas; species Pseudomonas sp. SJZ103. Next base: position 67,211 of record NZ_VIUN01000021.1, read on the forward strand.
CGAAGGAGGGCGAATCCCAGGTCCTGGGGGTGGTGGTGGATTCGGTCAGCGAAGTCATCGAGATACTCGACATTGATATCAAGCCCGCACCGGCGTTCGGCAATCATATTCGCACCGACTTCATCCGGGGGATGACCAAGGTGCGAGGCGAGTTCGTCACGCTCCTGCAGATCGAGCATGTGCTGTGTGTCGATGAGATGGCCGGCCTGATGTCTGTTTGACGAGCACACCAGCGCCTGCGGGCGTGACTGGAAAGTATTTGATCCGAGGTGAATCATGGCCCTACCCATCGACAGTCCAGGCAATGCCACAGTATCGAGCCCGAGCCAGTACCTAACCTTTGTGCTGGGGGAGGAGATGTTTGCCGTGGGCACGCTCAACGTCCGGGAAATCATCGAATACGGGCCGATCACCAGCGTGCCGTTGCTGCCTCCCAGCATACGCGGGGTGATTAATCTGCGTGGCGCGGCGGTCCCCGTGCTCGACCTGGGGGTGCGCTTTCGCGGCGAACGCACGGTGCAGACCCCAAGGACCTGCTTTGTGATCATCGAGGTACAGGCCAATGCCCAGCGCAAACCGGTGGGCATCATCGTCGATGCGGTCAGCGAGGTACTGGAGATCGCCGATCAGGATATAGAGCCTTCGTTGAATTTCGGTACCGATGTGAGGGCCGATTTTTTACTGGGTATCGGCAAGCTGGAAAGCGGTTTTGTGCTGTTACTGGACATCGGTCGCGTGTTGTCCCTGGAACAGGTCGATGCGCTGTCCAACCTTGAGTCTTCGCTACCTTCGATCGCCTGAGTGTGCTGTGGGAATGTCCTTATGAACGTGATCCTTTCTGACGCCGAGTTCGCGCAGTTTCGTGACCTCATTTATCAAATCGCGGGCATCAGCCTGTCCGATGCCAAAAAACAGTTGGTGAGCACTCGCCTGGCCAAGCGCTTGCAGGTGCTCACGCTCAACACTTACGGCGCTTACTACAGGGTGTTGATGAAGGACAGCGCGGAGTTGCAGGTGGCGGTGGATCTGCTGACGACCAACGAAACCTACTTTTTTCGTGAGCCCAAGCATTTTGATTTCCTGCGTGATGTAGCGTTGCCCGAACTGCGTGGCAGCGGATCTTTGCGCATATGGAGTGGCGCGTGCTCGACCGGTGAAGAACCCTATACCCTGGCGATGGTCCTGGCTGACAACCTCGCCGGCCGGCCCTGGGAGATTGTCGCATCGGACATCAGCAGCAGGGTGTTGGACAAAGCCCGCCTTGGGCGTTATCCCCTCGACGGCACACGTGGCATCCCTGAGGCGCTGCTGAACAAGTATTGCCTCAAGGGCGTGGGCGCCAACCACGGTTGTTTCATGGTCGACCCGGCGCTGGCGGCAAAGATCAATTTCCAGTCGATCAATCTGAACAACCCGCTGCCGAAACTGGGAATGTTTGATGTGATCTTCCTGCGCAACGTGATGATCTATTTTGACAACGACACCAAAGTGCAAGTGGTCAAGCGACTGATCAGCCACTTGAAGCCGGGCGGGTACTTTCTGGTCAGCCATTCGGAGAGCCTCAACGGCATTACCGACCAGCTGCGACTGGTCAAGCCTTCCATCTACCGGAGGCCACATGCCTGACAGCCGACCGTCCAACGAGGTGTTCCTGAATCCTGGCGATTGGTTTTTCGGCTCGGGTGCGATTCACCTACGTACGGTGCTGGGGTCGTGTGTTGCCTTGGTGTTCTGGCATCCCCGGCGCTTGCTGGGGGGCATGTGTCACTACCTGCTGCCACAGCGCGCCGTGGCCAAACCCGGCGTCCTGGATGGCCGCTACGGCAATGAGGCGTTTGAATTGTTGCTCGCTCGAATACAGTCGATCAAGGCCCGGCCTGCTGAGTTCAGGATCAGCGTATTTGGCGGCGGGAACATGTTTCCTGGGTTTGTGCGCTCGGACAACGATTACGTCGGCCAGCGCAATGTCGAGCAGGCCATGCGCCTGCTCGATCTGCATCATTTGCAGTGTCAACACTTTCATGTGGAAGGCGTGGGTTATCGGACCATTGTGTTCGATCTCACCAGCGGCGAAATAGAACTCAACTACCTGGCCTTGCGAACCCCTAGCAGCCCTCATGGAGAGCGTGCGACATGAGCCTTATCAAAGTGCTGATCATTGATGATTCCGCCGTGGTGCGTCAGGTGCTGACGGCGACCCTGGGGCAAGACCCCGCTATTGAGGTGATCGGCGCGGCGGCAGACCCGGTGTTTGCCATGGACAAGATGAACAAGCAATGGCCGGATGTGATTGTGTTGGACGTCGAGATGCCACGGATGGATGGCATTACGTTCCTGAAGAAGTTGATGGCCGAACGCCCCACGCCCGTGGTCATCTGCTCCACGCTGACCGAAAAGGGCGCGGCCACGACCATGCAGGCCCTGGCGGCCGGCGCGGTCAGTATTGTGACCAAGCCACAACTCAACCTGCGTCAGTTTCTGACCGACAGTTCTGATGAATTGGCGGGCGCCGTCAAGGCCGCTGCCCGGGCCAACATGAAGCGTATGGTGCCGTCCAGTGAACGGGTACCGGCAAGGCTGACGGCCGACGTCATATTGCCCGCGGGTACCCAGGCGATGGCGCGCACCACCGAGAACATTGTCGCCATTGGAACGTCCACGGGCGGCACCCAAGCCCTGGAGTTGGTGTTGACCGCCTTGCCCAGGGTTTGCCCGGGAATCGTGATCGTGCAGCACATGCCCGAACACTTCACCGCTGCGTTTGCCGAGCGCCTCAATCGACTGTGCGAGATCGAGGTCAGGGAGGCGAAGAACGGTGACCGGGTTACCCCCGGTTGCGCGCTGATTGCCCCCGGTGGCCGACACATGGTGCTCAAGCGCAGTGGCGCCCAATACCAGGTGGAAATTGTCGACGGTCCGCCGGTCAGCCGCCATCGACCTTCGGTTGATGTGCTGTTTCGTTCGGTTGCCCGCAGTGCCGGGAGTAACGCGTTGGGGATCATCATGACGGGGATGGGCGACGATGGCGCCCGGGGCCTGAAGGAAATGCACGACAACGGTGCCCGCACCCTGGGCCAGGATGAAGAGTCCTGTGTGGTGTATGGCATGCCCAAAGAGGCGTTCAAGCTGGGTGCCGTGGAGCGTGAGTTGCCCCTTGAGCAGATCTCGGCGGCGATTCTGCAATCCATGCATCAGCGCCGCTGACTGTTCAGCCTGGGCATAACGGCCACGCTTTCATGCATCGAGCGCCTGCTGCCGGGCAATTTCCTGATTGCGCAGAATAAAGCGTTGCAACTTGCCACTGGGGGTCTTGGGGAGCTGGTCGACGAACTCCACTTCCCGGGGATAAGCATGCGCGGCCAGGCGTTGCCGCACATGCAGGCGCAGTACTTCGGCCAGCTCGGCACTCGGCTGATACTGGCTGCCGAGTACGACAAAGGCTTTGATCAGCTCGGTGCGCTGCGGGTCGGGCTTGCCGATCACCGCCGCTTCGATCACCGCCGGGTGTTCGATCAGCGCGCTCTCGACGTCGAACGGCCCGACGCGGTAGCCGGACGTGGTGATCACATCATCGTTGCGGCCAACGAAGCTGATACTGCCGTCGTCATTCAGTTCCACACTGTCGCCGCTGAGGTAATAGCGGCCCACAAAGGCCCGAGTGGGCATACCCAGGTAGCCGTCGAACCAGCAAAGGGGCGAGCGCTCGCGATCCACCGCCAGGACGCCCGGCTGACCCGCCGGCAATTCCCGATGCGCCTCATCCAGCACGACGATGCGGTAGCCGGGCACCGCATAACCCGCCGAGCCCTCACGGACCGGGTGACGCAAACCATGGTGATTGCACAACACCATGCCGATTTCCGTCTGGCCGTAATGGTCGTGAATGGTCACGCCGAGTTGCTCGGCAAACCAACGGATCACGTGTGGGTTGAGCGGCTCGCCGGCACTGCTGACGGCACGCAGGCGGCCGCGCACGGCGCCGGCGAACGCTGCGCCTTCGGCAATCAACAGGCGATAAGCCGTGGGTGAGCCGGCCAGATGGGTGATTGCGTACTTGGCAATGACTCGGCACGTACTCTCCACCGTGAAAGGGCCGTTGTAGAACAGCGTGGCATGACCACACGCCAGCGGGCCGGTCACTGCGTAATACAGGCCATAGGCCCAGCCGGGATCGGCCAGGTTCCAGAAGCGGTCGTCCTCACGCAGGCCAATCGAATCGCGCATATAGCCCTTGAAGGCCAGCATGGCGCGCAACGGCACTTCCAGAGGCTTGGCCGGCCCCGTGGTACCCGATGTGCACATCAGCAGGAACGGCGCGTCGGCGTCCAGCAGCACCGGTTCGCATTCGGCGCCCTGGCAATCCAGGGTGCTCCAGAACGGGTAATCGCTTGGGTTTCGCGGGCAGTCGCCGGTGATGACGACGCTTGGGCAGTTGGCAATCTCATCCAGCTTGGGACGGTTTTGGGGATCCGTTACGATCCAGCGCGCGTTGGAGCAGCCCAATCGTTGCTCGATCGCCTTGGGACCAAATGCGGTGAAGAGCGGCTGATAGACAGCGCCCACCCGCCAGGTCCCCAAGATGGCAATCAGCAGTTCAACCGTGCGTGGCATCAGGCCGGCAACGCGGTCGCCCGGTTTTACCCCTTGCTCGCGCAAAAAATGACCGAAGCGTGCAGCGCTGGCCTGCAACTGGCTGAATGTGTATTGCGTGGCGCTGCCATCCTGCGCTTCGCAATACAACGCCACGGCGTCGTCGTGGGCGTGTCGGTCGCAGCATTCGACGCAGGCGTTCAGGGCAGTGAGGTCGCCGTGCAAAGCCCGCTCGGCGGTCTGCTGGTAATTGAAGGATGTGGCCACAGCTTGATAATCACGCATAACGATACCTGGTTCTTATTGTTGGGTGTGTACTGCCAATAGTTGCGTTGCCCACGACTTGCCCATTGAACGACGACGCGTCGCTGAGGGGGCTAGCTGTCCATCATGTCGGCCGCTTGCTGGGTCGCCTGGCTGGTGCGGGTCGCCAGCTTGCGAACTTCATCGGCGACCACCGCGAACCCGCGTCCGGCTTCGCCAGCGCGGGCGGCCTCAATGGCAGCGTTCAATGCCAACAGGTTGGTCTGGCTGGCGATGCCCTGGATGGTGGCGACAATGTGCGTCAGCTTGCGCAGGGTCTCCTGCATCACTCGGTGCTGGTGTTCCTGAGCCTCACGCAGGGTGTTTTCTTCATGGTGGGCATGGATATCGGTGATGGCGCCCACCACTCTTTGCGGGGAACCGTCCTCTGCGCGGCGCGTTTGCCCACGGCCGCGAAACCAGCGGTAATTGCCACTGCTGTGCTTGAGCCGATAATCGACATCAAAGGGTGTTTTTCCGCTGTGGTCTTCGACGTGGGCGACAAACGCCGCGATTGCCCGCGCGCTGTCGTCTGGATGCAGGCGTGAGGTCCAGCTTTCCAATGTATTGGGAAATTCCTCAACCGTGGTGTAACCCAGCAGTCGCCGCATTTGCGAAGACCACCAGATGGTGTTTTTCGGGTTCGCCGGATCACCCGCCACCACCTCAATGTCCCAGAGCCCGTCATGGAGCATTTCACGGGAAATCTCGAAGCGTGTGGCCGCCAGTTCGAGTGACTCTTCGTGCAGGCGCTGTTCATGGATGTCACGCAGGTTTCCGCCGATGGCGACCGGTACGCCTTGCGCATCGCGGCGCGCGACTCCGCTGATCCTGCACCAGCGATAGTCACCGTCTGATGCAAGGGCCATGCGTACGTCCAGCGTAAAGGGGGTTCGCCCGCTGCGATCAGCCAGGTGCCGGGCAAGCGCGTCAAGATGGCGTTGCCGGTCCGTCGCGTGCAGTTGCTCGTTCCAGCGGCCAAGTAGATCAATACCTTGGGTCGGGATCGACGCGGACCCTGTCCACCTCATGGCCCACTCCGGCGCGGGTGCAGCAACACCTGTCGGTTCCAGTTCCCAAAACAGTTCACCTGCGCCTTGAGCGATAAGCGCCCAGCTAGCCTCCCGTTCCTGCAGAAGCGCGTCGCGGCGGGCCAGGTGCTCGGCCAATTGGGCGGCTTCCAATGCCAGCGCGTGTGTCTGTGCTTTCAGTGCTCGCCGCTCTTGCAGCAATGTCTCGACGCCCGCCAGGATGCGTCGCAATAACGGGTTGCTCGACGACAGCGGTGTACTCGCCTGGTCAGGCTCATCCAGTCTGTCGGCAAGCGGAGCCAATACCCAGCGGTTGGTTCGGCTGAAAAAGAGCATGGGCCACCTCTATCTCGGATCAAATGGGGTCGATCGCCATGGGCTGTGTGGGTATGCGGACAAGGGCCCGTTGGTCAAAGGCTGTCGCCCCTGGCAGTGCCTGCCAGGCCAGGGGGCCGGCGGCGATTTCCCGCGCACTCAGCAGGCAGGTGTCGAGCTCGCGCTGTAACGCGTCGGTGTCGAGCCCCTGGCCGATAAACACCAACTCCTGCCGGCAGTCGCCGACCACGCTGTCCCATTTGGCCATGAGGCTCTGCAGCCGATATTCATCCTGGGGCCATTGCGACGGCTCGATGAAGTTCCACCAGCGCCCGACATAGTCCCACTGGAACCGCTTGCCGCTTTGCACCAACAGGCCGGTTTCCAGGTGGCGGCTGGCAATCCAGAAGTAACCTTTACTGCGCAGCAACCGCCCGTTGCACCAGGGCCGCTCGAGAAAGTCGAGCAAACGTTGCGGGTGGAACGGTGCGCGCTCACGGTACACCCAGGACGTTACGCCATAGGTGTCTGACTCGGAGACCGCCGCGTCTGCCACTTCCATTTTCCGCATCCAGCCCGGCGACGCCGCGAGGCTGGGTAAATCAAACAGATGGGTGCCAAGGAGGCTGGCTAACGGCACGTTGCCGTGGGCCATCGGCAGGATCCGCGCAGTCGGGTTGAGGCCCGTGAGGATCGCCTGCACGGCCTGGTAGTGCGCCGCATCGATCAGGTCCAGCTTGTTGACGAGAATAACGTTGGCGTACTCCACCTGTTCGATCAGCAGATCGGCCAGATGGCGCTTGGGCGCGTCCGGTGTTGCGTCGTCGCGGTCAACGGTGTCCGGTGATTCGAGCAGTTCCTGGAAACGACTGCCATCGACCACCGTTACCAAGGTATCCAACCGCGCCAGTTCGCTGAGGCTGAAGCCCTCAGCGTCAAGGAAGGCGAACGTCTCCGCGACCGGCATCGGCTCGGAGATCCCCGTGGATTCAATCAGCAGGTAATCGAAACGCTGCTGGCGTGCGAGCATACTGATCTGCTCGAGCAAGTCAGCGCGCAGGGTGCAGCAGATGCAACCGTTGCTCATCTCGATCAGCTCATCGCGACCCCGGTGCAGCGCGACATCGCGCTGCACCTCTTCGGCATCGATATTGACTTCGCTCATGTCATTGACGATGACGGCCACGCGCAGGCCTTCGCGATTGCGCAGGATATGGTTGAGCAGGGTGGTTTTGCCGGCGCCGAGGAAGCCCGAAAGGACCGTCACCGGCAGTCGACTTGCCTGGGCGCCGTCTGTCATGGGTTCACCGCGCCCGCGCCGGCGGCCTTGTCCAGGTAGCTTTCGAACAGGTCGACCACCACAAAACCCTCATCGGCCGCATCCCCCCACAAGTCTTTCACGGCAAACTCGACGTGGTAGGTGGGTTGATGGGCGGCGCTTACATCGCCATGGCCAATCGCGTCGGGGAAGGGCCATTTCTCTGACGTCCGGTGCAGGACCACGCCTTCCTTGCCGCGCACGTAGGCGGGCATGCGGATATGCCCGGCCACATATTCGTCTCGCACGACCACCCGATCTCCCACCTCGAAGGGCGGCCGCCCCGTGATCGCCGCGCGGCCCTCGGCATGGGCGGGATTCGCCAGCTTGAAGTGGGAGCCCAAGGCCTGATCAAGCTCAGCCTGGGTGATCACGCCGGTTTCGACCAGCAGGGTGGCGGTCGCGATGACGTAGCGTTCGTAGTACTGGGTGCCGACATGCTGGCGCACGTCCAGGCGTTCGACGGCGTGACGCACTTCGTCCACGCTGAACTTTTTCAAGTGGTCGGCACCGATGAACATCAAGCTGTAGGCCAGATGTTCCCAGTCCTGCTTGAACACCTGTTTGTAGCTCAGGCTATTGATGGTGTGAGGGACTTTTCCAAAGCCTTGGAAACCGCCGAGATCGTGAAAGCCATCCATAATCAAAACTCCGGGAGTGAACGATGATGAGGTGTTGTTTTCAGCCCACGCGGGGCAGGGCGACGCCAATCAGCACGTCTTTGGTCACCAGCGTTCGAAGCTGCTCTTCGCTCATGTGTTCTGAGCCTTCAGGCCTGACCGGCACGACCAGGTAGCGGCTTTCGGCGCTGGTATCCCAGACCTTGACCACCATGTCCCGCGGCAACTCCGTTCCCAGTTCGCGCAGTACCGTACGCCCCTCCCGGACCAGGCGTGCGCGAAACTCGAAACCCTTGTACCACTCCGGTGGCAGGCCGAGGACCGGCCAGTTGGTGCAGGAGCACAGGCTGCAGACAATGACGTTCTTCACCGTCGGCGTATCCTCCAGGGCGACGATGTATTCGCCCTGGGGGCCGGTGTAGCCGAACTGGGCGCACGCAGCGGTGCCGTCCTTGAGCAACAGTGCCCGGAACTGCGGATCGACCCATGCCTTGGCCACCACACGGGCGCCGTTCTCGGGGCTCCAGCCGTGCTCCATCAATTGCGTGAGCTGCTCGACATAGCCCTCCGGGATGAGTTCCTTGCTCTTGAGGACTTGAAACAATGCCCAGGCTCTTTCGCCGGGGGTTGAAGTAGCTGTACTCATGGGGTTATTCCTATCAGTCAACACGGGGGTAAAGTCATTGGATTTCTTATCGTTCTTCGGGCGCCGGCGACGCCCGTAGGCGGCTCAGAGCGTGCGCCAGTCCACGGATGCTTCAAACGCCGCCGCAGCCTGGTAAAGGGTGCCTTCGGCATAGTGTTTGGCGACGAGCATCAGCCCGACGGGCAGGCCGTCTACCCGCCCGCACGGAATCGACATGGCGGGATGCCCGGTGATGTCCTGTGGCGCGGTGTTGCCGATCATTTCCAGTGCGCGCGCCACGTACTCAGTGATCGAGCAATCGGCCGGTGGGTGGGGTTGGGCGATGATCGGCGTGGTCGGCATCACCAGCAGGTCGTAGGTCTGGAGTGCCTTGTCATAGCCCTGTCGGGCAAAGCGCGCGAGGTTTTGCGCTTTGGCGTAATAACGCCCGTTGTAGTGGGTGAGTCCGTATTGACCGACGAACATGCACAGCTTGAGCGACGCGGATAATTGGTCGGCCTGTTCGCGCCAGCCGGCCTGTTTGTCCAGCAGGCCGACATCGTAGAGGCCTTTCCAGTTAAAGCCCGCGCCGTTGCCATGCATCATCTGCATGGTCAACCCTTCGCAGCCGATGGGGTGCCACAACGACCCTGCCAGGTTGTGCTCGGGAACGGACACCGGCTCGACATGCGCGCCCAACGCCTCGAGACGGGCGATGGCGTCACGCACTTTCTCGGCGACGCGAGGATCCTGGTTGGCAAGCGCAAACCCCTCTTGCAATACGCCGATCCTGAGCCCGCGCACACCCCTCGCCAGGTAGCTCTGATAGTCATCGACCTGCGGCGAGGCCTGGCGTGGGTCAAGCCCATCCGCGCCGGCCATGGCTTGCAGCATCAGCGCGTTGTCGCGCACGTTGGCGGTGATGGGGCCGACATGATCGATCGTGGCTTCAATCGCCATGACCCCGGAGTAGGGCACCAGGCCGTGGGTCGGCTTCATGCCGTAGGTGCCGCAGAAGGACGACGGGATTCGGATGGACCCGCCTTGATCACCGCCAACGGCCATGTCCACCTCTCCGGCTGCGACCAACGCCGCACTGCCCGAGGAAGAACCGCCGGCGGCGTAACCGTGACGATGGGGGTTGTGCACGGGGGCCGGATCAGAAGTGTGGCTGCCGCCGGACAAACAGTAATGCTCACAGGTGGCCTTGCCCAGGATCGTCACCCCGGCATCCAGCAGACGCGTGACCACGGTGGCGTCGAATGACGGTACGAAACCGGCCAGCGGCGCCGCGCCGTTCATCATCGGCACACCCGCCAGGGAAATGTTGTCTTTCAACGCGACGGTTTTGCCGACCAGCAGGCCCTCACGGGCACCGTTCACTTCAGCCCGGCAGTACCAGGCGTTCAGCGGGTTTTCCTTGTCCGAGGGCCGATAGCCCGAACTGCGTTCGTAGCGTATGGGCGGAACGAAATCAGGCAGTTCGTCGACCAGGTCGTAGGCGTCGAAACTCGGTTGCATCAGGTCCAGATACTGCGCTGCCTGTTCAGGCGTCAGTTGCATGTGCAACTGGGTGGCGAGGTCCTGCAGTTGATCAAGCGTGGGACGAATAATGGCCATGATTTTCCTTGAATTCATCGGTGGTCGGTGGGAAGACGTGAGGCTGTTCAAACACTTCCTGCACCTTCGGGGTCGGATCATTCCGGGTGGCAATGGAGAACAAATTAGGCCTGTTTTGCCACGGCGGCTTGGTTGAACAGGACACTCGTTTGGCTGAACAGGACAGCTCAGCCCGGTGCCACTTCAAGGGCTTGGCTTTTGACGAACGGCACCATTCCCAGCGCGACTCGACGAGACTTCATGGTCAAATACCTGCCAAAAAGTGGCCCCGACCTCATGCGCTAGAGACGAGGGCCAAAAAATAATCGGGACGAAGGGCGCGGTGCCGGGTGTCAGCTTTGCGCGACACCTGCATCACGCAACATGCCGGTCTGCGGGTGGCAGTTGATGTACTCGAACAGCTGGCTCTTGGCGTCCGAGACCGACACTTCGTGGTACAGCCGCAATTTCACCAGGCCGGCCGCCACGCGGAAGAAGGTGACGAAAATGCGCAGGTGGGTGGGATGGGATTCCGCCCAGCGTTCCAGTTTCTCGACCGAACGCCAGTGGCCGATGTTGTAGCTCATGTCGAGGAAGTTGCCGTCGAGGTCGATGTTGCGTACGAATCGATTGCTGTAGCAGCCCAGGGGCGCCCCGTTATCGCGCAGGAAATCCATGCCGTCCTGCAACGTCGGCAGGATTTCGTCGAGGTACAGTGAACGCTCGTCAGCCTCGGCGTCAGCCCAATCCTGGCCGGAGCGTATCAGCGCGATGTTGTCATGGCCCATGACGATGACGCGGCCACCTTTGGCCGGGTCGCCCAGCACCACCTTCAGTTCGCCCGTGGGGCTCATCCAGTTCGTCTGGGACGCCGGGAAACGATCGCGCATCGAGCCCCAGTAACCGTGCTCTTCGATCTCGCCGCTGGTCGTGTCCATGATCGCGCCCACCCCCGGCAACTGCTTCTGGAAGGCGTAGAGGGTTTCGAATTGCTCGGCACGCGGCGCGGTGATTTCGCGAAAATAACCCAGGCCGTCGTTCAGGCGATCCGGCGATGCCCACCAGTCATTGACGGGCGGTGATCGCAACCAGCGGCAATAGGCCGCCGCGTCCTTCCAGTAGCCGACGATCATCAGGTTGTCGTAGCCACTGTTGTCCGTGTGGTGGGTCAGATCATGGGTCTGCGGGCCGTCGGGCAGGCTGAAGCTGCCGACGATGTCGCGCATGGCCTTAAGGGCGCGCGCACGCTGCGCCTCACCGCGAAACTGCACGCCCAGGTAGGCCATCACCACTTGCTTCAAGTGTTCGTCGGCGCGGCCGACCCACATAGGGAAGGGCGGCTGGTAGTCCTCGGGCACACGGCGGGACAACGTCCGTGGGCATCTAAGGTGTTTGTCGATCGCAGATTCCATGGGCGGCTCCTTGTTTTTTTTCAGGTTCAGGCGTAGCGGGCTGGACAGGCCGTGAGGTCATAGTCAGGCATGTGCGAACCGCCTCGCTTTGTTCGCCAGGACAACCGTTTGGTTGGAAAAGACAGGTGCCGGATGCCAGGGCTCAGGAGCGATAAAGGGGGCTGGGCGTGGTCTGAATTTTGCTTCCCAGGATCGACCGGCAGCGTGTCGCTGCTTCAAGTCGTTGCATTAAGGTGAGTGCCATGGCTCAGAACAATCAATATTCCACCCTTGCCGTTTCGCAACCGCGTCGCTTCGATTACTGGAAAGAAGTGGTGTGTCGCCATTGTCTTATGGCTGACAGCAAACCCTCGACCCAGAGCGATTTCAACGGAACGCTCCAGGTCTCCGGTGTGGGGGCGCTGGATGTCTCCAGGCTGTCGTCCCCGCTGCATCATTGGGTCCGTTCCGAGCGGCATTTACGCAGTGGCCCCGCAGAAGACCTGTGGCTGGGCTTCACCCTCAATGGGTATGGCGAAATTGAGCAAGAGGGGCGCAAGGCCACACTGGGGGCCGGTAATTTGTTCCTTTATGACGCAACCCGACCGTTCCGATTCAGCCTGGGGGGGAGCGAAAACCACTTGATGCGCATCCCTCGGCAGTTACTGACTGAGCGGTTGCCGCGTGTGGCGGAATGCACCGCAATGGTGCTGGATGACCGCCGCCCCGGCGTGGTGCCGTTGCGCGAGATGCTGCGCCAGATGGCGAACACTCCCGTGCTTCTGGAGGATGGAGGCATTTGCAATCGTTACTCCAACACGATAATCGACCTGCTCGTGATCAGCCTGGAACTCCAGGACCTGAAGACGACTCATCAGGAGCTGGATCTTTATGCGCGGATAATGACCTATATCCAGCACCACTTGAGCGAGCGAGAACTGTCGATCGAGCTGATCGCCCAAGCCCACCACGTGTCCACCCGAACGGTGACCCGTGCATTCGCCCGTCATCAGAAAAGCCCGGTCGCAGAGATCTGGAAAGAACGGCTGAATGCCAGTCGCGCGGCCATCGAGTGCGGCCAGGTGCGCAGCGTTTCCCAAGCCGCACTGGACTTCGGTTTTTCCGATTTCTCCCACTTCAGCCACGCGTTTCGCAAGGCGTTTGGTGTTGCGCCTCACACGCTCTTGACGCGCAACTGACGGGGCCCCAAAAAAAGGCGGGGGTTATTGGCGTCCTGCTCGATAAAATTGACGAGATGAAAGGGTTAAGTTGCTAGCGATCCCCCTGCCGATTCAAGCCCGAGTCGCGACCGACGCAGCCTCGCCGGGGCTCGGCAGCTACGGATTTGACAGGCGTCAGGAATGCTCGATCACCATCACCGCCGTGGTGTCCGCCTCAAGTGCCTCGAACACATGAGGCACATTCGCCAAGTAGCTGATGTAGTCGCCGGCGTTGAGCAATACCGGGCCACTCGCCGGGCCGATACGTGCACTGCCACTGCACAGCACCACATGCTCTACGGTGCCCTGCGGGTGAGGCTGAGACAGACGAACTTCGCCGGGCTGCACCTTGAGTCGGTAGATATCGCGCTGTACGCCGGCCGGGCAATCGGCAAGCAGTGTCGCTGCGTAATGGGCCGTCTCGGCATAGGCGGTCATGCCCTCGTTAGCGCGAATCACCCGCAGGGCCTGCCGGGGCTGTTCGAAGAACCGGGTGACTTGCAAGCCCATGGCCATCGCCAGCGACCACAAGGTTTCGATGCTGGGGTTACCGATGCCCGACTCCAATTGAGACAAGGTCGACTTCGCTACCCCGGCGCGCTTCGCCAGCTCGGTCAAGGAAAGCCCGGCGGCCAGGCGCTCGCGCTTGATTGACAGCGCCAGCAGATCGATTCGACTCGGATTATTTCCCGGCAGGTTGTTCGTTATATCGGTCATTTGTTTTATAAACCATCCTTGAATAGGTTGACGCTCTTGGGGGGTATGTTCAGTATATCGGCCATTAGTTCATTATAAAGTTGTATTTGCCAGCCTATTTCCCCGCGAACGGTGGCTTGGGCCAGGGTGATGTCGATAGCAAGGAAGCCATAAGTGATGAAGTCGAAAACCCGTGGGACGCTCGAAATGACCTTGGCCATGGCCATCTCCGGCACAGTCGGCTGGTTCGTCGTCATGTCGGGGCAGAGCCCGGAGGCGGTGGTGTTCTGGCGTTGCCTGTTCGGCGCCATGGCGATGCCGGTCGCGTACCTGGTGCCTGGGGGGCTGCGCAGCGCGCGGATCGCTGCCCGGCCATTCATTCTGGTGTGCCTGGGCGGGGTGGCGCTGATCCTCAACTGGGTGCTGCTGTTCGGTGCCTACACACATGCCTCTATCGCCATTGCCACGGTGGTCTACCACGTTCAGCCGTTCATGCTGGTCGGCCTGGGTGCGCTGTTTTTTGCCGAACGCCTCAGTGTCGCCAAGGTCGGCTGGCTGCTGTTGGCCTTCGCCGGGCTGATGCTGATCGTGTCCGCCAAGTGCCGTGGGCAGGCCACCGGCGCCGACTACCTGCTGGGCGTCTGCCTGGCGCTGGCTTCGGCCTTTTGCTATGCCGTGGCGGCGGCTATCACCAAGCGTCTCAAGGATTTTCCCGCGCACCTGATCGTGCTGATCCAGATGGTGGTCGGCGTGCTGGTGCTGGCACCGTTCGTGGACTTCACTGGGGGCGAAACGCTCAAGGGCGCCTGGACTTACCTGATCATTATCGGGGTGGTCCATACCGGGCTGATGTCGACCCTGCTGTACAGCGCCATCCAGAAAATCCCCACGGCACTGGTCGGGGCACTGTCGTTCATCTATCCGATTGTCGCTATCCTGGTCGACTGGGTAGCCTTCGCCCATCCCCTCAGCACCCTGCAAGTGATGGGCGCAGGCGCGATCCTGCTGGCGGCGGCGGGCATGAATTTTGGCTGGTCGCTGGGCCGCGCGGGGCGTCAGGACGTGACGTAAGGTCGGGCGCCCAACCGCCATCGAGTCAAAAGACGTCACGCCAACCACTGGCGGCAATGCGCCTGGGAAGAACATCCATGAATACTCATGGTTCTGGTGTCACGGCCTGTCATAATCCGGGGGGGCGCGCCTGGATCCGGGAGCGAGTGGCGCAGAGCCCGCCCGTATCCATGGCTCTCGGCAGTCCGGCCCGCTTTCACAACCCTCTAGGAGTCCGTGCCATTCATGGTGCTGTTCAATCGATTGAGCGCGTTTTCGATCCAGGCGCGCAGGGCACTGGGACTGGTGTGGGAAACCTCACGGCCACTGTTCACGGGGCTGTTGCTGGCGACGATTGTCGCCGGACTGCTGCCCGCACTGGCCGCCTGGATTGGACAGCGCATTGTTGATGGCGTGGTCCACGCCATGCAGGTTCATGCGGCCGGCAGCCAGGCACCCGTGTGGCTGGTGATGCGCTACGTGCTGGCCGAGGCCGGTGTGCTGGCGTTGTTGGCGGCGGCGCAACGGGCGCTGTCGATGCAGCAGTCGCTGCTGCGGGTGAAGCTGGGCGTGAAGGTCAACTTGATGGTCTTGGAGAAAGCCCAGACCCTTTCGCTGCTGCAATTTGAAGACGCTGAGTTCTACGACAAGTTGGTGCGTGTGCGCCAGGGTGCTTCGACGCGCCCGCTGAGCCTGGTGACGAAAGGACTGGGGTTGGTGCAGAACCTCATTTCGCTGGTCAGCTTTGCTGTCCTGTTGGTGCACTTTTCGCCGTGGGCCCTGTTGATTCTAGTGGTCGGCGCGTTGCCGGTGTTCTTCGCCGAGACGCATTTTTCCGGCAATGCGTTCCGCTTGTTCCACCGGCGTGCACCGGAGACGCGTCAGCAGAACTACCTGGAATCCTTGCTCTCCCACGAGTCCCATGCCAAGGAGGTCAAGCTGTTTGGCCTGGCACCGCTGTTCCTCCAGCGCTATCGCGACAACGCCCAGCGTTTGTATACGGAGGACCGCCAACTGACGCTGCGCCGTGACGCCTGGGGCTTCGCATTGGGCCTGCTGGGCACCGCAGCGTTTTACCTGGCCTACGCCTGGGTGGTACTCGACACCGTGCGTGGCCAGACGAGCCTGGGCCAGATGACCATGTACATCGTGCTGTTCAAGCAGGGGCAAGCCGCAATCACCGCCAGCCTCAGCGCCATTGCCGGGCTGTACGACGACAGCCTGTTTCTCTCGGACCTGTATGAATACCTTGAAACCCCCGTGATCACGCCGCGCGGCCGACTCACCCAAGGGGCGCGCCCTGGCGATGGCCTGCGCTGCGAACAGGTGGGTTTCACCTACCCGGGTGCTGAATCTGCCGCGCTGCGCAATATCAACCTGCACCTGGCACCGGGGAAAAGCCTGGCGCTGGTGGGTGAAAATGGCTCCGGCAAAACCAGCCTGATCAAACTGCTGACCCGTCTGTATGCCCCGGATGAAGGCCGCATACTGCTGGATGGCAGCGACCTGCAGGAGTGGGACGAACACACCCTGCGCCAGCGTATCGGCGTTATTTTCCAGGACTACATCCGCTACCAGATGACCGTCGGCGAAAACCTGGGGGTGGGTGACGTCGACGCCCTGGACGACCAGGTACGCTGGCGCAGCGCTGCCACTCAAGGCGTGGCGGCCGATTTTATCGAGCGCCTGAGCCATACCTATTCAACCCAGCTGGGACGCTGGTTCGGAGGTCAGGAACTGTCCGGTGGGCAGTGGCAGAAAGTCGCCTTGTCGCGGGCGTACATGCGTCAGGATGCCGATCTGCTGATCCTCGATGAACCCACCGCCGCGCTGGATGCCGGGGCTGAGGCGGCGGTGTTCGAGCACTTTCGCGAGCATGCCAAGGGCCGCATGACCCTGTTGATTTCCCACCGTTTTTCCAGTGTGCGCAGTGCGGATCACATTATTGTGTTGGAACGCGGGCAGATTCTGGAGGAGGGCAGCCATAGCCAGCTGATGGCTGCGGGTGGACGTTATGCCGAGCTGTTCGACGTTCAGGCGCGGGGTTATCGTTAGGAAACCCACCGCCGCGTATCTTCCGATCCCTTCAAGCGACGTGTGCGGACCTCTATTTGGCAGGGCCGGATTTGAACACGCCGCTGAGTACAAACGCATAGCGTTCCGGGCGGATAAAGAAGGTGGTGCGGTCGCAGCAGCGCCCGTCGGCAAAGTAAGAGCTGCGCTCCATCACCAGCAGCGCGGTGCCGCGTTTGACGTGCGGGATGCTGGCCAGGCTGGTATCGGCCGTTTGCGCACGAATGGCCAGGTCGGCACGGATGACGGCCAGGCCGGGTGAATTCGTCGCGATCCTCGGGCCGTCCGGTTGCGCCTGGGCGGCGCACGCATCAAGGACCGCTATCGCGGCGCCTACTGGACCGGAGAAAGGCGCGTGACGGGAGCGGTCATCAACGGTTTTCGCGCCTTGGGCCTCGATCACCCGGAGCAAACCGTATGGCGCAAGGACGCCACGACCCTGGCCTTTCGCACCGACACCAACGGCGAAACCGACAGTATCGAAATCGACCTGTCGCAATTGGCCGGCGCGACGTTGCAGATCCGCAGCCGCATCGACAACTACATCAAGGTCGGCGATCCGTCTGAACCCCAACGCGGGGTAAGCCCGCTCGCCACAAGGGGCCGGTTCAGCTCAGGCATTGCGCCCCGGCTTTGGCCACCTGTGCATCCTGGCCAGACTTGACCCCGGACACACCGACGGCGCCGATTACCTGGCCGTCGACGATGATCGGCACACCGCCTTCGAGGGAGGTCAACAAGGGCGCTGACAAAAAGGCATAGCGTCCGCCATTGACAATCTCTTCATACCCTTTGGACTCACGCCGACCCAGTGCCGAGGTGCGGGCCTTTTCGGTGGCGATGTAGGCACTGACCGGCGCGCAGCCGTCGAGGCGTTCAAGGGCCAGGGGATGGCCGCCGTCATCGACAATGACGATGGTCACGGCCCATTGATTGCTGTGGGCTTCGGTGCGTGCAGCCGCAAGGATTTGGCTGACTTCGGTCTGGCTCAGTACGGCTTTGGTTTTCATGGGGATTCTCCAGTACTGGGTGAGGGCAACGCGGCCTCGACCAGTTCGATCCAGTGCCTGACCGGGGTGCGCCCCGCTCCGTCGAGGTGGGACTGGCAGCCAATATTGGCGGTGGCGATGACGTCGGGGTGGCCGCTTTCCAACGCAGTGAGCTTGTTATCGCGCAGTTGTCGCGACAATTCGGGCTGGGTCAGCGAGTAGGTGCCCGCCGAGCCGCAGCACAGGTGGCTGTCGGGAACAGCGGTCAGGTTGAATCCCAGGCTTGTCAGCATGGCTTCAACGGCACCGCCGAGTTTTTGCGCGTGCTGCAACGTGCAGGGGCAGTGGAACGCCAGGCGCTGGTCGCTGTGTATGCCAAGCTTATCCAGCGGCTCGCCGCGCAGCACTTCAACCAAGTCCCTGGCCAGGGCACTGACCCTTTTCGCCTTGTCGGCATACGCCGGGTCGGTGCTGAGCAGGTGGCCATAATCCTTGATAAAGGCACCGCAGCCGCTGGCGGTTTGCACAATGGCCTCGGCACCGCTTTCAATGCTCGGCCACCATGCATCGATGTTGCGCCGCGCACGCTCAAGGCCGGCCGCCTGAGCGTCGAGGTGATAGTCCACGGCACCGCAGCAGCCTGCCTCATGGGTCGATATGACGCTGATCCCCAGTCGATCCAGCACCCGCGCCGTGGCGGCGTTGGTATTGGGGGACAGACTCGGCTGCACGCAGCCCTCAAGCATCAATACCTGGCGGGCGTGGTGTGGGGTCGGGCGCGGTTTGACCGGGTAGGCGCGGCGAGGCAACTTGGCCTGCAAGGTGTTGGGCAACAACGCCCGAAATAGCTGGCCACTGCCGATCAGCACGTTGAATAGCGCGGGATTGGGAACGACGCTGCGTAACCCTTCGCGCAGCAAGCGTTGACTGAGCGGGCGTTGCACTGCCGCGTCGACCACCGCCCGGCCGATGTCGAGCAAATTGTGATAGTCGACGCCGGAGGGGCAGGTGCTTTCGCAGTTACGGCAGGACAGGCAACGGTCCAGGTGCTCCTGGGTCTTGCGCGTGACTTCATTGCCTTCGAGCACCTGCTTGATCAGGTAGATGCGTCCCCTCGGGCCATCCAGTTCATCGCCCAGCAGTTGATAGGTCGGGCAGGTGGCATTGCAAAAACCGCAGTGCACGCAACTGCGCAGGATGCTTTCGGCTTCTTCAGCGCGAGGCAGTCGGCGGGCGTCTTCGCTCAAGGTGGTCTGCATGGTTCAAAGCTCCGCGTACAGGCGACCGGGGTTGAAGATGCCCCGTGGATCGAGTTGCTGCTTCAGATTCCGGTGGTAGCGCATCAAGGTGTCGGGCAGCGGTTGGAAGGGACTGTCGATCAGGCCCGGGTGGTAGCAGGTCGCATGCCCGCCGAGTTTATCGACCACCGTGCGAATGACACTCGCGTCGGCGTCGGATTTGAGCCAGCGCTGGGCGCCCCCCCAATCGATCAGTTGCGTCCCTGGCAGCGACAATCGGGGCGTGTTGTGCGGCAAGGACAGGCGCCAAAGGGGCAGGTCCTCATCGAAGAAACTCAACCGGTGTTCGTTCAGGTCATGCCAGTAGGCAGCGTCCAGACACTCACCGCCCAGGCGGTCATGGGCCGCCGCCACCGAGCCTTCACCCCCTTCGAGTCGCAGGTGCAGGCGCTGGCCATCGTGACACGCGGCGCTGATCGGCAGCGGTTGTTGCCCCCATTCCGCCAGGCGCAGCAAGGCACGGTCGGTGTCCAGCTCCAGGCTTATGCTCAAGGTTTGCCGTGGTTTGGGCAGGACCTTGAGGGACACTTCGGTCACCACCCCAAGCGCGCCGTAACTGCCGGCCATCAAGCGCGACAGATCGTAGCCGGCGACGTTCTTCATGACCTCGCCGCCGAAGCGCAAATGCTTGCCCTGTCCGGTGATCAGCCGTGTTCCGAGGATGAAGTCGCGGACCGATCCTGACCACGGGCGCCGTGGCCCCGAGAGTCCGCTGGCAATCATGCCGCCCACGGTGGCGTGTTCACCGAAGGAGGGCGGTTCGCAAGGCAGCATCTGTTGCGAGGCGTCCAGCACTTCTGCCAACTCTGCCAAGGGCGTGCCGCAACGGGCGGTGATCACCAGTTCAGTCGGGTCGTAGCTGACGATGCCACGGTGGGCGCGCGTGTCGAGGACTTCACCTGTGACTGCGCGTCCAAGGAATGCCTTGCTGTTGGAGCCCTGGATACGCAGCGGCGTGGCGTTGTTCAGCGCCTGGTTGACCTGCTCCAGCAGCACTGCGCTGGCGTCGATAGCGTGTTCGCTGTGCATCAGAAACGCTCCAGGTCGGGGAAGGGCATCTGACCCAGATGAACGTGCATGGCGCCAAACTCGGCGCATCGATGCAACGTCGGGATGTTCTTGCCAGGGTTGAGCAATCCGCCTGGGTCGAATGCGGCTTTGACGGCGTGGAACACGTTCAGCTCATCGCTATTGAACTGGGCGCACATCTGATTGATCTTTTCGCGGCCCACACCATGTTCACCGGTAATGCTGCCGCCGACCTTCACGCACAATTCGAGGATCTTGCCGCCCAGGGCTTCGGCGCGATCGAGTTCGCCCGGTTGATTGGCATCGAACAGGATCAGCGGGTGCATGTTGCCGTCGCCGGCGTGGAAAACATTCGCTACCCGCAGGTCGTACTCGGTCGATAACGCCGCGATAGCGTGCAGCACGCCAGGCAGTTCGCGGCGCGGGATCGTCCCGTCCATACAGTAATAATCCGGTGAGAGGCGGCCCACCGCCGGAAACGCATTCTTGCGCCCGGCCCAGAAACGCACGCGTTCGGCCTCATCGCGAGCCTGGCGCACTTCGGTGGCGCCGGCCTGTTCCAGCACCTGGCGCACGCGGTCGCAGTCGTCGTGGACGTCGGCTTCTACGCCATCGAGTTCACACAACAGAATCGCTTCGGCGTCCACCGGGTAGCCGGCGTGAATGAAGTCTTCGGCGGCGCGAATGGCCAGGTTGTCCATCATTTCCAGGCCGCCTGGGATGATGCCGGCGGCAATGATGTCCCCCACCGCACGGCCAGCCTTTTCGACGCAGTCGAAGGCTGCCAGCAGCACTTTGGCCGTTTGTGGTTTGGGCAGCAGCTTGACCGTGACCTCGGTGATCACCCCGAGCATGCCTTCGGAGCCGGTGAACAACGCGAGCAGATCGAAACCCGGAGAGTCGAGGGCCTGGGACCCCAGGCTCACGTGTTCGCCGTCGACGGTTAGCACGTCGACGTTGAGCAGGTTGTGCAAGGTCAGCCCATACTTCAGGCAATGCACGCCACCGGCGTTTTCCGCCACATTACCGCCGATGGAACAGGCGATCTGCGAGGAAGGGTCCGGCGCGTAATACAAGCCAAATGGCGCAGCCGCCTGGGAAATCGCCAGGTTGCGTACCCCCGGCTGAACCCGGGCGGTGCGGGCGGCGGGGTCGATGTGCAGAATGTTGTTGAAGCGCGCCATCACCAGCAACACGCCTTTTTCCAGCGGCAGCGCACCGCCGGACAAACCAGTGCCCGCACCACGAGCCACAACCGGTACACGCCGCTCATGGCAGACTCGAAGCACGCCCTGCACCTGATCGATGTGGCGCGGCAGCACCACCAGCATGGGCGTGGTGCGATAAGCGGAGAGGCCGTCGCATTCGTATGGCTTGAGCGCTTCGCGCTGGTGCAGGATTTCCAGATCAGGCAACCGAGTCTGCAGGGCGTGCAGCAGCGCCTGTTTGTCGACGTCAGGCAGGACGCCGTCGACGCGTTCATCGTAGAGAATGTTCATAGTCGGTAGGCGACCCTCAGTTGTTTTTATTCGAGGTCTGTTCCGATGCAGCTGGCTTGCATCATTCGCCTGGGGCGTTTTACTGTCTATGGGTTGTTGGTCTGGTCGAACCAGTTGTTTAATCGTTGTTTCTTTATTCGGTTAAAAAAGACCATCAAAAACAGTTGATTAGCCAGGTGTTTGAGCACTGGCGAGTCGGACGCTGAAGCTGGTCATACCAGTTGGAGATCGCATGGACAGCACAGAAACGGGCCGTACCCAGCAAGTTGCCGACGTGGTCTGTGAGCGGATCGAGCGCCTGATCGTCGACGGTGTGCTCAAGACCGGGCAACTGTTGCCCTCGGAGCGGCGGTTGACGGAAAAACTCGGCGTCTCGCGTACCGCCCTTCGCGAGGGACTCAAGGTGTTGCGCGCTCGCGGGATTATCAACACCCAGCAAGGCAAGGGCTCATTCGTGGCCGACCTGTCGGGGCCGGGCGTGGCGTCACCGCTGCTGCACCTGTTCAGCTCGCAGCCGCGGACGCTCTACGACCTGTTCGAGGTGCGTAGCCTGCTCGAGGGCGAATCCGCCCGCTTAGCGGCCCTGCGTGGCACCGACGCCGATTTTGTCCTGATCACCCGCGCTTATGAGGCATTGCTCGATGCCCACGGCCATTTGCTGGAGGCGAGCGAACATGCTCGGCTTGATCATGCGTTCCACCTGGCGATCTGCGAGGCGTCGCACAACCCGGTGCTGGTGCAGACCTTGCGCTCGCTGACGGACTTGCTGCTCAACACCGTCTTCGCTTCGGTCAACAACCTCTATCACCGTGAACCGCAGAAGCGCCAGATCGATCGCCAACACGCACGGCTGTATAACGCCGTGACCGGGCGCCTGCCGGAGCAGGCGCGCAAGGCGGCCATCGCGCACATCCAGAGCATCTGCGAAAACCTCAGGGAAATTGAAAGCGAAGAGCAACGGCTGATTCGGTCCACGTTGCGACTGGAGGGGTGGGCGTGATGCAGCGCCTGGGTCTATTATTCATTTTAGGAATAAGAATAATAGAATATATTCCTTGGTCGTATTAATCATCATGCTACCTTGCTGTCACCGGACCGCCGGATATGTTCAATCCTATTGTTATGGTACGACTATGTCTGGCGCCCGAATCTTCCAAATCAGCCTTGAGGCTCTGTCGCATGACGGCGCCCACGCAGCGATTTATCACGCCGGCAATATCCGCATCAGTTCTTTTTCCTCCATTGCCGTTCCATTCGTTACCGGCAAACCTCTCCCTTGTCAGGCCAACAGCGAAGCCTGCAGTGCAATCAGCGAAGGCTTGGCGTTTCTTCTCTACGCCATGTGAATCGTCGTTGTTGGGTGGACTGCCCCCGGCATCGTAGACATCTCCAGCTAAGGCTCTGTCCAGGCGCAGGTGAGCGCCTGGTAGAGCACGTCACGCTTCTCAAGCTGGAAAATGAGAGACCCAGCCGGAGCGGTCTCATCCTCAAACGACTCAAAAACTTACCCAGCAGTGTCGGTCTGCCGTCATTGAAGCTCCTCAAGGAATTCACAGCCATTATGAACAACGCTAAAAAACTGACTCTAGTGGCTGCTCCACCTGGCACAGATTTCCATCGCGGTGACGGTTTCAATAAGAAGTTCGTCGCTTCCAGATGCTTGGTACTTGCAGTGTCGCTTGGTGGGTTGTCGACATTAGCTTCCGCCGCGTCTCAATCCCCGCCGTGTGAAACACCACCGGGCGGGATAATGTTCATTACTCAAGACTGCGTCGATCCGGAGTTCGACCGCCCGGTAATAGATAGCCGAGAAGATTTGAAAAGCCCTGTTCTGACGCATCGCGTTTCCGGGCACTTCGAAGGCACCGATGTAAAGTTCAGCTTTTTCTTCCCGCCGAAAGCCCAATGGAAAGGGCGTTTCTTCCACAAGGTTTATCCCTTGGGTGACGGTAGCGTTCCGGACCGGGTAATCAAATTTGGTGCCGACAGCGGTGCGTATACCGTGGATACTGTTTCGCCCTCTGGCTATCGAGCCAACGCGGCGGCTGCAAAGTTCTCGAAGATGGTCGCTGGGGAATACTATGGACTGCCCGCTTCTCAGATCCACGGCTACATCTATGGTGGCAGCGGCGGGTCTTATCTGACCATTGCAGCGGCTGAGAACTCGTCGGGGGTATGGGAGGGTGCCGTTCCATTCGTCATTGGCGTTCCAACATCCATTCCTACCAATTTTTTTGTTCGTGCTTTCGCACGTCTTGTACTCGAAGATAAAGCGTCACACATTGCCGACGCTATGCGACCGGGAGGTAGCGGCGATCCTTTTGCAGCACTTGACGCCACGCAGGCCTCGGTTCTTGCGGAGGTCACGGCAATGGGCGTGCCCCTGCGCGGTTGGGATAATTACGCCTACATCCTGGGTCTCAACGACCCGCAAGGTTTACTGGGGTTTGCCAGTTCGGTCAAAGGCATTGATCCCGGTTATGCAGATGACTTCTGGAGTAAACCTGGCTACCTCGGTACCGCGCAATCCACTCTGGGCACTCTTGTACGAAGGGCGAAAATTGAGCGCGTAGTGTCGGTTCAAAGGATAGATCGTGACTCGGCTGGTAAGCCATTAAGCTTGCACGTGTCCGGGTTGTCGCACCTCAAAAACAGCTCTTGGTTGGACTTCACTCTCGAAGGGGCAGAAGGGGGCAATCGAAAATTGCTTGGGTCTTTGGATGCCGAACGCGGAGTCATTACGCTGTCCGCGCAAAATCAAGTCGACATGCTCAACACTCTGAGAACTGGAACCAAGATTCGTGTCGACAATCGCTGGGCAATTGCGTTGACCTCCTACCATCGGCATCAGGTACCGGTTTCTGGTGGATTTGCTGTGTGGGATCAATTTCGCAATGCAGACGGTTCTCCGCGCTACCCGCAACGCCCCCAAGAGGTAGGTTCAATAATCAGCGCAGGTGTCAGCGGAGGCGGTAGCTTCACCGGCAAGATAAACAGCAAGATGATAATCATAGCCAATGCACTTGATGTCGATGCCTACCCTTGGGATGCCAACTGGTATGGCCAGCGATTGAAGGCGGGAGAGGGTAATCAGTACGACGCGAAGGTGCGGATCTGGTTAAACGATAATGCAGACCATTTGGATGGCAGCGTTGTTGCCTCGGGCGCGGCTGACAATCAGTTTGTGAGACTTGTAGATTACAACGGCATCCTCGAACAGGCCGTCAGGGACGTAAGTGCCTGGGTGGAAAATGGTACAGCGCCGCCTCGCTCCACTCAGTATGGGCTCAATAATGGCCAGGTCTCATTACCTGCAGACGCATCAGCAAGGCAAGGCATCCAGCCTGTTGTGAAACTCACGTCCAGGAGCGGTGAGAGAATCATTGCCAAAGTCGGGGAGCCCGTCACGCTGCTGGGTGACATTACCGTCCCGCCATCTGCCGGCAAAATTGTGAAAACGGAATGGAGCCAGACGGGGAACGATGATTTTCTAGACGCTCCGCTTCCTCATCAGCCGTCAGAAACGCTCGCTATACATAAAACACTCACCTACTCGGAACCTGGCACCTACTATCCCGTGCTCCGCGCTACCGTCCAGCGTGAGGGTGACGCCACGGCGGAGTTTACGCGGGTCGGAAATCTGGCAAGAGTGCGAGTAGTAGTGGAGTAGGAAATGCCCAGGTAATTTCTCACGAATTCGGCCATAGGCCATTGGTGCTGCGAGTAACATGCAACCGGTAGGCCGGGACTTGTTTTGCAGCGATGTTCCTGCTGATAGGTTCAGGGTTTGAGAGCAGCCGTAGCTGGTGTCCGTGCCGGTTCAGCTGCCGTTCGCGGCGCTCTTCATCCCAGCGATAGAACCCTTGCCCGCTGCGCAGACCGGTGTTGCCTGCGGCCACTTTCTCCCTGAGCAGCTCGATGAGTCCACAGTAAGGGCATCGCTGAAAAACCGCCTGCTGTCGCTGCAATCAAACCGACCAGTTGCAATCCAGGGTAGCCACTTAGGGGCTGGCGAACCACCCCAGCGCTGAGAGCTCTGCAGCAAAAGCGAAATGACCTGCGCGCTCCTGGCCGCGATCAGAGGAGGCACACAGCAGAGGCATCAAAATGATCGCTGCTAACTTGGAAGTGCAGCCGCAAGTCCGACATGTGAACTGCATGCTGACCGCATTGCACGCCTAATTAGACCCCACCAAAATACCTGCAAATACAAAGCACAGCCGAGGAGGACAGGACTAAAAGAGTTGCAATAATGCCGGCGTTACGACCAAAAATATTATTGGTTGTAAACGAAAGTGCATAGCCATGCAGAATGCGACCAACAAGCAGTATTGAACCAAGTGCGTGCAGTTGCCATTGCGGTGAGCCGCTTAATTCTAGAAGTCCAATCAGCAAGAGTGCCAGTGGAACGTACTCAGCGAAATTGCCGTGTCCTCTGATGCGCCGAAACATGACGGGGTTGCCACCGTCACCAAAACTGGGACTGCCGGGACCTACTCTTCCAATAATTACTCGGACACTTAGCACAACGAACAAAATTGCAAGTAGTCCGCTATAGAGGATTGTAATCTTCATTATGTGTTCCTTGCCCAAAGAGGGGGCTTGGCTAGTGTCTAAAGTCGCTCGCTTCGAAGTGTTGTGCAGTCCGTGTAGTGGCCATCTTCGCTCTTTCAATTGCGCTGCGTTAGTCGAAGCTGAAGCATTGCTACTGGACGTCTCCCAAGGAAGAATGCGATTTTGATATGGCGGAAACAGGGCAAGAAATAGTTTGCCCTGATACAGGAGTTAAGCGTCAGCACCGCCTAAAATATTTTCAAGTTGCATTTCTTTTAAAACACGGTCTTGAATGGGCTGCTTGGCAGCGTTAATTTCATCAACACCCCAAACCATGCCGACAGCTGTGCGCGTAGGGCGTTTGCCAGCAGGCATATCTGCTAGCGCTAAATAAGTATCTACGACCAGCTGTGGATCGGGTGCTTGGTCAGACTGCATGAATTTCGCGAACTCAGCGAACATAGCGCCAGGTATCTTTGCCAATTCACCATAACTGTCAAGCACGTCAAGACGGGAAGGCTCTTGCCCGCCTGCACTCAGACCTGTAGGGAACGGGCCTGGTTGTACGATGGCAACATCAATACCGAAGGGAGCCACTTCGTAACGTAAGCCTTGGACGTAGCCTTCCAGAGCGTGCTTGGTGGCGGCGTATGTAGAGAAATACGGCGCTGAGATCTGGCCGACCATTGATGAGGTGTTAATGATCAGGCCGGACTTGGCTTCCCGCATCGCGGGCAAGACAGCCTGTATAATACGCATAGCGCCATAGTAGTTGGTTTCCATCTGTTCCCTGGCTTGGGCAATACTAAATGCCTCCGTAATACCAAGGTACATTACGCCTGCATTGTTAATCAAAATATCAATCTTGCCCGCTTTAGCCAGCAAACCGGCAACGGCTGTTTTGACGGATTCGTCGCTGGTGACATCCATATCTACAACATGGATGAGGTTGCTATACGCTTCCAGCTCGGCCTTGACTGCGGCGTTCTTGCCTTCTGTGCCACGCATGGTAGCGAACACTCGGTAGCCCTTGTCGGCAAAGTCTTTCACTGCTTTTAGGCCAAATCCGCTGCTGCTACCGGTGATGATTACGTTTTTTTGTGCTTCGCTCATTTTTCTTTCCTGCCTGGCTGTAAATTAAGTACCGTGTGGTACGATAATGTGGGGTGGCATCATGTGTCAAGTTAAAATACTGGGTGGTACGAAATGATTTTAGATCCAACAAAACCTTTAAGGGGACGACCTAAGACCCTAGACCGCGATCACGTTTTGGATGTGGCAATGGAAGCCTATTGGAAAGAGGGTGTACGTGGTTTGTCCCTTAATGAGATTTGCAGAAGATGTGATATATCGAAGCCAGGTCTTTATCGTGAATTTTGGAATGAAGATGGCTTGATGAAAGCGGTTATTCTTAAATATCAGGAACAGGTGCTAGATTCTGTGCTGCAGATGTTAAACACAGAAATGCCGTTTCGAGAGGCGCTTGATAACCTAGTGTCATTTGCCACCTCAGTGAGTGATAGTCAAGAAGTTCCAAAGGGATGTCTTTTGATAAAGATGCGCGAATCACGCATGCACTTGGGTGAAGCAACACGAGCACAAATTGACTTCATACAGGAGCAAGCTTTGGCTGCCTACAGGAAATGGGTGGAGCGTTCAAAGGCCAAAGGTGAGTTTTCTGCAGACATTTCATCAGAGTTTGCATCTGCCTATATCGATGCACAGTTAAGTAATGCTGCGTCGCAGATATCTCGTGGTGAGGATCCGCAAATTGTAAAGAAAATGCTATTAGTCGCTTTTTCTGTGTTCTGAGGAGTATGACTCTTTGCTCAGTGTTTCTGGTTAGGCGAAAAACCAGTGTACTGTCGCCGAAATCGTTTACGGCCTGAGCGCTGCCCTTTGGGTAGGCGAGTTGGCGCGAAATAAGCTCGTCACGACCGGCAGCGGACGGTGCCTTCCTATGACGTTGGTGGGTGCGGCTGGACGGCTGTTGGCGCAGCCGACCATTCCATCAAAATTTAAATGAGTACCGGAAAATCAGGCGGTTTTCGTTGGCGCTATCGGCGTACGTCGACCGATTGGTCGAGTTGCGCCACTGCGCTGACACATTTTTGAACGGCCCACTCTGGACGGTGTAGGTGATATTGGTCACTCGCTCCCATTCCTTACCGTCCTCTCCTCCGAGTCGCAAGCGGGCAGCCTGACGTGTAGTCAACCGCCAGATAGGTGAAATGATCGGCTTTTACAGGCTTGTACCCAAAGGCCGTGAGCCGTTCGAAGTCGGTTGAGTTGCGTTGTGGTGCAACGCAGTGCACGAAGTTGGGCGGGGCGTAACAGGGGGGAGGTTATTCTTCCAGGTGGCCGCGTCGATAGGCGCCAGGGCTGACGCCAGTCCATTTCTTGAAAGCCCGATGAAACGCGCTGGTTTCCTGGAAGCCGGTGGCGGCGGCGACTTGCGTTACCGTCATATCGCCACGCGACAGCAGGTCAATCGCCATGTCGCGGCGAAGGTCGTCCCTGAGGCTTTGATAATGCGTGCCCTCTGCCTGCAAGCGGCGTTGCAGCGTGGAGTTGGACATGTGAAGTTCCACCGCCAGGTCATCACGTTCGGGCCATTTTTCCGGGCAGTCCAAGAGCGCATGGCACATCAGTTTGAAGCTGCCGCGACGCATGGGATGACTGTCGATGCCAAAAAATTCATCGTCCAGCAGGTTGGCTATCTCCACCCACAGTCGGGCAAAGGAGGTCGCTGAGACCCTGGCTTTTGGGGCGTTGAGCAGTTGAGGGTCGAAGTCTGCATTGGCTAACGCAGCTGTCAGGTCCAGTTGCCTTCGCCTGGCGCTATACAATGCTTCATGCACCAAGGCAATTGACGTGGTGCCTTTATCCTGGAGGGGCGTCATGGATATTCCGCACAGGTGTGATTGGCAATAATGTAGGGCTAACGCCGGTTCACCGCCAGTGCGACGAGCCGCTTCAGCAGAGAAGAGCCGCTTCCCAAAAAAGGCGACGAAATAGGAAGCGGAAGAACGGAAGTCAGCGTAGAGACTTCATCCTCGTCTAACCATACAACCGCTGTTCAATCTCTTCGAGCGTGCTGCCTCGTGTCTCCGGTACCCACACTGCAACGAAGGTCAGGGACAGAAGTCCTGCTCCCACGAACACAAAGAAGGTTTGGCCGATCCCGATCGTTGCAACCAAGGATGGAAAGAACATGCCGATCATCACGTTGGTCAACCAGAAGGCTGCGATCGCCATGCCCATGCATCCGCCACGGATGCGCATTGGGAAAATTTCTGCCAAAAGTACCCAGAAAGCAGGCCCGATCAGCCCTTGCATGGAGGCCAAGAACATCGCCATGGCGCCGAGAATGAGCATGGCGCGGGTGACGGAGGGGTCGACAAAAACTGAAACCAGGCCAATCAACAGCAAAGACAATGTGGTGCCGGTGAAGCCGAGCAACATCATTGGGCGACGCCCCACGCGGTCCAGCAGAGCAATACCCACGAACGTTGCGCCAATCGAGATAATGCCGTTTACGACATTGGCTATCAGTGCGCTACGTTGTTCCAGGCCTGCTTCTGTGAGGATCTGGGTGCCGAAGTACATGATTGAATTGACTCCGGTCAGCTGCGACGTAACAGCGATACCGATGCCAATCAAAAAGATTCGTCGCGCGCCTTTTTGAGACAGATCGCGCCAGCCACCTTTTTTGATGAATCGCTCGTTGCTGATCTGCTGAGTGATGGCCTCCATCTCAGCCTTGGCGTAGTACTCCTCCCGTACCAGTTTCAGTACCTCCAGGCCCTCTCTGAAGCGCCCTTTGGTGGCTAGCCAGCGTGGGCTTTCCGGCATGTAGAGCATACCCAACCAGAGTGCCACGGCTGGCAGGGTTGCCAAGGCAAGCATCCATCTCCAAACACCATCGAGATCGCTGAACAAATTGCCCAGTGTGGCGTTGGTGGTGAAGGCCAGGAATTGCCCGGTGACGATCATCAGCTCGTTGCGAGTGATGATGCGACCGCGGATGCTGGATGGGGCCATTTCCGCAAGATACGCCGGCACGACGACCGACGCGCCGCCCACCGCTAACCCCAGCGTGAAGCGGGCGGCCACCATGACGTTGAGGGTGGGCGCCAGCGCACAGGCCAACGCGCCAAGAAAAAACACTACGGCGAGGAAAAGAATGATACGGCGGCGACCCTTGAGGTCCGATAGGCGACCGCTGCACAGCGCCCCCATCATTGCGCCGATCAATAGGGCGCTGGCGACCAAGCCCTCCGTAAATGGCGTCAGGCCCAAGTCATCCTTCATATAGAGCAGGGCGCCATTGATGACGCCGGTATCGAAGCCGAACAGCAGGCCGCCAAACGTGGCAATCCAAGTCACTTTTTGCAGGTAGCGCTGTGCCTGGCGTTTTTCAGGACTTACATAGGCGGCTGAAGTGTCTGCCGTATTTCCGTAGGAATTAATTGTCATTGTGATATTCCTGACTGAAACTTATGGGGATGCTCACTCGCCATTGCGGTGAGCGATTTAATATGGAATTACATTGGTTTTTTCTCGTGGTGCGATTCAGATGGACTGGGGTTTGAAATCGCTGGCGGCAACCGGCATGACGCTCTTTAGCAGTCTTACGGACTTTTCCAAGCCCTCGAGGCTGTTGAGTAAAACGTCCTCATGCTCAATCGATAGCCAGCCATCGTAGCCAGCCATCTTCAAGCGGTAGCAGAATTGCCGCCACCATTGCTCACCGTGGCCGAATCCAAGCGTGATGTAGGACCAGCTTCGGGATGAGATATCCATCAATGAGCCATTTTCCAGGAGTGAATCCACGGCCTGGACTGGCGCGTTCAGCAAAGTATCTTTGGCGTGCACATGGTAAATGGCGTCGCCCAGTGCCTCGGCGGCGACCAGCGGGTCAGCGCCCATCCAGAACAGATGCGAGGGATCCAGGTTGGCTCCTATCACCGGTCCGATCGCATTGCGTAGTTTCAGCAGCGAACGGACGTTGTAGACGCACTGGTTACCGTGCAATTCCAAAGCGATACGCTCCACACCGTTCTCCTTGGCCAGATCAGCGATCTCGCTCCAGAAGGGCAGCAGGCGTTCTTCCCATTGATAGCGCAGCATTGTCTGGGTTTCGGGAGGCCATGAGGCAACCACCCAGTTCGGCATCCTATCGCCGGCCCGACCCTCTGGTAAGCCGGACATGGTGCAAACGGTCTTGACTCCCAGTTCACCGGCTACGCGTATCGTGTCCTTGAGACACTGGCCTTGCTCGGGCTGCGTGGGATGCAAAGGGTTGCCGTTGGCGTTCAGGGAAATGATTTCCAGGCCGTGCTCCTGGAAGCTGCGTTTGAGTGCCTGGCGTTCCTCGGCGCTGGCGAGCATCTGCGCCAAGTTAAAGTGCGGCGCGGTCGACCATCCGCCGGTGTTGATCTCCAGGCCCGACACTTCCAGGCGTTCAGCCTGCTTGAGCATCTCCCGCAATGGCAGGTTACCGAGGCTGTCGGTGACGAATCCCAGCTTCATGACGTAGCTCCTTCTCGCGATCGGTAGAGGGGCGGTACTTCCAGCGTTGGCAAAACTACCCGGCGACGCTGATTGAGTGCCTCGATACCGGCTTGGGCGACGATGGCTGCGCAATAGCCGTCCCAGGCATTCGCGGCATGGACAGGGAATACGCCTGTGTTGATGAACTCCACGAATGCTTTGTTCTGCAGGCGGTAGGCGTCGGCGAAACGCGGCCGCCAATCGGCAGCGTACCGTTCAAAGCCTTGAAGACGGGTATTGAAACGAGCATTTACGGGTGTGGCCAGTTGCACGGAACCCAGCTCGCCCACGAGCTCGCCACGCACGTCGTACCCGTAATGGGCGTTGTTGTTGATTTCGATGTTCACCAGATGGCCTTCCCGGGTTTCCAGCACCATGAATACCGGAGCACCGGCGCCATCCTCAGACGTGCGGGTAGGTTGGAACACTGAAATGGCAACGTATTCAGTGTCGAGCACATGACGGGCCACATCGAACTCATGAGGCGCGGAGTTACTGATCGCCATTTGCCCGCTGAAGTTGGCGGGAGCTTCTACGTTGCGATGGAAATTGTGCATCATCACAGCCCGACCTATCACGCCGTCGCCCAAGGCACTTTTCATTTCCCTGTACGACGGGTCAAACCGGCGCATGAAGCCCAGTTGCACGAATTGGCGACCCCGGGAGGCCTCTTTGTCGATGACCGCCAGGCACTGGTCCGGGCTTTGAGACAGCGGCTTTTCACACAGTGCAGGTTTCCCAGCCTCGATGGCTGCCATGGTCAGGACCGCATGGGTTTCGTCCGGGCTGGCGATGATGATTGCATCGACATCGGACCTTGAAAGTGTGAACAGTGGATCAGTGGAAACGTCAGCGGCGCCATAACGGTCAGCTATCAGCTTCGCTCGCTCTGGCGACGCATCACACACCACATGCAACGTGGCTCCCGGAAGGTCCTGGGCAATGATGCGGGCGTGATCTTCCCCCATAATCCCTGCGCCGATAACGGCGATTCGTATGCTCATATTCAACTACCTATCAATGGGCGAAAGTCATCAACGCGGCGTCGAACTCGCGAGCGTGTTGATTGAGAAAGGCGATGCACAATGGGGCAAAAGCGGCGTAGCCGCGGCGGTCGAAATCAACCGATGGGGACGAGTTACTCATGGGGCGATCCTGGCGGTTTGTTGTGTTTGTTATGCCTCGATTATTAGCACCGAAAAAGCAATCATCAAGCAGCGCCATAGGCGGTTTATGATGTAAAACACCTCAAATACGAAGATGCTTTCATGCCTGTCATTGCTCTTGAAACAATTATTAGCAATGCGTATATGGTGTAAATAACATCAAAAAAGGGCTGGCTATATGACCATGCAAACATCGGCGCGTTTATGGAAGGGGCCCACTGTTCAACAGGTCGCCAAGGTGGCCAGGGTCGGGGTAGCGACCGTTGATCGTGTGCTGAATAACCGTCCTGGCGTACGGGAAAACACCCGTCTGAAAGTGCTGGCGGCGCTGGATAAGCTAAAGAAAGATTTGGCTGACGGCATGGCAACTTTGCAGATCAAGCTATTTTGCGATTCGGGTGAAACCTTCAATGCTACGTTGGCCGGTGCCGAGGCGTTGGTGAACGCTTCGACACCTGGCGTCGTCGTGCATGGCTACTATGTACCGACTAACCAGGTCGATCCCGCCACTTTTGCTGATCAGGTTCAGGCTGAGGGCGCCTCAGCGGATGGTGTGATCGTCGTATCGCGCGAGCATCCGGCGATCAACCGAGCGATTCGCAAACTGTGCAGCCTGGGTATCCCCGTGGTGTGCCTGACCACCGACCTGCCTAACTCCGGGCGTAGTGCTTACGTTGGCAATGATCAATATGCGGCGGGCAGTGTCGCCGGATTGCTGATCGGCAATGCTTTACCTAAAAAGCCCGCGAAAATCCTGCTGGTGACCAGTGTGCCGTTTCGCTGTCAGCAGGAGCGGGAGATGGGGTTTCGCAGGGTGCTCCGTTCCGAGTTTCCGTATCTGAAAATCGACGAACGAGTGATGTCCGACGATCGCCCTCAGACCACGACTGAACAATTGACGCGCTATTTTTCCAAGCACAACTATCCCGCAGCCATCTACAACGTGGCCGGCGCCAATCGGGGTGTTGCTCAGGCCATAGAGACTATTGCGGCTGAGGATCGGCCTATTTTTGTCGGTCATGAGCTGACGGTTCATACGCGGGCGATGCTTGAGTCCGGCGTCATGGATTATGTTATCTCTCATGATTTCGTTGGCGAGACTGCCGCAGCGGTGCGCTGGATACGAGGAGCGATTGAGGGAGCGGTGACAACGCCACCTTCAACACAGATCTTGATTCACACCCGATACAACTGTGGTGCGTAAGGTCACGTTGCGGTCGGTATCCAATTTTGTACTTCGACCACTGCGTCCTCGATGCCTACATAAAAGCGTATGGGACAACCTGGTGGCAGGCCTGCAAAAGGAGGTTCCCTACGACTCAACCGTCGTTGTTTTCTTCGCTTCGTCTAGCATCCATTGAGCAAACGCTTGTATTGGTTCTCTGCTCAATGCGATGGGCTCGGGGAGGATGAGACAGAAGGTTTTGGAAGTGGTTTTCCCCTCTGGCCACGGAGCGACCAGACGTCCTAACGCAAGTTCGGTTTCAACGTAAAGACGCGGGACCAGCGCAACACCGAGGCCGGCCAATGCAGCCTCGATCAACATGCCGTGAAGATCATAGCGTGCACCAATCGCTGGATTGGTAAGTGGGATCCCCGTTTCCAGGGAATAGCGCTGCCAAGCATCCGGGTTCTGGCGTCGGTGCAGGCGTGGAAGCTTGTCCAGTGTTGCTGCTCCTGTGCTCTCCTGGAGCAATGCAGGATGACAAACAGGAATCAGCACTTCATGCAAAAGGT
Source organism: Pseudomonas sp. SJZ103 (assembly GCF_007828335.1). NCBI lineage: Bacteria > Pseudomonadati > Pseudomonadota > Gammaproteobacteria > Pseudomonadales > Pseudomonadaceae > Pseudomonas > Pseudomonas sp. SJZ103. The sequence continues at coordinate 101,870 of NZ_VIUN01000021.1, forward strand.
GGTGAGTCCGCATCCCCGTCCAGGCTGGGTGCTCGAAATGGATGGCAGCATCGAATCCGCTCCCGGCGAGAACGAAGGGGTCCATGCGCTCAGCCAAATGCACAGTGATGTTCGGGTGCTTTTGCTGGAATCGTGTCAAGCGAGGGATGAGCCATCGCATCGCGAAAGTCGGGATAGTGGCGATGTCCAGGCTCGCGCCATCGTTCGGCTGCCCCATTAAGTACTGACTGTCCCGATCCAAGCGGTCCAGCGATTCGCGAACTTGGGCCGCGTAGCGTTCCCCGTTGGGCAGGAGCCGGACACGATTGCCGACTCGCTCGAATAGCGCGACACCGAGGAAGGCTTCCAGCCGGCCAATCTGGCGACTGATGGCGCCTTCAGTCAAAGACAGTTCCTCTGCCGCGCGCGCGAAGCTGCCGTGACGAGCGGCCGCTTCGAATGCTGTCAATGCCGTGCTGCTCGGGATCTTCTTTCGCATAAGCGTTCTCGGTCTAAGGAGGGTGATCCAGCTTAGCTTGATCTTTTGTCACTGAAGCATACCGAATAATCGTTTTATGCGCCGAGATCAAGGTCATACGATGATGAGACATCAACAAAGAGGGCCGGACGTACAAGAAGTCCGGTAGCGAGTGATCCATGATCTACACCGTAGAGTGCAGCTTTGCCGACCCAGCCAGCGAAGCAGAGTGGAATGATTTCTATAGCCTGGAAAAGCTACCCGCGCTTATTTCCGTGAGCGGGTTCCATACCTCGCAGCGCTTCAAGGCGTTGAGCACGGGTTGCCCTGTCTACCTTGCCGTGCATTCGATCGACGGTCTGGCCGTGCTTGAGGGCGATGAGTATCGCCAGAAGGGCGGGGGCAACTTCGCACGTTGGCAGCAGCACATCACCGATTGGCACCGCAATCTTTACGGCGGCCTTGAGCGTGCACCTGCCATCGGTGAAGGCGAGCATCTGATCGTGAGCGCAGTCGGTCCCGAGCCGCTCATCGAGATGGGGCTCACGCCTGAGCAGATGTGGGCTGTCGCATTGGAGAAGTGTCCTGAAAACAGGTGGCTGGCGAAGCTGGATAGCGCCATTAGTCTCGGTTTGGATGCGCTTCCGAAGGGCGTGCATCTCTATGCCCCGATGACCGCGCAATTGACGAGTCACGATGGCACAGTGCCGCAGACCCAGGTGTAGGACCATGCCTAACCTGACGATCTTCATCCAGGCGGAAAACATGCCGCCCGAAGCGTATCTGTCGGAACTCACTGAAGAATGCACTCGGCTTTGCACGGATGTCCTACAGGCTACGTGAATCGCCCCGGGTTTCGTAGACACCTCCATGCCTTAAAATGAGGCCAATCAGGAGGTGCCATGAGCAACCCGCGTTATCCCGAAGAATTCAAA
>NZ_VIUN01000022.1:0-82340 GCF_007828335.1 Pseudomonas sp. SJZ103
TTCAGGCCCCAGGCTGCCTTTTTGGCGACCGATGGAATCTCGTGGTACATGTTGAAGATCTCGCCTTCGTCCATGGCCAACGATTCGATGCAGTATTGGTAGGCGTGGGTGTGGATCGCTTCTTCGAAGGCCTGGCGCAGGATGTACTGGCGGCACTCCGGGTTGGTGATCAGGCGGTACACGGCCAGCACCAGGTTGTTCGCGACCAACGAATCCGCAGTGGAGAAGAAGCCGAGGTTGCGCATGACGATGCGGCGTTCGTCGTCGGTCAGGCCTTCGGGGTTTTTCCACAGGGCGATGTCGGCGGTCATGTTGACCTCTTGCGGCATCCAGTGGTTGGCGCAGCCGTCGAGGTACTTCTGCCAGGCCCAGTCGTACTTGAAGGGCACGAGTTGGTTGAGGTCGGCGCGGCAGTTGATCATGCGCTTTTCGTCAACGGCGACGCGGGCGGAGGCGCCTTCGAGTTCGGCGAGGCCTTCGGCGACGTCGAGTTTGTCCAGGGCAGCCTTGGCGCGCACGATGGCGGCAGAGTCACTGGCGGTGACGGCGCGGGCTTCGATGGCGGCAGCGGCGCCGGCACCGTCGAGGCGGTCCATGTTGGCTTCGGTGGCGTGGCCGGCGTTGGCGCCTTTGGTGGCTACTTCGCCGTCTTCTTCTTTGTCGAATTCGTCCCAGCTCAGCATGACGTGTCGTCTCCTGCGTGAGGGCTCAAAGGTGCCCGTGTGAAACCGGATGGTTGGGTGTTCACACGGCCCCAGGGCCCGGTGGATCTTAAGGAATCGTTTGTTGCAACAGCTCGCGCAGGCAAATAAACGGAATTGGGTAACGGGTGCTCTGCGTGAGGCTTGAGGGGCGGAGCGACAGGTGCATGCTCCCGCGCGGGCTCAAGGTCTGGCTCTTCGTCCCAGTGTAAAGGGATATTGCAGGCCCGATTTACCCGCGCATTATAGGGAAAAATTCGGCTTTGTGTTGCGGCGGATGGTCTCGGATCAGAGACAAAAAGGCGGCTATTTGAGCCAGAGTGAGGGTTTGCGGGGGGTTGATGGGGTAGGAAATTTTTGACGGGCGGTGGGCTATTTATCGTGGGGGGGAGAGGAGGGCTTTTTGAGGGCAGGAAGGGAGGGCCTGGGCTGAGTGACGACCGCTATCTGGAGCAAGCCCCTTCCACCTTTACCGCGTGTCGTGCCTGGGGCCGGTTCTTTGCCGCAAGAACGATTTCTTGCGGCGAATAAGATCCGGGTCTGTTCCAACTAACGAAGTTGTTATCCGTTAGAGCAACCATTACCCATGACATGGTAATTAAGGATATGACGCTGACCTTGGGAATCTTCATATTCCATCTTCACCGGTACAACTTCGCAAACTTCCGGAATCGTGCTCATGGACAATACTTTGGCCACATCCAGCTTGGTGCTGTAGGTGTAATCCTCAACAATCGGGGCGTTCTGGCCGGCCAGCTCGGTCGGGGCCTCGTCGGCCAGGGCGGCGGTGGCGCACAAGCTGCTGAGGGCCATAACTACGAGAGCTTTCATTTCTTTACTTACCTTCTTCAGGGCGAAAGGGGCCACGGGGCCCTTGTGAGGCCACGTGTGTAACTTAGGGTTGGTTAGTTCGGATTAACGTGCCTTCGTGGGGGCTGTTACGTTGTTAATCACTGTTGTGTTAATCACAATGCCTTGGTTGGCGGAAGTGATTCTAGGCCTGCGGGTTATATTCATATACCCGTGCTTTTGATAAAGACTATTGGCGGTTTTTGTAACAATCCCGTGGTAAAGGTTTTTTCACCTACCCGCAAAGCCCCGCAGGCTGCGGGCCAGAGCGGCAAACGGGGATAGCAGGGCATTTTGTAGGGTCTTGTTACTACCATCGTCGAATGGTTCTATAGGCTCACCCCGGATACAACTGGGTCATACAACAACAACTATGTCACCGAGGTAAGAAAGATGAGTGCGGCTTCCCTGTACCCCGTTCGCCCCGAAGTAGCAGCCAACACGCTGACCGACGAGGCAACCTACAAGGCCATGTACCAGCAGTCGGTGGTCAACCCCGACGGTTTCTGGCGCGAGCAAGCCAAGCGCCTTGACTGGGTCAAGCCTTTCACCGCGGTGAAGCAGACCTCTTTCGACGATCACCATGTCGACATCAAGTGGTTCGCCGATGGCACCCTGAACGTTTCCTACAACTGCCTGGACCGTCACCTCGCCGAGCGCGGCGACCAGGCGGCGATCATCTGGGAGGGCGATGACCCGGCCGAGAGCCGCACCATCACCTACCGCGAGCTGCACGAAGAAGTCTGCAAGTTCGCCAACGCCCTGCGCGGCCAGGATGTGCACCGCGGCGACGTGGTGACTATCTATATGCCGATGATCCCAGAAGCCGTGGTCGCCATGCTGGCGTGTACCCGCATCGGCGCGATCCATTCCGTGGTGTTTGGCGGTTTCTCGCCGGAGGCCCTGGCCGGTCGCATCATCGACTGTAAGTCGAAGGTGGTGATCACTGCCGATGAAGGCATTCGCGCTGGTAAGAAAATTCCGCTGAAGGCCAACGTCGACGACGCGCTGACCAACCCGGAAACCAGCAGCATCCAGAAGGTCATCGTGTGCAAGCGCACCAATGGTTCGATCAAGTGGAACCAGCATCGCGACATCTGGTACGAAGACCTGATGAAAGTGGCGGGCACCGTGTGTGCACCAAAAGAGATGGGCGCCGAAGAAGCGTTGTTCATCCTCTACACCTCCGGCTCCACCGGCAAGCCTAAAGGCGTGCAGCACACCACCGGCGGCTACCTGTTGTACGCCGCCCTGACCCACGAGCGCGTATTCGACTACCGCCCGGGCGAAGTCTACTGGTGCACCGCCGACGTCGGCTGGGTCACCGGCCACACGTATATTGTCTACGGCCCGCTGGCCAATGGCGCGACCACCTTGCTGTTCGAAGGCGTGCCGAACTACCCGGACATCACCCGTGTGGGCAAGATCGTCGACAAGCACAAGGTCAATATCCTCTACACCGCCCCGACCGCGATCCGCGCGATGATGGCTTCCGGCACCGCCGCCTGCGAAGGCGTCGATGGCAGCAGCCTGCGCCTGTTGGGGTCGGTGGGTGAGCCGATCAACCCGGAAGCGTGGGACTGGTACTACAAGAACGTCGGCCAATCCCGTTGCCCGATCGTCGACACCTGGTGGCAGACCGAAACCGGCGCCACCCTGATGAGCCCGCTGCCGGGTGCCCATGCACTCAAGCCGGGTTCTGCCGCACGGCCGTTCTTCGGCGTGGTGCCGGCGCTGGTGGACAATCTGGGCAACATCATCGAAGGCGCCGCCGAAGGCAACCTGGTGATTCTCGACTCGTGGCCAGGCCAGGCCCGTACCCTGTACGGCGACCATGACCGTTTTGTCGACACGTACTTCAAGACCTTCCGTGGCATGTACTTCACCGGTGACGGCGCGCGTCGCGATGAAGACGGCTACTGGTGGATCACCGGCCGCGTGGATGACGTGTTGAACGTATCCGGCCACCGCATGGGCACCGCCGAGATCGAAAGCGCCATGGTTGCCCACCCTAAAGTCGCCGAAGCGGCGGTGGTGGGTGTGCCCCACGACATCAAGGGCCAGGGCATCTATGTGTACGTGACCCTGAAGAATGGCGAAGAACCCACCGAAGCCCTGCGCCTGGAGCTGAAGAACTGGGTGCGCAAGGAAATCGGGCCGATTGCCTCGCCGGACGTGATCCAGTGGGCACCGGGCTTGCCGAAGACGCGCTCGGGGAAAATCATGCGTCGCATCCTGCGCAAGATTGCCACGGCCGAGTACGACGGCTTGGGCGATATTTCCACCCTGGCGGACCCAGGCGTAGTGGCGCATTTGATTGAGACCCACAAGACCATGAACGTCGCGTAAGGCGGGGTAGGTGGGAAAGAGCCCCATTCGGTGTATGCCGAGTGGGGCTTTTTTGTGGTTTCTCAAAACCACTGGAGATCCTCTGTGGGAGGGGGCAAGCCCCCTCCCACATTTGGATTTCATTCCAAGGTGGGTATGGGGGAGGGTCTGACAGATCCGCATGACCACCAGTCAAATAAATATCGGTTTTTTGCGTAGGAGGTTTCTGAATGTTACCGAGTGGCACAAATGTGTAACCCCTCGCCCAAACATGAGGCAAAGGGCTACGCTTATGCCCCGAAAAACCGCGCTTTAGACACCCCCGGCAATAAGATTAAACGCCACACTTGCCGTGCTAGAAGGGTTTGCGAATAATAGGCCCGCAATTTGCAGCATCAACAGGTTTAATATCTTTTGTCTCTGCATAAAATCCAGAGGCTGTCAATGTGCTGGAACCGCTTTCTCAGTGCTTCTGTAAATTGTTGTCGCATTGAGGAAATATCGGCTTCCGGCCTGTCGTTAGAATGCCGATCACTCGCTCGTCGTCGCATGCAGTCACTCGCGTAGGACGCAGCACCGCTATTCGGTTTCACTCAGTCGCATCGTGGGCCATGGCTCATACTGCTGTTTTGCCCTATACCGATGGAGTCCCAAGATGAAGAAACTCGTGCTGTTGGGCGCCCTGGCGCTGTCCGTGTTGTCCATGCAGGCTTTCGCTGAAGGCAAGCCTCTGAAAATTGGTATCGAAGCGGCTTACCCTCCGTTTGCCTCGAAGGCGCCGGATGGCAGCATCGTCGGTTTTGACTACGACATCGGCAACGCCTTGTGCGAAGAGATGCAGGTCAAGTGCACTTGGGTCGAGCAAGAGTTCGACGGCCTGATCCCGGCTTTGAAAGTGCGCAAGATCGACGCGATCCTGTCGTCCATGTCCATCACCGAAGACCGCAAGAAGTCCGTGGACTTCACCAACCGCTACTACCTGACCCCAGCGCGCCTGGTGTTGAAGGAAGGCACTGCGGTCAGCGACAGCCTGGATGAGCTCAAAGGCAAGAAGATCGGCGTACAGCGCGGTTCGATCCACGACCGTTTCGCCAAGGAAGTCCTGGCACCTAAAGGCGCCACCGTTGTTCCTTACAGTTCGCAGAACGAAATCTACCTCGACGTGGAAGCCGGTCGCCTCGACGGTACCGTGGCCGACGCCACCCTGTTGCAGGAAGGTTTCCTCGATACGCCAGCCGGTAAAGGCTATGCGTTCACCGGCCCGGCGTTCACCGACGCCAAGTACTTCGGCGACGGCATAGGCATCGCCGTGCGCAAAGGCGACAAGGAAAACCTGGACCGTATCAACGCTGCCATCGCCGCGATCCGTGCCAATGGCAAGTACAAAGAAATCGAGAAAAAGTACTTCAACTTCGATATTTACGGCCCTGAAGCCAAGTAAGTACTCGCAGCTGTCTGTCCTGAAATGGCGCAAGCAACAGAATTCCTGCGGTTTGCGCCATTTTTTCATCCCCCTTTTCGAGGACCTGAATCATGTTGAAAGGCTACGGGGCCGTCATCCTCGATGGCGCATGGTTGACGCTTCAGCTCGCCTTGTCGTCCATGGCCTTGGCCATTGTTCTGGGTCTGATCGGGGTCGCGTTACGCCTGTCGCCGGTGCGCTGGTTGGCCTGGCTGGGTGACTTGTACTCCACGGTGATCCGCGGGATCCCCGACCTGGTGCTGATCCTGCTGATTTTCTACGGTGGTCAGGACCTGCTTAACCGCGTCGCGCCGATGCTCGGCTATGACGACTATATCGACTTGAACCCCTTGGCCGCCGGTATCGGCACCCTGGGTTTCATCTTTGGCGCCTACCTGTCGGAAACCTTCCGTGGCGCCTTCATGGCCATCCCCAAGGGCCAGGCCGAAGCCGGCCTTGCGTATGGCATGAGCAGCTTCCAGGTGTTTTTCCGGGTGATGGTGCCGCAGATGATCCGGCTGGCGATCCCCGGGTTTACCAACAACTGGCTGGTACTCACCAAGGCCACCGCGCTGATCTCGGTGGTGGGCCTGCAAGACATGATGTTCAAGGCCAAGCAGGCGGCTGATGCCACCCGCGAGCCTTTTACCTTCTTCCTCGCAGTGGCGGCGATGTACCTGGTGATCACCAGCGTGTCGTTGCTGGCCTTGCGTCATCTTGAGAAGCGCTACTCGGTAGGCGTAAGGGCGGCTGATCTATGATCTTCGACTACAACGTCATCTGGGAGGCCATGCCGCTGTACCTTGGCGGCCTGCTGATCACCCTGAAATTGCTCGCCATCTCGCTGTTCTTCGGCCTGCTCGCCGCCTTGCCCCTGGGCTTGATGCGTGTGTCCAAGCAACCGGTCGTCAACGGTGTGGCCTGGCTCTACACCTACGTGATCCGCGGCACGCCGATGCTGGTGCAGCTGTTCCTGATCTACTACGGCCTGGCGCAATTCGAAGCGGTGCGCGAGAGCTTCCTGTGGCCGCTGCTGTCCAGTGCGACCTTCTGCGCGTGCCTGGCCTTTGCGATCAACACCAGCGCCTACACCGCCGAGATCATTGCCGGTAGCCTCAAGGCCACCCCCAATGGCGAGATCGAAGCGGCCAAGGCCATGGGCATGTCGCGCTACAAGCTGTACCGCCGCATTCTGCTGCCGTCGGCCCTGCGCCGCGCGCTGCCGCAGTACAGTAACGAAGTGATCATGATGCTGCAGACCACCAGTCTTGCTTCTATCGTCACCCTGATCGACATCACCGGTGCCGCGCGCACGGTGAACGCGCAGTTCTACCTGCCGTTCGAAGCCTACATCACCGCCGGCGTGTTCTACCTGTGCCTGACCTTTATCCTGGTACGCCTGTTCAAGTTGGCCGAGCGCCGCTGGCTGAGCTACCTGGCTCCACGGAAGCACTGATATGGAACGTATCGATCACCTGTTGCCCTGGGGCCACCTGGGCTGCGAGCGCCAACTGAGCGTGTTCCGTTTTGGCAGCGGCGAGCGCAAGGCCTATATCCAGGCCAGCCTGCACGCCGATGAATTGCCCGGCATGCGCGCCGCGTGGGAGCTGAAAAAACGCCTCACCGAACTTGAAGCGCAAGGTGCCCTCAACGGCGTGATCGAACTGGTGCCGGTGGCCAACCCGATGGGCCTGGGCCAGCTGCTGCAAGGCAGCCACCAGGGCCGTTTCGAGGTGGGCAGCGGCAAGAATTTCAACCGCGATTTCGTTGAGTTGAGCGAGCCGGTGGCCGAGCTGCTCACAGGCAAGCTGGGGGATGACCCTCACGCCAACGTGCGCATGATTCGCCAGGCGATGGCCGATGTGCTCAACGCATTGCCTGAGCCAGGCAGCCAGTTGCAAGGCATGCAGCGCATCCTGCTGAGCCATGCGTGCAGCGCCGACATCGTCCTCGACCTGCACTGCGACGCCGAAGCCGCGCTGCACATGTACGCGCTGCCCCAGCACTGGCCGCAGTGGCGTTCGTTGTCGGCGCACTTGAATGTGACAGTCGGTTTGCTCGCGGAAGATTCCGGTGGCAGCTCGTTTGATGAGGCTTGCTCGTTGCCGTGGCTGCGTCTGTCCCGCGCCTTTCCCGACGCGCAGGTCCCGCTGGCCTGCCTGGCGACGACGCTGGAGTTGGGCGGTCAAGCGGACACCGGCCGTGACGAAGCGATCTTCCACGCCGAAGGCATCCTCGCGTTTCTCGCCGAACAAGGCCTGATCAAGGGTGAATGGCCGGCGCCGCAACACGAGCCGTGCGAAGGCGTGCCCTTCGAAGGCACCGAATTGCTGTTCGCGCCCCATGCCGGGGTGATCAGTTACCTGCGTAAAGCCGGAGACTGGATCGAGAAGGGCGAGCCGATTTTTGAAGTGATTGATCCCCTGGAAGACCGCGTGAGCATTATCTGCGCGGGCACCTCGGGGGTGTTGTTTGCCGTTGAACGGCTACGTTATGCCCAAGCGGGTTTCTGGCTGGCCAAGGTGGCGGGGCGCGAAGCGCTGCGTCACGGGCGCTTGCTCAACGACTGACCACCTGTTTTTGTGAGAACCGACCGCATGTACAAACTTGAAGTCCAAGACCTGCATAAACGCTATGGCAGTCATGAAGTGCTCAAAGGCGTGTCCCTGGCCGCCGCGGCCGGTGATGTGATCAGCATCATCGGTTCCAGTGGTTCGGGCAAAAGTACCTTTTTGCGCTGCATCAACCTGCTGGAGCAACCCCACGCCGGCAAGATCCTGCTCAATAACGAAGAGCTGAAACTGGTGACCAACAAGGACGGCGCCATGAAGGCCGCCGACCCTAAACAACTGCAACGCATGCGCTCGCGCCTGTCGATGGTGTTCCAGCATTTCAACCTGTGGTCGCACATGACCGCCCTTGAAAACGTGATGGAAGCGCCGGTGCACGTGCTGGGCATGTCGAAAAAAGACGCCCGTGAAAAGGCCGAGCACTACCTGGCCAAGGTTGGCGTGGGCCATCGCAAGGATGCGTTCCCGGGTCATATGTCCGGTGGCGAGCAGCAGCGTGTGGCGATTGCCCGTGCCCTGGCGATGGAACCGGAGGTGATGCTGTTCGACGAACCCACCTCGGCCCTCGACCCCGAGCTGGTGGGCGAAGTGCTCAAGGTGATGCAGGACCTGGCCCAGGAAGGCCGCACCATGGTGGTGGTGACCCACGAAATGGGTTTTGCCCGTGAAGTGTCGAACCAGCTGGTGTTCTTGCACAAAGGCATCGTGGAAGAGCGTGGCAACCCGCGGGAAGTGCTGGTCAACCCGCAGTCCGAGCGGTTGCAGCAGTTCCTGTCCGGCAGCTTGAAATAGTCCCTTGCTGCTGAAGTTGCTTTTATGTGGGAGGGGGGCAAGCTCCCTCCCACATTAGATCTCCACATTGGATCTTTATCGTTTTTAAGCTTTGTGTTGGTTTACGGGCTAGCATTGGCCTTTGTCTTCATTACCGTTCTTCGCTTCGGATAGCACTCCATGACCGCCCACAAAATTGGTTTCCTGATTTGGCCCAGCACAAAAGCACTCACGCTTGCGCTGGCTGAGGAGGCCTTGCGCGTTGCTCAGCGGGTGCATCCGGACGTGGTCTACGAGCTGTCGTTTTTGCTCGCCGAGCCGGCCACCGAAGGCGCCTGGCAACTGCCGGGCGAACCGTGGGCCGGCAAGCTGGAAGGCTTCCAGAAACTGTTCCTGCTGGCGGACGAGCCGCCTGCCGTGATCGCCTCGCAACTGAGCACCGCCCTCAAGCAACTGGTGCGGGCCGGTTGTGTGATCGGTGGTTTGTCGGCCGGTGTGTACCCGTTGGCCCAACTCGGCCTGCTCGACGGCTACCGCGCCGCCGTGCACTGGCGTTGGCAGGATGATTTTGCCGAGCGTTTCCCCAAGGTCATCGCCACCAGCCATCTGTTCGACTGGGACCGTGATCGCCTGACCGCCTGCGGCGGCATGTCGGTACTCGACCTGCTGCTGGCGGTACTGGCCCGTGACCACGGTGCCGAGCTGGCCGGTGCGGTCTCCGAAGAACTGGTGGTCGAGCGCATCCGCGAAGGCGGCGAGCGCCAGCGCATTCCGCTGCAAAACCGCCTGGGCTCCAGCCATCCGAAGCTGACCCAGGCAGTGTTGCTGATGGAAGCCAATATCGAAGAGCCCCTGACCACCGATGAAATCGCCCAGCACGTGTGCGTGTCGCGACGACAATTGGAACGGATCTTCAAGCAGTACCTCAATCGCGTCCCCAGCCAGTACTACCTGGAACTGCGCCTGAACAAGGCCCGCCAGATGCTCATGCAAACCAGCAAGTCGATCATCCAGATCGGCCTGTCCTGCGGCTTCTCCTCGGGGCCGCACTTCTCCAGCGCCTACCGCAACTTCTTTGGCGCCACCCCTCGCGAAGACCGCAACCAGCGGCGCAGCAGCAGCCCGTTCGAACTCTCGTCGGTGCCCTCCGAGCGCGGTTGAAGTGTGCACGCTCGACGTGATGTGTCGCGCCCATTGAGCCACTGCTCTGCAGACTGCCGAAAACCCCAGTATCCGTTTAAACTGCGCCATTGCGACGCTATTTGTCGCATTGGCGTAAACCCGCGTAAAACGGGGGTTGGCGCTATAAGAAGTTGTCGCTTGGCGGCAAGGCCGCGCTGAAAACTGTCCTTACAATCCCTGCATCGCCCGCCAGTTCCAGGCAGGCGTTCCTCTTCAGGAGACTCCGATGTCCGTTGAGCAAGCCCCGGTGCAACGTGCCGATTTCGACCAGGTCATGGTGCCCAACTACGCACCTGCCGCATTCATCCCCGTGCGTGGCGCTGGCTCCCGCGTGTGGGACCAGGCGGGTCGCGAGCTGATCGACTTTGCCGGCGGCATCGCGGTCAACGTATTAGGCCACGCCCACCCGGCGCTGGTCGGTGCGCTGACCGAACAGGCCAACAAGCTGTGGCACGTCTCCAACGTCTTCACCAACGAGCCGGCCCTGCGCCTGGCGCATAAGCTGATCGACGCCACGTTTGCCGAGCGCGTGTTCTTCTGCAACTCCGGCGCCGAAGCCAACGAGGCCGCGTTCAAGCTGGCCCGCCGTGTGGCGTTCGACCGTTTCGGTACCGAGAAGTACGAGATCATTGCCGCGCTGAACAGCTTCCACGGCCGTACCCTGTTCACCGTTAACGTCGGTGGCCAGTCGAAGTACTCCGATGGTTTCGGGCCGAAAATCACCGGTATCACCCATGTCCCTTATAACGACCTGGACGCGTTGAAAGCCGCCGTGTCGGACAAGACCTGCGCCGTGGTGCTGGAACCGATCCAGGGCGAAGGCGGCGTACTGCCGGCCGAACTGGCTTACCTGCAAGGTGCCCGCGAACTGTGCGACGCCAACAACGCGCTGCTGGTGTTCGACGAAGTGCAGACCGGCATGGGCCGCAGCGGCCATCTGTTCGCCTACCAGCACTACGGCGTGGTACCCGACATCCTCACCAGCGCCAAGAGCCTGGGCGGCGGTTTCCCGATCGCGGCGATGCTCACCCGCGAAGACCTGGCCAAGCACCTGGTGGTCGGCACCCACGGCACCACCTACGGCGGCAACCCGCTGGCCTGTGCGGTGGCCGAAGCGGTCATCGACGTGATCAACACCCCAGAGGTGCTGGCCGGCGTCAACGCCAAGCACGACCTGTTCAAGGCGCGCCTGGAGCAGATCGGCAAGCAGTACGGCATCTTCACCGAAGTGCGCGGCATGGGCCTGTTGATCGGTTGCGTACTGAGCGATGCGTTCAAAGGCAAGGCCAAGGACGTGTTCAACGCGGCCGAGAAAGAAAACCTGATGATCCTGCAAGCCGGCCCGGACGTGGTGCGTTTTGCGCCGAGCCTGGTGGTGGAAGACGCGGACATCAACGAAGGCCTGGATCGCTTCGAACGTGCGGTAAAAACGCTGACCCAAGCCTGATAGCGACACCTTCTGCTGGCTGGACTGGGTCAAAAATGTGGGAGGGGGCTTGCCCCCGATAGCAATCTGTCAGTTGATGCATCTGGTGACTGATACACCGCTATCGGGGGCAAGCCCCCTCCCACACTGGAATATGCCCCACATGAAGATATGTGGTGTTCCTGACCTGTTCGGTATTTTTTTTCTGTGAGTTCTAGAGTTAAGGAGTGACACCATGCTGGTGATGCGCCCCGCGCAAATGGCTGATCTGGGCGAGGTACAGCGTCTGGCTGCGGACAGCCCGATTGGTGTCACCTCCTTGCCGGATGATGTGGAACGCCTGAGCGACAAGATCGCCGCCAGCGAAGCGTCCTTCGCGGCCGAGGTGAGTTTCAACGGTGAAGAAAGCTATTTCTTCGTGCTCGAAGACACCGAGACCGGCAAGCTCGTGGGCTGCTCGGCCATTGTCGCCTCGGCCGGTTATTCGGAGCCTTTCTACAGTTTTCGTAACGAGACCTTCGTGCACGCCTCCCGCGAGCTGAAGATCCACAACAAGATTCACGTGCTTTCCCAGTGCCACGACCTCACCGGCAACAGCCTGCTCACCAGCTTTTATGTGGTGCCGGAGTTGGTCGGTTCGCCGTGGTCGGAACTCAATTCCCGTGGCCGCCTGTTGTTCGTCGCCAGCCACCCCGAGCGCTTTGCCGACTCGGTGGTGACCGAGATTGTCGGCTACAGCGACGAGAACGGTGATTCACCGTTCTGGGACGCCATCGGCCGCAACTTCTTCGACCTCAACTACGCCGCCGCCGAGCGCCTGTGCGGGCTGAAAAGCCGTACGTTCCTCGCCGAGCTGATGCCGCATTACCCGATCTACGTGCCGTTGTTGCCGGACGAAGCCCAGGAAGCCATGGGCCAGGTGCACCCGCGTGCACAGATCACCTTCGACATCCTGATGCGCGAAGGCTTCGAGACTGACCACTACATCGACATCTTCGACGGCGGTCCGACGCTGCACGCACGGGTCTCGGGCATTCGCTCGATCGCCCAGAGCCGCGTGGTACCGGTGAAGATCGGCGAGATGGTCAAGGGTGTCGGCCGCCAGTACCTGGTGAGCAACGCGCAGTTGCAGGATTACCGCGCGGTCATGCTGGAGCTGGACTACGCGCCCGGCAAGCCGGTGACCCTGGACCTGGCAGCGGCCGAGGCGCTGGGCGTTGGCGAAGGCGCGAGTGTGCGCCTGGTAGCGGTATAAACAGAGTTTCGCGGGTGGCTGGCAGCAGCGGCCCGTCTGAGGAGATAGCATGATCGTTCGTCCCGTACGCAGCAGCGATTTACCGGCCCTGATTGATCTGGCGCGCAGCACCGGCACCGGCCTCACCACCTTGCCGGCCAACGATGAGCGCTTGACCCACCGGGTTGGCTGGGCCGAAAAAACCTTTCGCGGCGACGCCGGGCGCGGAGATGCCGACTACCTGTTCGTGCTGGAAAACGACGAAGGCCGCGTGGTGGGGATTTCCGCCATCGCCGGTGCTGTCGGCCTGCGCGAGCCCTGGTACAACTTCCGGGTCGGCCTGACGGTCAGCGCCTCCCAGGAACTGAATATCTACCGTGAGATTCCGACGCTGTTCTTGGCCAACGACCTCACCGGCAATTCCGAGCTGTGCTCGTTGTTCCTGCATGCCGATTACCGCAACGGCCTCAACGGCCGCATGCTGGCCAAGGCGCGCCTGCTGTTTATCGCCGAGTTCCCGCAGCTGTTTGGCAACAAGATCATCGCTGAGATGCGTGGCGTGTCCAACGACGCCGGGCGTTCGCCGTTCTGGGAAAGCCTGGGTCGGCACTTCTTCAAGATGGAGTTCAGCCAGGCCGACTACCTGACCGGGGTGGGCAACAAGGCGTTTATCGCTGAGCTGATGCCCAAGTTTCCGTTGTACAGCTGCTTCCTCTCCGAAGACGCGCGCAACGTGATCGGCAAGGTCCACCCGGACACCGAGCCGGCGCTGAGCATGCTCAAGAGCGAAGGCTTCAGCTACCAGGGCTATGTCGATATTTTCGACGCCGGCCCGGCGGTGGAGTGCGAGACCGCCAAGATCCGTGCGGTGCGCGACAGCCAATCGTTGGTGTTGGCCATCGGCACACCGGGGGACGACGCCACGCCGTTCCTGATCCATAACCGCAAACGCGAAGATTGCCGCATCACCGCCGCCCCGGCGCGCCTGGCGGCAGGCACGCTGGTGGTCGACCCGCAAACCGCCAAGCGCCTGCAACTGGTGGCGGGTGATCAAGTGCGTGCCGTACCGTTGTCCGCTGCTCGGGAGTCGAAATAATGAATTCGCTGTATATCGCAGGTAGCTGGCTGGCTGGCCAGGGTGAACTGTTTGAATCGCGTAACCCGGTGACCCAGCAGGTGCTGTGGGCCGGTAATGGCGCCACGGTCGAGCAGGTCGAGTCGGCCGTGCAGGCCGCGCGCCAGGCGTTCCCGGCCTGGGCCCGGCGCCCGCTGGAAGAACGCATCAGCGTGCTGGAAGCCTTCGCTGCGACCCTGAAAAGCCGCGCCGATGAAATCGCCCGCTGCATCGGCGAAGAGACCGGCAAGCCGCTGTGGGAGTCGGCCACCGAAGTCACCAGCATGGCCAACAAGATCGCGATCTCGGTGCAAAGCTACCGCGAGCGTACCGGCGAGAAGAGCGGCCCCCTGGGCGACGCCACCGCCGTATTGCGCCACAAGCCCCACGGCGTGGTGGCGGTGTTTGGTCCTTACAATTTCCCGGGTCACCTGCCTAACGGGCATATCGTCCCGGCGTTGCTGGCGGGTAACACCGTGCTGTTCAAACCCAGCGAGCTGACCCCGAAAGTCGCCGAGCTGACCGTGCAGTGCTGGATCGACGCCGGTTTGCCGGCAGGCGTGTTGAACCTGCTGCAAGGTGCGCGGGAAACCGGCATTGCGTTGGCGGCCAACCCAGGTATCGACGGCTTGTTCTTCACCGGTTCCAGCCGCACCGGCAACCATCTGCACCAGCAGTTCTCCGGGCGTCCGGACAAGATCCTGGCCTTGGAAATGGGCGGCAACAACCCACTGGTGGTGGACGAGGTGGCCGACGTGGATGCGGCGGTCTACACCATCATCCAATCGGCGTTTATCTCTGCGGGCCAGCGTTGCACCTGTGCCCGTCGCTTGCTGGTGCCGGAAGGCGCCTGGGGCGATGCGTTGCTGGCGCGGCTGGTGGCGGTGAGCGCGACGATTGAAGTCGGCGCGTTTGACCAGCAACCGCCGCCGTTCATGGGCTCGGTGATTTCCCTGGCAGCGGCAAAAGCCTTGATGGACGCCCAGGAGCTGATGTTGGCCAATGGCGCCGTGGCGCTGCTGGAGATGACCCAGCCACAGGACCAGGCCGCCTTGCTGACCCCCGGCATCATCGACGTGACCGGTGTGACCGAGCGCGAAGACGAAGAGCTGTTCGGCCCGCTGTTGCAGGTGATCCGCTACGCTGATTTCGCGGCGGCGATTGCCGAAGCCAACAACACCCAGTACGGCCTGGCCGCTGGCCTGTTGTCCGATTCCGAAGCGCGTTACCAGCAGTTCTGGCTGGAAAGCCGTGCCGGCATCGTCAACTGGAACAAACAGCTGACCGGCGCCGCCAGCACCGCGCCATTTGGTGGGGTCGGGGCCTCGGGTAACCATCGCGCCAGTGCGTATTATGCGGCGGATTATTGTGCGTACCCGGTGGCGTCGTTGGAGACCCCGAGCCTGGTGGTGCCTGCCACGCTAACCCCCGGCATTACGCTGATCTAAATGTGGGAGGGGGCTTGCTCCCGATGGCGGTGTGTCAGTCACCTGATTGATCAACTGACAGACTGCTATCGGGAGCAAGCCCCCCTCACACTGGATTTGTGGTGTGTTGAAGACTTTTGATGCCTATAAAAACAGATGTTCGTGGAGCCTCGCCGATGAAATCCTATGAAGTCAATTTTGACGGTCTAGTGGGGCCGACCCATAACTACGGCGGTTTGTCCTTCGGCAACGTCGCGTCCCAGAGCAACAGCCAGCAGCATTCCAACCCCAAGGAAGCGGCGTTGCAGGGCCTGCAGAAAATGAAAGCCCTGATGGACATGGGCTTTGTGCAAGGCGTGCTCGCGCCCCAGGAGCGTCCGGACGTAGCGGCGTTGCGCAACCTCGGTTTCAGCGGCACCGACGCCCAGGTCATCCAGCAGGCGGCCAAGCAGGCCATGCCGTTGTTGGTAGCCAGCTGCTCGGCATCGAGCATGTGGGTGGCCAACGCCGCCACCGTCAGCCCCAGCGCCGACACGGCAGATGGCCGCGTGCATTTCACCGCCGCCAACCTCAACTGCAAATACCACCGCAGCATCGAACACCCGACCACCAGCCGCGTGCTGGGGGCGATGTTTGCCGACCAGAAACACTTTGCCCATCACGCCGCGTTGCCGGCGGTGGCGCAGTTCGGCGACGAAGGCGCGGCCAACCACACGCGTTTCTGCCGAGAGTATGGCGAGGCGGGCGTGGAGTTTTTTGTGTTCGGGCGCAGCGCGTTCGACCCTCGTTACCCGGCCCCGCAGAAGTACCCGGCGCGCCAGACCCTCGAAGCCTCCCAGGCGGTCGCCCGCCTGCACGGCCTGAAGGATGAAGGCGTGGTCTACGCCCAGCAGAACCCGGCGGTGATCGATGCCGGCGTGTTCCACAACGACGTGATCGCGGTGGGCAACGGCGAGGTGCTGTTCTATCACGAGGACGCATTCCTCCATACCGAACAGATGCTGGCCGAGTTGCAGGGCAAGTTGGGCAAGCTGGGCGGCAACTTCCAGTCGGTGTGTGTGCCGCGTGCCCAGGTCAGCGTCGAGGACGCGGTACGTTCCTACCTGTTCAACAGCCAGTTGCTGACCCGTGCCGACGGCTCGATGCTGCTGATCGTGCCGGAAGAATGCCGCGCCAACGAGCGCGTGTGGCAGTACCTGCAAGGCCTGACGGCCTCCGCTGGGCTGATCCGCGAAGTAAAAGTCTTCGACCTCAAGCAAAGCATGCAGAACGGCGGCGGCCCGGCCTGCCTGCGCTTGCGCGTGGCCCTGAACGAAACCGAGCTGGCAGCGGTGAACCCAGGGGTTATCATGACCGCGCCGTTGTACGACACACTGGCCCAATGGGTCGACAAGCACTACCGCGACAGCCTGCGCGAAACCGACCTGGCTGACCCGCAATTGCTGCTTGAGTGCCGGACGGCACTGGATGAACTGACGCAAATCCTTAAACTGGGCTCGGTTTATCCTTTCCAGATCAATTAACGCCACCTCTTTTACACCCTATGGCTGAGAATTATTTATGACCACCGACACCCTGCAACTGATCCTTGAAGACACCGACGGCACCCAGCTGGAAACCTCCTGCACCCGCGTCGCGGTGGTCTGGCAGGGTAAGGAAATCTGGATCCAGCACGACGGCCGTGGCCAGCTGCTGATCGGTGTTGACGTGGAAGAAGGCGACTCCGAATACGCCAACCTGTTGATGCGCCCACTGGCCACCAACCTGATGAGCCTGCAACTGGAAATGGAACCGGCCGACGTTGAAGGTGATGACGACGATCACGTCCACGGCCCAGGCTGCAACCACTAAGGAAGCTGCGTATGCTCGCCCTTGGCAAACTGCTTGAACTGACCCTCGCCGGTCGCGAACCGGCGCAAAAAATTCAACTGACTGTCGACGGCGTGCAGATGCGCTGGCTCAGCGAGGGCGCACTCGAAGTGCGCCCGCCGCAAGCAACGGACAATGGCAGCGACCTGCTGCTGTCGTCCGGCATCCATGGCAACGAAACCGCGCCGATCGAATTGCTCGACCGCCTGGTGCATGGCATCGCCCGTGGGGAGATCAAACCCCGTACCCGTATTCTGTTCCTGTTCGGCAACCCCGAGGCCATGCGTCGCGGTGAGCGTTACCTTGAATTGGACGTCAACCGGCTGTTCAACGGCCGGCATGAAAAAAACATCGGCCCCGAAGCCATGCGCGCCGCCGAGCTTGAACAGCTGGCCCGCAGCTTCTTCAGCCAGCCAGGCCGTTCGCGCCTGCATTACGACCTGCACACCGCCATTCGCGGCTCGAAGATCGAGCAGTTTGCGCTGTACCCCTGGAAGGAGGGCCGCCAGCATTCACGCCATGAACTGGCGCGCCTGAACGCTGCCGGCATGCAAGCGGTGCTGCTGCAGAACAAGAGCTCGATCACCTTCACCGCGTTTACCTATGAGCAGCTGGAGGCCGAGGCCTTCACCCTCGAGCTGGGCAAGGCGCGGCCGTTTGGGCAGAACCAGGGCGTGAACGTTTCCCGCCTGGAGCTGCGCCTCAAGCAGATCATCGAAGGCACCGAGCCTGAGACTGACAGCCTGGACGGGTTGAAACTGTTCGCTGTGTCGCGGGAAGTCATCAAGCACAGTGATGCTTTCCTGCTGCACTTGCCGGCGGACGTGGAAAACTTTTCGGAATTGGAAAAGGGTTATCTGCTGGCCGAAGACGTGGCCAAGACCCGTTGGGTGATCGAGGAGGAGGGTGCGCGCATCATCTTCCCCAACCCGAAGGTGAAGAATGGCTTGCGGGCAGGGATATTGATTGTGCCGACCACAGAGGCCGGGCTGGCGTAGATCTGAGCCTTAACCTGATCCAAATGTGGGAGGGGGCTTGCCCCCGATAGCAGTGTGTCAGTCAGCTCATCCGGAGCTGAGACACCGCCATCGGGGGCAAGCCCCCTCCCACATTTTATTTTGCGGTGTTGATTAGACCGCTACAGCCCGTGGCTCGCTGCGACGGATCGCCCGCACCTTGTGCAGGGTGTCGGCGCACGTACGCGCAGCTTCCTGGCCCTTGTGCACGAAGTGCTCATGGAAGAATGCGGTGTGTTCGCTGCCGGCATGGAAGTGATGCGGGGTCAGGGACACCGAGAACACCGGCACTTCAGTTTCCAGCTGCACCTGCATCAGGCCGCTGACCACCGACTGGGCCACGAACTCGTGACGGTAGATTCCGCCGTCCACCACCAGCGCGGCGGCAACGATACCGGCGTAACGACCGGTCTTGGCCAGCAGCTTGGCGTGCAGGGGCATTTCAAAGGCGCCGCCGACTTCGAAGAAATCGATGTCCGACTCCTGGTAACCCTGGGCGATCATTTCGGCGAGGAAGCCTTTGCGGGATTGGTCGACAATATCCTTGTGCCAGCAGGCCTGGATAAACGCGACGCGCTCGCCGTGATGGTTTTTGCTTTTGCTGTCGATTGCGGTGGGTTGCATGTTCTGACTCCTGTTTAAGAAAAAAACAGGGCGTTATGAATCGAATGGGATTTAAGGGTACGAACCGCCGAGTCATGCAGGCATGAGGTCAGCGTGCGGCCCTTAGGTGCCAATCCCGTTCTCTCTTCATCCGGACTATGACCGTCGGCCCCGGGATCACACCGGGTCTGCTGACCTTGTCGCCGTCCTGCGTGAGCAGTTCGAGGCGCCAAGCGCTCGCGGGCTATGCACATTGCGTGCAATTACCGCCGGTGGGGAATTGCACCCCGCCCTGAGAACGTTGCCACCAGAACCCTGGCGGCGGAGAGTTTTTAACATGGTTTTTCATAAACTGCACGAGCGCCGTATCGATAGGCTATATCGGTTTGTTTGGTTGGTATTCGATTGAGAACGCGCGGGGCTTGATATTCCGCGGCTTTGCCCGCAGTAATCATCCTCATAAGAATCTTAATGAACCCCTTCGAGGCTTGTTTCATGTCTGTGATCGACCTGCGCAGCGACACCGTGACCCAACCCACCGCCGGCATGCTCGACGCCATGGCCACCGCCGTCATCGGCGATGACGTCTACGGTGAAGACCCCAGCGTCAACCGTCTGGAGGCCGAGCTGGCCAAGCGCCTGGGCTTTGCGGCCGCGCTGTTCGTGCCCACCGGCACCATGAGCAACCTGCTGGCGCTGATGGCCCACTGTGAGCGTGGCGAGGAATACATCGTCGGCCAGCAGGCCCACACCTACAAATACGAAGGCGGCGGGGCGGCCGTGCTGGGTTCGATCCAGCCGCAACCGTTGGACGTGCAGGCGGATGGCTCCCTCGACCTGAATCAGGTGCTCGACGCCATCAAGCCCGACGATTTCCACTTCGCCCGCACCCGCCTGCTGGCCCTGGAAAACACCATGCAGGGCAAGGTGCTGCCGCTGGACTACCTGGCGAAGGCGCGGGCGTTTACCCGCGAGCATGGCCTGGCCCTGCATCTGGATGGCGCGCGACTCTACAACGCGGCGGTCAAGCTGGGCGTGGATGCGCGGGAGATCGCCCAGCATTTCGACTCGGTGTCGGTGTGCCTGTCCAAGGGCCTCGGTGCGCCGATCGGCTCGGTGCTGTGCGGCTCCACGGGGTTGATCGCCAAGGCCCGCCGTTTGCGCAAGATGGTCGGCGGTGGCATGCGCCAGGCCGGTTCCCTGGCGGCGGCGGGGCTGTACGCCTTGGATCACCAGGTGCAGCGCCTGGCCGATGACCATGCCAATGCGCAATGGTTGGGCGATGAGTTGCGCAACGCCGGTTACGCGGTGGAGCCGGTGCAGACCAACATGGTCTATGTGCAGATCGGCGATCAGGCCCAGGCCTTGAAGACGTTTGCCGCCGAGCGCGGGATCAAGTTGAGCGTCGCACCGCGCCTGCGGATGGTGACTCACCTGGATGTCAGCCGGGCGCAGATTGAGCAAGTGCTCGAGGCATTCGTCGATTTTTCGCGCAAATGAGCGTGCAGACCGTCTAATTGAACCTCTCTATCGCATAAACACGCTGTACCACCGGCAAAGGGCCGATATAATGCGGCCTTTTGCCGTCGCTCCGTCTGATGATGTTGCGCACTGGCCTTTGGCCGCAGCCTCCGTGGAAGAACCTAATGAAAAGCGCAGAAATCCGTGAAGCCTTCCTTCGCTTCTTCGAAGAGCAAGGTCACACCCGTGTCGCCTCCAGCTCCTTGATCCCAGGCAATGACCCCACCCTGCTGTTCACTAACGCGGGGATGAACCAGTTCAAGGACTGCTTCCTGGGCCAGGAAAAGCGCGCCTACACCCGCGCCACCAGCAGCCAGAAGTGCGTACGTGCCGGCGGTAAGAACAGCGACCTGGAAAACGTCGGCTACACCGCCCGCCACCACACGTTCTTCGAAATGCTGGGTAACTTCAGCTTTGGTGACTATTTCAAAAAAGACGCGATTACCTTCGCCTGGACCTTCCTGACCGGCGTGCTGAAGCTGCCCCAGGAAAAACTCTGGGTGACCGTCTACGCGACGGACGACGAAGCCTATGACATCTGGACCAAGGAAATCGGGGTGCCCGCCGAGCGCATGATTCGCATCGGCGACAACAAGGGCGCGCCTTACGCGTCCGATAACTTCTGGACCATGGGCGATACCGGCCCGTGCGGCCCATGCACCGAGATTTTCTACGACCACGGCGCCGACATCTGGGGCGGCCCACCGGGCTCGCCGGAAGAAGACGGCGACCGTTACATCGAGATCTGGAACAACGTGTTCATGCAGTTCAACCGCACCGCCGATGGTGTGCTGCATCCGCTGCCAGCGCCGTCGGTGGACACCGGCATGGGCCTGGAGCGGATCAGTGCGGTAATGCAGCACGTTCACTCCAACTACGAGATCGACCTGTTCACCAACCTGCTGAGCGCGTCGGCCGCGGCCATTGGCTGTGCCAATGAAAGCCAGTCGTCCCTCAAGGTGGTGTCGGACCACATCCGTTCCTGTGGTTTCCTGATCGCCGACGGTGTACTGCCGTCCAACGAAGGCCGTGGCTACGTGCTGCGTCGCATCATCCGTCGCGCCTGCCGTCACGGTAACAAGCTGGGCGCCACCGGCAGCTTCTTCTACAAGATCGTGGCCGCGCTGGTTGCCGAGATGGGCGATGCCTTCCCGGAACTCAAGCAGCAGCAGGACAACATCGAGCGTGTGCTCAAGGCTGAAGAAGAGCAGTTCTCCAAGACCCTGGAGCACGGCCTGAAGATTCTGGAACAGGATTTGGCTGAGCTTAAAGGCACCGTGGTGCCGGGCGATGTCGTGTTCAAGCTGTACGACACCTATGGCTTCCCGATGGACCTGACCGCCGACATCGCCCGTGAGCGCGAGCTGACCGTCGACGAAGTCGGGTTTGAACGTGAGATGGAAGCCCAGCGCGTGCGCGCCCGTTCCGCCAGTTCCTTTGGCCTGGACTACAACACCCTGGTCAAGGTTGACGTGCCCACCGAGTTCACCGGGTACAAGGCGACCGTGGGCTCGGCCAAGATCGTTGCCATTTATAAAGATGGCAAGTCGGTCGACGTGTTGAGCGAAGGCGAAGAAGCGGTTGTGGTCCTGGACCAGACGCCGTTCTACGCCGAGTCCGGTGGCCAGGTCGGTGACTGTGGTTTCCTGAGCTCGACCTCCGGTCGTTTCGAGGTGCGTGACACCACCAAGACCGGCGGTGCGTTCCTGCATCACGGTGTGCTGGTGCTGGGCAACCTGACGGTCGGTGCGCCGGTGGACACCCAGGTCGACGCTGACGTACGCCATGCTACCGCGCTGAACCACTCGGCCACGCACTTGCTGCACGCCGCGCTGCGCCAGGTGCTCGGCGAGCACGTCCAGCAGAAGGGTTCGTTGGTCGACAGCCAGCGCCTGCGTTTTGACTTCAGTCACTTCGAAGCGATCAAGCCGGAGCAGATCAAGGCCCTGGAAGACATCGTCAACGCGCAAGTGCGCAAGAACACCCCGGTAGAAACCGAAGAAACCGACATCGAGACTGCCAAGGCCAAGGGCGCCATGGCGCTGTTCGGCGAGAAGTACGGCGACAACGTGCGCGTACTGAGCATGGGGGGCAACTTCTCGGTGGAACTGTGTGGTGGTATCCACGCCAACCGTACCGGCGACATCGGCCTGCTGAAAATCATCAGCGAAGGTGGCGTGGCGTCGGGCGTACGTCGTATTGAAGCGGTGACCGGTGCTGCGGCCCTGGCCTACCTGAATGCGGCTGAAGAACAACTCAAGGAAGCGGCCAGCCTGGTCAAGGGCAGCCGCGACAACCTGATCGACAAGTTGTCCGCCGTTCTGGAGCGCAATCGCGCGCTGGAGAAACAGCTGGAGCAATTGCAAGCCAAGGCGGCCAGCGCTGCGGGCGACGATCTGTCGGCTTCGGCCGTTGACGTCAAGGACGTGAAAGTCCTGGCTGCACGCCTGGACGGCCAGGACGGCAAGGCGCTGTTGGCCCTGGTCGATCAGTTGAAGAACAAGCTCGGCCGCGCAGTGATCCTGCTCGGCAGTGTCCATGAGGATAAGGTCGTGCTGGTTGCCGGTGTAACCAAAGACCTGACTGGCCAACTCAAGGCCGGTGATTTGATGAAGCAAGCCGCCGCGGCAGTGGGCGGGAAGGGCGGCGGTCGTCCGGACATGGCGCAAGGCGGTGGTGTAGACGCCAGCGCCCTGGATGCGGCCCTGGCCCTGACCGTGCCATTTGTCGAGGCAGGTATTTAAGGCACTGTTAACCCGTCCGTGGTCTAGTCACGGGCTGTTCTGTGCTGGTTGATTGGATATTAGGCGCCCCTTTACGGGCTGAGGCGGCTTGGAAATGGCTTTGATCGTACAGAAATTTGGAGGCACCTCGGTTGGTTCTGTCGAAAGAATCGAGCAGGTGGCCGACAAGGTTAAGAAATTCCGCGATGCCGGTGATGACCTGGTCGTGGTGCTGTCGGCCATGAGCGGCGAGACCAATCGCCTGATCGAACTGGCCAAGGCAATCAGTGGCGACCAACAGCCGCTGCCGCGTGAGCTGGATGTGATCGTGTCTACCGGTGAGCAGGTGACCATCGCCTTGCTGGCCATGGCGCTGAACAAGCGTGGTGTGCCGGCGGTGTCCTACACTGGCAGCCAGGTGCGCATTCTCACCGACAGCGCACATACCAAGGCGCGGATCCTGCAGATTGACGATCAGAAAATTCGCAGTGATCTGAAAGCCGGTCGCGTGGTAGTTGTAGCGGGCTTCCAGGGTGTTGACGAGCACGGCAACATCACCACCCTCGGGCGTGGCGGTTCGGATACCACCGGCGTGGCCCTGGCGGCGGCCCTCAAGGCTGATGAATGCCAGATCTACACTGATGTGGACGGCGTCTACACCACCGACCCGCGTGTGGTGTCCGTGGCCCAGCGTCTGGACAAGATCACCTTTGAAGAGATGCTGGAAATGGCCAGCCTCGGTTCCAAGGTGTTGCAGATCCGCGCGGTGGAGTTCGCCGGCAAGTACAACGTTCCGCTGCGCGTATTGCACAGCTTCAAAGAGGGTCCGGGCACCCTCATTACTATTGATGAAGAGGAATCCATGGAACAGCCGATCATTTCCGGCATCGCTTTCAATCGCGATGAAGCCAAGCTGACGATCCGTGGCGTGCCAGACACCCCCGGCGTGGCCTTCAAGATTCTGGGCCCTATCAGCGATGCGAATGTAGAAGTCGACATGATCGTGCAGAACGTTTCGCACGATAACACCACCGATTTCACCTTCACCGTGCACCGCAACGAGTACGATGCGGCATTGAAAATCCTGGAGAACACCGCGAGCGAAATTGGCGCCCGTGAAGTGGTCGGCGATACCAAGATTGCCAAGGTTTCGATTGTAGGTGTGGGCATGCGTTCCCATGCCGGCGTTGCCAGCCGTATGTTCGGTGCTTTGGCCAAGGAAAGCATCAATATCCAGATGATCTCCACCTCGGAAATCAAAGTCTCGGTGGTGATCGAAGAGAAGTACCTGGAGCTGGCTGTACGCGCGCTGCATACCGCTTTTGAGCTGGATGCCCCGGCCCGACAGGGCGAGTGAGGCAATGCCAGGAAGGCGCGGTTTACCGCGCCTTTCATTTTTTGTAGGGCGCATGGTCTTTTGCGTGCGTTCGACAATACTTAGGCCGTTAGGGCTATGGCTATCGAGTCGTAGGTCGAACGCCTTTTTTTTGCAGACTGTTGTTCCTGAAATGAAATGCGTGAGGAGAAAGGTATGCTGATTCTGACTCGTCGGTGCGCAGAAAGCCTGATTATCGGTGATGGCGAAATCACCGTGACCGTGCTCGGCGTCAAAGGCAATCAAGTACGTATTGGGGTGAATGCTCCGAAAGAGGTAGCGGTCCACCGCGAGGAAATCTACCTGCGTATCAAGAAAGAGAAGGACGAAGAACCAAGCCTTTAATTTTTATCGTTTTTTATGTTTGCAAACGGGGATGAACGTGGTTAATATACGCCCCGTGTTGCGGAGAGCTGGCCGAGTGGCCGAAGGCGCTCCCCTGCTAAGGGAGTACACCTCAAAAGGGTGTCGGGGGTTCGAATCCCCCGTTCTCCGCCATTATTTGCTTAGTACGTTGCAATCTGGTTTTTTCGCTAAGTTGTTGAAATTAAACGAAAAAATAGCTTTACATAGAGATTGAACGGCCTATAATGCGCGGCAACAAATGCACTCGTAGCTCAGCTGGATAGAGTACTCGGCTACGAACCGAGCGGTCACAGGTTCGAATCCTGTCGAGTGCACCATTTAAGAGTTAGTTGCAGCAATGCAGGTAGCTCGGCTTCAACCAGTTGTGATCTGGTCTAAAAACACAATATGCACTCGTAGCTCAGCTGGATAGAGTACTCGGCTACGAACCGAGCGGTCACAGGTTCGAATCCTGTCGAGTGCACCATACAAACAAAAAGCCCGCCTAGTGCGGGCTTTTTGCCGTCTGGGGCTTGTGTGGATTTTTATCTTTTTCTCCTCCTTCATGTGTTTTCCATTCAGGTGATGGCGTCGCAGTTGAATAGGTGCGGCCAATACTCAACTTTGGCTCGCAAGCGCTTGTTCTTTCCAGTTTTTTGACGTTAAAAACGGACGCACGGTGTATCATTGCGCCCGTCAGCCCCGCCGGGGCTTGTGGAATACCTCCATGGACTTACCCAGTAGTTACTCAGTACCCCGTTTTACCAATCATGAATTGACTGATTGATCCTTCCGGCGTGCCCCGCTGCTGGGAGTGGAGTTCGCCTATGACCGAAGTAGAAGTAAAGAAAACTCAAGAAAGCCTGCAGGATCGCCTGGCTCAAGTCATCGAGCTGCTGCAGCGCCAGCGTGTGGTCGAAGATTTCACGCACCGCCAGGATGGTCCGAATAACGACCTCGTCGAGAACCTGGTCCACCGGCAAAACCTCGTCGAGTTGCAACGCAAACTCGATGACCTGCACTCCGCCGACGTTGCCTACATTCTCGAGGCCTTGCCGCTGGATGATCGACTGACCTTGTGGCAGTTGGTCAAGGCTGACCGTGACGGCGACATCCTGCTCGAAGTATCCGACTCGGTCCGTGAAACCCTGATCGCCGACATGGACGATCACGAGCTCCTGGCGGCCGCCAGGGAGATGGATGCTGACGAACTGGCCGACCTGGCTCCAGAGTTGCCGCGTGATGTTGTCCATGAATTGATGGAGGCCCTCGACGGCCAGCAGCGTGAGCGCGTGCGCTCCGCGTTGTCCTATGACGAGGATCAGGTCGGTGCGCTGATGGACTTCGAGATGGTCACCATCCGCGAAGACGTCAGCCTGGAAGTGGTCTTGCGTTACCTGCGCCGGCTGAAAGAGCTGCCGAGTCATACCGACAAACTGTTCGTGGTCGACTATGAAGGCATTCTCAAGGGCGTGCTGCCGATCAAGCGCCTGTTGGTAAACGATCCGGAGAAAAAAGTTGCTGACCTGATGGCCAGCGATACCGTGAGCTTTCACCCGGATGAAGATGCCTACGACGCAGCGCAGGCCTTTGAGCGTTACGACTTGATCTCTGCCCCGGTGGTCGACAAGAACGGCAAGCTGATCGGCCGTCTGACCATCGACGAAATCGTCGACTTGATTCGTGAAGAGAGTGAAACCGAAGTCCTCAACATGGCAGGTTTGCGTGAAGAGGAAGATATTTTTGCGTCAGTCTGGCGTTCCCTGCATAACCGTTGGGCCTGGCTGGCCGTTAACCTGATTACCGCGTTTATCGCCTCCCGCGTGATCGGGCTGTTCGAGGGTTCCATCGAAAAGCTGGTGGCCTTGGCGGCGTTGATGCCGATTGTGGCTGGCATTGGTGGTAACTCGGGTAATCAGACCATCACCATGATCGTGCGCGCCATGGCGCTGGACCAGGTCAGTACCGCTAACTCTTCGCGCTTGCTGCGCAAAGAGTTGGCAGTGGGCCTGATCAATGGGCTGGTGTGGGGTGGGGTGATTGGCGTGGTGGCCTACTTGCTGTACGGCAGTTGGTCCCTGGGTGTGGTCATGACCGCCGCCATGACTCTCAACCTGTTACTGGCTGCCTTGATGGGCGTGTTGATCCCCATGACCCTGGCACGCCTCGGGCGCGATCCAGCCATGGGCGCCAGCGTGATGATTACGGCCATGACCGACAGTGGCGGCTTCTTCATCTTCCTCGGTTTGGCGACGATCTTCTTACTCTGATGTGTCTTGCGCGGGCTCCCTCTGCGTAGCAGCTGGCGAGCCCTGGCGAGGCTTCGGTGTGTCAGGCAGGCTGCAAACGCAGCCACACCAGGGCTCGCCAGCTGCTACGTGATAAACATCTCGGGCCCTCTATAAATTCCAGGCAAAAAAAAGCCAGCACATGGCTGGCTTCGGCTTTCAGTTGCAGATCAATTGGCTTCTGCGGCCGCCTCGACGTCGTGCGCGATAAGCGAGACAAGGGCATTTTGCTGGCGGTGGGAGAGCTGACGAAAACGCTGCAGCAGTTCGCGTTCGTGCAACGACAGCTCGGGGCTGTCCAGACGCATGCTCAGCTCGTCACCCAACGCACCTTCCTGAATAAGGCTCTGCTCCAGGCGCGCGATGATTTCGGAGTTCATGCTGCGGTGATGATTGCGAGCCACCTCGGCAATGCGTTCCCGCATTCCGTCTGGCAGACGTACGACGAACTTGTCAGCCGTACGGCTGGAATAAATTGCCTGTTTCAATGGGCGCATATATTTAACCGGTTAGTTCAGGGGAGCGGTTATTGGAATTGGCCGCAAGATGAGTGTTAAGACAAGACTCACGACCAAAGTTCAACCCGAATTGCAAAGAGGCCGCATCATGCCTCAGATTTGCCAGTTCCTTGGCGTCAATTCTGTGACAAATATTGAACTGCCTGAAGGCTTTATGCCAGCACTCATTTGCATTTTTGCGGACTGGTTGGAAAACTTTTCCACGAGTGATTCCACGAGGGAACTTCCCTTAAGTCCAGGCCAACACAGGGTTTGAGGCCGCACATCCTATAGCAAAGTGGCCTTTTGCCCTTCATTTTAAGACTAGTGGCAATTTGCCGATTTACTAGGACGAAGCGACATAAGGTAGGGGGAGAGCAGAGAAGGGAGGGGTCAGCGTACAACCGGGTCAAATTTGATTCGGCGACCCATGACAAGCGTCAGCAGAAGCAGGCTTGCGAAAACACCGGCAGTAACGAATGCGCTGGTTTGCCCCTCCTGAGAGCTTGCACTCAGGCCCAGAATGCCAGTGGCGATGGTCAGGCACAGAAACAGCCAGGCAAATTTGCTCATGATCAGTGTCCTTAGAAAACCCAGTGTTCAGGTGCAGGCTCGGCCTGGGTGCCTTGAGTCAGGCGTATTGGTGCTTGTGCGTTCGGTGTCATCACGGCCAGTTGCGGGCGTTGTTGCAAGTGGTGGGGGACTGCCTGCTGGCTGATCTGAGCGGGGTCGTTGCTGCCAGTCGATTGAAAGTGGAACATCACCAGTGCAGCCAGGGCGACGGTGTTGAGAGCTAACAGAAGGGCACTGTTCATGGTCATGTTCTCCGTTTAATGCCTTGGCTGGATGGGGCTTGCAGGAGAACTGTTGCAGGTGTCGTGCCAATGTATTAATCCAATTAAATCAATGGTTTGAGTTTGATTTGATGGGGCGGGTGATTGCAATTTGCAATGCTGGCATTTTGGAGGGTTGCATTTTGCACGATCAGGCCAAGTGCCCGTATTTGCGGGGCGAAACCGCGATCGCTCCGGTAAGGCTCGGCCTACACTCAAAAAGCCCACGGACGACATGACAAAACCCACTTCGGCCGTTAACATGCACGCCGTCTGTCGCAGTCCCCTTGGCCTGATGGCTGTCATTTGTCTCAGTAGCTCAATTGGATAGAGCATCCCCCTCCTAAGGGGAAGGTTGGCAGTTCGAACCTGCCCTGGGACACCAGATTCGAAGCCCGTAAGAAAGCCTCGCACAGAACCTCCTGGCGGGGCTTTTTTGTGCGTACTCGATCTTTTTGCTCGCGGGTCGAACCTTGCCGCCGATCAAGGTTCACAGCAGGTGCTGTGATGTATTTGTTGCAACGATGTACCTTGCGCGCCATCCGACAGCGTCTGAGCTGTTAAGCAAAATAATCCCCGGAAACAGCGCATGTTGCCTGTCCGGACCCGGTCACCCCGGACTATCATGCCGATAGCCCTGTCTCTCACCGCAAGGAGCCGCTCGGAACGCCGATGCGCCAGATCTGGAAATCTTTTCGAGCCCTTTATTTCGCCTCCTTGATGATGCTGATTGGCTCCGGCCTGCTCAGTACCTACCTGGCCTTGCGCCTGGCGGCCGACCATGTCGACAGTCTATGGGTGGGTGCGCTGATGGCGGCCAACTACTTTGGCCTGGTACTGGGCGGCAAGATCGGGCATCGCCTGATTGCCCGGGTAGGGCATATCCGTGCCTATGCCACCTGTGCAGGGATTGTCGGTGCGGCGGTGTTGGGCCATGGCCTGATCGATTGGCTGCCGGCCTGGATTGTGCTGCGGATAATCGTGGGTCTGGGAATGATGTGCCAGTACATGGTCATCGAGAGCTGGCTCAATGAGCAGGCAGATGCCAAACAGCGTGGCGTGGTGTTCAGCGGTTATATGATCGCCTCCTACCTGGGGCTGGTATTGGGCCAGTTGATACTGGTAATGCATCCCCAGCTTGGCCTTGAGCTGCTGATGCTGGTGGCGCTGTGCTTCGCCCTGTGCCTGGTGCCGGTGGCCATGACTCGGCGCATTCACCCGGCAGCCTTGCATCCTGCGCCGATGGAGCCGCGCTTCTTTATCAAGCGTGTGCCGCAGTCGCTGAGTACGGTGTTGGGGGCGGGGTTGATCGTCGGTTCGTTCTACGGTCTGGCGCCGCTGTATGCCTCCCAGCAGGGGTTGAGCACCGAACAGGTGGGCCTGTTCATGGGTAGCTGCATTTTTGCCGGGTTGCTGGTGCAGTGGCCGCTGGGCTGGTTGTCGGATCGTTATGACCGCGCGCTGCTGATCCGCTGCTTCGCCTTGTGCCTGGCGGTGGCGGCACTGCCGTTGGCAATCATGACCCAAGTGCCGCTGGAAGTGCTGTTTGTGGCGGGCTTCCTGTGTTCCCTCGTACAGTTTTGCCTGTATCCATTGGCGGTGGCGTTTTCCAACGACCATGTGGAAGGGGATCGTCGGGTATCGCTGACGGCCATGCTACTGGTTACCTACGGTATCGGCGCCAGTGTCGGGCCGTTGCTGGCGGGTGTGGTGATGAAGCTGTTCGGCAGCCAGATGCTGTACGCATTTTTCAGTCTGTGCGCGCTGATCCTGGTGTGGCGAATCCGGCCTAAGGCGGTGACCAATCTGCACCAGGTGGAAGATGCCCCCCTGCATCACGTGGCAATGCCTGACAGTATGTCGAGTTCACCGCTGGTGGCTGCGCTGGACCCGCGGGTCGACGAGCAGGTGGTGCAGGAGCAGATGCAAACTGTCCCCGATCCCGAGCCGCAGGTCGATCCAGAGCCGCCGACGGATGAGCCCGCTTTCGAAGGGCCACCCGAGCCCCTGGGGCCGGATGAGCATCCCCACGAATTGAGCAGGGCGCGCCCCTGAAAGCAAAAACGGGTAGATCCCAAAGGGTCTGCCCGTTTTTTCTGTGATCGTTAAAGATCAAAAATCGTCGTCTTTGTCGAACCGTCGTGCTTCACGCTGCAGTTGGTACACAAAGCGCTCGACCTGGCGTTGCACCAAACCACTCATGTTGTGGAAGCGCACGCCGGCAAAGGTCGTGTTGATCCTTTCTTCGAAGTGCAGGTATCGCAGTTCGACGGCGGTGGTCATGCTGCCAAACGACAGGGCTGCGATAAAGCGGTCGTAAACCTGGCCCAGTTGCAGGCGCTCGGAAATATCACCTTCAAAACGCAATTTGCAGCCGGTGGCGGAAATATCCAGCAGTTTGCCGTTGACCGGCAGTTGAAGTTTCTCGCCGCCCAGCTCGATATTCACCAGTTGAGCCAGCTTCAGTGCGGCGCGGAACGCGTTGCGGCGCTGATGGTAGACCACCTCGTCCGGCAGGCTGCCGGTATAGATACGGTGGCCGCCTTTTTCGCCGATGGTCAGGGTGCCATTGCTTTCCCAGGCGACGCGTACGCCATCATGGAAGCCTTCGATGCGAAAGGGTTCGCCGTTTTCGAGGTGGCGCTCGCCGTCGCGGGGGATCATTTCGTCCAGCGCCAGCATGTTGCTGTCGCGGTTGACGTCCACCAGGTAGCTCTGGAAGCGCTGGCTGCGTTCGTGGAAAGTGATGATCAGCGGGTCATGGCTGTCTTGCAGCATCCGCAAGGTGCCGGCGATTTCCAGAGGCGTGGTGAGGACCTTGGGTGGCTGCGGGGCATCTTCCGCATTAAGGGCGTTGAACACGGTTCTTCCATCTCCAGACAAAATACGACTACACGCAAGAACCGGCATTTTGCCAGCATGTGGCGGGCCTTGGATAGGGCGCGCTGTAAACCGGTGTCAGGCTTGGCTGCGGGTGCTTGGCTTGACCAGGCGCGAGGTGGAGCCCTGGGCGTTATAGAGTGCCGGAGGCTCTCCGCCGTGGAGTATACGCAACTGGTTGGCGGTCGTAGCTTGCTGAAGCTGGATCGACTGACCATTAAGCAGGTTGGCTTCCTGGCACTGGGCGAGCAATTGGTTGAGTTCTTTGCTCTGGGCCAGCAGTTGATCGCCGACCGAGGAGTGGCTGGCCAGCTGCGCCAGGCCGTCGTGGTCTGCTGGCAGGCCGAGGCTGATGAGGATCTGGCTGCGTTTTTTGCCGTGCTGTTCCAGCAGGACGATCAATGACTGCTTGCGCGCCAGAATTTCTTCCAGCAACGGCATGTCCCGGCCATAGAGGGCCAGTGATTCTTCTTTGAGCAGCTCGAGCAATTGCTGCGTCGGCGCTAGATCATCAATGATCAGTTGAAGCAAATGTTCGTCGTGATGCATGGCTGGCCTTGGGTTTTAAGCGTCCAAAAGCCCTGCGCAGGCCTTTGCCTAGCGCTCGGCTTCGAAGTTAAGCAGCTTGCTGGCTACACGGTTGCTGTCGACTTTATAGCTGCCATCGGCGATCGCCTGCTTCAATTCGGCCACGCGGGCTTTATTGACTACCGGTTGATCGCGCAGCGAGTCAGTGACCTTCTGCAACTGTTGAGCCTCATTGCTCAGGTGTACGGATTCCCCGCTTTGGCTGGCACTGGCCTGTTCTGCCTTGGCGGGCAGCGCCGGGGCCTTGGCTTCTACGCTGTCCTTGGGGCTGGTGGTGCGCGTAGTGCCTGACGTAGTCGGGGCGTTATTCAAACGGCTGAAATCGATGACCATGATAAAAAAACCTCTGGGTATTTGGACGCTTGCCATGTTTTCGGCAATACCCGGACAAACTTTAGGCGCGAATGACAATAAATCTCCGCACGGGATATCTCGTTCACAGTGTAGGAAAACCCAGCGTCCTGTACCAGTGATCTATAAAGCGACCTCGACTTGCCCTGGGGCTGTCACCCGCGCTTTGATCACGCGGTTGGAGTTGAGGTTCTTGACTCGAATCTGTTCGCTCATGCCGCCGTTGGACAGTGCCTCGCCCGGCATTTTCACATTCAATCCGCCGCTGCTCGCGGAAATCACCACCTGATCGCCCTTGCGGATGACCTCGGCCTGTTCCAGATGCACCAGGGTAATGACCTGATCGGTGACCACTGGTCGGGTCAATTTCTGTCCGATGGCCTGGTCCAGGGATGTCAGGTAACCCTGGCTGATCTGGCTGATGTCGCGTTCACGCAGTGCAACGTCCTCGAAAGCGATGATGCCCGTGCGTTTCAGCGGGCGAGCAACCACCACCACATCACGGAACAATTTGACCTGGGCCGGCACGAACACCGTCCAGGGCGAGGCGCCTTCGCAGCGTACCTTTACCGTCACGCGCCCGATCGGTTGGGCGGGGCTTTCCAGGGTCGCTGTCAATTCCTTGTCGCACATGGGCATGCGCAGGCGCGGGTCCAACTGGTTGACCTGGATTTCATAACGCCCCGGCGTCTGTGTGGTCGCCAGATAATCTTCTACAGTGAACTCAAGAAAGCCTTGAGTGACGCCGATAAGTAGATCAGGCAAGGTGACGTTCTCTGCACGGGCCGTGGTGGCCAGGCTGAAGGCGAGCAGCGCCAACGGTGCGCAGAGCAATCTGCAAAACCATGTCAGGTGAGGGCGTCGGGAAACTGTCGTTTTAATGTCCATATTCAACAAATAGCAAAGCTCGTGCCGTTTAGTGTTGGGGGCGCGCCGCCCTTGTAGGTATAGCCAAAAGTTTTAGCGTAGGAGTCATGGCATGGCAGGAGTAATGGATTCAGTAAACCAGCGCACACAGCTGGTAGGGCAGAATCGCCTGGAGTTGCTGCTTTTTCGTCTGGATGGCAAGCAGCTGTATGGCATCAACGTATTTAAGGTGCGGGAAGTGCTGCAATGTCCCAAGCTGACGATCATGCCCAAGTCCAGTCCGGTGGTGTGCGGTGTGGCGAATATTCGTGGTGCGACTATCCCGATTCTTGACCTGGCCCTGGCCACCGGTTCGGCTGGCCTGCAGGATCGCGAGAACCCATTCGTGATCATTACCGAGTACAACACCAAGACCCAGGGTTTCCTGGTGCGCTCGGTGGAACGCATCGTCAATATGAACTGGGAAGAGATCCATCCGCCGCCCAAGGGCACTGGCCGCGATCACTACCTCACGGCGGTAACGCGGGTTGATAACCAGTTGGTGGAAATCATCGACGTGGAGAAGATCCTCGCCGAAGTCGCACCCACCTCGGAATCGATTTCCGTGGGTGTGGTGGACGCCGAAACGGCGCACAAGGCCGTCTCGCTGCGTGTGCTCACGGTGGATGACTCCTCAGTGGCGCGCAAACAGGTGACCCGCTGCCTGCAAACCGTCGGCGTGGAGGTTGTGGCGCTCAATGATGGTCGCCAGGCGCTGGATTACCTGCGCAAGCTGGTGGACGAGGGCAAGAAGCCGGAAGAAGAATTCTTGATGATGATCTCTGACATCGAGATGCCGGAAATGGACGGTTACACCCTTACGGCTGAGATACGCAGCGATCCACGCATGCAAAAGCTGCACATCATCCTGCATACTTCGTTGTCGGGCGTATTCAATCAGGCGATGGTCAAGAAAGTCGGTGCCGATGACTTCCTGGCCAAATTCCGTCCTGATGACCTGGCATCCCGGGTAGTCGACCGGATCAAGGCAGCAGATCACAGCTAGGGGTTTGTCCCCTGGCGGTCATACGATTTTAGAGGCGGTATCAGTGTCTACGGGTAATTTGGATTTTGAACAGTTCCGGGTCTTCCTGGAAAAAGCCTGTGGCATATTGCTCGGTGAAAACAAGCAATACCTGGTATCCAGCCGTCTTAACAAACTGATGGAGCAGCAGGGCATCAAGTCCCTGGGCGAGTTGGTTCAACGGATCCAGGGGCAGCCGCGCAGTGGGCTCAAGGAGATGGTGGTCGATGCCATGACCACCAACGAAACCCTGTGGTTTCGCGACACCTACCCCTTTGAAGTGCTCAAGAGCAAAGTGCTGCCGGAGGCCATCAAGGCCAGCCCGGGCCAGCGCCTGCGTATCTGGTCGGCCGCCTGCTCCTCAGGACAGGAACCGTACTCGATTTCGATGTCCATCGATGAGTTCGAGCGGACCAACATGGGCCAGCTTAAAGCCGGGGCGCAAATCGTCGCCACCGACCTGTCAGGCACCATGCTCACCAACTGCAAGACCGGCGAGTACGACAGCCTGGCCCTGGGCCGTGGTTTGTCCCAGGAACGCCTGCAACGTTACTTCGACCCGAAAGGGGCGGGGCGATGGGCGGTCAAAGCGCCGATCAAGAGTCGCGTGGAGTTTCGCTCGTTCAACCTGCTCGACAGCTACGCCAGCCTGGGCAAGTTCGACATGGTGTTCTGCCGCAACGTGCTGATCTACTTCTCGGCCGAGGTGAAGAAAGACATCCTGTTGCGCATCCACGGCACCCTCAAGCGTGGCGGTTATCTATTCCTCGGTGCATCCGAGGCGCTCAATGGCCTGCCGGATCATTTCCAGATGGTGCAGTGCAGCCCTGGGATCATCTACCAGGCCAAATGATAATGTGGGAGGGGGCTTGCCCCCGATAGCGGTGTATCAGTGATAGAGACATCAACTGATCAACCGCTATCGGGGCAAGCCCCCTCCCACATTTGTTTCTGCGACAAAGTTGAAGAAAGCGGCAAACCCCATTGCCGCTTTACTGGCGCCACGCGGAAGCCCATTGCCGCTTTTCTGGCATTGCCGCCCGGCAAGCTCCGCGCAACCCCTTGATTTACTGTGTTTTCAGATATTGGCATGCGCCTTGCTATAACCCTGTTAACGAACAGCAGGTCAGCCTAAAGGTTTCCGCCATGAGCATCAGCTTCGATAAAGCGCTCGGTATCCACGAACAAGCCCTGGGCTTCCGCGCCCAGCGTGCCGAAGTCCTGGCCAACAACATTGCCAACGCCGACACCCCGAACTACAAGGCTCGGGACCTGGACTTCTCCGCCGTGCTCGCCGCACAGCAGGACAAGACCAAGAACGGCACCTTCGCCTTGAACATGACCAATAGCCGTCATATCGAAGCGCAAGGCCTGAGCAGTGGGGACGAGTCGCTGCTGTATCGCACGCCGATGCAGCCGTCGATCGACCAGAACACCGTCGACGCCCAGCTGGAGCAATCGGCCTACGCCGAGAACTCGGTGAACTTTCAGGCCAGCTTTACCCTGCTCAACAGTAAATTCAAAGGGCTGATGTCAGCCCTGCGTGGAGAGTAAGCCATGTCCCTGTCCAGTGTTTTCAATATTGCCGGCAGTGGCATGAGCGCGCAGACCACGCGCTTGAACACCGTCGCCAGTAACATCGCCAACGCCGAGACCGTGTCTTCGAGCATCGACCAGACCTACCGCGCCCGTCACCCGGTGTTCGCCACCATGTTCCAGGGCGGCCAGAGCGGTGGCAGCGATTCGCTGTTCCAGAACCAGGATGCCGCCGGCCAGGGCGTGCAGGTGCTCGGTGTGGTCGAAGACCAGAGCAACCTCGAGGCCCGTTACGAGCCGAACCATCCTGCCGCGAACGAAAAGGGTTATGTCTATTACCCCAACGTCAACGTGGTCGAGGAAATGGCAGACATGATTTCCGCCAGCCGCTCGTTCCAGACCAACGCGGAAATGATGAACACCGCCAAAACCATGATGCAGAAGGTCCTGACCCTGGGTCAGTGATAAGGGGCGCCAAATAATGGCCATCGTTGATACCACGACCAATTCGGCAGTCCAGGACCTTTTTAACTCCAAGGTCAAGACCGCTACAGACAACACCACCGTCGCCGACGCTACCAAGACCGCGACGGGCAGCCAGTCCCTGGGCAAGGACGCGTTCCTGCAACTGCTGGTGACCCAACTGAAAAACCAGGACCCGCTGTCGCCTCAGGACAACGGCGCGTTCGTGGCTCAGCTGGCGCAATTCAGCAGCCTGGAAGGCATCAACACCCTGAACGACTCGGTGAATGCGATCTCCAGTAATTTCAGTTCGTCGCAAGCGCTGCAGGCGTCGTCTCTGGTAGGTCGTTCGATCATCACCCAGACCAACAAGGCCTTGGTGGACACGAGCAAGAGCATGACCGGTTCGGTGGCGGTGACTGCGGCGACGGGCAACGTTGCCATCAAGATCACTGACAAAGACGGCAATGTGGTCCGCACCATAGATATGGGTGCCCAGAGTGCGGGTAACTCCGACTTCATCTGGGATGGCAAGAGCGACAACGGTGAGGTCGCCCCAGCCGGCACCTACACCTTTGCGGCGACGACCAAGAACGACAAGGGCGAATCGGTGGCCATGGCGACTTCGTTGCCGGCAACGGTGACCAGCGTGACGTTGAGCAAGACCGGCGGCGAAATGCTGCTGAACCTTGCAGGTGGCATGGGCAGCGTCAAGCTGTCGCAAATTCAGACTATCGGTACATAGAGCCGGCTAAATACGGCAGAGGGAGAGAAACATGTCTTTTAACATCGGCCTTAGCGGCCTCTATGCGGCCAACAAACAACTGGACGTGACCGGCAACAACATCGCCAACGTCGCGACCACTGGCTTCAAGTCGTCCCGTGCGGAATTCGCGGATATCTACGCCGCGTCCAAACTGGGCACCGGCCAGAACAGCATCGGCAACGGTGTGAACCTGGCAGCGGTGTCCCAACAGTTCACCCAGGGCGACGTCAACGGCAGTGGCGGCATCCTGGACATGGCGATCCAGGGCGGCGGCTTCTTCGTGCAGAAAGGTAGCGACGGCTCGCTGGAGTACACCCGCAGCGGTGCTTTCCGTGCCGATAAAGACGGCTATATCACTAACAATACCGGTACCTCGCGCTTGCAAGGCTACGCGGCGGACGATGAGGGCAAAATCATCAAGGGCGGTCTGACCGACCTGCAATTGAACCTGTCGAACCTGCCGCCGAAGGCGTCTACCAAGGTGGACTCCACCAGTAACCTGAACTCCTCGGAACCGGTGATCAACCAGACGCTCAAGCCATTCGACCCGACGGACACCAGTACCTTCACCACCCAGTACAGCACCACCTTGTACGATGCCCAAGGCAACGCACACCCGATGGTGCAATACCTGGTGAAAACAGACGGCAACAAGTGGAACGCCTACACCCTGATTGATGGCCGTAACCCAGACGGTTCGCCGCCGACGGGCGGCACCCCGGCCACCCCACCGGTACCGTCGACGCTGGCCTTTGACGGTTCGGGCACGCTCACCAGTGTCACGACGGGCGGTGTGGCCAATAACACCCTGACCATTACCGGCTGGGTCCCCGGTACAGTGACCGATGGTGTTTGGACGGCAAACGGTGCGACGGCGAACCCAGCGGGAATCGCCATCAACATGGCCAACATCACCCAGCACAACTCGGCCAGCTACCGTAACCCTCCGATCACCGATGGCTACGCCACCGGCCAGATCACCGGCCTGAAAATCGATGGCAATGGCGTAATGTTCGCCACGTTCAGCAACCAGCAGAGCAAGGCCATCGGCCAGATCTCCCTGGCCAGCTTCAACAACGAGCAGGGCCTGCAGCCAGCCGGCGGCACCACCTGGAGAGAGACCTTCGCCTCGGGCCAGCCAGGTTACGATACCCCGCAATCCGGTACCCTGGGTTCGATCGTGGCCAACTCCCTGGAGAACTCCAACGTCAATCTGACCAACGAGCTGGTGGACCTGATCAAGGCCCAGAGCAACTACCAGGCGAACGCCAAGACCATCTCCACCCAGAGCACCATCATGCAGACCATCATTCAGATGACCTGATGCTGTTGGTCTGACCCCCAAAAAGAAAGAACCCCTCGGCCGAGGGGTTTTTTTTTGCATTGATTTTTTGGAAGGGCTGCCTGCTCAAGAAGTCACACGTTTTGATGGAACTGCCTACACCTTTTGCTCCACCCATTGGGCCATAGGTCTGTAAAGGGCGACGGCTATGTGGGGCGG
Source organism: Pseudomonas sp. SJZ103 (assembly GCF_007828335.1). Lineage (NCBI taxonomy): Bacteria > Pseudomonadati > Pseudomonadota > Gammaproteobacteria > Pseudomonadales > Pseudomonadaceae > Pseudomonas > Pseudomonas sp. SJZ103. The sequence goes on from NZ_VIUN01000022.1 coordinate 38,149, forward strand.
ATTGATATCGGGCAACAGGGATCAGGTGTATTGGCATGGTGGAACGGGTGCACCGCGCACCGAGGAAACCCAAGACAGCATAACTAAAGATAAGGACGCCGTTTTAACACTACTCAAGGAACTGGAGGAGGCTCAGAAAACCTCCAAGAACCAAACTGTTCAAGACTTGCGTGACAAGCTGAATGATTTGCGTAAGAAGTTGGGGGAGGAGAAGTTCAAGGAGATTATTGAGCAGCTAAAGAAAGACGCGCCTAACAGTTGGCTTGAGTTTATGAAGGCACTGTTTCCTGAGCTGTTTCCAGATGACGTATCTACTGATGCTGAATCGCAGGCAGGCCGCGGGGGAGGTGTCGGTGGTTCAGGTGGTGGCGGTGGTGGACGCGGTCGCTACGAGGGCGGGGGGGTAGACCGTGGGGGCTTAGCGTTAGGAGAGAGGATGGGTAACTTGCCGGTCACGGCGGGAACTCATCAAACCAATTTCGAGCCGGGTAGCTACAAACCTGGTGAAATGCCGAAAGATCTTTTTTCCGGTGCTTATCAGGGGCAAGCAGGCAATTGCGGGGCTATCTCGGCCTGTAAGGCGATGATTGCGCAGTATGGGCCGGCGGGTGTGTTTAAAGATATCAAGCGCGATTCGGCGGGCAATTATGATGTAACCCTCAAAGACGGCAAGCATGTCAGGGTTACACAAGCGCAGTACCGTGAGTCAGCAGCAAAGGCTCAACTATGGGGACAGGATCCCAAGTTGCTTGGGTTTATGAATCTTATGTTGGCCGTGAACAACGTTCAGGCAATGAACCAGCGTAACGATGGGGTTTCCGGGAGAAGTTTCAGCGAAGCCATTGACAGCATCAATGATGGGGAGTGGGCTAAGGAGACTTTTGATCGGTTGGGCTATAAAAATCTTGTTGAGAGAGTCAGTCCTTCTGAATTGGCCAGTGGCAGGCCCGGTACCTTGGACAACTCGACACATTCGGTGGCGGTAATGGGCCGTAGTGAGGATCGATGGGGTACGAGATTCCGCGATACACGCACTGATCCCAATTTGATTGCCTGGGGCTTTAAGCGGGGATATGCGTAAGTAAGAAGAGAGATTTTTTGCAAAAAAAAGCCCTCTGTAAGCCTGGTTGAAGTCCTGGACTTACAGGGGGCTGGCTGTTTCAGATAGTTAAACCTGAAAGTGCCTCAGCTTACTGGCAAGCTTCGCAATCCGGCTCGTCGATCGCGCAGGCCTTTGGCACTGGCGCCGGGCCGGCCGGTGCGGCGAGCACCGAATCATCACCGTGGTTGCCGCTGGAAACAGCGTTCAGCTTACCGGTGTTGATGGTCGATTTCTCGGTGCTGGTCGCGGCCAGGGCACGGAGGTAGTAAGTGGTTTTCAGGCCACGGTACCAGGCCATGCGGTAGGTCACGTCGAGCTTCTTGCCCGATGCGCCGGCGATGTACAGGTTCAGCGACTGAGCCTGGTCGATCCACTTCTGGCGTCGGCTGGCGGCGTCGACGATCCACTTGGTGTCCACTTCGAACGCCGTCGCGTAGAGCTCTTTGAGTTCCTGCGGGATGCGCTCGATCTGCTGCACGGAACCGTCGTAGTACTTCAGGTCGTTGATCATGACCGAGTCCCACAGGCCGCGGGCTTTCAGGTCGCGGACCAGGTACGGGTTGATCACGGTGAATTCGCCCGACAGGTTCGATTTCACATACAGGTTCTGGTAGGTCGGTTCGATCGACTGCGATACGCCAGTGATGTTGGCGATGGTCGCGGTCGGTGCGATGGCCATGATGTTGGAGTTACGAATGCCTTTCTGCACACGGGCACGTACCGGTGCCCAGTCCAGGGATTCGTTCAGGTCAACGTCGATGTACTTCTGGCCACGCTGCTCGATCAGGATCTGTTGCGAATCCAGCGGCAGGATGCCCTTGGACCACAGCGAGCCCTGGAACGTCTCGTAGGCGCCGCGCTCGTCGGCCAGGTCGCAGGAAGCCTGGATCGCGTAGTAGCTGACCGCTTCCATGGACTTGTCGGCGAACTCGACCGCCGCATCCGAACCGTAAGGAATGTGCTGCAGGTACAACGCGTCCTGGAAGCCCATGATGCCGAGGCCGACCGGACGGTGCTTGAAGTTGGAGTTCTGCGCCTGTGGCACCGAGTAGTAGTTGATGTCGATAACGTTATCGAGCATGCGTACGGCGGTGTTGACGGTGCGCTCCAGCTTGGCGGTGTCCAGCTTGCCGTTGACGATGTGGTTCGGCAGGTTGATCGAGCCCAGGTTGCAAACGGCGATCTCGTCCTTGTTGGTGTTCAAGGTGATCTCGGTGCACAGGTTCGAGCTGTGGACCACGCCCACGTGCTGCTGCGGGCTGCGCAGGTTGCATGGGTCCTTGAAGGTCAGCCATGGGTGGCCGGTTTCGAACAGCATGGACAGCATCTTGCGCCACAGGTCTTTGGCCTGGATGGTCTTGAACAGCTTGACCTTGCCTGGGTACTCGGTGAGGGCTTCGTAGTACTCGTAGCGCTCTTCGAAGGCCTTGCCGGTCAGGTCGTGCAGGTCCGGCACTTCGGATGGCGAGAACAGGGTCCACTTGCCGTCATCGAAGACGCGCTTCATGAACAGGTCAGGGATCCAGTTGGCGGTGTTCATGTCGTGGGTACGACGACGGTCATCACCGGTGTTCTTGCGCAGCTCGATGAACTCTTCAATGTCCATGTGCCAGGTTTCCAGGTAGGCACACACTGCGCCTTTGCGCTTGCCGCCCTGGTTGACCGCTACGGCGGTGTCGTTCACGACTTTCAGGAACGGTACAACGCCCTGGGACTTGCCGTTGGTGCCCTTGATGTACGAACCCAGTGCACGCACTGGTGTCCAGTCGTTGCCCAGGCCACCGGCGAATTTGGACAACATGGCGTTGTCGTGGATCGCGTGGTAGATGCCCGACAGGTCATCCGGCACGGTGGTCAGGTAGCAGCTCGACAGCTGTGGACGCAGGGTGCCGGCGTTGAACAGGGTCGGTGTGGACGACATGTAGTCGAAGGACGACAGCAGGTTGTAGAACTCGATCGCACGGTCTTCTTTGTGCTTCTCTTCGATCGCCAGGCCCATGGCCACGCGCATGAAGAACACTTGCGGCAGTTCGAAGCGGATACCGTCCTTGTGGATGAAGTAACGGTCGTACAGGGTTTGCAGGCCCAGGTAGGTGAACTGCTGGTCGCGCTCGTGGTTGATCGCCTTGCCGAGTTTTTCCAGGTCGAAGGTGGCCAGGACCGGGTTCAGCAATTCGAATTCGATACCCTTGGCGATATAGGCAGGCAGCGCCTTGGCGTACAGGTCGGCCATTTCGTGGTGGGTGGCGCTGTCGGCCACGCCCAGGAAGCCCAGACCTTCGGCACGCAGGGTGTCCATCAGCAGGCGCGCGGTCACGAACGAGTAGTTCGGCTCGCGTTCAACCAGGGTACGGGCGGTCATCACCAGGGCGGTGTTGACGTCGGTCAGGGCCACGCCGTCGTACAGGTTCTTCAGGGTTTCGCGCTGGATCAGGTCACCGTCGACTTCTTCCAGGCCTTCGCAGGCCTCGGTGATGATGGTGTTCAGGCGGCCCAGGTCCAACGGGGCAAAGCTGCCGTCGGCCAGGGTGATGCGGATCGAGGGGTGCGCTTGCACGGCGGCTTCTTCGGCCGGGGTGCGGACGGCACGTTCCTTGGCGCGCGAATCGCGGTAGATCACGTAGTCGCGGGCCACTTTCTGCTCGCCGGCACGCATCAGGGCCAGTTCGACCTGGTCCTGGATTTCTTCGATGTGGATGGTGCCGCCCGACGGCATGCGACGCTTGAAGGTCGCGGTGACCTGTTCGGTCAGGCGGGCAACGGTGTCGTGGATGCGCGACGAGGCAGCAGCGGTGCCGCCTTCAACTGCAAGAAACGCTTTGGTGATAGCGACGGTGATTTTGTCATCGGTGTAAGGAACGACAGTGCCGTTACGCTTGATCACGCGCAATTGGCCAGGTGCAGTGGCGGACAGATCCATATTCGAATCAGCGGCCTGCGGCACGGAGCCTTGCGGGTTCTCGCGAGTTGTGTCGGTTTGCATGGGGGGTTGTCTCCACATTTCTATATTTATTTGGGCACCATCACGGTGCCCACCGTTCCGTCCTGAAGCACTTACAGCAGGCCTGGGCCTGGCATAACAACTTCGGGACAGGAGGAAGGGAGCTGATCGCGCCGCTTCCATGCCGAAGTCTTCGGTTCGGGGCTCAAACGCCCTTGGCCGTATTCCTGGTGGGTGACAGTTGCCAGGTTCAAGCACTGCAACACCCGTACCGTTTTCCGCTGTTGGAGCTGGAAAACGGCTGCCATCCGCTTGAGCGGTTTGGGCTTTCAAAAAATGCTTGGATTAGACCAAACAGGAGCAAGAAAGGGCTTGAGTTTCTTGTCTGATTTGTGTTGGGTCTTTTCGCTGAAAACCCTACATGTAGGGTTTTTTTAGCGCCGAGCTACAAGATAATGCGTTTTGGGGGGCTTAGCAACGTACTGCCTGTGGATAACGTTGTGGGTAAAATGTGTATGAAACGTGGAACACCCGTGTAGGCCGCAGCACTGCTGGATTCGGCCGTTTGTCACTGAATATTCCAAGTTGAAAACAGCCGGTTGGATTTTTGAGGGCGCGAACCCTATCACAGAAAAGCGCGATCACCGAATGGATTTCCCGGCTTGTGCGAGTGGGCTTGACCATGGCTACAATCGGCCTTTGTTATGCCCTCAAAACATTACAAATAAGGTGTGGCCTGCTCGGCCAACGCATCCCTTTATAACAACGAGGTTCACCCGTGGAGCAAGAAGCCTGGCAAATCCTGATCGTCGAGGACGACGAGCGACTCGCCGAGTTGACCCGCGATTACCTGGAGAGCAACGGCCTGCGGGTCTGCGTGGAAGGTGATGGCGCCCTCGCCGCGGCGCGGATCGTCGCCGAGCAACCGGACCTGGTGATCCTCGATCTGATGCTGCCCGGCGAAGACGGCCTGAGCATTTGCCGCAAAGTGCGCGAACGCTACGACGGCGTGATCCTGATGCTCACCGCCCGCACCGACGACATGGACCAGGTGCTCGGCCTGGACATGGGTGCCGACGACTACGTGTGCAAACCGGTGCGCCCGCGCCTTTTGCTCGCGCGTATCCAGGCCCTGTTACGCCGCAGTGAGGCGGCGGAACCCGCCAGCGTGGAAAGCCAGCGGCGCCTGCAATTCGGCCCGCTGGTGGTGGACAGCGCCCTGCGCGAAGCCTGGCTGCAGGGTGAAGGTATCGAGTTGACCAGTGCCGAGTTCGACCTGCTGTGGCTGCTGGTGGCGAATGCCGGGCGGATCCTGTCCCGCGAAGAAATCTTTATCGCCCTGCGCGGCATCGGCTACGACGGCCAGGACCGCTCCATTGATGTGCGCATCTCACGGATTCGCCCGAAAATCGGCGATGACCCGATCCACCCACGGCTGATCAAGACCATCCGCAGCAAAGGCTATCTGTTCGTCCCTGAAGCCGCTGCCGATATGCCGTTGTGAACTCGATCTTCCTGCGTATCTATGGCGGCATGTGCGCGGCGCTGATTCTGGTGGCGCTGCTCGGCGTGCTGGCCCTGCACCTGCTCAACGAGGTGCGCAGTGGCCAATACCGCGAGCGCCTGGCCCACGGCACCTTTGCCTTGATGGGCGATAACCTGCAGCCCATGAGCGCCATCGAGCGCCAGCGCGCCCTGGCGGTGTGGGAGCGTTTGCTCGGTATTCCCCTGGAATTACGCAGCCTCACCGATGCCCAGTTGGACCTCAGCCAGCGCACGCGCCTGCAACGCGGCCAGGTGTTGGTGGAGCAGACCGGCCCCCACGCTGCCCGGGTGTTGCGCCTGGTCAGCGATAAGGAACAGTGGGTGCTTACGGGAGAGGTGCAGCAGATCAGCGAGCAACTGGCCCGCGCGACCATTTACCTGCTGGCCGACGAATTGGTGCGATTCCCCGTGGCCGAGCAGCCGCAACGGCTGGCGGATATAAAGGAAGCCAAGGGCTTTGGTTTCGAAATGCACCTGATGACCCTCGATCAGGCTGATATGGACGACGACCAACGCCGCCGCGTATCGGAGGGCGATACGGTCATGGCCCTGGGCAAGGGCGGCGATTCGATCCGCGTGTTTGCCGGTATGGTCGGAACACCCTGGGTGCTGGAGCTCGGCCCGCTGTATCAGATGAGTCCGTACCCGGCGCAATGGCTGGTCCTGATCGCCTTGATCGGCCTGACCCTGATCGGCCTGATTGTCTATTTATTGGTGCGTCAGCTTGAACGCAGGCTTCGAGGCTTGGAAGCCGCCGCCACGCGCATCGCCAAAGGCAATCTCGAGGTGCGTGTGCCAGCCCGGGGTGCCGACTCGGTGGGGCGCCTGGCGGCGGCCTTTAATGGCATGGCCGAGCACCTGCAGCAACTGCTGGCAATCCAGCGCGAACTGGTGCGCGCGGTGTCCCATGAACTGCGCACACCGGTGGCACGCCTGCGCTTCGGCCTGGAGATGATCGGCGACGCTGCCACACCTGAAGCGCGGAGAAAGTACCTGGAAGGCATGGACAGTGATATCCAGGATCTCGATGGGCTGGTGGATGAAATGCTCACTTACGCAAGGCTTGAGCAGGGTGCGCCGGCGTTGATTTTCCAACGGGTTGATCTCGATGCGCTGCTTGACCAGGTGATAGGCGAATTATCGCCACTGCGTCCGCAGGTGAACGTGACCAGGGGTATTTGCCTGTCGTCGGCACATTGGGACGACGCTTGGGTCGATGCCGAGCCGCGCTACTTGCACCGCGCCCTGCAAAACCTGGTGAGCAACGCCATGCGCCACGCTCAGGGCCAGGTGCTGATCAGTTATCAGGTGGGCCAGGTGCGCTGTCGCATTGATGTGGAGGACGACGGACCCGGTGTACCGGAAAGTGCCTGGGAGCGTATTTTCACCCCGTTCCTGCGCCTGGACGACAGCCGCACACGTGCCTCGGGCGGGCACGGGCTGGGGTTGTCGATTGTGCGGCGCATCATTTATTGGCACGGCGGACGGGCGTTGATCAGCAAGAGCAACAACCTGGGCGGAGCGTGCTTCAGCCTGAGTTGGCCCCGGGATCAAGATAAACTCTGATGGCGGTGTATCAAGCGCTGATGGCAACCAGGCTCAACAACTGCCCCTCATTCAGCGCAAACTGTGCGGTAAGGGCCTTGCCGTGGCACCACTCGCTGGACAGGTCTGTGAGCAAGCGCAAGCGCACATGCCCGGCCTCCGACCACTCCAGCACCTCGGCATGCTCAAAATAGAAGCGCTTCTGCACGATCGGGTAGAGCGCCTTGAACAAACTCTCCTTGACCGAAAACGTCAGCGTCACCAGCAAGGCGATCTGCTCTCGCGGCAGGTCAGCCATACGCTGCAGTTCTTGCGCAGTCAGAATCTCCCCGGCCAGGCGCTCTGCACGTTCCAGGCTCAGTACATTCTCCAGGTCCATCCCCAGCCCGCGCCATTGCGCCTTGTGCCCGACAATCGCGGCAGCATGCCCGGTGCTGTGGGTAATGGAGCCACTGATATGGGCGGGCCACACCGGTGCGCGGTCTTCGCCGATCGCCGGGATGCAGTTAATGTGATCGAGCTGTTGCAGGGCCGCGCGCGCGCACAGGCGGCCGGCGAGAAACTCGGCCTGACGCTTGGCCACCGAGCGCTGGATGCTTGCCGGTGGCGGCACGGCGCAGTGCTGGAAGTCGCCGGGTGCCAGCAATGCGGGGTCGAACCGAGTGCTGAGAAACACCGTGCCCGGCAAGGGGTCGGGCAGCGGCCAATGGGCGTCGAGTGGGGTGCAGCAAGCGGGTAGGGGCGTCATGGGGCGGTATTTTGCCGAGTTGATGCACAAGAGGATAGCCCGCCGTGGTTCAGGTGAGGTTCAGAGCCTGTTCAGGGGGAGTTCAGGGGCGCCTGCGTAGTCTGGCCTCACAGCCAAACGCGTAATGAGGTAACACCATGACTGCGATCAAAAAGCTGATGTTGGCGTTAACCATGCTCAGTGCTACCGCTGGGGTTCAGGCCTCCGAGGGTGCCTTTGCTGCATTCGGCCGTGAGAAAACCAAGAAATCCAGCATCGTGATGCAGCGTGTCAGTATCGAAGACGTCGGCAGTCAGCCCGCGCCCTGGGGCCGGTCTCTGGGCCAGGCCACCCCGCAGCCGAGCTATCGCGCCGGCTATGAACACCTGACCGGCCAGTTCAACGGCATTAAACTGCGCCCGCAAGACCTGCAGGGCCGCTATGATATCCCTCTGTCGGACAGTTGATTTGCTTTGGAGAGCCTTATGAAATTGCTGGTGGTGGAAGATGAGGCGCTGCTGCGTCATCACCTGTTTACCCGCCTGACCGACAGCGGCCACGTGGTCGAAGCCGTGGCCAATGCCGAAGAGGCCCTGTACCAGACCGGTCAATTCAACCATGACCTGGCGATCATCGACCTGGGCCTGCCTGGCATGGGCGGCCTGGACCTGATCCGCCAACTGCGCAGCCAGGCCAAGACCTTTCCGATCCTGATCCTCACCGCGCGCGGCAACTGGCAGGACAAGGTCGAAGGCCTGGCCGCCGGTGCCGACGACTACGTGGTCAAGCCGTTCCAGTTCGAAGAGCTGGAGGCGCGGATGAACGCCTTGCTGCGCCGCTCCAGCGGGTTTACCCAGTCGACCATCGTCGCCGGGCCCTTGCTGCTGGACCTCAATCGCAAGCAAGCGTCCCTCGATGAACAGCCCCTGGCATTGACCGCCTATGAATATCGCATCCTCGAATACCTGATGCGCCATCACCAGCAGGTCGTCGCCAAGGACCGTCTGATGGAGCAGCTCTACCCCGACGACGATGAGCGCGATCCGAATGTGATTGAAGTGCTGGTCGGCCGCCTGCGCCGCAAGCTGGAAGGCCCTGCGGGGTTCAAGCCGATCGACACCGTGCGCGGCCTGGGCTACCTGTTCAATGAGCGCTGCCGTTGATTCGCTCGCTACGTGTGCGCTTGATGCTGGCGGCCGCCACCCTGGCCGTGCTGTTTATGCTGGGCCTGTTGCCCGCCATGCAGGGCGCGTTCAGCCTGGCATTGCAGGATTCCATCGAGCAGCGCCTGGCGTCGGACGTCACCACACTGATCTCCGCCGCGCGGGTGGAAAACAATCGCTTGCAGATGCCGGCGCAGTTGCCGGATGAACGCTTCAACCTCACCGATAGCCGGTTGCTCGGCTATATCTATGACCGCGAAGGCCACCTGGTGTGGCGTTCGCGGGCAACCCGGGACGAAAACATCAACTATAAGCCGCGCTATGACGGGCGCGGCAACGAGTTTGCGCGGATTCGCGAGGCCGACGGCCAGGAGTTCTTCGTCTACGACGTCGAGGTCAAACTGCTCGGCGGCAAGAGCGCGGCGTTCAGTATCGTGGCCCTGCAACCGGTGCGCGAATACCAATTGACCCTCGAAGGCCTGCGCGAAAACCTTTACCTGGGCTTCGGCGCGGCACTTCTGGTACTGCTGACCTTGCTGTGGTTGGGCCTGACCTGGGGCCTGCAAGCCCTGCGGCGGTTGAGCCAGGAGCTTGACCAGATCGAAGGCGGTACCCGCGAAAGCCTCTCCGAACAACACCCTCGCGAATTGCTGCGTCTCACGGGCTCCCTTAACCGCCTGCTGCACAGCGAGCGCGAGCAGCGAACGCGTTACCGAGATTCCCTCGATGACCTCGCCCACAGCCTGAAAACGCCGCTCGCTGTGTTGCAAAGCGTGAGCGAAGACATGGCGCAACGCCCGGAAGATCGTGATCAGGCCTGGGTGCTGCAATCCCAGATCGAGCGCATGAGCCAGCAGATCAGCTACCAGTTGCAGCGTGCGAGCCTGCGCAAAAGCGGCCTGGTGCGCCATCAGGTGCGCCTGGAGCCGGTGTTGCAAAGCCTCTGCGATACCCTGGGCAAGGTCTACCGCGACAAGGCCGTCACGGTGGCCTTTGAGTTGCCGGACGAATGCGATGTACCGATCGAGAAGGGCGCCCTGCTTGAATTGCTCGGCAACCTGCTGGAAAACGCCTATCGGCTGTGCCTGAGTGAAGTGCGCATCAGCCTGGTTGAAAATCCTGAAGGCATCGAGTTGTGCATCGAGGACGACGGCCCCGGAGTGCCGCCGGACCAGCGTGCCCGGATTCTGCAACGGGGCGAGCGCTTGGACCGTCAGCATCCGGGGCAGGGGATCGGGTTGGCGGTGGTCAAGGACATCATAGAAAGCTACGGCGCGCGACTGACGCTGGGGGATTCACCGCTGGGTGGCGCGGCGTTCAAGATTCACTTTCCGTCTGTGTGATCTTTGGTGGCTGGGCTGGCCCTATCGGGGGCAAGCCCCCTCCCACAGTTTGAATTTATTCACGCATCAAACTTTGTAAACATAGTCAAAGGTGGGAGGGGGCTCGCCCCGATGAGGCCCTCACAAACGACACAGCGCTAACTCTCCTGCGCCCGATAGTCTCCCGGTGTCAGCCCCGTCCACTTCTTGAACGCCCGATGAAACGCCGACGGTTCGGAGAACCCCAGCTGCTCGGCGATCTCCTGCAAGGACAGATCCGCCCGCCCCAGGTGGTAGATGGCGATGTCCCGCCGCAATTCATCCTTGAGCGCCTGAAAGCTGGTGCCTTCTTCGCGCAAATGTCGACGCAGGGTTTGCGGGCTGACGTGCAAGTGCCGAGCGACGGCTTCCAGGTCTGGCCAAGGCGTGCGGTCGCGGCTTAACAACCGGCGTAACTGGCTGCTCAAGCTGTCTCCTTCATCCGGGCGTGACAGCAGGTCGGCGGGGGAGCGCTCAAGGAAATGCTTGAGGGTGCGCTCGTCCTGCAACAGCGGCAGGCTCAGGTAGCGGGCGGGAAACACCAGGCTGCTGTGCGGGGCACCGAACACCTGGGCGCAGGGAAATAGCAGGTCATATTCAGCGGCGTGGGTCGGCATCGGGTAGCTGAACGTGGCCTGGTGCAAACGAATGCGCTGGCCGATCAGCCAACTGCCCAGGCGGTGCCAGATCACCAGCAGGCATTCGCTGAGGAAGTGATCCGGGTCCCACAGTTGAGAATCATCCAGGATCAAACGGGCCATTTCGCCTTCCCGTGTCAGATGCAAACGCGGGCCTTGTGGGAATAGGCTGTAAAATAACAGGCCGCGCTCCAGAGCCTTCTCCAGGGTGCGGCAGTGGATCAGCGCATGGCACATCATGGCGAAGGTGCCGCGTTTGCTCGGCCCGTCGGCGAACCCCAGGTATTCATCGTCCAGTGCCAGCCAGAGCATTTGCAGCAGCCGGGTAAATTGCTCGGGTGCAATGCGGGCGCGGGGTTCGGTCAACAGTTCCGGGGTGATACCCAGCTGTTGCAACAGGCCCGAATAGTCGTAACCGGCTCGACGCGCACCGCCGAGGGCTGCCCGGGCGTAATGACTGGCGATGGTACGTTCACGCATGCGGGGCCCTCGTCCATGGAATGGCGGATGGTAGTCATCACCTGGCAGGGCGACAAGGCGGATATCCGCCAAATTGTAGGACGGGATTGGGCGGTGCGGCGGAAATCCGCCAGCTGATTCGGTACTTTAGTGGGTGCTTTAAAATCCGCAGCCCTGATGTCTTAAGGCCCTCAGGGATTTTCAGCAAAGTGGCACGGCGTTTGCGATAAGGATTACAGCGCAGGCCTGGTCCTACAGGCTTCGCAAACAACAAATCCCTCCAGTGCAGGAGGGTTCGCAATTCAAGTGTCGTGGGCAATGGCGGATATTTGCCACACGGGACGATTGAGGAATTTTGCAATGACGACTCGTCAGCCAATCTACAAATCCCTGTATTTCCAGGTGATCGTTGCAATCGTTATCGGTATTTTGCTCGGTCATTTCTACCCGCAGACCGGTGTGGCGCTCAAGCCACTGGGTGACGGCTTCATCAAGCTGATCAAAATGGTCATTGCCCCGATCATCTTCTGCACCGTTGTCAGCGGCATCGCCGGCATGCAAAGCATGAAATCGGTCGGCAAAACCGGCGGCTATGCGCTGCTGTACTTCGAAATCGTTTCCACCATCGCACTGCTGATCGGCCTGATTGTGGTGAACGTTGTGCAACCGGGCGCCGGTATGCACATCGACGTAGCGACCCTGGACGCTTCCAAAGTCGCGGCCTACGTCACTGCCGGTAAAGACCAGAGCATCGTTGGCTTTATCCTTAATGTGATTCCTAACACCATCGTGGGCGCCTTCGCCAACGGCGACATCCTGCAAGTGCTGATGTTCTCGGTGATCTTCGGTTTCGCCCTGCATCGCCTGGGTGCCTACGGCAAGCCGGTGCTGGACTTCATCGATCGCTTCGCCCACGTGATGTTCAACATCATCAACATGATCATGAAGCTCGCGCCAATCGGTGCCCTGGGCGCCATGGCGTTCACCATCGGTGCCTACGGCGTAGGTTCCCTGGTGCAGTTGGGCCAGCTGATGATCTGCTTCTACATCACTTGCCTGCTGTTCGTGCTGGTGGTGCTGGGCGGTATCTGCCGCGCTCACGGTTTCAGCGTGATCAAACTGATCCGCTACATCCGTGAAGAGCTGTTGATCGTACTGGGTACTTCTTCCTCCGAGTCCGCACTGCCACGCATGCTGATCAAGATGGAGCGTCTGGGTGCAAAGAAATCCGTAGTAGGCCTGGTGATCCCGACCGGCTACTCCTTCAACCTCGACGGTACCTCGATCTACCTGACCATGGCTGCCGTGTTCATCGCTCAGGCGACTGACACCCACATGGACATCACCCACCAGATCACCCTGCTGCTGGTGCTGCTGCTGTCTTCCAAAGGCGCTGCTGGCGTGACTGGTAGCGGCTTCATCGTACTGGCTGCCACCCTGTCGGCTGTCGGCCACCTGCCGGTTGCCGGCCTGGCGCTGATCCTGGGTATCGACCGCTTCATGTCCGAAGCCCGTGCGCTGACCAACCTGGTAGGTAACGCCGTTGCCACCCTCGTTGTGGCCAAATGGGTCAAGGAACTGGACACCGACCAACTGCAAAGCGAGTTGGCTTCCGGTGGTCGCGGTATCTCCGACACCCGTGAAGAAGATGACCTGGGCGTGGCCGAAGGCCCTGCACCAGTGATCAAGTAAGCCGCTGATGGCGTGAACCCACGCTGACAGCTATCCGCAAACGCCCCGACTGGTTCGGGGCGTTTGCGTTTGTGTGGGATTACTTTTTTGGAATATTTTGACTTACAGTCAATGACTCGATGAAATTCGCGCCACGCGGTACGTTCCAAACGCAGACTGGCAGGAGAAGTTATGGACAGCGTTGATTTAAATGTCCTGCGCAGCGTGCTCGAATGGCGCCGCGCCGGGCAGCAAGTGGTGTTGTATAGCGTTGTGCAGACGTGGGGCAGCGCGCCGCGTCCACCGGGCGCCATGTTGGCCTTGCGTGGTGACGGCGTGGTTATTGGGTCGGTATCCGGCGGTTGTATCGAGGACGACTTGATCGCCCGTTTGCAGGATGGCCGTCTGGCCCATGACGGGCCACCGGTGCAGTTGGTGACCTACGGTGTGACGCGCGATGAGGCGGCGCGTTTTGGCTTGCCGTGTGGCGGTACGCTGCGCCTCACCGAAGAGCGTGTGGACGATTGGGCATGGGTAACGGAGTTGCTCGCACGCTGTGAGGCCCATGAAATTGTCGCGCGCGAACTGGACCTTGCGACGGGCCGCGTGAGTCTGAGCAGTGCGAACAAGACCGATGTGGTCACCTTCGATGGCGAACGCCTGCGGGCTATCTATGGCCCGCGCTGGCGCCTGCTGTTGATCGGTGCCGGGCAACTGTCGCGCTACGTGGCGGAAATGGCGCGCCTGCTGGATTTCGAAGTACTGATATGCGATCCGCGTAGCGAGTTTGTCTACGGCTGGGAAGAGCAGCACGGCCGCTTCGTGCCGGGTATGCCTGATGAGGCGGTGCTGAATATCCAAACCGACGAGCGCACGGCCATTGTCTGCCTGACTCATGACCCGCGCCTTGACGATATGGCGTTGCTGACGGCGCTGAACTCCAGTGCCTTCTACATCGGCGCGCTGGGTTCGCGGGTCAATAGCCAGAAGCGTCGTGAGAACCTGGCTGCGTTGGGTTTGTCGACGGACGCGATTGCGCGTTTACATGGGCCGATTGGCCTGCATATCGGTAGCCATACGCCGGCGGAGATCGCCTTGTCGTTGATGGCGGAAATTGTCGCTATCAAGAACGGCGTGGCGCCGATGCAGAAAAAGCCCCTCCCGGTGGTTGCTGAGTAATGCTGACGGCGATTGTTTTGGCGGCGGGGCAGGGCAGCCGGTTCCGAGCCGAGGCGGGGGCTGACCAGGATAAGTTGCTGGCCGATTGCGTGGGCCGTGATGGCGTGATGCGTCCGGTGATCGAGCAGGTATTGGTGAATTTGCCGGATAGCCTGGTGGCGCGCTGGCTGGTGACCTCGCCGGATCGCACGGAGGTCATTCGGTTGGCCGAAGCGTACGGCTGCCAGGTCTTGCTGCTGCAGTCAGCCGGCATGGGTGAAAGCATCGCCGCAGCCGTCGCGGCCAGTGCGTCGGCGGATGGCTGGCTGGTGGTCTTGGGGGATATGCCGTTTATCCAATCATCGAGCATTGAACGAGTGATTGAAGTGCTGGAGGAGGATGGCATCAGCGTGCCGGTGCAGGCGGGTGAATATGGGCATCCGGTGGCCTTTGGTCGCGCTTTGGGTCCGGACTTGATGGCGCTGACCGGTGATCGTGGAGGCAAGCCATTGTTCGCACGTGCCAGGGTTCGGGAAGTGCAGGTGGAGGATGCGGGGGTTCTGTGGGATGTAGATCTGCCGAAACGGTTGAGTTTTAGCGCGGACTAAATTTGATCTTCGCTGTTATCGGCATAAAAAAGCCCCGCCTGATCACTCAGGCGGGGCTTTTAGTGGCTGATGGAATCAGGCGAGGGGTTTAGGCTCGTGTTCTTCTTCCAGGGCCTTGTGCTCTACCACTTCTTCAGCAGCAGCATGCTCAACCACGGTTTCAGCAACCGGGGCTGGCGCCTCGACAGCTTCGACTACGGCTGGGGCGGCAGCAGCAGCGGCGGCAGCTGCCTCAGCTTCCTTGCGACGACGACGCACTTCACGTGGGTCGTTCGGCGCACGGCCGTTTTCGGTCAGGGCGCTGGCCGGTGCGGCTTCTACCACTGGTGCTTCGACTTCGGCTACCACCGGTGCTTCAACAACCACTGGTGCAGCCTCGACAGCTGGCGCAGGCTCGGCAACCACTGCTTCGGCAACCGGCGCAGGCGCTTCTTCTACCACGGGGGCAGGCGCTGGTGCTTCAGCGGGGGTGGCAGGTTCGGCAGTCCACTGGAAGGCGGTCTGTTCTTCGCGAACTTCACGCACTGCCGGGGCAGCTTCTTCGACAGCCGGCGCTTCAGCAGCGGCTTCAACCACTGGCTGAGGCTCAACAACCGGAGCGGGTTCTACCGCAATCACTTCGGTTTCTGGCTGGGCGTCGTGGGTCGGTGCCACTTCCACTTCCGGAACCACTGGGGCTTCGATAGGGGTAGTTGCTTCAACGACTGGTGCTTCAACCACTGGGGTCTCGGCAACTGGCGTTTCAACGGCAGTGGTTTCTTCGACAACGGCAGTCGCGCGTTCAGCCTGTTCGTGAGCCTGGGCTTCAGCAGGTGCGCTGATCACAGAGCTGGCAACCGCTGCGGTAACGGCCAGGCCGGCAGCCAGTTCGGCAGCGGTCGGTTCGTTGGTGGCGCCTTCTGCGTTCTCGCCGGCCTCTTCCGAGCCTTCGATCACATTGCCATTGGCATCACGCTGACGCTCACGACGGTTGCTGCGACGACGCTGGCCACGGGAGCGGCGGCGTGGACGATCGCCTTCGGCGTTGTCCTGGCCGTCTTCCTGCAGTTGCTCTTCGCCGGTCAGTACTTCTTCTTCGCTGGCTGCAGCGGCTTGCTCGGCACGTGGTTGACGCTCTTCACGCGGTGGGCGCGGCTGGCGCTCTTCACGTGGCGCACGCTCTTCGCGCGGCTGGCGAGCCGGACGCTCTTCAGCGGCAGTGGCTGCAACACCTGCAACGGCAGGGGCGGCGTCCAGTGGCTCGCGCAGTTCACGCACACGTTCTTCACGCTCGCCACGCGGCTTGCGATCTTCACGCGGAGCGCGTGGGGTACGTGGTGCGCGCTCTTCACGCGGTGCACGTTCTTCACGGGCCACGGCCGGGGTTTCTTCACGCGCTTCGCGAGGTGCACGCTCTTCACGTGGTGCGCGCTCTTCGCGAGGCGCACGTTCTTCACGCGGCTTGCGCTCTTCGTCACGGCGACCGTTGCGGTTACGGCTTTGCTGGCGACCGTTACGACGTTCTTCGTTACGCGCCGGGCGTTCGGTTGCAGGTTTTTCAACCACAACCGGTGCTGCAGGCTCTTCCTTGGTGGCGAACAGGCTGACCAGCGACTTCACCAGGCCCTTGAACAGGCTTGGCTCAGGCAGGGCGGCCGGTGCGGCAACCGGGGCGGCGGTTTCAACCGGAACCGGTGCGTTGGCACGGGCCGGCGCGGTCTTCACGGCAGCTTCCTGGCGCACCAGGGTGCGGGTCGCGGCGGCTGGCTGGACTTCTTCCACTTCGGCAGCGGCAGCAGCGATTTCGTAGCTGGTCTGGCCGCTGTGGGCTTCCGGGCTGTCATCACGCAGGCGCTGCACTTCGAAGTGCGGGGTCTCGAGGTGATCGTTCGGCAGGATCACGATACGGGCACGGGTGCGCAGTTCGATCTTGGTGATCGAGTTACGTTTTTCGTTGAGCAGGAAAGCGGCAACCGGGATCGGCACTTGTGCGCGGACTTCGGCGGTGCGGTCTTTCAGGGCTTCTTCTTCGATCAGGCGCAGGATCGCCAGGGACAGCGATTCAACGTCACGGATGATGCCGGTGCCGTTGCAACGCGGGCAGACGATGCCGCTGCTCTCGCCCAGGGATGGACGCAGGCGCTGACGGGACATTTCCAGCAGGCCGAAGCGTGAGATGCGCCCGACCTGTACGCGGGCACGGTCGGCTTCCAGGCATTCGCGGACTTTCTCTTCCACGGCGCGCTGGTTCTTGGCGGGGGTCATGTCGATGAAGTCGATCACGATCAGGCCGCCGATGTCACGCAGGCGCAGCTGGCGGGCGATTTCTTCAGCCGCCTCCAGGTTGGTCTGCAGGGCGGTTTCTTCGATGTCGCTACCCTTCGTGGCACGCGCCGAGTTGATGTCGATGGACACCAGGGCTTCGGTCGGGTCGATCACGATGGAGCCGCCGGAAGGCAGTTCGACGACGCGCTGGAAAGCGGTTTCGATCTGGCTTTCGATCTGGAAACGGTTGAACAGCGGCACGCTGTCTTCGTACAGCTTGATCTTGCTGGCGTACTGCGGCATCACCTGGCGGATGAAGGTCAGGGCTTCGTCCTGGGCTTCAACGCTGTCGATCAGTACTTCGCCGATGTCCTGGCGCAGGTAATCGCGGATGGCGCGGATGATCACGTTGCTTTCCTGGTAGATCAGGAACGGCGCGGAACGATCCAGGGAGGCTTCTTTGATGGCGGTCCACAGTTGCAGCAGGTAATCGAGGTCCCACTGCATTTCTTCGCTGCTGCGGCCCAGGCCGGCAGTACGCACGATCAGGCCCATGTCGGCCGGTGCGATCAGGCCGTTCAGCGCTTCACGCAGTTCGTTGCGCTCTTCGCCTTCGATGCGACGGGAGATGCCGCCGGCACGTGGGTTGTTCGGCATCAGCACGAGGTAACGGCCGGCCAGGCTGATGAAGGTGGTCAGGGCGGCGCCCTTGTTGCCACGTTCTTCTTTTTCGACCTGAACGATGACTTCCTGGCCTTCGCTCAGGACGTCCTTGATGTTCACGCGGCCTTCGGGGGCTTTCTTGAAGTACTCGCGGGAGATTTCTTTGAGGGGCAGGAAGCCGTGGCGCTCGGAGCCGAAATCGACAAAGGCAGCCTCAAGGCTTGGTTCGATGCGAGTAATACGGCCTTTATAGATGTTGGCCTTCTTTTGCTCGCGTGCACCGGACTCAATGTCCAGGTCGTAGAGGCGTTGGCCATCTACCAGTGCAACACGCAACTCTTCGGGTTGAGTTGCGTTAATCAGCATTCTTTTCATGTTGTACCGTCGGTTTCCGGGCTGCCGGAAACGGCGTTCGGCACACACGACTTCTCACGGTCGGTGTCAGGTGCGTCAAGAGTGGTTGGCCACTCCAGTGTCCAGCAAAATCGGCCAATTGGGCCGGTATCGCGACGGACGCGTCCTGCTTGTTAGCGGTGGTGACAAAGGCACCACTTCAACAAAAGCTAAGGTCAGGAGGAGGAATCAACCGGCGACTGTGGACGAGATGAAGCGTCTAAATATAAGCCTAGTGCTACACGGTCCGACGGTTGTGCATCTCCACCCTACACGTATCCCTGATAATTCGGGTGCTGCCGCGCGCAGAATCCGCAGCGGGTTGGCATTTACCGTGTTCTCCAATGGGGAGTCCACGCTCATGGCTAAACAAGACTGAGTGTGGGCGACTGCGCTCTCACTCAGCTCTTAACAGGCGTTGTTTCCGAAGCATTCGCCGTGGTCCGGCTCAAGACTGACTGCACTTTGTGAACTGGCCGTAAATATCGGCGCAGAACGCGAGTATTCACTCTGCTTTCTGCACTCGCTTCAGGCCTCATGTCACCTGCGCTTGTTACAATCTCAAGCCTTCCAGGGTGGCGAACGCCCCGTAGGACGGCCTCGCGTCCTGATGAATTGCGATGGTCAGGGCCGGCAGTTTGCCGCTAGTCCTCTGTCCAGGCCGCTTTTGGCGGCGTTCGCGACTATAGCAGCAATGATTAAGTGCTTCAATTCCATAAAAAATTGTTATCATCGCCGCCATGACGACTACCGCCCCCCAGACCCCCAGCGTCCAGCTGCTTGAGGTCTCGCCGGAATATGCCGGCCAACGCATCGATAATTTTCTCCTGGCCAGGCTCAAGGGTGTGCCCAAGACCTTGATCTACCGCATCTTGCGCAAAGGCGAAGTGCGCGTGAACAAGGGGCGCATCAAGCCTGAGTACAAGTTGCAGGCGGGCGATATTGTCCGTGTGCCGCCGGTGCGCGTGCCTGAGCGCGACGAACCTGTGCCCCTGGCCCAGGGCCTGTTGCAGCGCCTTGAGGCGTCGATTGTCTTCGAAGACAACAAGCTGATCGTGATCAACAAGCCTTGCGGTATTGCGGTTCACGGTGGCAGCGGCCTGAATTTCGGCGTGATCGAAGCCTTCCGTCAGTTGCGCCCGGATTGCAAGGAGCTGGAGCTGGTCCACCGCCTGGACCGCGACACCTCCGGCCTGTTGATGATCGCCAAGAAACGCAGCATGTTGCGCCACCTCCACACCGCCCTGCGCGGCGATGGCGTGGACAAGCGCTACATGGCGCTGGTGCGCGGCAACTGGGCCAGCTCTATCAAGAGCGTCCGTGCGCCGCTGCAGAAGAGCAACCTGCGCTCCGGCGAGCGCATGGTCGAAGTGGACGAGGAGGGCAAAGAAGCCCTGACCCTGTTCAAGGTGCTGCGTCGCTTCGGCGACTTCGCCACCCTGGTCGAGGCCAAGCCGGTGACGGGGCGTACCCACCAGATTCGCGTGCACACCCTGCATGCGGGCCACTGCATTGCTGGCGATACCAAGTACGGTGACGAAGGTTTCTCCAAGGAAATCCGCGACCTGGGCGGCAAGCGCCTGTTCCTGCACGCCTACATGCTCACCGTGCCGCTGCCTGACGGTGGCGAGCTGAAGCTGCAGGCGCCGGTCGATGAAATGTGGGCCAAGACCGTGGAGCGCTTGAGTGTCGCACCTTGACTATAAGCTGCTGATCTTCGATTGGGACGGCACCCTGTGTAATTCCATTGGTCGGATTGTCGAGTCGATGCACGGGGCTTCGACCCGCTCGGGCTTTGAGTTGTGCACTGACCTGCAGGTCAAGGGCATTATCGGCCTGGGCTTGCCTGAGGCGATCCGTACCTTGTATCCCCAGATCAGCGACGCTGAGCTGGTGACGTTCCGCGACCATTACGCGGATCACTACATTGCACTGGAAGCCACGCCTTCGCCGTTGTTCGACGGTGTGCTGCAGTCTCTGGAGGCTTTTCGCGCCCAGGGCTATCACCTGGCCGTCGCCACTGGCAAGGCCCGTCGCGGGCTGGACCGGGTGCTCAAGGCGCACGATTTTGAAGATTATTTCGACATCACCCGCGCCGCGGATGAAACCGCCAGCAAACCTCACCCTCTGATGCTGGAGCAGATCCTTGCCCATTGCGGCGTTTCGCCGCGACAGGCACTGATGGTGGGCGATGCCTCTTTCGACCTGATGATGGCGCGCAACGCCGGTATGGACAGCGTGGCCGTCAGCTACGGTGCCCAGTCCGCTGAGGCGTTGCAGCAATACGAGCCTAGGGTCACGATTGATCATTTTTCTGAATTGCAGGCCTGGCTCAGTCGGGCTCAATAAGTCTTTGCTGGGGTTGATGGCATGAGTGACGAGTGGAAAGCGCCTGAAAAGGCTGAAAGCGGTGACGACAAGAGCTGGAAACTGCTGGAGAAGACGCTCCTGGCTGGCGTCCAGGAGCAGCGTCGCGCGCGGCGCTGGGGGATTTTCTTCAAGTTGCTGACCTTCACTTACCTGTTGCTCATGCTGGCGCTGTTCAGCCCGCTGATGGACATGGAAAAGAGTGCGACCCGTGGCGCCAACTACACCGCATTGATCGAAGTGCGTGGGGTGATTGCCGACAAGGAGCCTGCCAGCGCCGACAATATCGTCAGCAGCCTGCGTGCTGCGTTTGAAGACCCCAAGGTCAAGGGCGTGATCCTGCGCATCAACAGCCCAGGCGGCAGTCCGGTGCAATCGGGTTATGTGTATGACGAGATTCGCCGCCTGCGTGGCCTGCACCCGGATATCAAGCTGTACGCGGTGATTTCCGACCTGGGGGCCTCGGGCGCGTATTACATTGCCAGTGCCGCTGACCAGATCTACGCCGACAAGGCCAGCCTGGTGGGCTCCATTGGTGTGACCGCGGCCGGTTACGGGTTTGTTGGCGCTATGGAGAAGCTGGGTGTTGAACGCCGCACCTACACCTCGGGCGAGCACAAGTCGTTCCTTGATCCGTTCCAGCCGCAAAAGGCCGATGAAACCCAGTTTTGGCAGGGGGTGCTCGATACCACTCATCGCCAGTTCATCGCCAGCGTGAAGCAGGGGCGTGGGGATCGCCTGAAGGATAAAGAGCATCCGGAGTTGTTCTCCGGGTTGGTGTGGTCGGGCGAGCAAGCATTGCCGCTGGGGCTGATCGATGGCTTGGGCAGTGCCAGCCTGGTGGCGCGGGATGTGATTGGCGAGAAAGAGCTGGTGGACTTCACCGTTGAAGAGTCGCCGTTTGATCGTTTCTCCAAGAAGCTCGGTGCCAGCGTGGCTGAGAAGCTGGCGCTGTATATGGGCTTCCAGGGCCCGACGCTGCGCTAATATCTCAAGTCTGTCGTAGATCTAAATGTGGGAGGGGCGGTGAGACGATTCGACTTGCCCCCTCCCACATTTGGTTTAGCGGTGTTCTTAAGGGATTTGCACGCCTTCGCTGAGTAGCATGTCCACCAAGCGAATCAGCGGTAAGCCGACGAGGCTGGTCGCGTCCGGCCCTTCGGTGCTCTGGAAGAGGCTCACGCCCAGCCCTTCCGCCTTGAAGCTGCCCGCGCAGTCATACGGCTGCTCTATACGCAGGTAGCGCTCGATGCGCGCTGCATCCAGCTCGCGCATGTGAACAGTGAAAGGCACGCAGTCCACCTGGCAGTGCCCGGTCTCGCTGTTCAGCAGGGCCAGGCCGGTGAGGAAGCTGACACGCTTGCCACTGGCGGCCAATAACTGCTCGCGCGCATTTTCGAACGTGTGGGGCTTGCCGATGATACGGCCTTCCAGCGCGGCGACCTGGTCTGAGCCGATGATCAGGTGTCCTGGGTGGCTGGCGGCGAGGGCGCGGGCCTTTGCTTCGGCCAAGCGCTTGACCAGCTCGATGGCAGACTCATTTGCAGCGTGGCTTTCGTCGATATCCGGCGAGCTGCAGATGAATGGCAGGTGCAGGCGACTGAGCAATTCCCGGCGATAAACCGAGCTGGAAGCGAGTAATAAAGGCAGCATATACGTCTCCTCTAGGCAGCCGCCGATTCTAGCGGGGCGACCGGCCGACGCACAGGGCTGAATTTCCTTTGACATGGCTGGGTGCATCCCTATAATGCTGCGCCTATGTTGAATGACCCGATTCCACCTCACGTTGACCCGCGCAAATTGGCTGATCGTGGCACTTCCCTTCAAGGTGAGTTGCTGCTGGCCGATTTGGAGAGACTCTGCGACCCGCTTTCCGACACTGTCGGTACGGTGCAGGCCAAATTCGTTTTTGAACGAGATGAACGTAAATCTGTGGTAATTCACAGCTTTATCGACACCGAGGTCAAAATGGTTTGCCAGCGTTGTCTTGAGCTGGTCACCCTGCCGATTCACAGCGAGTGCAGTTATGCTGTGGTAAAGGAGGGTGCGAATACCCAGTCGTTGCCGAAAGGTTATGACGTGCTGGAACTGGGCGAAGATCCTTTGGATCTGCATGCACTGATCGAGGAGGAGCTTCTGCTCGCCTTGCCCATTGTGCCTGCTCATCATCCGGAAGAATGCCAGCAGCCGGCGGGTCTCGATGACGAGTCCGAACCGAGCGAGGACGAGGTAACGCGGTCCAACCCGTTCAGTGTATTGGCGCAGTTAAAGCGTGACCCAAACGTTTAGGAGTTAATCAATTATGGCTGTTCAGCAGAACAAAAAATCCCGCTCTGCCCGTGACATGCGTCGTTCGCACGACGCCCTGACGGCAAGCACTCTGTCTGTAGAAAAAACCACCGGTGAAATTCACCTGCGTCACCACGTATCGCCAGAAGGCGTATACCGTGGCCGTAAAGTGATCGACAAGGGCGCTGACGAGTAATCACTTGTCTGCTCAAGTCATCGCGATTGACGCAATGGGCGGGGACTTCGGTCCCCGCAGCATTGTTCAGGCCTGCATTGCCAGCCTGTCTGCTACGCCCTCGCTGCACCTGACCCTCGTCGGTCAACCCTCTCTCCTTGAAGAACTGATTGCCAGCCATCCGGCGGTGGATCGCGCGCGCCTGACTGTTACGCCCGCCAGCGAAACCATCACCATGGATGAAAAACCGGCGACGGCCCTGCGCGGCAAGCCTGACTCTTCGATGCGTGTGGCCTTGGAGCTGCTGCGTGATGGCAAGGTGCAAGCCTGTGTCAGCGCCGGCAACACCGGTGCACTGATGGCGTTGTCGCGGCATGTGCTCAAGACGCTGCCGGGAATTGACCGGCCGGCGATGGTGGCGGCGATTCCGACGCAGAAAGGCTATTGCCAGTTGCTCGACCTGGGCGCGAATGTGGATTGCAGTGCCGAGCACCTGTTCCAGTTCGCCGTGATGGGCTCTGTGGCCGCCGAAGCGCTGGGCGTGGCTCGTCCGCGCGTGGCCTTGCTGAATATCGGTACCGAAGACATCAAGGGCAACCAGCAGGTCAAGCTTGCCGCGACCTTGTTGCAAGGTGCGCGAGGTCTGAACTACATCGGCTTTGTCGAGGGTGATGGTTTGTACCGTGGCGAAGCGGATGTGGTGGTGTGTGATGGGTTTGTCGGCAATATCCTGCTTAAATCCAGCGAAGGCCTGGCGACCATGATCGCCACGCGCATCGAAGCGCTGTTCAAGCAAAGCCTGGCGTCGCGCCTGGTGGGGGCATTGGCGCTGCCGTTGATGCGTCGCCTACAGGCCGATCTGGCGCCAGCGCGGCATAATGGCGCGAGCTTTCTCGGGTTGCAGGGCATTGTGGTGAAAAGCCACGGTTCCGCAGGCGTCGAAGGCTTCCAGAGTGCGATTGCGCGGGCCTTGATCGAGATCCAGGAGAACCTGCCGCAACGCTTGCACGGACGTCTTGAGGATCTGTTGCCTTAGGCGAATTGGCCTGGGAATGCTTAAATGTGACCGGCCAGTTCAATTGACCATCCAATCTGTCAGTTTCGTGCGCTCCCACCGAGGAGCGACCATTTCCGACGACCAGATCATTAGGGGCTTGTTACATGTCTACATCCCTCGCATTCGTCTTTCCAGGGCAGGGTTCGCAGTCCCTCGGCATGTTGGCCGAGTTGGGCGCGCAATACCCGCTGATCCTGGACACGTTCAAGGAAGCTTCCGAGGCCCTGGGTTACGACCTGTGGGCGCTGACCCAGCAGGGGCCGGAAGAGCAGCTCAATCAAACCGATAAAACCCAGCCAGCCATCCTGACCGCTTCGATCGCCCTGTGGCGCTTGTGGTTGGCCGAAGGCGGTGCGCGTCCGGCGTTCGTGGCCGGTCATAGCCTGGGCGAATACAGCGCCCTGGTGGCGGCGGGCAGCCTGACCCTTGCTGAAGCGGTCAAGCTGGTCGAGCGTCGTGGACAGCTGATGCAGGAAGCCGTTCCGGCCGGGCAGGGCGGGATGGCCGCTATCCTGGGGCTGGACGATGCTGTCGTAATCGAAGCCTGTGCCGAAGCGGCCCAGGGTGAAGTGGTGAGCGCGGTAAACTTCAACTCCCCAGGCCAGGTGGTGATCGCCGGTGCCAAGGCGGCCGTCGAGCGTGCCATCGAGGGCTGCAAGGCACGTGGTGCCAAGCGCGCATTGCCGTTGCCGGTGAGCGTGCCGTCGCACTGCGAGCTGATGCGCCCGGCTGCCGAGCGTTTTGCCGAGTCCATCGCTGCCATCAACTGGCAGGCGCCGCAGATCCCGCTGGTGCAGAACGTCAGCGCGGCCGTGGCCGTCGACCTCGACACCCTCAAGCGCGACCTGCTGGAGCAACTCTACAAGCCTGTGCGATGGGTCGAGTCGGTCCAGACCCTGGCCGCCAATGGCGCCACCGAGCTGGTCGAGTGCGGCCCGGGCAAAGTCCTGGCTGGCCTGAACAAGCGCTGCGCCGACGGCGTGTCGACTGCCAACCTCAATACCCCGGATGCCTTCGCTGCCGCTCGTGCGGCGCTGGCCTGATCCCCGAACTTAGGAGAAGCCTGCATGAGTCTGCAAGGTAAAGTTGCACTGGTTACCGGCGCGAGCCGTGGCATTGGCCAGGCCATCGCCCTGGAGCTGGGTCGTCAGGGTGCCGTCGTGATTGGCACCGCCACTTCCGCCTCGGGCGCCGAGCGTATCGCCGCGACCCTGAAGGAAAACGGCGTACAAGGCACCGGCCTTGAGCTGAACGTGACCAGCGATGAGTCCGTGGCTGCCGTCTTGGCCGAGATCACCGCACAGTTCGGCGCCCCGGCAATTCTTGTGAATAACGCTGGTATCACCCGCGATAACCTGATGATGCGCATGAAAGACGACGAGTGGTACGACGTGGTCGATACCAATCTGAACAGTCTGTTTCGCCTGTCCAAGGGTGTTTTGCGCGGCATGACCAAGGCGCGTTGGGGTCGAATTATCAATATTGGCTCCGTAGTGGGTGCCATGGGCAACGCAGGCCAAGTAAACTATGCAGCCGCCAAGGCCGGTCTGGAAGGTTTCAGCCGTGCATTGGCGCGTGAGGTCGGCTCGCGGTCGATTACGGTCAATTCGGTGGCCCCAGGGTTCATCGACACCGATATGACCCGCGAACTGCCGGAAGCACAGCGTGAGGCGTTGCTGACGCAGATTCCGCTGGGCCGTCTGGGCCAGGCTCAAGAGATCGCGAATGTGGTCACTTTCCTGGCATCCGACGGTGCGGCATACGTGACTGGGGCTACAATCCCGGTGAACGGCGGGATGTACATGAGTTAAATTGTGACGGATCGCTTCAAAAAAATGTCATACGAGCTGTCTAAAATCCGTTATAAAGCTGCAACTTAATTTATAGGCAGGTGGCAAACCGGGTACAGGGTGAAGCTTTCAGTTGAAAAGCTGAAAAGGCTTTCTATACACTTACCCACTGGCCAGCTGCCTGAATTTGTCCATTAGGAGTTAAACAAGGTATGAGCACCATCGAAGAGCGCGTCAAGAAAATCGTTGCCGAGCAACTGGGCGTCAAAGAAGAAGAAGTGGTCAACACTGCTTCCTTCGTAGAAGACCTGGGTGCCGATTCCCTTGACACCGTTGAGCTGGTGATGGCTCTGGAAGAGGAATTCGAGACCGAAATCCCGGACGAAGAAGCTGAAAAAATCACTACTGTTCAAGCTGCTATCGACTACGTTACGAACCACCAGGCGTAATAGTTTGTAGTCGTCGCCTGCTGTTAGGGAAAAACCGCACTGCTGTAACGGCGTGCGGTTTTTTCTTTAGCGCTGATGAAAAGTAAGCTCTGAAGCAAAGTGTCGTCATTAGAAAAAGGAGAGTGCTGTGTCGCGTAGACGCGTCGTAGTCACCGGTATGGGTATGTTGTCGCCACTGGGTACGGATGTGCCGAGCAGTTGGCAGGGCATTCTGGCTGGCCGCAGTGGTATTGGTCTGATCGAACATACGGACCTTTCTGCCTATTCCACCCGTTTTGGCGGCTCGGTAAAGGGGTTCAATGTCGAGGAATATCTCTCGATCAAAGAGTCCCGCAAGCTCGACCTGTTCATTCAATACGGCCTGGCAGCCGGTTTTCAGGCAGTGCGTAACGCTGGCCTGGAAGTGACCGACGCCAACCGTGAGCGCATCGGCGTGGCAATGGGTTCGGGTATTGGCGGTTTGACCAATATCGAAGAAACCAGCCGCACGCTGCACGAATCCGGGCCCCGTCGAATTTCACCGTTCTTCGTGCCTGGCTCGATCATCAATATGATTTCCGGTTTCCTGTCCATCCACTTGGGTGCGCAGGGGCCTAACTACGCCATTGCTACGGCGTGCACCACGGGTACCCACTGCATCGGTATGGCGGCGCGTAACATCGCCTATGACGAAGCCGACGTGATGATCGCCGGTGGTGCTGAGATGGCGGCCTGCGGCCTGGGAATGGGCGGCTTCGGCGCCTCCCGTGCACTGTCGACCCGCAATGACGAGCCGACCCGTGCCAGCCGCCCGTGGGACAAAGGCCGTGACGGCTTTGTACTGGCCGACGGTGCCGGTGCCCTGGTACTCGAAGAGTTGGAGCACGCCAAGGCGCGTGGTGCCACCATCTATGCCGAGTTAATCGGGTTTGGCATGAGCGGCGACGCCTATCACATGACCTCGCCACCGTCCGACGGTGCCGGCGCTGCGCGTTGCATCACCAACGCCTTGCGCGATGCCAAGGTCAATGCAGATCAGGTGCAATACATCAATGCCCATGGCACCTCGACCCCGACTGGCGATTTGGCGGAAGCCGAAGCCATCAAGTCGGTGTTCGGCGAACACGCCTACAAGCTGGCGGTCAGCTCCACCAAGTCCATGACCGGCCACCTGTTGGGTGCGGCGGGCGCTGTAGAAGCGATCTTCAGTGTGATGGCCATCAAGGACCAGGTCGCTCCGCCGACCATCAACCTCGATGAGCCGGACGAAGGCTGCGACCTGAACTTCGTGCCGCATGAGCCGCAACAGATGCCGATCGACGTTGCGATCTCCAACTCGTTCGGCTTCGGTGGCACCAACGGTTCCCTGGTGTTCCGCCGGTTCGCCGGGTGATGCACAGCTGGGTCGACGGTCAGCCAGCGGACAGCGTGCCCCTGAAAGATCGCGGCCTGGCGTACGGTGACGGCCTGTTCGAGACCGTCGCCGTCAAGGCCGGGCAGCCCGTGCTGCTTGACCGTCACCTGCAACGCCTTGATGAGGGCTGCAGGCGCCTCGCTTTCGTTGTGGATCAAGTGCTGGTCCGCAGCGAAGTGCAGGCCTATGCCGCCGCTCTCGGCGACGGTGTCCTCAAGTTGATCCTCACCCGCGGCGACAGCCTGCGCGGTTATGGCATCAACCCCGAGGCCCCTGTGCGTCGTATCTTGCAGGGCAGTCCGCCTGCGACCTATCCCCCGGCCCATGGAACCGACGGTGTTCGTCTGTTTGCGTGTGCCACCCGCTTGGCCGAGCAGCCGCTGCTGGCCGGTCTCAAGCACCTCAATCGCCTCGAACAGGTGCTCGCCCGTGCTGAATGGCAGGATGCCGAACATGCCGAAGGTTTGATGCTGGATATGTCCGGGCGTGTCATTGAGGGCGTATTCAGCAACCTGTTCCTGGTGCGTAACGGCTTGTTACTAACCGCTGATCTGAATCGTTGCGGCGTTGCAGGCGTCATGCGCGCCGAGATCCTGGCGCAGGCGCAAGCCCTGGGCGTCCCGGTGGCTGTGGCCGACATCAGTCTCGAGCAATTGCGCGAGGCCGACGAAGTCTTCGTATGCAACAGCGTTTATGGCATTTGGCCGGTGCGTGGATGCGCTGCGATGAGCTGGTCGGTTGGGCCGCTCACCCGTAAACTGCAGGGCATTGTTCGCGCGCTATTGGATATTTGAGTTGATACGAAAACTGGTTGTACTGCTGCTGATCGGTCTGTTCTCGGCGGCTTTGCTGTTGGGGTTTTCCGCATGGAAATACGACGCTGCCTTGAAGCAGCCGTTGAATCTGACCCAGGAGCAATTGCTCGATGTTCCGGCAGGGGCGACGCCCACCGGGACCTTCAATCGCCTGGAAGCCGATGGCGTGCTCGACGGCGCGTTCTGGTTGCGCCTGTATTGGCGCTTCAACCTCGACGGCCAACCGCTGCACAGCGGTGAATACCGCATGACCCCCGGCATGACCGCCGAAGGCCTGATCGGCCTGTGGCAGCGCGGCGAAGTGGTGCAATACAGCCTGACGCTGGTGGAGGGCTGGAATTTCCGTCAGGTGCGTTCGGCACTGGCCAAGCATGAAAAGATCGTGCAGACCCTGTCGGGCCTGAGTGACAGTGAAGTGATGGACAAGCTCGGCCATCCCGGCGTGTTCCCCGAAGGGCGGTTCTTCCCGGATACCTACCGCTTCGTGCGCGGCATGACCGATGTCGAGTTCCTGAAGAAAGCCTATAACCGCCTGGATGATGTGCTCGCCCAGGAGTGGAGCAAGCGCGCTGCCGATGCGCCCTATACCGACCCCTATCAAGCCTTGATCATGGCCTCCCTGGTGGAGAAAGAGACCGGTGTGCCGGAAGAGCGCGGGCAGATCGCCGGGGTATTCGTGCGCCGCCTGAAGATCGGCATGCTGCTGCAGACCGACCCGACCGTGATCTACGGGCTGGGCGAGCGCTATAACGGCAAGTTGACCCGTGCGCACCTCAAGGAAGCCAACCCCTACAACACCTACATGGTTGCCGGTCTGCCGCCGACACCCATCGCCATGGTCGGCCGCGAGGCGATCCATGCCGCGTTGAACCCGGTGCCGGGCAGCAGCCTGTATTTCGTCGCCCGTGGCGACGGTAGCCATATTTTCTCCGATGACCTGGGTGCGCATAATGCCGCCGTGCGTGAGTTCCAGCTCAAGCGCCGTGCCGATTACCGCTCAAGCCCGGCACCGATGGTCAAACCGCCGGAAGACGTAACGCCGCCTGCTGATGCACCCGCCGAGCCCGCGTCGGATGCCGCCGCGCCGCAAAGCCCGCAATGACTCTGACTAAGGACTGCCTGTGACTGGCTTGTTTATTACCCTGGAAGGCCCCGAAGGCGCCGGCAAAAGCACCAACCGCGATTACCTGGCCGGGCGCTTGCGCGCTGAAGGTGTCGAGGTGGTGTTGACCCGTGAGCCCGGCGGTACGCCACTGGCCGAGCGCATCCGTGAAGTGTTGCTGGCCCCAGGCGAAGAACAGATGAACCCGGACACCGAGCTCCTGCTGGTGTTCGCTGCCCGTGCCCAGCACCTGGCCGAGGTGATTCGCCCGGCCCTGGCCCGTGGTGCCGTGGTGATCTGCGACCGTTTCACCGATTCCACTTATGCCTACCAGGGCGGTGGCCGAGGCTTGTCCCTGGCGCGTATCGCTACCCTTGAGACCTTTGTGCAAGGAGACTTGCGCCCTGACCTGACAGTGCTGTTCGACCTGCCGGTGGAAGTGGGCATGGCCCGCGCGAGCGCCCGTGGGCGTCTCGATCGTTTCGAACTGGAAGGCCAGGGGTTTTTCGATGCTGTGCGCAGCGCGTTCCTCAAGCGCGCCGAGGCTGAACCGGCGCGCTACCACCTGCTGGACGCGGCCCAGCCATTGACGCAAGTGCAGCAGGCCATCGACGCCCTGTTGCCCAAGCTGTTGGAGCGCGCCCGTGGCTGAAGCCTACCCATGGCAGGACAGTCTCTGGCAGCAGTTGGCCGGACGCGCACAGCACGCCCACGCTTATCTGCTGCACGGGCCGATCGGTATTGGTAAACGTGATCTGGCTGAGCGACTCATGGCCAGTTTGCTGTGCCAGCGCCCGGTCAACCTTGAAGCCTGCGGCGAGTGCAAATCCTGCCTGTTGCTCAAGGCCGGCAGCCACCCGGACAATTACCTGCTCGAACCCGAGGAAGCCGATAAGGCGATCAAGGTCGACCAGGTGCGTGACCTCGTCAGTTTCGTGGTGCAGACCGCGCAGATGGGCGGGCGCAAAGTCGTATTGATCGAGCCGGTGGAGGCGATGAACATCAACGCCGCCAATGCCTTGCTCAAGAGCCTGGAGGAACCCTCCGGCGACACGGTGTTGTTGCTGGTGAGTCACCAGTCCAGCCGCTTGTTGCCGACCATTCGCAGCCGTTGCGTACAGCAGGCCTGCCCGTTGCCGAGCGAAGCCATGAGCCTGCAATGGCTGGCGAAGGCGCTGCCGGATTGCTCCGAAGAGGAACGGGTCGAGTTGCTGACCCTGGCGGCCGGTTCCCCGCTGGCGGCCGTCAAGCTGCAAGCCCAGGGCGTACGTGAGCAACGCGCCCTGGTTGTGGATGGGGTGAAAAAACTGCTCAAACAAGAGCTGTCCGCCACCCAGTTGGCCGAAAGTGCCTGGAAGGACATTCCCTTGCTGCTGCTGTTCGACTGGTTCTGTGATTGGTCGAGCCTGATCCTGCGCTACCAGTTGACCCAGGATGAAAACGGCCTGGGCTTGCCGGACATGCGCAAGGTGGTGCAATACCTCGCGCAGAAAAGTGCCCAGGACAAGGTACTGACTATCCAGGACTGGATCCTCGCCCAGCGCCAGAAGGTGCTCGGCAAGGCCAACCTCAACCGCGTGCTGTTGCTTGAAGCGCTGCTGGTGCAGTGGGTTGGCTTGCTCGGCCGGCGTTAATTTCCTTGGCCGACGGGTGTATCGTTGGCCAGACACTTTCCGTGACTTAAGTCGTAATTTCCTATGCTTGTAGATTCCCACTGCCACCTTGATCGCCTTGACCTCACCCAGCACGGCGGCTCCCTTGATGCTGCCCTCGACGCTGCACGCCAGCGTGGGGTAGGGCATTTCCTATGCATTGGCGTCAGCGCCGAAAATGCTGCTGACGTCAAAGGCCTGGCCGAGCGTTATGCCGATGTGGATTGCTCGGTGGGTATCCACCCGCTGGACCTCAAGCCCGGCGAAGCCCCGGCCCTCGACTGGCTGCTGGGCGAACTCAATCACCCGCGCGTGGTGGCCATCGGCGAAACCGGCCTGGACTACCATTACGAACCGGAAGCCGCCGAGTTGCAGCAGGCCTCGTTTCGCTTGCATTTGCAGGCCGCCCGGCAAACCGGCAAACCGGTGATCGTCCACACCCGTGGCGCCCGTGCCGATACCCTTGCCCTGTTGCGCGAAGCCGCGTTGCCCCAAGCCGGCGTGTTGCATTGCTTTACCGAGGATTGGGACATGGCCAGGGCCGCACTCGACCTGGGTTTCTATATTTCCTTGTCGGGCATTGTCACGTTCCGCAATGCCGATGCCCTGCGCGACGTGGCGCGCCAGGTCCCGGCGGATCGCCTGCTGGTGGAAACCGATTCGCCGTACCTGGCGCCGATTCCCCATCGTGGCAAACCGAACCTGCCTGAATATGTACGGGATGTGGCGGATTACCTGGCCATGCTGCGCGGTGAGTCCTATGAGCGCTTTGCCGAGCAGACCACCGAAAACTTCAAGCGCCTCTTCCCTCTGGCCCATGTAGTTGCCTGACACGACTGAATCGCAGGCAAAAAAAACCCGGGTTCTGGGGGGTGAATCCGGGTTAAGACCATTAGGAGTAAAACAAGGGCACACAGTCCGTCGGTACCCAGGTCGGCGCTTCACTTGGGGGAGATGTCACGCCGACAGTTCAAGTATTGATCAGTATCTGATTCAGTCCAGTCACGACTGATCGTTTTTTAAACAGATTTGGAATACATGCGCTTCGCTTGAGTTCTCATTGGGCGGGTGCACGGGCGCAGTTGTTGCGTTTTATTTCTGACTGATAGGCATGAAATCGTTGGCGCTCTGAAAGTAAAGTGCAGGGCGGGTTCACATAGACGTTGCCCAACGACCGTTCAGTCGGGATAATCCCTCGCACTGGGTAAATCGTATCGCCATGTATTTGTGGCCCTGCGCAACCCTCCCTATTCCGACCTTTGCAGACCTCTTCCTCATGCACAAAGAACCCCGTAAGGTCCGTGAGTTTCGCCGCCGTGAGCAGGAAATTCTCGACACCGCACTCAAGTTGTTCCTCGAACAAGGCGAAGACAGCGTCACCGTCGAGATGATCGCGGATGCCGTGGGTATCGGCAAAGGCACGATCTACAAACACTTCAAGTCCAAGGCCGAGATCTACCTGCGCCTGATGCTCGACTATGAGCGCGACTTGAACGAGCTGCTGCATTCGGCCGATGTCGACAAGGACAAGGAAGCGCTGTCCCGTGCCTACTTCGAGTTCCGTATGCGGGACCCACAGCGCTACCGTCTGTTTGACCGCCTGGAAGAGAAGGTGGTCAAGGGCCATCAAGTGCCGGAGATGGTCGAGGAGCTGCACAAGATCCGCGCCTCGAACTTCGAACGCCTGACCCTGCTGATCAAGGGGCGCATCAGCGAAGGCAAGCTTGAAGACGTACCACCGTACTTCCACTACTGCGCTGCATGGGCCTTGGTGCACGGCGCCGTGGCGCTGTACCACTCGCCGTTCTGGAGCAATGTGCTGGAAGATCAGGAAGGCTTCTTCCAGTTCCTGATGGACATCGGTGTGCGCATGGGCAACAAGCGTAAACACAGCAGCGAGCCAGCACTGGTTGAAGCGGCCCCCGTCGAAACCCCAGCCACGTAACGATTTACTGCCAGGCGCAGTAACCCAGGAATATACTCAGGCAAGGATCTTGCTAAAAGCTGATTTATCAGTCAGTTTTCAGTGCGCCCGAATCTTCCTCTGCCGGAGTGATCCATGATCGTTGATCGTCAAGGCAGGCGTTTTCGCAATTTGCGGATCAGCCTGACCTCAGCCTGCAATTACGCGTGTACCTACTGCGTGCCGAACGGCAAGCGGCTGGTGGCTGCCCAGGACGAACTCTCGGCGGAGGCCATGGCCCGTGGCGTGGCCTACCTGATCGAGGCGGCGGGTATCGACCGCTTGCGCATCACCGGCGGCGAACCGCTGGTCAGCCCCAAGCTGGAAGCCTTCATGGGCGCAGTGGGCGGCATGGGCCTCAGCGATATCAGCCTGACCACCAACGGCCAGTTGCTGGCGCGCAAACTGCCGCTGCTGGTGGATGCCGGCATCCGCCGTATCAACGTCTCCCTCGACACCCTGGATGCCGATGCCTTTCGCAGCATCGCCCGTGGCGGCGACCTGGCCACCGTGCTCGATGGTATGGACCAGGCCCGCGCCGCCGGGATCAAGATCAAGGTCAACATGGTGCCGTTGCGCGGCCAGAACCTCGACCAGGTGATGCCGCTGCTCGACTACTGCCTGGAGCGTGGTTACGAGCTGCGTTTTATCGAGTTGATGCGCATGGGCCACCTGGCCAAGGACTCCAATGCATTCCTGCAGCAGTTCGTCAGCCTGCAACAACTGCTCAGCCTGATCGGCGAACATCACGAATACCTGCAAGCCAACGCTCCCGTGGATGCCACGGCGGTGCGCTACGAAGTGCCGGGCAAAGGCTTCTTTGGCGTGATCGCCAACGAAAGCGTGCCGTTCTGCCGTACCTGTTCACGGCTGCGGTTGTCGTCGACCGGCTGGCTGCATGGCTGCCTGTCGTCGAGCAACCGTCACTACGTCGGCGACCTGTTGGACAAGCCCCGCCACCAGGCGCTGCCGGCCCTGCAAGGCCTGCTGATGAAGGCCCTGGGCGACAAACAGGAAGTGGCCTTCTCCGGCGGCGCGACGGTCATGAAGATCATCGGCGGCTGACCCTATCCCCAAGATTACACATCACCCAATGTGGGAGGCGGCAAACCCCCTCCCACATTTAGTTCTGCGTTGTTTCCAAATGGCGCGGATTCTGCATCTCGTGGCCATTCGCCGGTTTTCCGTCACCGGCTTCTGGAGGATTAGGATGCGTAGTCTGGTTTTGTTGCTGGCGTCGTTGACGCTGAGTGGTTGCATGACCGTCAGCGATATGGCCGAAGGCACCCGTTATCAGATGAGCGACGCCGGGCTGCTGGACCACAGCGATACTCGTCGTACCGCCTCGGTGCGCATACAGCCGGATTCCTTTGTCTTTATTGCCCAGGGCGCCTTCGTACCGCCCGGCAGCGCCTACCCGCGGCCGAACGTGGTGGCCGAGGAAGCCTTCAACGGTTTCGTCGAATACTTCCCCATGGTGCGTCGCGCTCGTCAGCCGGAAGGCCTCGAGCAGGCGATGGCCGAAGCCCGTGCGGCGGGTGCCCACTACCTGCTGTACTGCCGCTTCGCCAAGGCCGATGACCGTATCGGCAACGCCGACGAATGGGCTGATCAAGAGGCGCTGGACCGGCTTGGCCTGGACAACGGGGTGATCCAGATCATGTTGATCGAGACCAGCACCCAGTATTTGATTGATACTGCACGTATTCGCAGTCGTGGCGGTTTACTGACGTTCCACGACAACAAGCCAGAAGATCTGATTGCCCGCCCCTTGGCGCAGTACGCCCGAGGCCTGCTGGGCATGGGCGATCAGTAACACCAAGGAGAACACCATGACCGATTCCGCCAAGGCCAACGATCTGTTGGCACAGTTGCCCAAGGGCAAGGGACCGGCGCCGGTGCATCTGTGGAACCCGGATTTCTGCGGCAATATCGACATGCGGATCGCCCGTGACGGCACCTGGTTCTATCAGGGCACGCCGATCGGGCGTAAGCCGATGGTCAAGTTGTTCTCCACTATTATCCGCCGCGACGGCGATGATTACTTCCTGATCACTCCCGTGGAAAAAGTCGGTATCACCGTCGATGATGCGCCCTTTGTCGCGGTTACTCTCGACGTCGAAGGGCAGGGCGAAAGCCAGGTGTTGCGCTTCACCACCAACGTCGACGAACAGATCGAAGCCGATATTGAGCATCCACTGCGGGTGGTGATCGACCCCGTCACCCAGGAGCCGTCCCCCTATCTGCGCGTGCGTACCAACCTTGAAGCCCTGGTGCATCGCAATGTGTTCTACCAATTGGTGGAGTTGGCAGTGAGCCGTCCGATCAACGGTCAGACCTGGCTTGGCGTATGGAGCGGCGGCGAATTTTTCCGCATTGGCCTGGAACCCTGAGCCCGATTTTTTTCATCTCCCTGAAATAATTCCCTTGCTGCAAATGACCGCTTTCGGTTATCAATTTGTACATGATTAGACATGTCCGATTTGATAAGAAAAAACGCGTCGTCGACGAGCTCATCCGCCGTATCGAGGGTGGGGTGATGGCCGACGGTTTCCTGTTGCCGGGCGAGCATCAACTGGCTGAAGAGTTTGCGGTCAGCCGGGGCACGCTGCGTGAAGCCCTCGCCGAACTCAAAAGGCGCAATTACATCGCGACCCAGAGCGGCGTGGGCTCTATCGTCACGTTTGATGGCATCGCGCTCGATCAAACCAGCGGCTGGGCCCAGGCCCTGGCGGACACCGGGGCTCTGGTGACCACCGATATTCTGCGCCTGGAAGCGACGACGCGCTCCGATCTGTTCAGCCGGTTCGGCACCGACCAATTTATCGCCCTCGACCGCCGTCGACGGACGACTGATGGCACGGCCGTTTCCCTTGAGCGCTCGTTGATGCCCGCGTCCGGTGGCCTGGAAGGCCTGCCCCGCGTTGGCCTGATCGACAATTCCCTGACCATCACCCTGGCAGCCTACGGTTACGTCGGTGCCGAAGGTGACCAATGGATCGGCGCCGAGCCCCTTGGCGATGAAGACGCCGAGTTGCTTGGCCGCCCGGTGGGCACGGTGTTTCTCAAGGCCTCGCGCACCACCTACGATCGCCGCGAGCGCTTCATGGAGTACGTCGAAAGCCTGCTCGACCCTCTGCACTTTCGCCTGCACCTGCAGTTTGGATCTTCGAAATGACCCCGAATAGCCGCGCCCTCGGCGCTTTCTACGGTCTGGCGTTGGGCGATGCCCTGGGCATGCCCACCCAATCCCTGAGCCGTGAGCAAGTGCAACAGCGTTTCGGTGCCATTACCGGCCTGGAAGATGCCGACGCCGACCAACCCATCGCGCCCAATATGCCGGCGGGCTCCATCACCGATGACACCGAGCAAGCGATCCTGGTGGGTGAGCTGCTGGTCGAGGGCCAAGGCAAGATCGACCCCACCGTGCTTGCCCGGCGCCTGATCGATTGGGAAGCGGTGATGCGCGCCAAGGGCTCCCAGGATTTGCTCGGCCCCTCCACCAAGCGTGCAATCGACATGATCCTCAACGGCCATACCCCGGAAGAGTCCGGGCGCTACGGCACCACCAATGGCGCCGCCATGCGTATCACTCCCGTGGGGATCGCCGCCAATGTCAGCGACCCGGCGCGATTTATCCAGGCGGTGATCCAGGCCTGCCAGGTCACCCACAACACCACCCTGGGCATTTCCAGCGCAGCGGCAGTGGCGGCGGTGGTGTCCGCGGGCATCAATGGTGTGGACTTGGGTGAAGCCTTGAATATCGGCACCCAGGTGGCTCAACAGGCGGAAGGCCATGGCCATTGGATTGCCGGCGGGCGCATCTCCACCCGCATCAGTTGGGCACGCACCCTGAGCGTCGGCAGCGGCGACAAAGCCCTGTTCGCCGACCTGCTGTATGAATTGATCGGCACCTCCGTCGCCTCCCAGGAGTCGGTGGTGGTGTCATTTGCCCTCGCCCAGCAAGTGGCGGTGGGGGCCATGAACGCGTTCGAAGCCCTGTGCCTGGCCGCGAGCCTGGGCGGCGATACCGACACGATTGCCGCGATGCTCGGCGCGATGCTCGGTGCCTGCCTCGGCCTGCAGTGCTGGCCCGAATCGATGATCGAACAGGTCAAGCAGGTCAATGGCCTGGATCTGCAGCCGCTGGTTCAAGGCTTGCTCGAATTGCGCTGAGTCAGGAAGACCGGGATACCGATTCAACTTGCATATCTGCCACAACCA
This sequence comes from Pseudomonas sp. SJZ103, assembly GCF_007828335.1. Lineage (NCBI taxonomy): Bacteria > Pseudomonadati > Pseudomonadota > Gammaproteobacteria > Pseudomonadales > Pseudomonadaceae > Pseudomonas > Pseudomonas sp. SJZ103. The sequence goes on from NZ_VIUN01000022.1 coordinate 75,643, forward strand.
CAAAAATACAGGCACCAGGAGCACGTCTCATGAGCAGTACTTCTTCCGGCCAAAGTGCCGGGCAATTGGAAACCCGCGGTATTGAACCGGTCCCTGAAGGCGAGTGCAACGGCCATCCGCTGCAACTGTTCTGGGTGTGGTTCGCCGCCAATATCAGCATCCTCGGCCTGCCCCTCGGCGCCACCCTTGTGGCGTTTCGCGGCCTGGCCATCTGGCAGGCAATTATCGTCGCGATCCTCGGCGCCGCCGGCTCTTTCGCCGTGGTGGGCATCATCTCCATCGCTGGCCGTCGCGGTCGTGCGCCCAGCCTGACCTTGTCCCGCGCCATCTTCGGCGTGCGCGGCAATATCGGCCCGACGCTGGTGTCGTTGATGTCGCGCCTGGGCTGGGAAACCGTCAACACCACCACGGCTGCCTTCGTGTTGCTGTCGTTGTGTTCGATTCTGTTCGGCTCTGCGGTCGAGGCGAAAAGCGCACCGGTCCTTACCCTGATATTCATCGGCATTTTTGTGTTGCTGACGTTGGCCGTTTCGGGCCTGGGCCACGCCACCTTGCTGGTGATCCAGAAGTGGGCCACCTACGTGTTCGGCGCGTTGAATATCCTGGTGGGCGGTTTCCTCTGCGCCACCATCGACTGGAGCGCGGTGTTCAATGCCACCCCGGCTCCCCTGAGCGCGATGATCATCGGCGTTGGCACCATGGCCGCCGGTACCGGTATCGGCTGGGCCAACGCCGGTGCCGACATGTCGCGCTACCAGCACCGCAGCGTCACAGCCGTGCGCCTGGTGGCGTCGGCGGCATTTGGTGCGGGCATTCCGCTGGTGCTGCTGATCACCTTCGGCGGCCTGCTGTCGGTGGGCAACAATGACCTGGCCTCGGCCACTGACCCGATCATTGCGATCCGCGACATGCTGCCGACCTGGATGGCGGTGCCGTACCTGATCACCGCGTTCGGCGGGCTGTTGCTGTCGAACAACCTGTCGGTGTATTCGGCCGGCCTGACCACCTTGACCCTCGGCCTGAAGGTCAAGCGCGTGCATGCGGTGATCGTCGACATCGTGGCGATCTTCGCAGGCTCCATTTATTTCATGCTGATCGCCGACAGTTTCTACGGCCCGTTCATCACCTTCATCTCGTTGCTGGCGGTGCCGATCACCGCGTGGGTCGGGATCTTCGTGGTCGACCTGATCCATCGTCATTACTACAGCCCCAAGGACCTGCTGGACGTGAGCCCAAGCAGCGCCTACTGGTATCGCGGCGGTGTGGAATGGCGTGCATTCGGCGCCTGGGCCGTGGCCATCGTGCTGGGTTTCAGCTTCACCACCATCGGCACCACCGCCGAGAACATCTGGTTCGCCGGGCCGTTGTCCGACTCCTGGCTTGGCCACAATGGCCTGGGCTGGATCGTCACCTTCCTGGTTGCCGGTGGGATTTATGCGGTACTGGGCGGCGCGGCTGACCGTCGTCCGGCGTTAGTCGAGAGCCCCAATGTCTAGATTGCTGCACACGGGCCAGGTCATCGTCGACCTGGTCATGGCCCTCGACACCTTGCCCGCGACCGGCGGCGACGTGCTGGCCAAGTCCGCCAGCTTCGAAGCCGGCGGGGGCTTCAATGTGATGGCGGCGGCGCGGCGCAATGGCTTGCCGGTGGTCTATCTGGGCCGTCATGGCAATGGCCGCTTCGGCGACCTGGCCCGCGCGGCGATGCAGGCCGAGGGCATTGAAATGGCCCTGGCGGCCAGCAGCGGAAAGGACACCGGTTTGTGCGTGTCCCTGACCGAGGCCACTACCGAGCGCACCTTTATTTCCCATATCGGCGCCGAGGGTGAACTGAGTGCCGAGGACCTGGCCAATGTTGTGCCGCATCCGGATGACTATGTGTATGTCAGTGGCTACAGCCTGCTCCTGGAGGGTAAGGCCCATCCACTGATCGACTGGCTGCTGGCATTGCCCCGGGAAATCGCGGTGGTGTTCGACCCGGGCCCGTTGGTCAAGGCACCGGATTCGCCCCTGATGCGTGTGCTGTTGCCACGTATCGATATCTGGACCAGCAATGGTCCTGAAGCCTTGGCGTTCACTGGCACGGCAGACATTGCAGCTGCGTTGCCGGCGCTCAGCCAGCACCTACCCGTCGAGGCGCTGCTGGTGGTGCGCGACGGCCCCAATGGCTGCTGGGTGGGACGTGCAGGTCAGATCGAGCATGTACCCGGCTTCAAGGTGCAGGCGGTGGACAGCAATGGCGCGGGGGATGCACATGCAGGGGTGTTTATTGCGGGATTGGCGGGTGGTTTGAAACCTGCCGCGGCAGCACAGCGGGCGAACGCCGCGGCAGCTCTGGCGGTGACACGGTGGGGGCCGGCAACTTCCCCAGGCGCCGCCGAAGTCGACGCATTACTTACAGAATAAACGCGGGCAAAAATGTGGGAGCGAGCAAGCCCACTCCCACATCTGGTTTTGCACGAGTGCTACTGGCGTGTCTCACCTTCGAGCTTGCGCGCCTCGTCCACACCCGACGCTGTCAACTTGATCGGCAAATTCAGTGAGTACTCACCGGCATCGTCGGTGGTCACATGCCCATCCTTGATGAGCCCGCGGTCCTGCAGAAATGCCAATACACTGGCAACCTCTTTTTCGCCACGGTAGTTGTCCAGCACTTCCTTGCCCAAGCCTTGCGGATGGGCGTGCAGCAGGCGGGTGAGGACTTCTTTCTCAAGGTTTCTATCGACGTTCATGCGTACCTCTTCACAGGGAAATGGTCGGGTGTCGGTGTTGCTATCGATGGATCAAGGTGCAGGCTGTTTCGGCGCGCCAGGGACGTTCGAGTCGTCGCCCTTGTTGATATTGGGTTGATTGATCGCCGGGCCCATTTTGCCGTTGCCGACGGCAGGCGGTGCCTGGCGTTGGGTGTCATTGCCCTGGGTACGAGGGTCAGCACCGGGTTGGATAATCGCACCGCCATTGGTGTCGAGGCCGGTACCCATGGATTTCTGGGACTCAGTGGTGGCGTCAGGTGTTGGATCGGTCGGTCCGGTGGACGAGCTGGCAGCAAAGGCGCTCAGCGACGCGGCAGACAACAGACCCGAGAGGGCGAGGGCAGCAAACGTGGAATGCTTCATGAGGGTTTCTCCCTAGGATTAATGTCCTTACCCTTTATTGGTCAGCCGCCGTTTGCGGATCGTGCCTTGAGGACGACGAACGGTATCAACCCACCTGTAAGATTTTATGTGACGCTGCTTGGCGCCAAGCCAGGCGCGCCAGGCTGATCAACCAATTGCCCAAGGCCACGGCCAGCACGCTGAGCATCAGCGCCGGGAGGCCGAAATCGACGATGATCCAGCCCGCCAGCCACGGAAAGCCGAATACCCCGACAAAATACGCCAGGCTAAACAACAGCAGTGCCTGGGACGTAGTGCCGGCGGGTGCCTCGTTGGCCACCAGCCCGTTGATCACCGAATACGTCAGGCCATAACCGACGCCCAAGGTCACGGCCGCCAACAGGTAGCTGGCGTTGCCGCTGACCCCAAAGGCAAACAGCAGGATCGACCCCAGCATCACGCCGGAGAGCACACAGGCGCTCACATAGGCATCACGCTTGACCACGTAGCCGGCTATCAGCAGGCGACTGGAAATGGCCGCACTCACGAACCCTGTGAAGAACAGCGAATAATCCAGGCCGTGGGCCGCTGCGTAGCTGGTCTGGAACGAAGACAAACCACCAAACACGCACCCTCCGAGGCCCACCATGACAATCGCAAACACGGCCCGTGAAGACAGCACGCGGCAACACGCTCCCCAGGATATTTTCGACACCGGCGCCATTGCGTGGCGCTTGAGCGCCGTGCCCAATTGCCAGAACACCAGCACCCCGACCAGGCTGGCCAGCGCGGCGATGTAGAAGGCGCTGGTCAGGGGCAGGTCCAGCGCATTGGCGGCGCGTCCCAGCAAAGGCCCCGCACCGATGCCGCTCATCATGCTGCCCGACAGCAACGCAAAATATTTGGCCCGTTGCCGGGGCTCCACCAGCATGGCCACGATGATCGGGCCCAAGGTATAGAACACGCCCCAGCCAAGCCCCAGGGACAACCCGAACAGCATCAGGCCCTCGCCAAATCCCGGCATCAACGCAAAACCCAGGCACGCCACCACCAGCAATACACCCATCCCCGCAACGGCCCGCGCCGCCCCCAACGCATCGGCCAAATGACCGGAAAGCAGCACCGCGACAAAAGTGCTGAGCATCGCGGCGCAGATCACGCTGCCGGCGTCGTGTTCGTTGCCACCGCGTGCATGAATCAGCAATGACAACAGAAAGGTCGAGCCGTAGGATAGCGACAGCAGGAAGCTGGCAAGGCAGAACAGGGCAAACAGCTGGGTGCTCACCGGGGACTTGGAGTGCATGGGGCCGCCTGGAGGTGGTTGGATTTATGGTCCCTTGTTTAACATGTACGCTGATTGGGTTTGTTCTGTGGTTGCTGGTCCTTGCATTACTGCTGGCCGGAGTAACGTGGCAACCCACGAAATTGCACTGCAACCAGTCATCAAAGCGCCTTAATATGTGTGCTTTGACATTGCCCAAGGCTCGCCCATGACCATCGAGATTCGCCCCGCCGTGCCCAGCGATGCTGCGCAAATCCTGACTTTCATCACTGAGTTGGCCGAGTACGAAAAAGCCCGGCATGAAGTGATCGCCAGCGTGGTGGACATCCAGCGCAGCCTGTTCAGCGAGGGCGCCACCGCCCATGGCCTGATCTGCTCGCGGGATGGCTTGCCGATTGGTTTTGCGGTGTTCTTTTTCAGCTATTCCACGTGGCTGGGCAGCAACTGCCTGTACCTCGAAGACCTGTACATCAACCCGGAGCAACGTGGCGGCGGGGCGGGCAAGAAGTTGTTGCGCCACTTGGCGAAGATTGCCTTTGATAACGGTTGCGCGCGCTTCGAATGGAGCGTGCTGGACTGGAACGAGCCGGCGATTGCCTTCTACAAATCCATCGGCGCGCAGCCGCAGGAGGAGTGGGTGCGCTATCGCATGGAAGGTGATGCGCTGCGAGACTTCGCCCTTGGCTGAGGCCACCGTTTTGAAAGCACTGTAGATCAAATGTGGGAGGGGGCTTGCTCCCGATAGCGGTGAATCAGTCAGCCTTTCTGTAGCTGACGTGCCGCTATCGGGAGCAAGCCCCCTCCCACATTATTTTTTGATTTTGCTCACTATGTGGGATGCAAATTTATATATTGAGATATTTCAAATGATGGGTTTATAGTCCTCTGCATCAGCACTCACTGCCAAAAATAAAACAGGTGAAGCGATGCAGGCTCAACCGTTGTCATTACCCGCCGTGCCCGAGCCAACCTACGGCGAGCGGCTGAAGAACAAGGTGGTGATCATCACCGGCGCCGCTCAGGGCATTGGTGAGGCGATCGTCGCGTGTTTCCAGGCCCAGCAGGCACGCCTGGTGATCGCTGATATCCAGGGCGAAAAGGTCGAGAAAGTCGCCGCCCACTGGCGCGAACGCGGCGCCGAGATCTACGCGCAGCCGGTCGATATCACCTCCAAAGAGCAATGGCTGGCGCTGGTCAATGTGGCCATTGAGCGCTTCGGCCGGGTGGATGTACTGGTCAACTGTGCCGGCGTCAACGTGTTCCGCGACCCGTTGGAGATGAGCGACGAAGACTGGCGTCGTTGCTTCGCCATCGACCTCGACGGCGCCTGGTACGGCTGCCGCACGGTGCTGCCGCACATGATCGAGCAGGGCATCGGCAACATCATCAATATCGCCTCCACCCATTCCAGCCACATCATTCCCGGCTGCTTCCCTTACCCCGTGGCCAAGCACGGCCTGCTCGGCCTTACCCGCGCCCTGGGTATCGAATACGCGCCCAAGGGCATTCGCGTGAATGCCATCGCCCCGGGCTATATCGAAACCCAGCTCAACGTCGACTACTGGAACGGTTTCCCTGACCCCCACGCCGAGCGCCAGCGCGCGTTCGACCTGCACCCGCCCAAGCGCATCGGCCAGCCCATCGAGGTGGCGATGACGGCGCTGTTCCTGGCGACCGACGAGGCGCCCTTTATCAATGCCACCTGCCTGATGATCGATGGCGGGCGGTCTGTGATGTACCACGACTAGAACTTGCCACTCCCAATAACAACAAGAGGTGCCGTTCATGAAAAAAGGAATACGCGTACTGGCAGCTGCCGCCGTGCTCAGCGGCCTCAGTACTTTCGCTTTTGCCGAGGAAGTGAAGATCGGCTTCCTGGTCAAACAGGCCGAGGAGCCGTGGTTCCAGACCGAATGGGCCTTCGCCGAAAAAGCCGGCAAGGAACATGGCTTTACTGTGATCAAGATCGCCGTGCCCGATGGCGAGAAAACCCTCTCGGCCATCGACAGCCTGGCCGCCAACGGCGCCAAGGGCTTTGTCATCTGCCCGCCGGATGTGTCCCTGGGCCCGGCCATCGTCGCCAAGGCCAAAGCCAACGGCTTGAAAGTGATTGCCGTGGATGACCGCTTTGTCGACGCCAAGGGCAACTTCATGGAGGACGTGCCGTACCTGGGCATGGCCGCGTTTGAAGTGGGCCAGAAGCAAGGCGCGGCCATGGCTGCCGAGGCGAAAAAACGCGGTTGGGACTGGAAGGACACCTACGCGGTGATCAACACCTTCAATGAACTCGACACCGGCAAGAAACGCACCGACGGCTCGAT
>NZ_VIUN01000023.1:0-61746 GCF_007828335.1 Pseudomonas sp. SJZ103
CAGCCGTCGAGGTACTTCTGCCAGGCCCAGTCGTACTTGAAGGGCACGAGTTGGTTGAGGTCGGCGCGGCAGTTGATCATGCGCTTTTCGTCAACAGCGACGCGGGCGGAGGCGCCTTCGAGTTCGGCGAGGCCTTCGGCGACGTCGAGTTTGTCCAGGGCTGCCTTGGCACGGATGATCGCGGCGGAGTCGTTGGCGGTCACGTTGCGTGCTTCCAGGGCGGCGGCGGCGCCGGCACCGTCGAGACGGTCCATGTTGGCTTCGCTGGCGTGGCCGGCGTTGGCGCCCTTGATTACAGCTGCACCGGTGTCCTCGTTGTCGACTTCATCCCAACTCAGCATTGAAATACTCCCTTCTGTTCTGTTCTGACGGCGTGTGAACCCGTCCAAAAAAATCTGATTTGCAGGCTGCCAGGCATTGAAATACTGCGCAGAGTGTGGTCGGTCAATACCGATACTGCACACTATGTAGTGGTCTGTTCTGTTTGTGGGCACACTATATGGTGTGTAACCGAACGGGTCAACGAACAAGAATGGATCGAACGTCGCAGGGGCGGCAGAACCGCCGCTGCCGTTCAGGACCCGCGCACGGCCTTCAGTAACAGCGCTTCAAACACCTGCTGCACCCGTGGCTCATCACTGTGGGCCACGTTGAAACGCATCGAATCGCGATGGGCTGGGTCGTAGCCGAAGAGCGTGCCCGGCGCCAATACCATGCTGTGTTTCAACGCTTCCTGGGCCAACCACTCGCCGTTCACACCCGGTGGCAGGCGTGCCCAGATGAACATCCCGCCTTCGTAGGCCATCGTCAAATCGCACCCGCAGCGTCGGAGCCATTGCTCCACGCGCCCGCCGGCCTCCATCAGGCGTTGGACCATGCGCTTGCGGTGCTTGGTATAGCTGCCTTCGCTGAGCATGCGATAGACGATCTGCTCGAACAGCTCCGAGGTCACGCCACCGCTCATCAACTTCATATTGGTCAGGTTGGCGGCCAGTTGCGGCGCGGCCACCACGAAGCTGACTCGGGTGTTGGCGCTGAGGATCTTCGAGAAGCCCGACAGGTAGGTAACCTGGTCCAGGCCGGCGACAGCGGCCAGGCGCGGCGGCGGGTTGGGGTGCAGGTCGCCGTAAAGATCGTCCTCGACGATATGGCAGTGGTACTGCTGGGTCAGTTGCAACAGGCGAAACGCTTGGCTGGGGCTGAAGGAATGGCCGGTGGGGTTATGCAGCACGCTGGTGGTCAGGTACAGGCTCGGACGGTGTTCGGCCAGCAGCTGTTCGAGGGCGGCGAAATCGAAACCGTCGGGGCGGCGTTGGATGGTCACCACCTTGACGCCGTGCAGCGCCAGGTTGGCGTGGAAGTTGAAATAGCACGGTGCGTCGAGCAGCACGGTGTTGCCGGGGCGTGCGAGCAGGCGCATCAGCATGTCCAGGCCTTGCACGGTGTTGGGCGTGGTGATGATCTGTTCCACCGGCACCGACAGGCCTTCGCCGTGCAGCTTTTGTTGCAAGGCCTGGCGCAGCGGCAATAAGCCAGCTGGCGTGCCGAGCCCGGCGATGCGTAACGACGGCGCGCGCACCACGCTGCGCATGGCTTGGCGGATGGCCTCGGTGCTCAGCCATGCTTCCGGCAGGTGGCCGCCGCCGGGGCGCAGCTCGCCGCCGGCGGTGACCAGCGGGCGACGCAAGACGCTGAGCAGGTCCTGGGGCAGCAGGTCGACCCACGCCACCGAGGCCGGGCGCGCGCTGTCCATCGCCACGAAGTAGCCACGCCCCTGGCTGGAGGTGAGCAGGTTGCGCCCGCGCAGGCGGTCGAGGGCTTCGTTGAGGGTGAACTTGCTGACGCCCAGGGTCTGGGTCAACTCCCGCACCGACGGCAACTTGCTGCCGGGTGCCCATTCGCCGCTCTCGATGAACTGGCTGAACGCCTCGACGATCTGCTGCACCTTGGGCGTGCCGTCTACAAAGGCGATGGCGGATACAAGCATGAACCTTCCTTGTGTTTGCCGGTGATTTTACCGGTGAAGTTCGGCCGGATTAGGCATTACTTTACCTGCCTTGTGCAACGTCGCATGCCTACACTGCAGGCCTTCTCACTCCGGGTCCAAGGCCATGACCAGCGCATTGACGCACTCTTCGTTTCTCTACTTCCTGCTGTTTTGCGCCACCATGACCTTCAGCCCTGGCCCCATGACCCTTCTGTTGTTGAGCCTGGGCTTGAAGAGCGGCTTGCGCAGTTCGATTCCGGCGCAACTCGGTGCCAGTGTGTCGTACCTGATTTCGATCCTGATCTTTGCCGTGGGTTTTTCGGAACTGATCAAGGGCAATCTCGCCATTACCCAGGCCATTCAGTGTGTCGGCGTGGCCTACATCCTTTACCTGGCCTACAAGCAGTGGACCAGCAGCGGCGCGTCGATCGGCAAGGCGGCTGCCGTGGAGGGCACACGGAGCCTGTTCGGCAAAGGGCTGCTCACCGGGTTTTCCAATCCCAAGACCCTCATCATGTTCAGCGCCGTTTTCCCACAGTTCACCGGGGCAGGGGAGCACAGTTCGGCGGCGGATATCACCATCCTCGGGGCGACCTTCCTGGTGCTGCAATTTGCCAGCGGTTGCCTGTATTGCTACTTCGGCCAGCGCATCAAGCAAGTGCTGGAAAACCCCAGGCGCCGCGTGTTGTTGCAGCGGGTCATGGCGGTGCTGTTGCTGGGGGTGGCGTGGATGCTGGCCCGGGGCTTTCCAGCTTGAGCATCGGCTTGGCGCCGTATCAACCGGGACACGCCGATTCCACCCGTTGGCTCAACGATGCAGACCTGGCGCTGTATGAAGCCAAGAGCAGCGGGCCCAACCGGGTCAGTTCGGTGCAAGGCACTTGGTTGCGATCGGTTCAGTGGGGTAGGGTGAGGCCGCACCCCAACAAACAACAAGGATCGGTTCATGCTCTTCACGTTCCCGCGTTCCCTCCTGGCCGCCACGCTGGCCTTGTCCTTCGCACTTCCGGCCTACAGCGCCGAACCCCACAAACAGATCCAGGCGGACGCCGAGCAGTACAAGGCCCCGGCCCTGCAACTGCTGGAGCGCCTGGTGAATATCGACTCGGGTTCGGGCTATGGGCCAGGCCTGACCCAGGTGAGTGACATCGCCGTCGATGAACTCAAACAGTTGGGCTTCACGATTGAACGGGTGCCGGATGCCGCCGCCAACAGCAGCCATGTGATCGCCACCCTCAAGGGCAACGGCAAGGCCAAGATATTGCTGATGGCCCACATGGACACGGTCTTCAAGGAAGGCTCGGCTGCCGAACGTCCGTTTCACATCAAGGATGGCCGCGCCTATGGCCCCGGCGTGATGGATGACAAAGGTGGCATCGTCGCCGGGATCTACGCGCTCAAAGTCCTGAAGAACCAAGGGTTCAAGGATTACGCACAGATTACCTTCCTGCTCGATGCCAGCGAAGAAACCGGCACGGACATCGCCTCTGACTTGATCCGCAACACCGCCAAGGCCCACGACGTCACCCTGAACCTCGAACCCGGCCGCCCCGCCGACGGCCTGGTGGTGTGGCGCAAAGGCAGTGCCACCGCCGTGGTCGAAGTCAAAGGCAAAGCCGCCCACGCCGGCGTCGCCCCGGAACTGGGGCGCAACGCCGCCATGGAAGCCGCGCACCAGATTCTGCAACTGGGCAAACTCGGCGATGAAGAAAAGAAAACCACGATTAACTTCACCGTGATCAACGCGGGCGACCGCACCAACGTCATCCCCGACCAAGCCACCGCCAAAGCCGACGTGCGTGCAGCGTTGCCGGAAGAGTTCGATCGGATCGAGAAGGACTTGGTGCGGGTCTCCGCCAACAAATTGATCCCGGAAACCGAAGTGACCACCACCCTCAAACGCGGCCTGCCGCCCATGCCGCAGACGCCGGAGTCGGACAAGCTGGTGGCGATTGCCCAGGGCATTTATGGGGAGCTGGGTAAAAAGTTAACCATTGAAGGCAGCGGCGGCGCGGCGGATGCCAGTTTGTCAGCCGGGGTGGGCACGCCGACGTTGGATGGGTTTGGGATTGTAGGGGGGAATATTCATACGCCGCAGGAGTATGCGGAGGTGGAGAGCGTGGCGCCACGGATCTACTTGCTGAGTCGGATGATTATGGAGCTGAGTAAACGCTGATCAGCCTGGGAGGCTCACCCATTCAACTTGGCTGAGCCTTCATTCCTTGTGGTGAGCAGGCTTGCCCTGCGTGGACTGCGCAGCAGGCCAAAATATTAATAGCAAAGATCGTTATACGGCTGATTTTTAAGTTGAATATTGGTTTTTTTGTAGGTGTTCATCAAACTTTCGAACTATGTGATTTAGCCATAACGGGCCTGAGGCCCATTGGTATGGATAGTAGTAATAGCAATGCTGTATATGCAGTAAATTTTCTTGAAGGTCTGGCTCGTTGGTATACGAACTTATCAGCTCTAAAATTTCCTGTTTTACTGTCATGATTATTTCTCTAGGCGAGTCTAGTAGAAATGTATCGATGACATCATCGGCCGATGAGTGATCTTCCGCCCAATCCTGATTAAAGTAAGCACCAAAAAATTGTTGTAGCTCTGTTAATGGTTCATTCATTTTTCTGGGTATCCTGTTAGCAATAGATAGCCATCTGGCATTTTAGGATCTCGTTTTATGACTAATAGGAACTTATAAACAGGTACGGATTTTGTTGCTCCATTTAGAATGCTTACCCCTACGGGTTGACTTGAGCTGCCTTTAATTAGGAGTTTTTCCTTGTTTCCACTTAAAAATGTAGTTATTTCTTGCTGGTGTGCAGTCAAGCTTTTGGACACTATAGCCTCAGCCTCTTCTAGAGTTTTGAAGGTGGATGAGGCTGGGATGTGCGGTTCAGATTCAAATCTTGCCGCTAACTGTTCGTCTGTTCGACCGACATGTTTTTCAATCAGGTGTCCTCCAGCCTTCTCGTGAGTAGTTAATACTCCAGGAGGTGCTTTTTTTGTTAAATCGTTTTTTGAATCCGGGCAATTTCCAATCTTACAGCTTAACCCTAACGGATCCACCCACCCCGTCGGATTGGGCACGTACTGGTACGCATTGATCCCACCCGCCAACTTCACCGGATCAGGCGTCAGGTAGCGACCGACATCCGGATTGTAGTAGCGATGACGGTTGTAGTGCAGTCCGCTTTCCTGATCAAAGTACTGCCCCTGAAAACGCAGCGGGTTGTCGATTTTGCCTTTGTCGAGTCGGCTGATCTGGCCGTAGGCGCGGTAGTGCACGGACCAGACGATTTCGCCGTCGGGGTCGGTCAGTTCCTGCGGCGTGCCGAGGTGGTCGAGTTGGTAGTGGTAGGGCTTGGTGTCTTTTGGGCCGAAGCCTTCCAACAGGACCAGCGGCCTGAAACTGTTCGGTTCGTAGAGATAGCTGCGATGGCGGTCCGCATGGTGTTCGGCAATCAGCTTGTCGCCTTGCCAGAAAAACTCCGTGGTTATGCCGTCCACGGTTTTGCTGATGCGCCGCCCAAAGGGATCGTAGCGATAGCTCGCGGTTTGGCCATTGGGTTGGGTGATTCCAATCAGCCGGTGCTGGCAGTCGTAGCGGTACTCGGTGACGAGTTGATGGCCTTTGCCCCGTCGTTCACGGATCAGGTTGCCGAAGGCGTCATAGTCGTAGTGGCGGTCGCCCTGGATCATCAGGCGGTTGCCGGCGACGATGTCGGGGCCGGGGCGGTCTTGCATGAGCAGGTTGCCGGCCGGGGTGTGACCGAAACGTTCCTGCAGGTCTTGGGAGTGGTCGGCGCGGGTGAGGCGGCCTAGTGGGTCGTAATGGTAGTGGTGTTCGCCTTTGCGGGTGTCGAGCAGGCGGGTGAGGTTGCCGGTTTTGTCATAGTCGTATTGGCGTTGGTAGAGGTGGTCTTGTTGCTGGGTGATTGCGTGGGCGTGCAGGCGGTGTTGGTCGTCGTAGTGGTAGTGGCTGAGGAGTTGGCCTTGTTGGCGTTGGTGTTCCTGACCCGCCTTGAACAGGTGAGAGGTCAGCAGCGCACCATTTAATTCGACGGTGGCGAGGTGGCCGCCTTTCGCATGATTAAAGACCAGCCGGTTGTTATCGGGCAGGCGCAGGTGTTGAAGCTGGCCGCAGGTGTCGTAGCCATAGCGCAAGGTGCCCCAGCCCTGGTGTTCGGCGGTGAGGCGGTTTTGGCTATCGTATTCGTAGGCCAGCGCCCAATGGCCGTCGTCGACGCTGAGGAGGTTGCCTTGGCGGTCGTAGGCGTAATCGACCTTGTTGCCGTCGGGCAGGGTTTTTCGTACGAGGCGGCCGGCGTGATCGCGTTCGTAGCGAGTAACGAGCTGACTGCCGTCGTCACCGTGTTCGGTCTTTTCCAGCAGGTTGCCGTTGAGGTCGTAGGCATAAGCCGTACGCTGTCCGTCAAAACCTATTTCCTGCTGGATCAGGCCATTGGGGTGGTAGGCAAGTCGGTAGGACTCGCCGACCTCGTTTTCGATCTCGGTCAGCAGTAACCGCGCGTTGTCGTAGCGGTAGTTGACCTGAGTGCCATCGGCGTTGAGGCGGCGGCTGATCAGGTGCAGGCCGTCGGCGTATTCGTAGCGGGTGACGTGGCCCAGTTCGTCGCGTTCGGCGGTGATTTTTCCGTAGGGGTTGTAGCTGTATTCCCTGCACGCACCGCCTGGTAAAACGACACGAATTAACCGACCGATGCCGTCCCACTGATACTGCGTCAGCGCGCCATGCTCATCCTCGCGGGCAACCTGCCGGCCAAGATCGTCATAGCGATAACGCTTGATCCCGCCATTGGGTAGCTGCTCCTCAACCAGTTGCCCCCGTTCATTCCACACCAGCCGATGGCAGCTGTGATCCGGGTACCAAACCCCAACCAGTTGCCCATATTTGTCGTAGCTGTAATCCGTAACATGACCATCGGGATCGATCTTACGAATGACATCGCCCTGGTCGTTACGCTCGTACTTCCAGACCGCCAGACCCCGCCTTACAACCCGTACGAAGCCATTGTCATGCTCGTAGGTTGTCGGCTCATCATCCCCAGGAAACAACGCCACCAAGCGTCCGGCATCGTCGTACTGATACGCCGTCACCGCCCCCAGCGGATCCTGCTCAACCGTCAGGCGACCCTTGTCATCGTAGGATTTGAAATGCGAAGCACCGTCCGGATCAATCCGCTGCACCAGCCGCGCTCGGTCGTCATGGACGTACACTTCCTGGCTGCCATCGGCGTTATGCACCGTGACACGGCCGTCATCCCCCCAGGCATACCGCGTATCCATCTGGGAAAAACTGGCCCAATGCCGGACACAGCGCGCAGCCTTGCCAGCCCGTTCCCATTCCCAGAAGAAACTCGCCCCACCGGCCAGTCCACGTTCAAGAATCACGTGCTGATCGTCGTAGCGATAAACCTCGCTTTCGCCTACCGCATTGGTCGCCGAAACCAACCGGCCAGCGTCGTCGTATGCGTAGGAAACAACGTTCTGCTCGGTCACCCACTCGAAGGGTTCATACCCCTTGGCGCGCTGAACCTGATAGTCCACCGCCACGATGTGGCCGAACGCATAGCGCAGGAACAGCGCACGCCCCGCACCGTTATCCAACCGCTCAATACGCCCCAAAACATCCCGTGAAATCCGCAGCCGGTTGTCGTACGCATCGCTGACGGAGACCAACACACCGTCGCGAAAGTGATAAAACCGCGACGCCTGGGACAACACCAACTCATCCGGCGAAGCGCCCAAATAGATCGCCGCTTCGGCCAGGCTATTGGTGATCGCAGGTCGCGCAACTGTGGGCAAGGGTAGGGTGGTCGAGCGGTTTTCATGATCCGTCCACACCACTGAATCGCCGTCGACCACAAGCCGATGCGCCAGCGAATGACTCCAGCCAAACCCCAACCCGCAATCCACTTCCACCGCACTGGTGCGATACAACCGTGTCCACTCAAACGGCAAAATCCCGTCCAACGTGCCATCGGTCAGGGTCAGCAGTTCCTCCCCGGTAACCATCGACACGGGGCAGCCGTTGGTGACGGTCTTATCCGAAGGAGCCGCCGCATCGCCCTTCGGATTCGTCGATACAACAGGCACATCATCGACAGGCTCCTGCCTGACCAACACCGTCTGCTGAGTCTTCCTGCGAACCGCCGGTACCGGGTTGGAAACCAACTGATCCCCAGCCTTCAATGGCGCAACCGGTACAGTCTTGATCGCTGTCGCCGGGCCACCGAGCAGCAAAGGCTTCACCGCCTCGGCATGCTCATCCATGGGAGATTTCCCGAACTGCCCCGCCATGCGCTCCAACCATCGGCGCGCACTTTGAGACTTGATGCCGCCCAGCACCTTGGTACTTATTCGGACCGCCATCCCCATCCCGGCAGTGGCGAGACACAGCAGCAAATTGATCAATACTTCGGCGCTGATTTCCCCGAGCAACTCGTTCATATAGGGCGGCGGCAACAGGCGCATCCAGCTGACCGCTGCCGAGAGATGGATGAACAGCAGCGGCTCGTCGCTGAGCACCAACAAGCCTTTCGCGAGGGTGTCGGTGCCGAGGCTCAGCAGCTTTTCAAGTTCGTCCGGGGACAGGTAATGCAGTAGTTGTTCGGCATAAGCCAACGGGTCGCCAAGCCACTGAAACAGCTGCTTGACAGTGTCCCAGAGCGAGTAGAGCGCTTCGCCGAAGCCGCGCGCGTAGGCTTGATGCAGGGAGAGATAGCGCTTGGGGAAGCTGGCTTCGGAGTAACCCTTCCATAACGGCTCGAAGGTGGTCTCCCATTCACTGCGCAACCAACCGTCCAGTGCGGCAATCACCGACTGATAAGAGGCATACAGCGCCTTGAAATGATCTTTGGAGACGTTGGGGTAGAAGCTGACCCGGTACTGCTGGTTGCGATCACATTCCTTGATTTCAAGAATGCCGCTGGGGCCGATGGTCTTGTGGATCGGCTCGCCCAGGGGCCCGCCCTCTGGATCGACGCGTTGCACCATCACGGGCGTATTGCCAATGGGCACGAACCGAGCGCTCTGGAACATATGCACCAGGGTCAACGTGCCGTTTGCCTGGCACGTTGCTGTGGTGCTGCTGGGAATGATGGCGCGGTTGATCGGCGCGACAAGCGCCACGTCATCCCCGACTTTGAAGACCTGTTCGACATCCAGGGCCGAAAAGCTAAAGAAGCTTTCCGCCCAGTTCTCGTAGGTATTGAGGCAGCGCCCGAAGTCGCTGAGAACGGATTCGACGTCTCGCGTCTTTGAATCCATGGCGGCCAGCACCAGGTAGCCAATGGCTTGGCGGGTCACCTCGATCATGAAACAGCCCCTTCAACCGGGGCTTTAACGAAAACAACCATCTGCAATCCCTCGCACTGTGTATTCAGGCGAGGGACTTTGCAGCGGTTTTCAGGGCAGGGGAGTAGCGCTTATCCGGCGCTTACGTGGGGCGTTTCGACAACTTTTGTCTTCTCCCGCCCCAGCACCAGGCTGCAAAGCGCCGGCAAGAACAACAGCGTCAACACCGTGCCCACCAGCACTCCGCCAATCAGCACGAACGCCAGGGACGACCAGAACACCGACAGCGTCAGCGGAATAAACGCCAGCGCCGCCGCCAGCGCGGTCAGTATTACCGGCCTGGCCCGCCGCACGGTGGCCTCGACGATGGCCTCGCGAATTGCCATGCCGTGTTCCTGGTTCTGGCGAATCTGGTCGGTAAAGATCAACGTGTTGCGCATCAGGATCCCGCCGATCCCGATCAAGCCCAGGATCGCGTTGAACCCGAACGGCTGGTTGAACAGCAGCAAGGTCGGCACCGCGCCAATCAAGCCCAGCGGCGCGGTGGCGAAGACCATGAACATCACGCCGAAGGAACGCACCTGGAACATGATCACCGTGAGGGTCAGCAGGATCATGATCGGGAACAGCGCCGCCAGCGCCACGTTGGCCTTGGCGCTTTCTTCCACCGGGCCGCCGATGTCGATCCGGTAACCGGCCGGTAGTCTGGCGATCAGCGGTTGCAGGTCTTTGTACACGGCCATTTCCACATCGGGCGGTTGCACGCCGTCGATGATGTCGGCGCGCACTTCCATGGTGCTCGCGCGGTTGCGGCGTTTGAGGATCGGTTCTTCCATCACCGCCTGGAACTGCCCGACCTGGGCCAGGGGCACCGACGTGCCGGCGCTGTTGGTCAGGGTCATATTGTTGAGGTTGCCGAGGTTCTCGCGCTGGTTGCCTTGGGCGCGGGCGACCACGGACACGGTGCGGTTGCCCTCGCGCACTTCGGTGATGGGGTTGCCGCTGAGCAAGGCGTTGAGCTGGGATTTGACCTCGTTGGGGGTAAAACCCAGCAGGCGCAGGCGGTCTTGATCCAGCACCAGGCGATAACCGCTGGTGCGTTCGCCCCAATCGAGAAAGGCGTCCTTGGTCAGCGTGTTGGCGGCGACGACCTTGCGCACGTCCTCGGACACGCCGCGCAGCACATCCACATTCGGGCCGGATACGCGGAACACCACCGGGAAGGGCACCGGTGGGCCGAACAGCAGTTGTGTCACCCGCACCCGCGCCGCTGGAAACTCACCGGCCGCAATTCGCTCACGCATGCGCAGCTTCAAGGCGTCGCGGGCGTGAGAGTCCGGCGTCTGCACGATCAGCTTGGCAAACGCCGGGTCCGGCATTTCGGGGTTCAGCGACAGGAAGAAGCGTGGCGCGCCACCGCCCACATAGGTGTCGACCATGCTGGTCTGCGGCTCTTGCAGCAGCGCTTTTTCCAGTTGCGCCGCCACCGCCTCGGTGCTCTTGAAGGCACTGCCGGGCGGCATATACACCTCAAGAATCAGCTCGGAACGGTCGGAGTTGGGGAAGAACTGTTTCTTCACCACGGCCATGCCCAGCACGCACAGTACAAAGGCGCCGATGACCAACCCGGTCACGAGCCAACGCCTGCGTACGCAGGCTTCGACTAAATCACGCAGCTTCTGGTAATAGCGCCCGGCATAAATCGCGTCGTGGCCACCGGGCACCGGCTTGATCTGCGGCAGCAACTTCACGCCCAGGTACGGCGTGAACACCACCGCCACCAGCCAGGACGAGATCAGTGCAAAGCCGACGATCCAGAAGATATTACCGGCGTATTCCCCCGCACCTGAACGTGCAAACCCCACCGGCAGAAAGCCGATGATCGTCACCAGCGTACCGGTGAGCATCGGTGCCGCCGTGGAACTCCAGGCGAAGGTGGCCGCATGAATCCGGTCAAAACCTTCCTCCAGTTTCACCACCATCATTTCAATGGCGATGATTGCGTCATCCACCAGCAAACCCAGGGAAATAATCAGTGCGCCCAGGGTAATACGGTCGAACTCACGCCCGGTGAGCAACATGATCACGAACACCACCGACAAGGTCAGCGGCACCGCAGCCGCCACCACCAGGCCGACGCGAAAGCCCAGGGCCAGCAGGCTGATGAGCATCACCACCGCGAGGGCGACGAAGAATTTGAGCATGAATTCATTCACCGCCAGGCTGATGTTTTTCGCCTGGTCGGAGACTTTGGCGAAGTTCACGCCCAACGGCAGGTCCGCCTGGATCCGGGCTTCCTGAGCCTTGAGGCTTTTGTCCAGCTCCAGACCGTTCCAGTGCTTTTCCATGATCACGCCGAGCATCAGCGCCGGGTCGCCCTGGTGGCGGATGCGGTAGCTGGGCGGGTCTTCATACCCGCGGCTGACGCTGGCGACATCGGCAATGCGCAGCACGCGACCGTTGACTTCCAGGGGCACGTTTTCGATCAACGCCAGACTGTCGAAGGCACCGTCGATACGGATATAGGCGCGGGCCCCGGCGGTTTCCACGAAGCCAGACGGCGCCACGGCGTTTTGTGCGGCGAGGGCGCTGAAGATCTGGTCCGGCTTGATGCCCAGGGTCGCCAGGCGCTCATAGGAGAACTCGACGAAGATTCGCTGCGCCTGCTCGCCGAGGATATTGACCTTCTTCACCCCCGGCAGGTTGAGCAGGCCCTGGCGCAACTCTTCGGCCATCTGCACCTGTTGCCGATGGGGCAAGTGCTCGGCCTCCAGGGCGTACAGGGCGAAGTACACATCGGAATATTCATCGTTGAAGAACGGCCCGATCACACCGTTGGGCAGCCTCGCGGCTTCATCGCTGAGTTTTTTGCGCGTCTGGTAGAACAGCTCCTGGATTTCGCCGGGGCGCGTGGACTCCTTGTAGGTCATGCGCATCGACACAAAACCCGGCTGGGCGATGGTCTCGACGCGGTCGTAGTAGTCCAGTTCCTGCAGGCGCTTCTCCAGGCGGTCGGCAACCTGCTCCTGCATCTCCTGGGCAGTAGCGCCGGGCCAGGCAGCGGTAATGGTCATGACCTTGACGGTAAACGACGGGTCTTCGGCGCGTCCCAGTTTGCCGAACGAGAAGATCCCGGCGGCGAGGATCGCAATGATCAAAAACAGTGTGACTGCGCGGTGCTTGACCGCCAGTTCCGAGAGGTTGATGCCGCGCATGCTCATTGGTCCTGTTTGCGGTTGAGGGCCAGCACCTGGGCGGGCAACAGGCGCACCGCATCGCCGTTGTGCAACAGGTGCGCGCCGAGGGCGACGACGACCTGGCCGGGGTTCACGCCGCTGTCGAGCAGGGCGTCTTCCTGGCCGAGGCTGGCGACCTTGACGGCGGCGAAGCTGACCTTGTTATCCGCGCCGATCAACCACACACCGATGCCTTGCCCGGCATCGTGCAACGCACCGATGGGCACGCGAGTTTGTTGCGCCTGGCCGTTGCCTTGCAGGCGCACAGTGATGGTCGAACCGAGGGCGAAGCGCTCGACGTTACCGTGCAGCACATAACGGGCGCGGTAGGTGCGGGTGACCGGGTCGGCGCTGGCCGACAGTTCGCGCAAGGTGGCCGTTACCGCCTGGCCCGGGGCGCCGAAGGGGAAGGCCAGGGCTTTTTGCGCGGCCTGGTCACGCTGATTTTCCGGCAGGTTAACGATGGCTTCGCGGGCGCCGTCATGGGCCAGGCGCGCGACGATTTGCCCTTCGGCGACCACTTGGCCGCGGTCCACCCGCACGTCGGTGATGGTGCCGTCGCCGTCGGCCTTGAGTACCGAGTAAGTGCGGCGGTTCTCGATCTGGCTGGCATCGGATTGCGCCGCAGCCAGCTCGGCCTCGGCGACGCGCAGGTTAGTCGCCGACTGGTCGAAGATCTGCCGCGACACCGCGCCGGTACTGGCCAGGCGCTGGTAGCGGTTTTCATCGTCGCGGCGTTGGCGCAGTTGCGCCTGGGCGGCGTTGACGCGGTTTTTCGCCGAGCGCAGGGCCAGCTCGAAGTCGCCGATGTCCAGCACCAGCAGGGTGTCGCCACGGGAGACGTGCTGGCCGGGGTCGACCTTGCGTTCGATGACCTTGCCGCTGACCCGGAAGCCCAGGTCGCTTTCCGTACGCGCCGCCACCACGCCGGTGTAGGCGCTTTGCTGAGTGCCGGCGGCTTCGACCTTGGCGGCGAGTACCGGACGTGGTTGCGGCACTTCAGCGGCGGTGTCGGCCTGGCTGTTGCAGCCACTGAGGAGGATCAACAGGGCCAGGGGCGTGAGAAGACGCGAGGGGAGAGGGATCATGTCGGGCTCCGGGGATTACCAGTGGGCAAAAAATTATGGACATAATTTTTTACGCATATTATGGTCGAAATATAAATAAATCCAGCCCCGGATAATCCCCATGTCGAACGCCCCGGCCCCATCGCGAAGCTTATTGTTTTTACTGGTGGCCCTGACGGCACTGGGTGAAGTCTCGACCCAATTGATCATCCCAGGCTTGGGTGTGATCGAGCAGGCACTGCTGGCGCCGTCGGGGTCGGCGCTGATGGCACTGTCGGCGTTTGTCGCCGCCTTTGGCCTGGGGCAACTGCTGTTCGGGCCGCTGTCGGACCGTATCGGCCGCCGCCCGGTGCTGATCGGCGGGCTGTTGCTGTATGTGCTGGCGACCTTGTCGATGCTGCTGGTCAATGACATCCAGCAATTTATTGCCGCTCGCGTCGTGCAAGGCCTCGGCGCCTGCGCTGCGTTGGTACTGGCGCGCACCGTGGTGCGTGACGTGTGGAAGGCCGACGCGGGGCCGGCGCTGGCGCTGACCATGATCGGCATGCTTTACGCCATCGTCGTCGCACCGATGGTCGGCGGTCTGCTGATCAAGCTGCTGGGCTGGCGGGCGCCGATCCTGCTGGCCTTGGCGATTGGCAGTGTGGTGTTGCTGCTGGCGCTGCTGTTCTTCCGCGAGAGCAATCACTTTCTCGACCCCAAGGCCGGACACTGGCGCACCCTCGGCGGGCAATACCTGGATCTGCTCAAGGGCCGCCAGTACCGCGCGTTCGCCGTGGCGCTGGCGTGCACCTATGGCGCCATGTTCGCAGTGATCGCCGGTTCCTCGGCGGTGTATATCAATCTGCTGGGCTTGAGCAGCCTGGAGTACGGCATCAATTTCGGCGTGATCGTGTCGATGCTGATCATCGGTTCCACCTACACCCGGCGCAACATCCAGCGCCTGGGGCCGCAACGGATTGTGGCGATGGGCGTGACGCTGGTGGCCATGGGCGGGATTGCCGCGCTGGTGATTTATGCGCTGTTTGGCCTGTCGGTGCTGGGCCTGGATATTCCCATTGCGCTGGCGACCCTCGGCGGCGGCCTGGTATTGCCCGGGTCTGTGACCGGCGGGGTCATGCCCAACGCTCACCGCGCCGGTTTGGCGGCGGGCTTGATGGGTTTTGCGCAGATGTTCGGCGCGACCTGCAGTGGCCTGTTGCTGAGCCATCTGCGCGACGGCAGTGCCACGCCGATGATCGTGATCCAGGCGTGTTTTGCCGTGACGGCTTTGGTGGCCTTCCATTTGTTACGTGAGCGCCGTAGCGCAGAGGTCGCGGCCGCCTGAGTTGTCACACTTTGTCCAAGTTTTTCGGGGCTGGATGATTACGATTCTCTTTTGAGTCTAATCCGAAGGTCTTCGCCCATGCTGCCTGCTTTTCGTTTCTCGCCCCTGGCCCTGCTGGTTGCCGCCAGTCTTCATGCCCACGCGGATGAGCCTGTTGCACTGGAACTCAATGATGTCGTGGTGACTGCATCCGGTTTTGCGCAAAGCGCGGAAGACGCGCCGGCCTCGGTCACCGTGATCGATGGCGAGGAACTGCGCCGCAAGTCCTACCGCGACCTCGGCGACGCAGTACGGGACGTAGAAGGTGTGACGGTCAACGGCGGTGCGAATGAAACCGACATCTCCATCCGTGGCATGCCGGCCGACTACACCCTGATCATGGTCGACGGCAAGCGCCAGAGTGCGCGGGAATCGCGGGTCAATGGCAACAGTGGCTACGAACAGAGCTTTGTACCACCCGCTGCGGCCATCGAGCGTATCGAAGTGGTGCGCGGGCCGATGTCCTCGCTGTACGGCTCGGATGCCATCGGCGGGGTGATCAACGTGATCACGCGCAAGGTCTCTCCGACCTGGGGCGGCTCCATCGGGTATGACTACTCGGCGCGCCAGCACAGCGACCAGGGCAATGCACGCCAGACCCAGTTCTACCTCAGCGGCCCCCTCAAGGAAGATTTCCTCGGTTTGCAGGTGTGGGGCCGGTACCTGGATCGGCAGGCCGACGACGACATCGAGCAGACCAATGGCTTCAGCAAAGCCGACCACCGCGACCTCACCGCACGCCTGGCCTTCACCCCGACCCTCGACCACGACATCCTGTTGGAAGCCGGCGCCACGCGCTTGAAGAATGGCGACGGCATGAGCGCCAACTGGGCCACCCGCGAGCAGGAAAACAACCGCGATCACTGGTCGCTGTCGCACCAGGGCCGCTGGGGCTGGGCCACCTCGGACATCGCGCTGTCCCAGGAAACCTCCAGCCGCGAAGGCAAGGCGACACCAGCGCAGACTGACATCTACGGGCGCAAACCCGAGATCAAGAACACCGTGTTCGACGCCAAGCTGGTGGTGCCCACCGCCCATAACGTCAGCACCGTGGGCGTGCAATGGAATAAAAGCGAACTGACCGACTGGAACCAGGGCCTCGGTGACCGCGTCGACTATAAATTCTCGGTGGTGCAAAAAGCCCTGTTCGCGGAAAACGAGTGGTCGATGACCGACAGCTTCGCGCTGACCACCGGCCTGCGCCTGGATGAGCACGAAGAGTACGGCGCCCACCTCAGCCCGCGGGTCTACGGCGTGTGGCGCGCCACCGAGCAGTGGACGCTCAAGGGCGGTATCGCCCGAGGTTTCAAGGCGCCGGAGCTGCGTGCCGTGGTTGAGGACTATGCTTACCTGCGCCGCAACCGCTTCGTGATGTTCGGCAACCCGGACCTCAAGCCCGAGACCAGCACCAACTATGAAGTCTCGGCGCTGTGGAGCAACCGCGACAACCTGTCCGGCGGCGTGACGCTGTTCTACAACGACTTCCAGGACAAGCTCTCCACCGTCACCACCGACCGGCGCTGGAACGGCTACACCATCATGGACCGGGTCAACGTCGACAAGGCGATCATCCAGGGCGTTGAGCTCAATGGCCAATGGGACATCAACCCCATCGTGCTGCTCAAGGCCAACTACACCTACACCGACTCCGAACAGAAAAGCGGCGCCAACAAAGGCGCGCCCCTGGCCCTCACACCTGAGCAAAAAGCCAATGTGCGCACCGAATGGACCATCAACGATCGCACCCAGGCCTGGGCCTCGCTGAGCTACTACGGCGAGGAAACCGGCAACACCCTTACCACCGACGAACCGGCGCCGGGCTACACCACCGCCGACCTGGGCGGCTCCTATGACGTGAGCGATTCGTTGACCCTCAACGCCTCCCTCAACAACCTCACCGACAAGCGCCTGGACGATGAAACCTACGGCACGGTGAACTACGGCCGCACCCTGTGGATGGGCGCCACGCTCAACTTCTAGAGCGCGGTGGGCAATCGCACCACCGCGCACAGGCCGGCCGGTGGGCGATTTTCCAAGACCAGTTCACCGCCATGGGCCTGGATGCACGACCGTGCGATCGCCAGGCCCAGCCCCACGCCGCCGTCACTGACACCCCGTTGTACGAAGGGCTCGAAGACTTTGCTCAACCAAGCTTCGGGTAGACCTTGGCCGTGGTCGAGAATCTCGATGCGCAGCCAGCCGTTGTCCTCGCGAACCAGGCTCAGGTCGGCATCGCCGGCGTGGCGCAGGGCGTTGTCGATCAGGTTGGTCAGTGCGCGCTTGAGCGCCAGCGGGCGGCAGGTCAGCAGTAACGGTGGTGCGCCGGCCCAGGTGACGGGCTGTCGCAGGCGTTGGTAACGCTTGGCCAGGTCATCCAGCAGGTCGCTCGACGAAAGCGTGGCAGTCGCTTCCTGCACCGCGTCGTCGCGCACGAAATTCAGGGTTTCTCGTACCATCGCACTCAATTCCCCGAGGCTTTCGAGCATGTCATCGCGGGCTGCGCCAGGCTCCAGCAACTCCACTTGCAGGCGCAGTTCGGTGATCGGCGTATTCAAGTCATGGCTGACCGCTGCGAGCATCCGCGTGCGGCCTTCGACATGCCGGGCGAGGTTGACCTGCATGGTGTTGAAGGCGGCAGTGAGGTCGCGGGCTTCCTGTGGGCCGGTTTCCGGCAGCGGCGCGATCCATTCACCGCGGCTGACGCGCTCGGTGGCCTGGGCCAGGGTCTTGATCGGGCGCACCACGCGAGCAATGAAAAACATCACGATCAGCAGCACCGGCAGGGTCGTCACCGGCAGGCTGTAGGCCAGGACGCGGCCCCATTCATAGGCGCCGGCGGGGTATTGCACGGCATTCAGGTAGGTACCGTTGGGCAGCGGCACGCTGCTGCGCAGGCGCAACGGCGCCCAGCCGGCGGGGCTGAACACATGGGTGCGGGCGTCGGCGCCGCTGATGCGTTCCAACTGCATACCGATGGCGGCGGCGTTATCCAGCTGTAATTGGCGGCGCAGCTCGTTGGCCAGGCGCTGTTCTTCCGGGCGGTGTGCAAACGGCGCCACCTCCGGCGTGGGGGCGATCCAGAAGCGTGTGTCGTCGGTGCTCATGCCGGCCAGCAGGTGCTCGGTTTCATTCGGGCTCAGGTCGATTGCCGTGTGATGTGCAATCCCCAGGCGTTCCAGGCTGAAACTGCGCGACAGCGGGTGGATCAGGCTGCCGGTGCGTTGCAGAAACAACATCGCTATTGCGTTCGACGCCAGCAATGCCAGCAACAACAACAGGCTCAACTGACGTGCCAGGCTGTGCGGCCACAGCCGGCTCAAGGTGTGCATTCGCTGACCTCGGCCGCCAATAGATAGCCGCCGCCCCAGATGGTGCGCAACAGTTCCGGGGTGGCATCGCCCTGGGCCAGCTTGCGGCGCAGGCGGCTGACTTGCCGGTCGATGGCGCGGTCGCTGACATCGCTGTCGGCGGCGGCGGTGAGGTCGATCAGGCGTTCGCGGGGCAGTAGGGTATTGGGATGGGCGAGGAACACCTGCAGCAACCGGCTTTCAGCGGTGCTGAGTTGGATGTCGGGGTGGGCATCGCGGCGTAAGGTGGCGCTGGTCACGCTGAAGTGCCAACCGGAGAACTGATAGGCCCGTGCGCCAGTGCTGGGCGCGGTGGGGCCGGTGGCGCGGCCCTGACGGCGGAGCACGCTGTTGATACGCGCCACCAGCTCCCGGGGTTCGAAGGGCTTGGTGACGTAATCGTCGGCGCCCAGGTCCAGGCCGCGTATGCGGTCGGCGGCAGTGTCGCGGGCGGTCAGCAGGATCACCGGGGTGTTGCTGCGCCGATGCAACTGGTTGCACAACTCAAAGCCATCGCCATCGGGCAGCAGCACGTCGAGCACCACCACATCGAACGCCTGGGTCTTGAGCAATTGCCACATGCCGGCCGCGTCTTCAGCGGTGCGCACCTCAAAGGTGTGACGTCGCAGGTACGTGGCCAGGGGTTCACGAATCTTGCGGTGGTCATCCACCACCAGTACGCGCGGTGCGGCAGGCGCAGGGGCAAACGGCATTGCAGCCCTCGAGGGTTGAGCGGGAGAGGGCGGATATTACTACGAGTCATTATCATTAACGCTGTTTTGTGAGGATGCTGCCTTAAATCGTTCTGCCAGTAGGACGATTAAGGTTGTTTTTACCGTCTAGCGCCGAATTGCTGCGAGTTTTAAGGTGTATGCACTTTGGAGGACCACCATGAAAAAACTCATCGGCATCTACACCAGCCCACGCGCCCACTGGGTCGGCGACGGCTTCCCCGTGCGTACGCTGTTTTCCTACGACTCGATGGGCAAGCACATCAGCCCATTCCTGCTCCTGGACCACGCCGGCCCGGCCGATTTCACCCCGACAGACCAGCGTCGCGGGGTAGGCCAGCACCCCCATCGCGGCTTTGAAACCGTGACCATCGTCTACGACGGCGAAGTCGAACACCGCGATTCCACCGGCGCTGGCGGAACCATCGGCCCGGGTGACGTGCAATGGATGACTGCCGCCAAGGGCATCCTCCACGAGGAGTTCCACTCCGCAGCCTTCGCCCGCAGCGGCGGCGTGATGGAGATGGTGCAACTGTGGGTCAACCTGCCCGCCAAGGACAAAATGGCCGACGCGGGTTACCAGACCATCGTCGACGGCGATATTCCCGTGCTGCCCTTGGCCAATGACGCCGGCCACCTGCGCCTGATCGCCGGTGAATTCGCCGGCACCCAAGGACCGGCGCGCACCTTCACGCCGATCGACGTGTGGGACCTGCGCCTCAACGCCGGCAAGCCCGTCACCCTGGACCTGCACGTCGGGCGCAACACCGCCCTGGTGATCCTGCGCGGCACGGTGCTGGTCAACGGCGAAGAAGTCGCACGCCAAGGCCAACTGGCGTTATTCGAGCGCGACGGCCGCCAACTCAGCCTGGAGGCCAACGACGATGCCAAGGTCCTGCTGCTCAGCGGCGAACCGATTGACGAGCCTATCGTCGGGCATGGACCGTTTGTGATGAATACCGAGCAGGAAATTCATCAGGCGTTTGTGGATTTCCAATCGGGTAAGTTTGGGCGGATGGACGCCTGACGGTTCACCCTAAAAACCTGTGGGGGCGGATTTTATGTGACGAACGGGCTTGTTGTGGCGAGCGGGCTTGCCCCGCGTTGGGCTGCGCAGCAGCCCCAATAAACGCGACGCGGTTTTCCAGACATTCCGAAGCGGATGGTTTCAGGGCCGCTTCGCGCCCCAACGCGGGGCAAGCCCGCTCGCCACAACAAGCCCGTTCACCACCATTGCGCAGCAAGACATTTTGTTTGCGCAATCTCTATTTCATGCGATCTTCCCGTCATTCGCCCTGGAGTCGCCTGGATGCCCTCATTTATCGCTGATCACCCGATGCTGTGCGCCGTAGCGCTGATCTTTATCGACATCGCCGTGTGGCGCCTGATCTCTGCCAACCTGGCCAATTGGAAGCTGGCTGCGCGGTTGGCGATTTTTGCCGTGTTCAGTGCCGTGCTGTTCAACGACGGCATGAACCCCATGCAACTTGCGCCCTATACCGACAACACCGCCTTGCACCTGGCCGCCACGGCCCTGCAGATCGGCTGGTGGCTGTTTGCGGCGCGCACGCTGACGGTGTTGCTGGGCACGGTGATGATGCAGCGGGTGGGTCACACCGGGCGGTTGTTGCAGGACCTGATGGGCGCGGTGATTTTCCTCATCGCGATCATCGCCGCCATGGCCTATGTGCTCGACCTGCCGGTCAAGGGCGTGCTGGCCACCTCCGGCGCGGTGGCGATCATCGTTGGCCTGGCGTTGCAAAGTACCCTGAGCGATGTGTTTTCCGGGATCGTGCTCAACACCACCAAGCCTTATCAGATCGACGACTGGATCTCCATCGACGGCACCGAAGGGCGGGTCACCGACATCGACTGGCGTGCCACACGCCTGCAAACCTCCCAGGGCAGCCTGGCGGTGATCCCCAACTCCCTCGCGGCCAAGGCCAAGATCATCAACTTTTCGCGCCCGGCGGACATGTTCGGCCTGACGGTCAGCCTGCAAGTCAGCCCCCATGCGCGTCCGCAGACCGTAATCGAAGCACTGGAACGTGCGATGCAGGGCTGCCGGCCACTGTTGGCCAAACCCGCGCCGAGCGTGGCATTCAAGACTTCCGCCAGTGGCGGCGTGGAGTATGAAATCAGCGGGTTCGTGCCGGCTATGGCCCTCAAGCGCGAGGTGCGCAACCAGCTCTATGACCTGGCGTTCCGGCACCTGCAAGCAGCGGGCGTGGGCGTGCTGTCCGCCACCGAAAGCAGCGCGCCACCGGCCATGTCTGCCGCGCGGGCGTTGCTGGAGCGTTCGTCGATTTTCTCCACCTTGCGCCAGGAAGAGAAAGACACCTTCAGCCAGAACATGACCCTGCACACCTACCGCGCCGGCGAGATGATCCTGCCGGCGGGGGAGGTCAGCGATCATTTGTTTATCGTCGAGTCCGGCGTGGTCTCGGTGATGTTGACCAAGGGCGACCATGTATTCGAAGCCGGGCGCATGGGGCCGGGAGAAGTGATTGGCGAGGCCGGGATCTTGTCCGATCAGGCCGTGCTGGCGGACTTTTCCGCCAAGACCTTCTGCACGTTGTACCGCATCGAGAACGAATACCTGAAACCGTGCCTGGATGCGCGCCACGACATTAGCGAGGCGATGAAGGCACTGTTGGAATTCCGCCTGCATGCCGCCCAGGTCCTGACCCAGGAGGCGCCGGTGGTGCCGGTGAAGAAGGGCTTTTTGCAGTGGCTGCGCAAGCGCGGCCTGTGAGAGGGAAGGGCCTGAAAGTGCTGTACTCGATGTCGAATGATCGCCAATGCGGGTTTTCTTGACTGTCTCTGACCACGTGAGGGCTCGACCTTGATTCGACTCACCGACTACATCGCCAACCTTGCTCAATCCCCTCTTGCCCCGTGGGCCGGCTTGGCGCCCTGGGCCCTGGTCGCCCAGGCGCCGGCCGTTGTTCGCCAGATGCTCGCCGACCTGCCGGCCGACGACTACAGCGTGAACGACGAAGTCGCCATCCACCGTACCGCTATCGTCGAACCCGGTGCCTTGCTCAAGCCGCCCCTGATCATCGGCGCCCATTGCTTTATCGCCAGCGGCTCACTGCTGCGCGGTGGGTGCTGGGTAGATGAGCACTGCATCATCGGCCCCGGCGCCGAACTGAAAACCACCTTCATGTTCAGCGGCAGCAAGCTGGCCCACTTCAACTTTGTCGGTGATTCAGTGCTGGGCCATGGGGTCAACCTTGAGGCGGGGAGTATCGTCGCCAACTACCGCAACGAGCGGGACGACAAGGACGTGCTGGTGCGGGTTGACGGGGTATTGCAGCGCACCGGCTGCGACAAGTTTGGCGCGTTGCTGGGGGATCAATGCCGGGTTGGCGCCAATGCGGTATTGGCGCCGGGGGCGGTTCTGGTACCTGCCAGCGTCGTGGGACGCGGACAGGTGTTTGATGCAGAGAACGGCTAGAAGTCGGCGATAAATTGCACGCCGCCGACCACTGCGCCCGTGGTTTGCGTAAGCCCGCCGGGGTATTTCACGTATTGCAGGTTAGGCCGCACCATCAGCCATTTCGTCGCCTGCACGCCATAGTTGATCTCGTAGCTGTACTCGCGGCGCTGCTCGGGCACGTACAGCGGGTCATCGATGTCGGTCACGCCATTGGCGCCGTTGAGCATCTGCGTATTGCGGGTATAGCGGTCGCTGACCTGCAACTTCGATGCGCCGAGGCCGAAGGTGTCGTCCGGGCGTGAATCGAAGGGGCCACGGTAGATCAGGCCGACCTGGATCAGGTGCTTGATCACGCTTTTGTCCGGGTCATTCACCGTCAGGTTCGCGAACACGTTGAGCCCGCGCCTGGCGTTGCCGTCGACCGTGGTTAATTGCTGCTGGCCCGACAGCCACCAGCCGCTGTTGCTGGAATACATCCGGTAGGGCTTTCGTGAGCTGGCGGCGTAGTTGCCGTCGGCGTCCTTGAGCATGTCCTTGGTGTCGGCGTTGGCGTAGTAGTAACCGGCGTGGTACTCGGAATTCAGCCCGGCGAGCTGGCCTTTCCAGATGGCCTCGATGGGGAAGCTGGTGCCCTGGGAACCGCTGATAAACGGCTTGAAACCATTGCTGGCTTCGGCGTTGCCGGGGTTCTTGTCGTAGGCGCCGACCTGCATGGCGAACTCATCGGTGAACTGGTACTTGGCCCGCACCGCCCACTGGCTGATCGGAAAGCTGTTCCACACGCCGTTCCAGTTGCCCTCCTGGGAACCGCACAGGGTGACGTTCTGGAACTCGCAGGGGAACTGGTCGAAGTCTTCGCCATGGCCGAAGCGCCCCAGTTTCAGGGCGAACTTGCGCTCGAAGAACTTCTGCTCGTACCAGAACTGCGAGAGCCGCCAGGCATTACCGCCGCCGAAGACTTCCATGGTGGAGGTCAGGCCGGTGGCGTTGGGCTGGTGCACGCGGTCGTTGGTGATGTCCTTGCCATGGCGCTCACCGATGCCGATGCGAAAGGTCGCATCCTGCCAACCGAGGAGTTTTTGCAGGTCCATGTTGACGCCCAGGATCAACTGGTCGCTCCAGCGCGCGGTGGTGTGCGAGTTGTAGCCGCCGCCGAGGTTGGCACCGACTTCGCCGACATACTTGAGGGTGAAGTCGTAGCCTTGTTCGGCCAGTTGGGGGCGCAGGCCGTTCCAATCGCCGAGCATGGCCGGGGAGTTGGGGTCGAGCAGGCCCGCACTGAAGGCACAGGTGGACATGGCGCTGCAGAGCAGGGCCAGGGGGAGGGTGGTGCGCATGGAAGTACTCCTGGAATTGTTGTTTTTATTAGGTACAACACAAACTTCAGGCACACAGAGATCCCTTGTGGGAGAGGGCTTGCCCCCGATGGCGGTGTATCAGTCACTAATGCACCGACTGACACTCCGCTATCGGGGTAAGCCCCCTCCCACAGTGGAAGTGTGGTGTTTGTTAGGGCGCGGGGTTACTGCAGGTTTACGTAGAGGCCGCCATCGACGAGCAACGACGCACCGGTCACATAGCGCGCCATGTCCGAGGCGAGGAACACGATCGGCCCGGCCACATCGTCCGGCTCGCCCAGGCGGCCCAGGGGCGTGCGCGAGGTCATGTAAGCAAGTTTTTCTTCGTCGGCCAGGTCGTCCTTGTTGATGTCGGTGGCGATGGTGCCCGGCAGCACCGAGTTGCAGCGGATCCCATACGGGCCCAAGGCAATCGCGCAGGATTGCATCAACGAATGCAGGCCGGCCTTGGTCGGCGTGTAGTGGGTTTGCATGCCGCCGCCCACCAGCGCACTGATGGAACTGACGGCGATGATCGCGCCGCCACGGCCCTGGTTTTTCATCTGGTTGGCCGCCGCCTGCACGGCGAAGTAGGCGCCGTTGAGGTTGGTGTTGACGGTTTTCAGGTAGACCTCGCGGGGCATGTCGAGGAACGAGTGGAACGGGCAGATGCCGGCATTGTTGACGAACACGTCGACGCTGCCGAAGGCCTGTACTGCGCCGGCCACCAGCGTGTCGCCGGTGTCCGGGTCGGCCGCATCGCCGCCCACTTCGATGGCTTGGCCGCCAAAGGCCTTGATCTCTTCGATCAATGAATGCGCAGCCTCGGTGCCTTGGCCGCTGCCGTTGTGGCCGATCACCACGCGGGCACCCTGGCGGGCACACTCACGGGCTGCGGCGCGTCCGATGCCACGGGAGGCGCCGGTGATGATCACGGTTTTGTCTGCAAGCAACATAAAAATACTCCTAGAAAATCAAGCGGCGTCAGCCGAGGTAATTGCCGTAGCCGACCATGGCGATAGCGCCGAGGATCACCGCGATGCCCGCCACCAGCACGCCCTTGTTGGCCGCGCTGGTGCCGTGCCATTCGCGGAAATACAGGCCCCAGCAGTTGGACACGATGATGATGAATGACATGTGCAGCACCCAGGAACTGGCGTCGTTCTGCAGGCGGCTTTCGCCCATGCCGTAGAAAAAGAACTGCAGGAACCACAGCGTGCCGGCAATGGCCACCAACAGGTAGTTGCCCAGCAGCGGGGTGCTGCGGTCGGTGTAGTTATGGAAGGTGCGGTTGCGCCAGTTCAGCCACAGGCACCAGATGCCGTTGGTGGTCAGGCCGCCCCACATGATCACCATGAAGGTCACGTTGTTCTGGAACAGGCTGTTGGCGCCATGTTCCACCGCCGCCGCCGCCAGTGGGCGACCGGCGGAAATGCCGTAGCTGAAACAGGCACTCAGCACGCCGGAAATCACCGCCACCAGCATGCCCTTGCCCAGGGCGAATTCGCTGACGCTGGCGAACTTCACCGCTGCGGACACTTCCCGTTCCTTGATCAGCCCGGCCTTGCCGCACACTGCGATGCCGATCAGCGATACCGCCACGCCCCAGAGCACCCAATGCCCGCCTTGTGAGGCCAGCATCGAGGTCAGGGTACCTTCGGTGTCCTGGGTGAACAGGTCGCGGTACAGCGCCGGCATCAAGGCGCCGAGGGCCGAGGTGAGGCCCATGATCAGCGACATGCCTAAGGACAGGCCCAGGTAACGCATGGTCAGGCCGAAGGTCAGGCCGCCGATGCCCCACAGCACACCGAACAGGTAGGTCCAGAGCAGGGTGCCGGTGTCGGCATTGCGCAGGATTTCCACCCAGCCTGGCACCGTCAGTTGGGCGGCGATCAGCGGCACGATCAGCCAGGACACCAGGCCGCCGGTGATCCAGTAGCTTTCCCAGGCCCAGCCGCGCACCTTCTTGTAGGGGATGTAGAAACTGCCGGAAGCGAAGCCGCCGATAAAGTGCAGAATCACACCGAGGAGAATGATTTCCACGTGGTCGAATCCTTTTTATTGTTGTTGTGGGTCGGTTAATTCAAGGGCGGCTCAGCTGGAACATCGGCAGCAGGTCGACACTGACCGGCGAGCCGTCTCCATGGCTGGGCATGATGTCCTGCATATGGCGCCACCAGCGTTGCATCAGTGCGGTGCGGGGCAGTTCATCCAGGCCGTGGGTGTCTTCGTGGGTGAGCACGGCGAACAGCGCATTGGTCGCCTCATCGAGGAAAATCCGGTAATCCACCACGCCCGCGTCGAGCAGGGCCTGGGCCAGTTCCGGCCAGATCTCGTCGTGACGCCGGCGATATTCATCAGCCTGGCCCGGATTGAGGTGCATGCGAAAAGCGCGGGTCTGCATTACAGCGCTCCATGGGGTGGCGTGGGCGTGTAGATACGCACGGCGTTATGCAGGAAAAACTTGGCCTGCACGGTTTCAGGTTTGTCGGCCATGCAGTGTTTGACGAGCCCCAGGGTGGTGGCGAAATCCGCCAGGTGATCGCTGTTGGGCCAGTCGCTGCCGAAGAAGCAGCGCTCTTCGCCAAAGGCCTCCCACAGCACGGCCAGGCGGTCGTGGTAAAACGCAGTGTCGGTGATCAAGCCCTGCGCCCCAAGCTGGGGAATTTCCGCCAGCTTGGCGAACACATTCGGGCGCTCGGCCAGGCGCAGCAGGTCGGCGTGGTACGCCGCCTCCTCACCCAGGAGTACCTGGGCGTTGGGCAGGTGGTCGACGATGATGCGCAGCTGTGGCAATGCGTCGCTCAGCTGCAGCAGGCCTTTGAGCAAGCGCGGGTTCGGGTTGGCGCTGTCCAGGCTGCGGCCGGTGGCGGCGAGTTGGCGCAGGCCGTCGATAAACCCCGGGCGGGTCTGGTCGTGCAGCAGGTCGCGGTCCCACAGGTTGCCGTAGCGCAGGCCGAGGAACAGCGGCTCATCCGCCAGGGCCTCGAGGTCGGTGGCGAAGTCGGCGTGCAGCGGGTCCAGGTTGCCGACAAAACCGAGCATGCGCGGCTCGCGGCGCAGGGTGTGCAGCAGCCAGCGGTTGTCGTCGCGCCATGGGCTGGCTTCCACGGCAATTGCGCCGATCACATTGTGTGGGCCGGCCAGGGCCCAGTAGTCGGCAGGTAAATGGGCGGTGTACAGCCGATTGCCCGGCTCGGGCCACGGGATGCCCTGGGGGCGACGTGGGTCGAACAGGTGCAGGTGGCTGTCGATGATGGGGCCGCTATAAGGCGTCAGGGGCATCGCGCAATCCTTGTGGGATTTTGTCAGGAAAGGCCCGCACGCTAACGCGCACCGACCCGTTTCACCACCTCAGCTCTGCAGGTACACCACATGGGTATGGGTGTACTCGTAGAGGCCGTGCTTGCCGTCGGCGCCGCCGATCCCGGATTTGCGCACGCCGGCATGGAAGCCTTGCATGGCTTCGAAGTTTTCGCGGTTGACGTAGGTTTCGCCGAAGTCGATCTCGCGCACCGCGTGCATGGCCTTGCCGAGGTCGCGGGTGTAGATCGACGAGGTCAGGCCGTAGTCGCAGTCATTGGCCAGGGCGATGGCTTCGTCGAGGTCGTCGACAATCTGGATCGGCAGCACCGGGCCGAAGATCTCTTCGCGCATGATCTCCATATCGGCCCGGCACCCGGCCAATACCGTCGGCTGGAAGTGAAAGCCGGCACCCAGGTCGGCGATCTGCCCGCCACTGACCAACGTGGCGCCCTGGCTCAGGGCGGTGCGCACTTTGCGGTTGACGCTGTCCAGGCCCTGGCGATTGATCAACGGACCCATTTCCGCATCGGCCATGGCCAGCGGATCGCCGTAGCGGGTCGCGGACATGGCCGCGCTGATACGCTCGATGAATGGCTCGGCAACCTTGCGCTCCACGTACACGCGCTCGGCACAGTTGCACACCTGGCCGGTGTTGATGATGCGCGAATCGCGGATGGCTTTGACCGCCAGGTCCAGGTCGGCATCTGCCAGCACGATGGCCGGCGCCTTGCCGCCCAGCTCCAGGTTGAGCTTGGTGATGTTCGGCGCGGCGGCGGCCATGATGCGTGAACCGGTGGCGACGCTGCCGGTGAAGCTGATCATGTCCACGCCCTTGTGGGCAGTCAGTGCAGCGCCGACCTGACCATCGCCGCACACCACATTGAACACGCCGGCGGGCAAGTCGGTCTGGGCCACCAGTTTGGCGAATTCAAAGCAGTTGTTCGGGGTTTCTTCGCTGGGCTTGATCACGATGGTGTTGCCGGTGAGCAGCGCCGGGGCCAGCTTGCGGGCGATCAGGAAGAACGGGAAGTTCCACGGCAGGATCCCGGCCACCACGCCCAACGGTTTGCGGAACAGGAAGATGTTTTCGTTGGGGCGGTCGCTGGTGATGATCTCGCCTTCGATGCGGCGCGCCCATTCGGCCATGTAGTCGAGGTAGTCGGCGGTGAAGTTCACTTCGACCTCGGCCAGGCCGCTGACCTTGCCTTGCTCCAGGGTAATGGTGCGGGCCAGGTGGGCGACGTTTTCCCGCAGCTTGGCGGCGATGCGGCGCAGATGCCCGGCGCGTTCGATCGCGGGTTTGCGCGCCCAGTCTTTTTGCGCACTGCGGGCCGCGGCGAGGGCCTGGTCGACGTCGTCGGCGGTGGACGCCGGGACCTTGGACAACAAGACCCCGGTCGCCGGGTTGAACACATCGATGTGCGCCTGGCTTGGGGTAAAGCGGCCGTTGATAAAGTTCTGGTACACGGGAACGGATGGCATGGGCAGCTCCTCAGTAAGTGCGCGATGGCGCGTTCGTTTCAGCGGCAGGGCGGTAGCGGGCAAGGGTGGCCAGGGCGCTCTGGCGCAGCAGGCTGATGTCGATGGCTACCGCGATAAAGCGGCAACCCCAGGCCTGGTAGCGGCGTGCGTCGTCTTCGTTGGGCGCCAGGATGCCGCTGGCCTTGCCGGCGGCGAGGGTGGCCTCCACCGCGTGCTTGATGCGCTCCTGCACTTCAGGGTGGCCGGGGTTGCCGGCGTGGCCGAGGCCGATGGACAGGTCGGCGGGGCCGATAAACACTGCATCCACGCCTTCCACGGCAGCAATCGCCGCGACGTTTTCCACGCCCAGGCGCGACTCCACTTGCACGATCAGGCACAGCTCTTCATGGGCGGTATTGAGGTAGTCGGCCACGCCATCCCAACGGGTGGCGCGGGTCAGGCCGCCACCGACGCCGCGAATGCCATGGGGCGGATAGCGCATGGCACGCACCAGGGCCTGGGCCTGTTCGGCGGTTTCCACCATGGGGATCATCAGGGTCTGGGCGCCGACGTCGAGCAGTTGCTTGATCAGGCTGGCGTCACTGTTGACCGCACGCACCACCGGTGCGGTGGCGTACGGGGCCACGGTCTGCAATTGGTTGAGCACGCTGGGCACGGTATTGGGCGCGTGTTCGCCGTCGATCAGCATCCAGTCGTAGCCGAGGCCGGCGACGATCTCGGCGGCGTAGCCGGTGGCAAAACCGGCCCAGATGCCATATTGGGTGGCGTCCTTGGCCAGGGCGGCCTTGAAACCATTACGGGGCATATTCATGGCGTTTTCCTCAGCGATTGTACGGACGGTGCAACTGGCAATCCGGGTTCAGGTCTACGCCGAAACCGGGCTTGTCGAGCACCGACAAGCGCATGCGGCCATTCACCGGGACCGGCTCGCCGAGCAGTTGCGGGTGGAACATCGGCACCACTTCATCGGCCTTGGGCGCCATCATCAGAAATTCGGCGAACGGGCTGTTATGGCGGGTGGCAACAAAGTGGTAGCTGTACACCGACGAGCCGTGGGGCACGACCATTGCGTTGTGGGCATCGGCCAGGGCGGAGATTTTCACCAGCTCGGTGAGGCCGCCGCACCAACCGACATCCGGCTGGATAATGTCGCAGCAGCCCATCTCCAGGAGCATGCGGAAGCCCCAGCGCGTGGCTTCATGTTCGCCGGTGGTCACCAACATGCCTTTTGGCACGTTGTTGCGCAGGGCGGCGTAGCCCCAGTAGTCGTCGGGAGACAGCGCTTCCTCGATCCACTTGAGCCCGTGTTCATGGGCGCCTATCGCCAGTTTGGTGGCGTAGTTCACATCCAGGCTCATCCAGCAATCGAGCATCAACCAGAACTCCGGGCCGACCCGTTCGCGCATGGTCGCCAGGGCTTCGAGGTTTTTGCGCAGGCCTTCTCCGCCTTCGCTGGGCCCGTGGTGCAGGGGCATCTTGCCGCCGATAAAACCCATCTTCTGCGCCAGGTCCGGGCGCGCGCCGGTGGCGTAGAACTGCAACTCGTCACGCACCGCGCCGCCGAGCAACTGGTGCACCGGCTCCTGGCGGATCTTGCCGAGCAGGTCCCACAGCGCGAGGTCCACCCCGGAAATGGTGTTGATCACCAAACCCTTGCGACCGTAGTAGAGGGTTGACTGGTACATCTGGTCCCAGATCTTCTCGAGGTCCGTGACACGTGCGCCTTCGATAAAGCGTGCCAGGTGTTTTTCGACGATATACGCCGCCGGTTCGCCGCCGGTGGTCACCGCGAAACCGACGGTGCCGTCGCTGGCTTCGATTTCCACCACCAGGGTGCCGAGCACGTTGATGCCGAAGCTGCGGCGGCTCTGGCGATACTCCGGGTATTTGCTCATGGGCGTGCAGATATGGTCGTCAATCCAATGGCCGTCGCCCTGGTCGTGGTAATCGGCGCCGCCGCCTCGCAGGACAAAGGCGCGCACGTGTTTGATGGTGAGATGACCCATGGTATGACTCCTGGAATTAAACAGTGGCCGGCGTGTTCGACGCGGTGCGGCCGGGTGAATGGATGCCCAGTACCAGCAATGCAGCGAGCACCGTGGTGGCGGACAGCAGGTACAAACCGGCCGCCGGGGAATCGAAGGCGCCTTCGGCCCAGTGCTTGATCACTGGGGCGATAAAGCCGCCGAGGGCACCGAAGGAATTGATCAACGCAATGCCGGCTGCGGCGGCGCTGCCGGCCAGGTAGCTGGAGGGGAAGGTCCAGAACACCGGCTGCACCGCGATAAAACCCGAGGCGGCAAAGCACAGCGCGAGCATGCCCAGCAGTGGGTTGGCGAAGGTCACCGAGCAGGCGATGCCGGCGGCCGCCATCAATAACGTCAGGCAGGCGGTGCGGCGGCGTTCGCCGGTGCGGTCGGAATAACCGGGGATCCACCAGGCAGCGAACAGCGCGCAGACCCAGGGAATCGCCGAAACCAGCCCGACCATCAAGCCGACCTTGGTGCCGAGCAGGCCGCCCACCTGGGTGGGCAGGTAAAACACCACGCCATACACACTGGCCTGGATCAGCAGGTACACCAGGCACAGGTACAGCACCGAGGGTTGGCACAACACGGTCAGCAGGCTGCGGCCATGGGAGGTTTTGTGTTGGTCTTCCAGGTCGAGCAGGCTCTGGATTTGCTGGCGCTCGTCCACGCTCAGCCACTTGGCGTCGGCGGGGCGATTGTCCAGGTACCAGTAGGCCCAGATGCCTACCGCGCTGGCCATCAAGCCTTCCACGGCGAACAGCCACTGCCAGCCGTGAATCCCACCGAAGCCATCCATCTCCAAGAGCAAACCGGACAATGGGCTGCCGAAGATAAAGGCCAGGGGCGCGCCAAAGTAAAAGAAGCCCATGGCCTTGCCGCGCACGGCCTGGGGGAACCAGTAGGTGAGGTAGAGGATCACGCCGGGGAAGAACCCGGCTTCGGCCACGCCCAGCAGGAAGCGCAGTACGTAGAAGCTGGTTTCGTCATGGGCGAACACCATCGCCGCCGAAATCAGGCCCCAACTGACCATGATCCGGCACATCCACAGGCGGGCGCCGACACGGTGCAGGATCAGGTTGCTCGGCACTTCCAGCAGCGCGTAGCCGACGAAGAACACACCAGCGCCAAAGGCAAAGGCGGCATCGCTCAAACCGGTGTCGGCCTGGAAGGCTTGCTTGGCGAACCCGACGTTGGCGCGGTCGAGAAACGCCATGATGTACATCAACAGCAGGAAGGGCAGCAGCCGCCAGGAAATCTTGGCGAGCAGGTGTGCGGGCAGGGTTTTCATGAGGAGGTCCGTTGTTTTGTTCTTATGGACCGGACTGTACGGCGGCCGAGCAATGCGCTACAAATCGAATCTCGCTTACAACCGATAACCTCAGGGTATCGATAATAAGGAAAAAAATGCGTAGTCCCACGATCTCTCCCAGCCTGTTCAACCGTCTGCGCTACAAGCACTTGCATATGCTGGTGGCGCTGAGTTCCAGCCAGAACCTGCACCGCGCCTCCCAGGCCCTGAGCATGTCGCAACCGGCAGCCACGCGCATGCTGCGCGAGATCGAGGACATGTTCGGCTGTGACCTGTTCGAGCGCCTGCCACGGGGGATGCGTCCTACGGCACTCGGCCAGCAACTGATCAATTTTGCCGAATCGGCACTGAGCGGTCTCGACCGTTGCGCCGAAGACCTGATGGCGCGCCAGCAGGGCGGGTATGGCTACTTGTCTATCGGCACCATCATGGGCGCCGCGCCGGACCTGGTGATGGACTGCATTGCGCAGATCAAGGCGCTCAACCCGCAACTGCGTATCCGCATCATGGGCGACACCAGCGACCAGGTGATCCAACTGCTGGAGCGGGGGCGCATCGACCTGGCCATCTCCCGGCGCAACGCTGCCACCGACAGCGAGCACTACAGCTTCGAACCCCTGGGCAACGAGCGTCTGTTGGTGGTGGTGCACGCCGGCCACCCATTGGTCCGACGCCGCCAGCTATCCCTGGCGGAGCTGGTGCGCGACTGGCCGTGGATCCTGCAACCGCAAACCAGCCCGGCGCGTATCGGTTTCGACCAAGCCCTGCAAGACCTGGCGCTGCCAAGCCCGGCGGACATCATCGAATGCAGCTCGGTGTACTCCATGCAGCAGTTGATCCAACTGACCGACGCGGTGATGGTGCTGTCGGAAAGTGCCTTGCGTGATTATCTGAAAATGGGCCTGGTGGTCGCGCTGCCGGTGGCCCTGGACGTGCGGCTGGCGCCGTTTGGCATCTTGTTGCGCAAGGGCGAGGGGGTGAGCCGCGAATTGGGCTTGTTTATTGACCTGCTGCGGCAGAAGGCGGCGATGCTGTAAACGCGAGTTTGAAAAGATCATGGTGTCCCGGCACGATATTAAATAGAATGAATCTCATTTGAGACTCAATCGCGCCGTGCAGGTTGTTGCCATGAATGATGCTGTTGTCCCCACGCACGCCCCCGAACTGACGCTATCAAGCTTGTACCGTGACCATCGCAGTTGGCTGGAAAGCTGGCTGCGGCGGCGACTGGGCAATGCCTGGGATGCGGCCGACCTGAGCCAGGACACGTTCCTGCGGGTGCTTGCCAGTGCGCAGCCGATTGCGCAGATGCAGGAACCCCGGGCGTACCTGGTGACGGTGGGCAAGCGCCTGCTGGTGAATTTTCATCAGCGCCGCAGCCTCGAACAGGCGTATCTCAATGCCCTGGCCACCTTGCCCGACACCTGTGTGCCGTCGCCCGAACAGCGCTGGCTGGTGCTGGAAACCCTGCAAGCCCTGGATGAATTGCTCGACGGCTTGCCCGTACTGGTGCGCCGTGCGTTTCTATGGAGCCAGCTGGAGGGCCTGGGTTACCGCGAGATTGCCGAGCGTCTTGACGTGTCCGAACGTACGGTGAAGCGCTACATGGCCCAGGCCTATGAGCATTGCCTGCTGGTGGAGCTGTGAGCCGCGACGTCGCGCGCGCCGCCGCCCAGTGGCTGGCGCTGGTCGAATCCGGCGCGGCCACCGAGCGCGATCACGCTGCGTTGCAGCATTGGCGCGACAGCCATCCCCAGCATGAACAGACCTGGCAAAGAGCCCAGACCTTGCGCCAGCGTTTCAGCGACTTGCCCCAGGCGCTCGCGATGGCCAGCCTCGACCGCCCGCAACCGGGGCGACGTGCCGTGCTCAAGCGTGCCTTGGGCGTGGCGGCGCTGCTGCCGACGGCATGGTTGATCAGCCGCCAGTTGCCTCTCGAAGCCTGGCGTGCCGACGTGCACACCGCCACCGGCGAACGCAAACGCATGCCGTTGGCCGAGGGTGGCAGCCTGCAACTGAATACCGCTACAGCCGTAGACGTGGACCTGGCACAACGGCGCATCACCCTGGTCGACGGTGAGCTGGCGCTGAACGTTCCGGGCGCGGCGGCGATGACGGTGCAAACCCGCTACGGCCAATTGCTCGTCAGCCAGGCCGAGGTGTGCGTGCGGCAGCTGCCTTCCGGTTGCCTGGTGTCGGTGCTCAAGGGCGCGGTGCAGGTGCGTGATTTGAGCGCAAACCTGGCGACATTGCAGGGGGGCCAGCAAGCACCGCTGAAAGCCGGCGGACTTGGCGCCTGGGTGCCGTTCGATGTGCTGCAGCTGGGTTGGCGCGATGGCGTGTTGACCGCGCAGAACCAGTTGCTGGGGGATTTTCTGCGCGAGCTGGAACGCTATCGTCCGGGCGTATTACGCTGGGATCCCAGCCTGGAAACGCTGCGGGTGACCGGCAGTTTTCGCCTGGATGACACCGACCGCATCCTCGGCCTGCTGGCCTCGACCCTGGGGTTGGAGGTGCAATCTCGAACCCGTTATTGGGTGAGCCTGCGCAAGGCGGCTTGATGCGCTTTGTGGCAAGCCGGCTTTTTGTGGTGAGCGGGCTTGCCTCGCGCTGGGGTGCGAAGCAGCCCCAATCAGGATCCCTGTGTTCTGTCAGGTAAACCGCAGCGCCTGGTTTTGGGTCTGCTCCGCAGCCCAACGCGGGGCAAGCCCGCTCGCCACAGGTTATGAGTAGTCCTCAGATCACGTGGGCACGCTGCAACTCGGTCAAGGCCAGCGCCTTGAGCCGGGCCAGCAACGGATCACGTCGGTCTCTCGGGTGCGGCAGGTCGACCCCCAGTGCCTGGCGAATGCTGCTCGGTTGGTTGTCCATCACCAGCGCCCGGTCTCAGGGGTTGTCATCGCTGATACCGATGTTCGGCTCCACCGTGAGCCCAGGCATCAGGCGTGGTTCCCGAAACACAAACACCACTTCGCCGTCGAGGATGCGTCAGGCGCACTGCCGACCCAGGATCGAGTCGCGGCCGACGCAGCCTTGCCGAGACTCGAAAGCTGCTACCGCGGGGGGAGCAAATTGTTGATCGGCTGTTGATGGGGCAACAGCTTGTATATTTCTATATGGAATAAATAAATAGTTATATATTCCTTTTAATGTTCTCTCGGATAACGCACTTTGAGGGCCTGCGCATTCGTGCGGATTGACCCAACAGCCAAAAGGAAAGCCGACATGACCATTAAAGCGATCAACGTGCGCAACCAGTTCAAGGGCGTGATCAAGGAAATTCTGCTGGGCGAGGTGGTGTCCGAAATTGACGTGCAAACCGCATCCGGCATCGTCACTTCGGTGATCACCACCCGCTCGGTGCGTGACCTGGAATTGAAGGTAGGCAGCGAAGTGATTGCCTTTGTGAAGTCCACCGAAGTGTCCATCGCCAAGCTGTGACGCCCACCTGATGTGGGAGCGCTGCTCCCACATTGATAAAACCTGCGACGGTGCCTTAGCGCTGCTGCAGCGCACGCTCCATACGTTGCAGACCCTCTTCCAGCAAGGCCCGTGGGCAGCCGAAGTTCAGGCGCACGAACTGCTGGCTGTCGTCACCGAATTCGATCCCCGCACTCAGCCCGACCTTGGCCTGCTCCAGGAAGAAGTGCTGTGGGTCATCCAGGCCCAGGGCGCTGCAGTCCAGCCAGGCGAGGAATGTGCCTTGCGGCGCATGCATCACCACGCCGGGCAAGCGGGTTTGCACGGCCTCGAACAGGTAATCGCGGTTGGCTTGCAGGTACTGCTTCAGCGCGTCGAGCCATTCACCACACTGGCTGTAGGCGGCGCGGGTGGCTTCCAGGCCCAGGGGGCTGACGCTGTCGACCATGCCGCAGCGGGCCTGGTTGAAGCGCTCGCGAATCTCGGCGTTCTGGATCACCGCAAAGCAGGTCTTCAAGCCGGCTACGTTGTAGGCCTTGCTCGCCGACATCAGCGTGATGGTGCGCTGGGCAATCTCAGGGCTGAGGCTGGCGGTGGGGATGTGGCGGCGGCCGTCGAAGCACAGCTCGGCGTGGATTTCGTCACTGATGATCAGCGCGCCGTTATCCAGGCAGGCATTGGCCAAGGCCAGCAGTTCTTCACGGGGGAAGACCTTGCCGATGGGGTTGTGCGGGTTGCTCAGCAGCAGTGCGCCGGCGCCGGTCAGGGCCTCGCGCAGGGCGGGCATTGGCGTGATGTATTCAGCGCCGCGCAATTGGAACGGTACTTCGATGCGCGGCAGGTTCCAGTGGCCGGGCGCCAGGCGAATCGGGCGATAGTTGGGGGTTTGCAGCACCACCGGCTGGCCCGGTTGTACAAAGGCGTGCAGCGCCATATTGAAGCCAGGCTCAACGCCGGGCAGGAACAGCAGGTCGTCGGGCTGTACGCGCCAGGCGTACTTGGCCCACAGGTCGGCCACGATGGCCTCGCGTACATCCGGGCCGGCCACGCTGTAGCCGAGAATCTGCTGGTCGACGCGAGCGTGCAGGGCCTGGAGAACGGCGGGCGGCGCGGCGATGTCCATGTCGGCGATCCACATCGGCAACACATCGGCCGGGTAACGGTTCCATTTGGTACTGCCAGTGCCGAGGCGGGGGTGGATCGTGTCGAAATCAACGCTCATGAGGGGGCTCGTGTCAGGGAGGGCAGACGGGAATGGCGATGATTCTAACGGGATAAAATCCAGATGCCAGCCCCGTCTTTACAGGCCCTGGTTGCCCCGAATCAAGTCATACGCCTTGCGCGCAATCGGGTTTGCCGTATTCGGCCGAATCCACAGGTAGTACGTGACCTCCGGCAACCTCGGCAACCCATCCGTTTCGCCCAGCACGCGCATATCCGGGCCGAGCATTTCCATGCTGCGCGGCGTCACCCCCAGGCCTGCGCGAGTGGCCGCTTTAATGCGAAGACCTGCAGCGCGGCTTTGCCCTGGCGGGCTGAGGATGACCGCTCCCGCGCAAGGCGGGTGCGGTACAGGGGTGTCAGCGATTGACCAGTTTCGCCGGCAACGCGATGACCAGGAAGCTGCTGAGGATCAGGCAGCCGGCAAAGAACCACAGCGCGCCGGCGCTG
Source organism: Pseudomonas sp. SJZ103 (assembly GCF_007828335.1). NCBI lineage: Bacteria > Pseudomonadati > Pseudomonadota > Gammaproteobacteria > Pseudomonadales > Pseudomonadaceae > Pseudomonas > Pseudomonas sp. SJZ103. Next base: position 37,052 of record NZ_VIUN01000023.1, read on the forward strand.
CTGCCGGTGACGTCGATCGCCACCCCCATCAACGAGTTGCTCACCAGGCCGGCGATATTCGCCAGCGAGCACGCCAGGGCAAAACCGGTGGCGGCGGCGGTGCCTTTGAGAAAGGTCGCCGGCAGGCTGAAGAACACCGGCACTGCGCCGATGATCGCCGCCGAAGCAATCGCGAACAGCGCCACGGTAGCCGCGACGTTATGGGTGAAGAAGGTGCTGGTGGCCATCGCCGCCGCGCCGATGAAAAACGGCACGATGATGTGCCAGCGGCGTTCGCGGTGTTTGTCGGAGCTGGCGCCGATCAACAGCATGCCCAGCAGGGCGGCGACGCTCGGCAGGGCGGTGAGGATGCCGATATGGAAGGTGTCGGTGACCCCGGCGTTGCGGATGAACGTCGGCATCCAGAAGCCCATGGCGTAGGCGCTGAGCAGGATCGAGAAGTCGATGCCGCCGAGCATCCACACCTTGAGGTTGAAGAATCCGTCACGGAAGCTGTGCTTGCTGCCGGCGCCATCGGTGTCGTCCTTGCGCAGTTCGGTTTCGAGCAAGGCTTTTTCTTCGTCCGACAACCATTTGGCTTGCTGGTAGGTGTTGGGCAGCGCCCAGAACGTCAGCGCGCCGAGCACTACGCTGGGTACCGCCTCGATCAGGAACAGCCATTGCCAGCCGCGCAGGCCGCCGATGTGGTCGAAGTGGCCCATGATCCAGCCGGACAACGGGCCGCCGATCACGCTGGACAGCGGCAGGCCGATCATGAACAGCGCAATGATGCGCCCGCGCCGATGGGTGGGAAACCAGGTGGTCAGGTAGTACAGCACGCCAGGCAGGAACCCGGCTTCGGCGGCGCCGAGCAGGAAGCGCAGGATGTAGAACTGGGTCGTGGAGGTGACCAGCATGGTGCAGGCCGACAACAGGCCCCAGGTGATCATGATGCGCGCGATCCAGATCTTTGCGCCGACCCGCTCCAGTACCAGGTTGCTGGGGACTTCAAAGAGGATATAGCCGACAAAGAACAGCCCGGCGCCGAGGCCGAACGCGGTTTCGCTGAACTGCAATTGGTCGAGCATCTGCAGTTTGGCGAAGCCGATGTTGATCCGGTCGAGGTAAGCGGCCAGATAACAGAAGCACAGGAAGGGAATCAGCTTCCAGGTGATCTTGTGGTAAAGCGTGTTGACCGGATCGGCGACCGTGGTCGCGGGCGCTGCATTCGCAATGGGCATCGGGTGTCTCCTGGCGGTGACTTATGGTTTTTATACAGCCGCTTTTGTTTCAGCACTTCGGAATGCTGTCGAAGCGGCTTCCAAAGGCAGTGTCAGAAATGTTCTGCAGGTGCCGTGCTCTGTGGCGCGGTTGGGGGTAAGGCCTCATTGCTCCCTGAACTTGCTCATGGCCTCCTGCTTGCTCACCACGTCGCCGTACTTGCTGTCGATGTCGAACAGGTTGGCTTCATGGGGTGCCGGGTGTCGATCACCGACGCACTCACGCACGACGATGGTGCGAAACCCATGCTGCACTGCGTCCACCGCCGTCGCCCGAATGCAGCCGCTGGTGGAACAGCCGGCCAGCACCACCGTGTCGATACCCTGGGCATGCAGCATCGAAGCCAGGCTGCTGCCGAAAAACGCGCTGGCGTACTGCTTGGTGATCACCACTTCATCGGCTTGAGGCAGTACCTCGGCGCAGAACGCCGCCAGTGGGTTGCCTTCGACCATGTCTTTCATCACCGGGGCTTTTTTCACCCAGATACCGCCATCGGCGAAATGGCCGGGATGGTAGCGGATATTGGTGTGCACCACCGCAATCCCGTGCTGACGTGCGGTAGCCAACAGTTCGATGCTTTCAGCCACGGCGACAACCACTTCGGGTGCATATAACGGCGCGCCTTCGGTGGTGTAGCCCTGCATGAAGTCGATCATCAGCAGCGCGGCTTTCTTGCCGAAGCCGATGCGGTTGCCCCACACGCCCTGGTAGTTGGCGTTGGCGGATTGTTCGCTCATCTTTTCAATCCCTCATTTTCGAACAGGGCTCACTTCAGTACGCACCGGAGAGCAGGGCGCCCGCACCGGGAACGATGGGTTCCAGGTCCAAAGCCTTGAGCATGGCGTAGGTGGTGGCGATGGCGGCGGTGAGCACCGGCTTGCCGGTTTGCGCCTCGACCTTGGCCACCACCGGCAGCGACTGCATCTGCACGCAAGCCGACAACACGATCACGTCGACGCCTTCCAGGTTCATGCCGGCAACGATGGCCGGCAGGTTGGCCGGGTCGTGGCGGGCCACCTCGAGGTTGTCGGGGATCTCCAGCGCGCGCCAGTCCACCACCTCGAAGCCTTCTTCGCGGATGTAGTTCACCACCAGCTCGGTCAGCGGTTTCATGTACGGCGCGACAATCGCGATGCGCTTGGCGCCCATCACCTGCAAGCCTTCGATCAGCGCACCGGCGCTGGTGATCACCGGGGCGTTGGCGTCGTTATCGGCGGTGGCCTTGCGCAGGCGTTGTTCGGATTTGCGGTGGTAACCCAAGCCCATGGCCATGATCGCCACCAGGCACGCATACCCCAGCACGTCGACCTTGGCGTCGGACAGTTCGACGGCGCAGCGGTCGGATTCGCCGTCCATGGCCGCCAGTTCTTCCTTGCGCACTTGCTTCATGCGCATGCGGCTGGAGTGGAAGGTAAAGCGCTCGGGGCGGATCGCCTGGCGTGCGGTGAGCATGGCGGGGATCTCGGTCTCCATGGTGGTGTTGGAGCTTGGCACTATCTGGCCGATGCGGTAGGGCTTCTGCATGGAAGTGTCCTTATTGTTGTGTGAGGAAGTCGCCGAGGGCATCGAAGAAACCTTCAAGGTCATCCCACGGAATCATGTGTCCGGCATTCGGCACGCGGACCACCTGGATGCGCGCTTGCAGGTCCTGGATCTCGGCGATGTCCTCGTCGAGGATCACGCCGCCGCGTCCGGCCACCATCAATAGGGCTGGGGCCATGAGGTGGGGCAGGTCCTGGTGGAAGTCCACCGTGTGGAAGTCATTGAAGGCGCGCACGATGGCGGGCTCAAAGCAGGTGTGCAGCCATTCGGCGCGCAGGTGCAGTTGCTCGTCGGTCCAGGTGGCGCAGAAGGCGCGCATCGCCTGTGCATCCATGCCGACCAGGGATTGACGGATCGAGTCGACGTACCACGGCAATTTGCTCGGATACTCGCGTCGGCCCGGGCCGGATACCGGTGGGTCAATCAACACCATGCGGTTGACGCCCTGGGGATGCAGCACGGCGCTGCGCACGGCAAAGCGCGCGCCCATGGAGTGGCCCATCAGGTGGTAGCTGTCCAGGTTCAGCGCATCGGCAAAGGCACCGACGTCCTCGGCGCAGGTATCCGCGCTGTAATCCAGCTCCGGACCCGTCGAGGACAGCCCGCGCCCGCGTACATCCAGCACGTAGGTGTCGAACTGCGCGCCCAGGCGCTCGGCCACGAAGCCCCAGGTGATCGCCGGGCTGGTGATGCCCGGGATCAGAATCAGAGTCGGGCCTTTGCCGCCATAGCGCAGGTAATGCTGGCGAATGCCATTGGCCTGGACGTTGCCGCCGTAAAGGAAGGTACTCACGCGGCCACCCCCGATTTGAGCGGCTGGGCGTAGAGGTCATAGCCATAGACCCAGGCCGGGTCTTCCTGGGTGCGCAACCAGGTGTTGGCGTTCGATACGGCCTGCACGCGGGATGCGCGCTCCTTGCGGTTGGCTTCGTAGAGTCCAAAGGCCGTGCGGTAGTCGCTGATGCCGGTTTCCTGCAGGCAGCGGGTGAGCATCGCGGCGTCTTCGATGGCCATGCCGGCGCCTTGGGCCATGTGTGGCTTCATCGGGTGGCAGGCATCGCCCAGCAGCACCAGGCGGCCGCGGCTCCACAGCGGCAACGGGTTGCGGTTGCGCAACGGCCACTTGGTCACGCTTTCGGTGCTCTCGATCAACGCCTGCACGGTGGGATGGTAGCCCTTGAAGGCGTCGAACATCTCTTCGCGGCTGCTGTCGACGAACGCGCCCTGGAAGTCCCATTCGGCATGGGGCACGCCGGTCACGTAGTAGTACTCGTCGCGCTTACCGGTGGTGTAGTAGACCATCATGTGGCGGTCCTCGGTCCACCATTTGATGCAGTCCTCGAACTTCAAGTCGTACTTGGCCAATTGGTCGCCACGGATCAGCGCGCGGTGCGCGACCCAGCCGCTGTACAACGGCTTTTCCGCGCCGAGCAGCTCCTCGCGGATCTTTGAATTGATGCCGTCGGCGCCGATCACGATGTCGGCATAGGTCACTTCGCCGTCAGCGAAGGTCAGGCGCACCTGGGTGTCGGTTTCTTCGAGGGTTTCCAGGCGCTTGTTGAAGTGCAGGGTGCCAGGCTTGAGGGTGGACATCTGCAGGGCGTGCAGGTCGCCGCGGTGCACGGTGATGTAGGACGCGCCATAGCCGGTGAGCGGGATACGCGAGAGGTATTCACCGCTTTCGCCGCAACGACTGAACCAGTACTCGGGGTGCGAGCCCATCAGGTCCAGCTGCTTTTCGATGCCCATGCGGCGGAAGATTTTCATGATGTTGGGGCCCATGTGGATCCCCGCGCCCAGCCGGGAGAACTCGGGTGCCTGCTCGTAGATGTCGACGTCGAAGCCGGCTTGCTGCAACAGGGTGGCTGCAGCTGCACCGCCCAGGCCGGCACCGACGATAGCGATTTTTTGTGTGCTTCCCATGGGGCGTGATCCTCTGTCTCTTTGATTGTCGGCGGCATCTGTCCGCGAGTTTTTTAGTGTATACGCTACTTTTTTAAAATTGAAAGCCCAAGTTAATGAAATTGTTTTTTGGCTGTATTCGTCATCTGTACTGTATTTATCCCTGTATCTGTTGGGTATGTGTGAAAAAGTAACGTTTTTGTGCGGTGCTTGCAGTCCGCCTTCAATTCAGGTCTTATCAATATTAATTGGCGTGTACGCTATATAAATGCACCAGTGTGAAGCGCGATGCCTGAACGTGGTGCAGCCCCACAGGAGACAGGAAAATGCCGGTAAGCGATTGCGAACTGACCCAGATGTTTGAACACGTGCTGAAGCTGTCGAAGGTCGATCCGACTCAGAGCGTTGCCGTGCTCAAGAGCCATTACTCCGATCCGCGCACCGTGCGCGCCGCGATGGATGCGGCGCAGCGCCTGGGGGCCAAGGTGTATGCGGTGGAGCTGCCATCGTTCAACCATCCACGGGCGATGGGCAATGACATGACCGCCTACTGCGGCGACACCGCGCTCACCGGCAATCTCGCCGCCCAGCGCGCCCTGGAGGCGGCCGACCTGATCGTCGACACCATGATGCTGCTGCATTCGCCGGAGCAGGAGCAGATCCTCAAGACCGGCACGCGCATCCTGTTGGCGGTGGAACCGCCGGAAGTGCTGGCGCGCATGCTGCCCACCGAGGCCGACAAGGTGCGTGTGCTGGCCGCCGAGCAGTTACTGAAAAAGGCGCGTTCGATCCATGTGAAGTCCCGCGCCGGCAGTGATTTCCGCGCCGCATTGGGGCAGTACCCGTCGGTGACCGAGTACGGTTTTGCCGATGAGCCGGGGCGCTGGGACCATTGGCCGAGCGGTTTCCTGTTTTCCTGGCCCAATGAAGAAACCGCCGAGGGCGTGCTGGTGCTGGATGTCGGCGATATTCTGCTGCCGTTCAAGACCTATACCCGCGAGCAGATCACCCTGGAAATCGAGAAGGGCTTTATCACCGGGATCCACGGCGGTTTCGAGGCCGAGTACCTGCGTGACTACATGAAGTACTTCAATGATCCCGAGGTGTACGGCATCTCCCATATCGGCTGGGGCCTGCAGCCACGGGCGCAGTGGACGGCCATGGGGCTGCACGACAAGAATGACGGCATGTGCATGGATGCGCGGGCGTTCTATGGCAATTTCCTGTTTTCCACCGGGCCGAATACCGAAGTGGGTGGCACACGCAAGACGCCCTGCCATATGGATATTCCGCTGCGTAACTGCGATGTGTATCTGGATGATGAGGCGGTGGTCATTGGCGGGGATGTGGTTGCCCCAAAAGCTTCCCTGGCACGCTGAAAATCCAATGTGGGGGTCAAGTCCCCCACATGTTTGACCGAGTTTCTTCAGTGGGAAACTTGAGTACATCCAATAACGCGGCCATCATGCCCACCCATCGCCAACCACCCACCGAGCTCGCCGTGCCTGATTCCTACGTTTTTTCTGAACAAGTTGGCCACCTGCTGCGCAAGGCCTACCAGCGCCACCTGGCGATTTTTCAGCAGAATGTCGGCGATTCCCAGCTTACCGCCGTGCAGTTCGTCACCCTGTGTGCGTTGCGCGATCACGGTGCAAGTTCCCTCACTGAACTGGTCAAGGCCACGGCCGTGGACCAGGCGACCATTCGCGGGATTGTCGAGCGGCTCAAGGCCAAGGAACTGATCACCCTTGAGCCCGACCCGCAGGACAAGCGCAAGGTGGTGGTCGATCTGTCTGCCGCCGGCGCCGAGCTGGTCGCGCAAACCACGCCCCGCGCCGCACAGATCAGCGAATTGACCATGAGCAACCTCAACCCTGCCGAACGGATCGCGGTGCTGTTTCTGTTGCGCAAGATGATCGACGATCCCCAGGAATAAAGCCGGCTGGCATCGTTTTTGCTCTGTGTTGATGTAGCAGGCACTTCATCAGTCAAGTGTGTCGTGAGACCCCAGGTTCGCGACGCTTTTTTTTGGCTTATTAATGTAGTGCCTACTTCATCAAATGATTCGGGCGAAGCAAATGATCAGCCAGCACATCACGGTAGCGCTTGAGGTCAATGGGCAAACCAGCGAAGTCAGCGCCATGGCGGATACACCGCTGTTGCTGGTACTGCGCAATGATCTGCAACTCAACGGCCCCAAGTACGGCTGCGGCCTGGGCGAGTGCGGTGCGTGCACCGTGATCATCGATGGCGTCGCTGCGCGGTCGTGTGTATTTCCGCTGTCGGGCGCGGTGGGGCGCAAGATCGTCACCCTCGAAGGCCTCGGTACCCGCGAGGCGCCGCACCCGGTGCAGCAGGCCTTTATCGATGAGCAGGCCGCGCAATGCGGCTACTGCCTCAACGGCATGATCATGGCCACCAAGGCCTTGCTCGACCGTAACCCCAGCCCCAGCGAAGCCCAGGTGCGCCTTGAGCTGGCGGGCAACCTCTGCCGCTGCGGCACCCATATCGAAATCCTTCGCGCGGTGCTGCGAGCCGCGCGCCTGATGAACGTGGATGGATCACCATGACCGACACCCCGCTTTCCCGTGACCAGTGGCTGGCCAAGACCGGCGTTCTGTTGATCGTCGATGACGTGCTGCCGCCTTCGGGGCCGGTGGCCAAGGGGGGTACGCCCAGCGTGAAGCCCAAGGAGCTGGGGCTGTTTATTGCCGTCAACGATGACGGCCTGGTGTACGCATTCAACGGCCATGTGGACCTGGGCACCGGCATACGTACCGCGCTGGCGCAGATCGTCGCCGAGGAACTCGACCTGAGCATGAAGCAGGTGAAGATGGTGCTCGGCGATACCGAGCGCGTGCCGAACCAGGGCGCGACCATTGCCAGTGCGACGTTGCAGGTTTCCGCGATCCCACTGCGTAATGCGGCGGCGGAGGCGCGGCGCTTCTTGCTGGCGCGGGCGGCGGGGCGCTGGGGCGTAAGCACGGCCAGCCTCAGGGTGGAAGGCGGCATGATTCACGGCGTCGACGGGCGTACCAGCACCTACGCGGAACTGGTCAGCGGCCAGCACGACCAGTTGCGCATCAGCGGCGATGCGCCCCTCAAGGCCGTCGAGGACTATCGCCTGGTGGGCAAGGGCGCTGCGCGGGTAGACATCCCAGGCAAGGCCACCGGTGAACTGACCTATGTGCACGATATGCGTGTGCCGGACATGCTCCACGGCCGGGTGATCCGCCCGCCGTATGCAGGGCTTGATTGCGGTGACTTTGTCGGCAACAGCCTGCTGCGCGTGGATGAAGACTCCATCGCCCATATCCCCGGTATCGTCGCGGTGGTGGTGATCCGCGACTTTGTCGGCGTAGTGGCGCTGCGCGAAGAGCAGGCGATCAAGGCTGCCCAGGCGTTGCAGGTGCATTGGAAACCCTGGAATACCGCGCTGCCGGACATGGGCGATGTGGAACAGGCCATCCGCGATAACCCACGGGTGCGCCGCACCGTGCTTGACCAGGGCAATGTCGACGCAGCCCTGGCCGACGCCAGCCAACGCATGCCGCGTACGTACCTGTGGCCATACCAGATGCATGGCTCCATCGGTCCCTCCTGCGGGCTGGCCGATTACTCGCCGGCCGGCAGCCGCGTGTGGTCCGGCAGCCAGAACCCGCACCTGCTGCGCGCCGACCTGGCGTGGTTGCTGGAATGCGATGAGGCGCTGATCGAGGTCATCCGCATGGAAGCTTCCGGCTGTTACGGACGCAATTGTGCCGACGATGTGTGCGCCGATGCCTTGCTGTTGTCCCGAGCGGTGGGCAAGCCGGTGCGCGTGCAATTGAGCCGCGAACAGGAGCACCTGTGGGAGCCCAAGGGCACCGCGCAGTTGATGGAGGTGGACGGCGGCCTCAACGCCGATGGCAGCATCGCCGCCTACGACTTCGACACCAGCTACCCCTCCAACGGCGCACCGACCCTGGCACTCTTGCTCACCGGCCGCGTCGAACCGCTGGCGGCGATGTTCGAGATGGGCGACCGCACCTCGATTCCGCCCTACGACATCGACAACCTGCGCGTGACCATCAACGACATGGCGCCCATCGTGCGCGCGTCGTGGATGCGCGGCGTGTCGGCGTTGCCCAACACCTTTGCCCACGAGTCCTATATCGATGAGCTGGCCTTCGCGGCCGGCGTCGACCCGGTGGAATACCGCCTGCGCTATCTGAAGGACGAGCGCGCCATCGACCTGGTGAAATCCACCGCCGAACGCGCCAACTGGTCACCGCGCACCGCGCCGATGCAGACCGCCAGTGAAGACCACCTGCTGCGCGGTCGCGGCTTTGCCTACGCGCGCTACATCCACAGCAAGTTCCCCGGCTTCGGCGCAGCGTGGGCCGCCTGGGTAGCGGACGTGGCCATCGACAAGCACACCGGCGATGTGTCGGTGACGCGGGTGGTGATCGGGCATGACGCGGGGATGATGATCAACCCGTCTGGCGTGCAGCATCAGATCCACGGCAATGTGATCCAGTCCACCAGCCGCGTGCTCAAGGAGCGTGTGACCTTTGAAGAATCGACGGTGGCGAGCAAGGAGTGGGGCGGTTACCCGATCCTGACGTTCCCGGAGGTGCCGCAGATCGACGTGCTGATGATGCCGCGTCAGGACCAGCCGCCTATGGGCGCGGGTGAATCGGCGTCGGTGCCCAGCGCGGCGGCGATTGCCAATGCGATCTACGACGCCACCGGGATTCGTTTTCGCGAATTGCCGATCACCCCGGAGCGGGTGCTGGCGGCGCTGAATGCCGGCACGTTGGGTGAACCGGCCAGGTCGCCGGAAAAACGCCGCAAGTGGTGGTTTGGTGCGCTGTTCGCGACGTTAGGCGCGCTGCTGGCTACGGCCTGGCCGTTTCACAATGAAATCGCACCCATCGCTGCGCCGAGTGCCGGCACTTGGTCAAAGGCCACGTTGGAGCGCGGACGCTTGCTGGCGGCGGTGGGCGATTGCGCGGTGTGCCATACGGCGCCCGGTGGCGCGGTCAATGCCGGTGGATTGGCCATGGAAACCCCCTTCGGTACCCTGTACAGCAGCAATATCACCCCGGATGTAGAGACCGGCATCGGCGCCTGGTCTTATCCTGCGTTCGAGCGGGCGATGCGCGATGGCATTGGTCGCGACGGGCGCAACCTGTACCCGGCGTTTCCCTATACGGCGTTTCGCAATATCAACGATGCGGATATGCAGGCGCTGTACGCCTACCTGATGTCCCAGGCGCCGGTCAGCCAGGCGCCGACGCCGAATGCCATGGTTTTTCCGTTCAATATCCGGCCGCTGATGGCGGGGTGGAATGCGTTGAATCTGCGCCGCGGTGAAATATCGCTGCAGCCTGAGCGCAGCGAGCAATGGAATCGCGGCAATTATCTGGTGAACGGCTTGGGCCACTGCGCCGCGTGCCACTCGCCGCGCAATTTCATGGGGGCCGAGAAGGGCGGTAAGTCCTTCCTGGCGGGCGGCATGGTCGATGGCTGGGAGGCGCCGGCACTGACCGGGTTGTCGAAGGCGCCGACGCCATGGACCGAGGACCAGCTATTCACCTATCTGAGCACCGGTTATTCCGATGCCCATGGTGTGGCGGCAGGCCCGATGGGGCCTGTGGTGAGCGAGTTGTCGAAACTGCCCAAGGCAGATATCCGTGCGATGGCGGTGTACCTGGCGTCGCTGAAGGGCGAGGCCGTTGCTGAGGTGCAGGTGGCTGCCACGGTGCCAAATCCCAATGGCCGGCGCGTGTTCGAAGGTGCGTGCAAGGCCTGCCACGCCGACGGGCTGGGGCCGAAATTGTTTGGGGTGAGCCCGTCGCTGGCAACCAATACCAATGTGTACAGCGACCAGCCGGACAATCTGATCAAGGTGATCCTGCTAGGCATCAGCAAACCTGCGACCAAGGACCTGGGCTACATGCCGGGTTTCAAGGACAGTTTGTCCAACAGCCAGGTGGCGGATCTGGTGGCGTACCTGCGCGGGCGGTTTGCGCCGAATGCGCCGGTGTGGAGTGGGGTGGAACAGAAGGTCGCGCAGCTGCGCGCCAACCCTGGTACTCACTGACACGACAGGGTTAAAGCGGAGGGAGGGGGGTCACGCCGCGCACCACCAGGTCACTGATAAACCCCAGCCAATCCTGCTGCTGCCCCTTGTTCGACAAGTCTTCGCCGAGGAATGAGCTGAGGGTGTGGCGGTTGGAGTTATAGAAGTAGCACAGCGAGGCGATCATCAAGTACACGTGCTTGAGGTCGACATCCTTGCGGAACACGCCTTGGGCCTGGCCGGCTTCGATGATCGGGCGCAATACGCCGACCGCTTCCCCCGACAGCCTGCGCAATTCGCCGGACTGCTTGGCGTGCTTGCCCTGGTGCAGGTTCTCGATGCTCAGGATCGCCACGAACTCCGGGTGCTTGACGTAGTAGTTCCAGATAAACGCGACCAGCTCGCGCAGGGCCTGCACCGGCGCATCCAGGTCCAGCTTGAGTGTGCTTTCGGCGTGGTTGAACTGCTCGTAGGTGTGTTCCAGCACGCAGACGAACAGGTGTTCCTTGCTGCCGAAATAGTAATAGAGCATGCGGTCGTTGGAGTCGGCTTCCTTGGAAATGGTGTCGACGCGCCCACCGGAATAGCCGTCGCGGGTGAACACCTTGACCGCCGCCTGCAGAATGCGTGAACGCGTCTGGTCCGCCTGTTGGGCACGAATTCCGGTCTTCTTGATCGCCATGTCAAAGCGCCTTGCAGGACAGTTTGGGCGCGAAATATAGCATGGGCTTTTTCCGCTCCGTTCTGTGACCGACAGGTTCTGTAATAAAAACGCCATTGCGCTGGGGATTAAATTCGGGGCGGGCTATTTTGGTGCGTCTCAATAACTAGAGTAGCCATGGATGAAATACCAACCCTTCAACCGCGCATTAATTGCCACCGCCTTGGTGTTGACGGTCAGCGGCGTGCAAGCCGCTTCCCAGGCCCCGGTGGCCGGTGAAAATGGCATGGTGGTGACCGCCCAGCATTTGGCCACGCATGTCGGCGTGGATGTACTCAAGGCCGGCGGGAACGCGGTGGATGCCGCCGTGGCGGTCGGCTACGCGCTGGCGGTGGTGTACCCGGCGGCGGGTAACCTGGGCGGCGGCGGCTTCATGACCGTGCAACTGGCGGATGGGCGCAAGACCTTCCTCGACTTCCGCGAGAAAGCCCCGTTGGCGGCCACCGCTGATATGTACCTGGACAAGGCCGGCAATGTGGTCGAAGGCTTGAGTGCCAAGGGGCATCTGGCTGTCGGCGTGCCCGGCACCGTGTCCGGCATGGAGCTGGCCCTGAGCAAGTACGGCACCCTCAAGCGCGCCCAGGTGATTGCCCCGGCGATCAAGCTGGCGGAAAACGGCTTTGCCCTGGAGCAGGGCGATATCGACCTGCTGCACACCGCCACCGGCGAGTTCGAAAAAGACAAGGATATGCGCGGGATTTTCCTGCACAACGGCCAGCCGCTGCAGGTCGGCCAGAAGCTGGTGCAGAAAGACCTGGCCAAGACCCTCAAGGAAATCTCCGCCAAGGGCAGCGACGGTTTCTATAAGGGTTGGGTCGCCAAGGCCCTGGTGGATTCCAGCCAGGCCGGCAAGGGCATCATCACCCAGGCCGACCTCGACAGGTACAAAACCCGCGAACTGGCGCCCATCGAGTGCGACTACCGTGGCTACCACGTGGTCTCGGCACCGCCGCCAAGCTCGGGTGGGGTGGTGATCTGCCAGATCATGAACATCCTCGAAGGCTACCCGATGGCTGACCTGGGCTATCACTCGGCCCAGGGCCTGCACTACCAGATCGAAGCCATGCGCCACGCCTATGTGGACCGTAACAGCTACCTGGGCGATCCGGATTTCGTGAAGAACCCGATCGAGCATCTGCTGGACAAGAACTACGCGGCCAAACTGCGTGACGCCATCGATCCGCACAAGGCCGGGGATTCCCAGGCGATCAAGCCGGGCGTGTCACCCCATGAAGGCAACAACACCACCCACTATTCCATCGTCGACAAGTGGGGCAACGCGGTCTCGGTGACCTACACCCTCAACGACTGGTTCGGTGCGGGCGTGATGGCGAGCAAGACCGGGGTGATCCTCAACGATGAAATGGATGACTTCACCGTCAAGGTCGGCGTGCCGAACATGTACGGGCTGGTCCAGGGGGAAGCCAACGCCATCGCACCGGGCAAGGCGCCGCTTTCCTCGATGAGCCCGACCATCGTGACCAAGGACGGCAAGGCCGTGATGGTGGTGGGTACACCGGGCGGCAGCCGCATCATTACGGCGACCTTGCTGACCATCCTGAATGTCATCGACTATAAGATGAATATCCAGGAAGCCGTGGACGCGCCGCGTTTCCACCAGCAATGGATGCCGGAAACCACCAACCTGGAGACCTTCGCGGTCAGCCCGGACACCCAGAAGATTCTGGAAAGCTGGGGCCACAAGTTTGCCGGGCCGCAGGATGCCAACCACTTGGCGGCGATCCTGGTTGGGGCACCGTCCCTGGAGGGTAAGCCGGTAGGTAACAACCGCTTCTATGGGGCGAATGACCCGCGTCGCAATACCGGCCTGTCGTTGGGCTACTAACCGCCCCGGTGTTGTAGTGAGCGGGGCAAGCCCGCTCACTACAACAGCTGTTCTACCGCAGCAAACGCGGCGGTGCGGCGCTCCTCCCAACTCCCCCTGATGACCACCACCGCCTGTCGATGCGCCTGCATCCACGCCATGCTGTCCTGGAAAAACGCCTGGCGGTCGGCCAGTTCCGGTTGGCAGCGTTGACCGTCGGCGGTCCATTCCACATCATCCGGCGATAACAGCAGGTGCAGGTCGTACTGCCGGGCCAGCAGTTCGTCGTCGAGCCGTGCCGGGTAGTCGCCGAACAGGGTCTGGCTCCACAGTATATTGGTCAGCAGGTGCGTATCGAGAACCAGCAGGTGCGGCTGCCGGGCGCGGGCGGCATCTTCCCAGGCCAGTTGGCCGTGGGCGATGGCTGGAATATCCGCCAGGGTGGTGTCGCGCTGGTGATGGTCCATGAAATCGCGCACGTATTCACGCACCATCAAACCGCCAAAATGCGCGTGCAGCTCGGCGGCCAGCCAGCTTTTACCGCTGGATTCGGGGCCGGCCAGTACGACCACCTTCATGGTTGCAACGCCGGGTCGGCGCGCCATTCACGCCAGCCTTGCACGGCGATCACGGTGAACAGGGCATAGAGCGCAGCGGTGAGATACAAGCCCTTGTAGAGGAACAGCCCGACGAAAATCACATCCACCGCGATCCACAGCGGCCAGCATTGCACGCGTTTCTGCGCCATCCACATTTGCGCCACCAGGCTGAATCCGGTGAGGGCGGCGTCGAGCCAGGGCTGGGCGGCATCGGTCCAGTGCGCCATCGCAGCGCCCAGCAGCAGGCTGCCGACCGCGCCGATGGCCATGCTGGTCATGATTGCGGGCCAACCCAGGCGGGTGACCTGGCGCCCTTGCCTGACCTCGCCGGCGCGGGTCCACTGCCACCAGCCATAGACTTGCAAGGCGGCGTAGACCACCTGCAGCAGCATGTCGGAATAGAGCTTCACGTCATAGAACACCCAGGTGTACAGCAACACCATCACCAAGCCGATGGGCCAGCACCAGGGGTTCTGTTTGACCGTCAGCCAGACAGCGATCACCCCCAGGGCGGCGGCGAACAGTTCAAGCCCGGACATGGCAGTTCCTTGGGAGAGTGGGAGAGGGCGGGGATTGTAACCAGAGGCCAGCAATCTTCAAAACACAGTAGGGCAAATGTGGGAGAGGGCAAGCCCCTCCCACATTTGGAGCGGTGTTAGACCTTGAACTGGCGCAAGAGGCCGTCGAGCTGCTCGCTCAGCCCGCGCAAGTGCACGCTGGCCACGTTAGACTGTTCCGCCGCCAGCGCGGTGCTGTGGGACAAGCTCGCAGCCTGGGTGACGTTTTGGTTGATGTCTTCCACCACATGGGCCTGTTGCAGGGTGGCGCTGGCAATCGAGGCATTCAAGCCGTTGAGGTTGTGCAGGGCCTGGCCGATGGCGGTGAGGCTGGCACCGGCCTGGCCGGCTTGTTCGATGGTCAGTTGCGAGGCGCTGTGGCTGTCGCTGATCACCTTGACCGCTGCTTCCGAGTGACCTTGCAGACGCTCGATCATCGCCTGGATCTCGGCGGTGGATTTTTGCGTGCGCTGGGCCAGCAGGCGGACTTCATCGGCCACCACGGCAAAACCACGGCCTTGTTCCCCGGCGCGTGCCGCTTCGATGGCGGCGTTGAGCGCCAGCAGGTTGGTCTGGTCAGCGATGGAGCGGATCACTTCCAACACACCACCGATCTGCGTGCTTTCGCTGGACAAGGTGCGGATCACTTCCACGGCCTCGCTGATGGTGGTGGAAAGCTGGTCGATCTGCTGCAGGCTACTGTCGATATTGACCTGGCCTTGCTGGGCCTGAGCCTGGGCATCGCGCATTTCGCTGGCGGCGTGTTCGGCGTTCTTGGCCACGTCCTGCACACCGTAGGTGACTTCATTGATGGCGGTGGCCACCAGTTCCATCTGCTGGGACTGTTGCTGGCTGCGGTCATGGGCCTGGGTCGCGTTGTTGCCCAGTTCCGTGGAGGACTGGCCCAGGGCGTTGGCGCACACCTGCAACTGGCTGACGACCTGGCGCAGCTTGGCAGTGAAACTGTTGAAGTGTTGGGACAGCTGGGTGACTTCGTCGCGGCCGTCGGTGTCGAGGCTGCGGGTCAGGTCGCTTTCGCCGCTGGCGATATTACCCATGGCGTTCACTGCGTCCTGCAAGGGGCGCACGATGCTGCGGGCAATCAGCGATACCAGCAGGGCCATTACCACGGCGATGCCCAGACCGATAAACGAGGCCTTCCACACCTGGCTGTTGAACTCGGCCTGCACATCGTCCACGTACACGCCGGAGCCGATGATCCAGCCCCACGGCTCGAACAACTGGATATACGAGGTTTTCGCCACCGGCGCATCGGCGCCCGGCTTCGGCCAGCGGTAGTTGATGATGCCGGCGCCCTTGGCCTTGGCGAGGATCACGAACTCGTTGAACACGGCAAACCCATCGGGATCGCGGATGGCCGAGAGGTTCTGGCCGTCCAGCTTCGGGTTGGCCGGGTGCATGATCATCACGGGGGTGAGGTCGTTGATCCAGAAATAGTCGTCGTGGTCATAGCGCAAGCCG
Source organism: Pseudomonas sp. SJZ103 (assembly GCF_007828335.1). Classification (NCBI taxonomy): domain Bacteria; kingdom Pseudomonadati; phylum Pseudomonadota; class Gammaproteobacteria; order Pseudomonadales; family Pseudomonadaceae; genus Pseudomonas; species Pseudomonas sp. SJZ103. The sequence goes on from NZ_VIUN01000023.1 coordinate 53,007, forward strand.
CGCACCGCGCTCAGGGCTTGTTTTTGCGCGGCTTCGCGGGTCATCACCCCGGTGGTTTCGAGGCTGTGATAAAACGTCAGGATCCCGCTGGCGGTCTGGACCACGTGCTGGGTCTGCTGGCGCTTGGCCTGGTAAAGGTCGTCGTGGATCTGCTTGAGCATCAGCAAACCCAGGGCCATCAGCATCAGCACGGCGACGATCAGGATCAACCAGAGGCGTCGGCTGATCGACATATTACGCAAACTGTTCATCGTCCTGTCACTCCGGGCTTTTTATAATTGTGGGCGTCGCATCGACTTTTACGCCTTGTCTGATAGGCTTTCGGCCTGAAATCGCAAAACCTGAGTACTGCCTGATTTTTCACAGAATTTTTGCAGACCGGCATTGACCCATGGTCAACACCGGGCCTTCAGTGCGCTCGTCAGTGAACCATTAAAAGATTGATAAGGCATGCCACAGGGCATGACCTTTGGGGGAAGCATGGATTTTTGGACAGCCATTCAGGCATTGATTCTTGGCGTAGTGGAGGGGCTTACCGAGTTCCTGCCGATCTCCAGCACCGGACACCAGATTATCGTCGCCGATTTGCTCGACTTCGGCGGCGAACGTGCCATGGCGTTCAATATCATCATCCAGCTGGGTGCGATCCTCGCGGTGGTCTGGGAATTCCGGCGCAAGATCCTCGATGTGGTCACCGGCTTGCCGACCCAGCGCAACGCTCAGCGCTTCACGGTCAACCTGCTGATCGCGTTCCTGCCGGCCGTGGTGCTGGGGGTGATCTTTGCCGACCTGATCCACCATTACCTGTTCAACCCGATCACCGTGGCCACTGCGTTGGTGATCGGCGGCGTCGTCATGCTGTGGGCCGAGCGCCGCGAGCATGAAGTGCACGCCGAAAGCGTCGATGACATCACCTGGAAAGATGCGCTCAAGGTCGGTTTTGCCCAGTGCCTGGCGATGATCCCGGGTACGTCGCGCTCCGGCTCGACCATCATCGGCGGCCTGCTGTTCGGCCTGTCGCGCAAGACCGCCACCGAGTTTTCGTTCTTCCTGGCCATGCCGACCATGGTCGGTGCGGCGGTGTACTCGGGCTACAAATACCGCGACCTGTTCCAGCCGGCGGACCTGCCGGTGTTCGCCATTGGCTTCGTCACCTCGTTCATCTTCGCGATGATCGCGGTCAAGGGCCTGCTCAAGTTCATTGCCAGCCATAGCTACGCGGCATTTGCCTGGTACCGTATTGCGTTCGGCCTGCTGATCCTGGCGACCTGGCAATTCGGTTGGATCGACTGGGCTGCGGCCAAGGCATGATGATTCAACACCCACGCCTGAAAGCGGCGATTTTTGTGCTGCTGTGCACGGCGCCGCTGCTGGGTTCGGTGTTGGTGTGGCTGCGCGGTGAAACGGTACTTCCGTTGGCGGCCTATGGCGTGGTCAGCGTGCTGGCGTTCTTCCTGTATTGGAGCGACAAGCGCAAGGCCCTCACCGACAGCTGGCGCACCCCGGAGAACATCCTCCACGCCGTGGAGCTGGCGGGCGGTTGGCCGGGGGCATTGATTGCCCAGCAGGTGTTCCGGCACAAGACGCGCAAGGTGTCTTACCAGGTGCTGTTCTGGGTGATCGTGCTGTTGCACCAGGTGTTCTGGCTGGACCAGTTGTTCCTCGGTGGCACGCTACTGTCAGTTCTCTAGCAGCAAGCCGACCTGCGTGCGCTTGGGCAGTTTGCTCACCACCAACTGGTGGGAGCGCTGCAACAAGCCGCGCAGTTCCTCGGCGCCCAGCGGGTAGGGCGTGTTCATGATGATCCACTGCGCGCGTGCCAGGTACGGCGCCGGGTGGATGCCAGGGCGGTCCACATGGCCGAGGAACAATTCCTTGTCGACCTTGAACGCCAGCGAATCACCGCGCAGGTTTTGCAGGGCGAACATCTTGTTGCCCGCTATCGAGAACACCCGCACGCCACCCCATTTGTAGTCTTCCCGCGCGCCGGGCAGGCTCAGGCAGAAACTCGCGACTTGTGCTTCGGTCATCTTCATAGCAAGCGGTCTCCGCAGCTCTTAAAGCCTTCTTCCAGGTAATCGATCCAGGCCCGAATCGCCGGCAGCACGCCACGGCGATGCGGGTAGACGGCCTGGAGCCAGCCGCCCGGCAACGACCATTGCGGCAGCAGTTGCACCAACCGACCGTTGGCCAGTTCCTCTTCGCAGTACATCATCGGCAGCACGGTAAAGCCCAGACCCATGACGGCGCTGGCCTTGCGCACGATGAAGTCGTCGATGCCCAGGCGGGCTTCCATCGCCAGATCGTGTGGGTTGCCCTGGGGGTCAAGGATGCGCTGATGCACCAGGCGATCCGCCTCCAGCGCACCGAGTATCGGCAGTTGCTTGAGATCGTCGAGGGTGCTTACCTGGCGACCGAGCATGAATGCGGGGCTGGCGACCAGCACGGTCTGGGCCTGGCGCAGGCGCTTGGTCACCAGCAGCGGGTCTTCGTCACCAAGCTCGCGCACTCGCAGTGCCACATCGATGCCTTCGGCGACCAGGTCGACGCGGCGGTTGACCAGGGTCATCTCCAGCTGTACCTGGGGGTTGGCGGCGAGAAATCCGGCGACCAGTTCCGGCAGGAAGTGCTGCGCCAGCCCCACCGGGCATGTGACCCGCAGCCGCCCGCGGGGTTCGCTGGACATGCTGGCCACCGCCTCGTCGGCCATTTCCGCCTCCAGCAGCATCGCCTGGCAGTGGCGCAGGTAGCGCTCGCCAACGGCGGTCAGGGTCAGTTGCCGCGTGGTGCGTTGCAGCAGGCGCGCGCCGAGGCGCTCTTCCAGTTCGGCAATGCGCCGCGACAGCCGCGACTTGGGAATGCCCAAAAGCCGCCCGGCCGCCGCGAAGCCGCCGGCTTCGACGACTTTGGCGAAATAGTAGAGGTCGTTGAGGTCTTGCATGGTCAGCCTATTGTCCTGTCAGTGGGACAAACTATCGCAATTCAGGCGACTTATCGACTATTGGTTTCATGCGTAGCATCACCACCATCTGATCGCCACTGTCGATCCCACACTCGGAGATCCACCATGAAACTGTTGCACATCGATTCCAGCATCCTCGGCGACAACTCGGCTTCCCGTCAGCTCAGCGCTGGCGTAGTCAAGGCCTGGCAAGCGGCCGAGCCGGGTGTGGAAGTGACCTACCGCGACCTCGCCAGTGAAGGCATCAACCACTTCTCCGGCGCGACCCTGGACGCCCTGGGCACCGCCGCCGAACTGCGTGACGCCGCACAACAGCACGAGGCCGACCTCAGTGCCAAGACCCTGGCTGAATTCCTCGCCGCCGATGCCGTGGTATTGGCTGCGCCGATGTACAACTTCACCATTCCAACCCAATTGAAGGCCTGGATTGACCGCATCGCCGTCGCCGGTCAGACCTTCCGTTACACCGAAGCCGGCCCTGAAGGCCTGTGCGGTAACAAGAAAGTCATCATTGTTTCCACCTCCGGCGGCCTGCATGTTGGCCAGGCAACCGGTGTTGCCCACGAGGAATACCTGAAAGTGATGCTGGGCTTCCTCGGCATTACCGACATCGAATTCGTACGCGCCCACGGCCTGGCTTATGGTGACGAAGTACGCAGCAAATCCATCAGCGACGCGAACGTACTGATCAACGAACAATTGTTCGCCGCTGCGTAAGGCTTGTGTAAATTTCGCCTCTGCTCGGTTTCTATCTGAAGCCGGGCGCCTAAACTCTGTATTCTGGTCGTCTTGAAGCGACTGGCGTACGGAGTTTTTTCGTTTACCCGCTGTCATTACCTTGGCCCAGGTTATGCACTCATGGGTTTATCACCCAGTGTGAGTACCTTGAGCCATGGACTTTTCAAATAGACATGCCGCGGGTGTTGAACGTGGTCACGCAGCAAAGGTGGACATCCTCATGATGCGTCTTTGTGCCGTTATGGTTCTTTCCCTGCTCGGCGGCCTGATTTCAGTGCACGCCGCGCCTGCGCCGCACCCCCATTGGAGTGTGGGCTTCCATCGCATGACCTTTCTCGACCCGCTGGATCTGCAACCGATGAAAGCGGTGGCGTTCTACCCGTCCACCGACGATGAACACAGCACCCAACTGGGTCCCTATCACGTCGCGGCTACCGAAGACTCCAAGATCGCCATTGGCCGCTTCCCGATGCTGATGCTGTCCCATGGCAACACCGGTACGCCGTTGGCTCTGCATGACCTGGCCACCTCCTTGGCGCGTAAAGGCTTTGTGGTGGTCGCGGTATTGCACCCCGGCGATAACTACAAGGACCACAGCCGCCTGGGCACGGTAAGTAACCTGTACGGCCGGCCGATCCAGATTTCCGAAGCGATCACCGCGACCTTGGCCGACCCGATGCTGTCGCCGTTCGTCAACGTCGATCAGGTGGGCGTTATCGGCTATTCGGCCGGTGGCGAGACCGCGTTGATCCTGGCGGGGGCCAAGCCGGATTTCGATCGCCTGCGCCGCTATTGCCAGGAACGCCCCGAAGATCGCGATGCCTGCACCACCAAAGGTGAACTGGTGGTGGACCGTGACGACCTCCAACCACAATCCGACCCGCGCATTCATTCGTTGATGTTGATGGCGCCATTGAGCCTGATGTTCGGCCGCCACACCCTGGCGGATGTGCACTTGCCGGTGCTGCTCTACAGCGGCGACGGCGACAAGCTGGTGGCGGTAGACAAAAACGCCGCCGCCCTGGCGCGCAAGCTGCCGGAACCACCGGACTTCAAGTTGCTGGCGGGGGCAGGGCACTTCGTGTTCATGGCTCCGTGCGACAGCGACCAATTGGCCGCGATGCCGGCGATCTGCACCGATGCCGACGGCGTCGACCGTGAAGGCATCCACCGCGACCTGATTTCCGAAGCCGGGCGTTTTTTCACCCACACCCTCGGCCAATCTACCCGCGCCGGCTTGCAGACCGCCGATCAGTAAGCGCGGCGCTTGAGCAGCAAGGTCACGCCCAACGCCGTGACCGACAACAGCGCCGCGCAGAAGAAGATCCAGCTGTAACCCAGGTTCAACGCCACGGCACCCATCAATGGCCCAGCAATCGCCAGGGCCAGGTCGAAAAACACCGCATACGCACTCAGGCCCGCACCGCGGCTGCTGTTTGGCACCTGTTTGATGGCTTCCACGCCCAGTGCCGGGTATACCAGCGACAAACCAAAGCCGGTCAGCCCCGCACCGATCAAGGCCACGCCGGTGGACGGCGCCAGCCACAGTAACGTCAGGCCCAAGGTCTCGATGATCATGCACGCAATCGCCGCCCTGAAGCCGCCAAAACGGCTGATCGCCGAGATGAACACCAGCCGCGAGACGATAAAACACACGCCAAACACCGTGAGGCAGTACGCCGCGCCGACCCAGCCGCGATTGAGGTAATACAGGGTGATAAAGGTGGTCAGGGTGCCGTAGCCGATGGACGCCAGGCACAGGCTGGCACCAAACGGTGCGATGCGCCCGAACACCGCCCAGAACGGCAGGCGCTCGCCGCGCACCACCGGCACCGAGGGTTTGTTGCGGATCAGCACCAGGCCCAGCGCCGCCAATACCGACAGCGCGATACCCAGGCTGGTGTAGCCATATTCGGCGACCATCACCACTCCGAGCGGCGCGCCGATGGCGATGGCGCCGTAGGAGGCAATGCCATTCCACGAAATCGATCGCGCGGTATGTTCGGCACCCACCTGGCCCATGCACCAACTGATGGTGCCCACGCCGATCAGGCCCTGGGCCACGCCCAGCAGCAGCCGGCCGGCGATCAGAATCCCCAGGCTCAGGTTGGGCAGGCTGTCCACCAGGGTGGCGAAAAACGTCAATACACCGCTGATCAGGATCCCCGCCAGCCCCAGCACAATCGCGCGCTTGGTGCCGACGTTGTCGGACATGCGTCCGGCCATGGGACGGCTGAGCAGGGTTGCGAGGTACTGGGAGCCAATGGTGATCCCGGCCACCACCGCGCTGAAGCCCAGTTGCTCATGGACATAGCCCGGGATTACCGCAATCGGCAGGCCGATGCAGATAAAGGCGATGAAGGTGTAGAAGACGATGGAGACGATCTGCAGGGTGATCGACAGTGAACTGGGGGCGGCGGCAGACATGGGCACTCGTTCGCGGGCGGGCGGTGAGCGCATCATGGCAAGGGCTTGGGGGAAAAGGAAGCAGGCTAACTACTTTGACTGAGAAACCGGCTTTTGTGGCGAGCCCGCTCGCCACAAAAGCCCGCTCGCCACAACGAGCCTGTTCCCCACAGTTTCAGGTCACTACTTTTAGAACACCACGCCTTGGCTGCGCAGGTAGTCGTCGTAGGTACCGCTGAAGTCGATCACGCCGTTGGCGCTCAACTCGATGATGCGGGTGGCCAGGGACGATACGAACTCACGGTCATGGCTGACGAAGATCAGCGTGCCCGGGTAGTTCTCCAGCGCCAGGTTCAGCGCCTCGATGGATTCCATGTCCAAGTGGTTAGTCGGTTCGTCCATGATCAGCACGTTCGGCTTTTGCAGGATCAGCTTGCCGAACAGCATGCGGCCTTGCTCACCACCGGAGATCACCTTGACTGACTTGAGGATCTCGTCGTTGGAGAACAGCATGCGCCCCAGGGTGCCACGGATCACTTGCTCGCCTTGGGTCCACTGGCCCATCCAGTCGAACAGGCTCATGTCGTTTTCGAAGTCACTCGCGTGATCCTGGGCGTAGTAGCCCAGTTCTGCCGCGTCGGTCCACTTGATGCTGCCGGCATCTGGAGTCAGTTCGTTGACCAGGGTGCGCAGCAGGGTGGTCTTGCCGATACCGTTCGGGCCGATGATCGCCACACGCTCGCCGGCTTCAACCTGGAAGCTGAAGTCCTTGAACAGCGGCTTGCCGTCGAAGCCTTTGGCCATGCGCTCGACGATGACCGCCTGGCGGTGCAGCTTTTTGGTTTGTTCGAAACGGATGAACGGGCTCACGCGGCTCGAAGGCTTGACCTCGGCCAGCTGGATCTTGTCGATCGCCTTGGCACGGGAGGTCGCCTGCTTGGCTTTCGAGGCGTTGGCCGAGAAGCGGCTGACGAAGGATTGCAGCTCGGAGATCTGCGCTTTCTTCTTCGCGTTGTCCGACAGCAGTTGCTCGCGGGACTGGGTCGCCACGGTCATGTACTCGTCGTAGTTGCCCGGGAACAGGCGCAGCTCGCCGTAGTCCAGGTCAGCCATGTGGGTGCACACGCTGTTCAGGAAGTGACGGTCGTGAGAGATGATGATCATCAGGCTGGAGCGCTGGGTCAGGATGTTTTCCAGCCAGCGGATGGTGTTGATGTCCAAGTGGTTGGTCGGTTCGTCGAGCAACAGCACTTCCGGGTCGGAGAACAGCGCCTGGGCCAGCAATACACGCAGTTTCCAGCCGGGGGACACTTCGCTCATCGGGCCGAAATGCTGTTCCAGGGGAATGCCCAGGCCCAGCAGCAACTCACCAGCACGGGATTCGGCGGTGTAGCCGTCCATCTCGGCGAACTCGGTTTCCAGCTCGGCCACGGCCATGCCGTCGTCTTCGCTCATTTCCGGCAGCGAGTAGATACGGTCGCGCTCGGCCTTGACCTTCCACAGCTCTTCGTGGCCCATGATCACGGTGTCGAGCACGGTGAATTCTTCGTAGGCGAACTGGTCCTGGCGCAGCTTACCCAGGCGCACATTCGGCTCCAGCATGACCTGGCCACCGGACGGATCGAGGTCGCCGCCGAGGATTTTCATGAAGGTCGACTTGCCGCAACCGTTGGCACCGATCAGACCATACCGGTTGCCGGCGCCGAACTTGACCGAGACGTTCTCAAAGAGCGGCTTGGCGCCGAACTGCATGGTGATGTTAGCTGTGGAGATCAATTACTTTACCTATCAATGGGTTGCGAGCGTGGCGGCAGGAGCCTTCAGGCATGCATCAACAGCGACATCAAGGCGCGAAACCCGGTCGCTGAGCAAAAAATGGGGGATGTGTGTTGGAATTTGGCGCGCATTGTCGCATATGTGAGGCGACAGTTGTATGGCGGCCGACGAGGGATATTCAGCGCTCTGAATGTGGCAAGCCATTGCGGGTGCAGGTCGGATGCCTGCTTGACGTACTCCGAGCTCGTTGGCGGCGGGAAAATGGAAGGTGTTTCCAGCACCTGACCTTTGTTTTTTTCGCGCGCTCAGCTGCTTTCCCTGGCGAATAGAGGGCTTTGCAGGGGGCTATCATTCAACAAAACGAAGCGCTCAATAAATCGTATTGGGCCAGTGATCGTGCTCGTACATCTTCGCTATCTGGTCTGCTTATTCCAGCGTAAAGGGGTCAACCTCCTTTTTGTTGCGCTTGGGTAGTGGAGCGTTTCACTGCGCCGGCTGCCGTTCCACATAAACCGGATGCGGATCGATCCGTCGTTGAGTTGTTCTGCTGCTGACATGTGTGGTCCTGGCCGCGCGGGGTGGCGGAGAGTAGCCCACCGGTTTCCGGCAGGCTTATTCAGAGGGGAAAGGGCTACATCAAGGAGGCAACATGCCCCTGCGGTTTGCTGCCGCATATCCTGTCGCGTTTTAAGATTGATGAAGCCCAGCCGAAGCAATGGCGCGCCGGTGATGACCAGTTTTGTGACTGTCGAGCGCTCGACCTTGAATCGCCCCGGGTTTCGTAGACACCTCCATGCCTTAAAATGAGGCCAATCAGGAGGTGCCATGAGCAACCCGCGTTATCCCGAAGAATTCAAA
>NZ_VIUN01000024.1:0-38000 GCF_007828335.1 Pseudomonas sp. SJZ103
AACGACTACCGGTCGCCGGTCGTGAAGGAAAGGTTGGCGGCGTGAACCTTAATCAGTGTCCAAGATTACTTGACCAGTTCAAGCCCCCTCCCACAGTTGAATCTCTGTGCTTCAGGTGTATCGCGAGTTCGGATTACTCCTTGTCGTTGCCGTAGTTCATGATCGACAACAACCGAATCGGCACCCGCACCAACTGCTCCGGCCCGTGCGGAATCTCGCCCTCAAACGTCAAGCTGTCCCCGGCCTCCATCCGATACAGCTGGTTGCCATGCCGATAAATCAACTCCCCCTCCAGCAAATGCAAAAACTCCGTCCCTGGATGGGCAAAGGTCGGAAACTCCTCACTGGCGTCATCCATGCTGACCATGTACGCCTCGAAGCTCTTCTTCGGTCCGCGCGTGTGGTTGAGCAGGTGATAGGTATGCCCTTTCTCGGTCCCCCGGCGCACCACTTCCATGCCCTGGTCAGCCTTGACCAGCAAGGCGCTGCCATCCTGCTGGTCGTATTCGCTGAATAACTTCGATAACGGCAGCCCGAGCACATCGCACAGGCGGCTCAAGGTATCGAGGCTGGTGGAGACCTGGGCGTTCTCGATCTTGCTCAACATGCCCTGGCTGATATCGGCAATCTTCGCCACGTCGGACAGCTTCAGGTCCTGGGCCTGGCGCTGGCGTTTGATCTGCAGCCCCAGGTATTGCTCGAGCTTGAGGCGCGGGGCGGTTTCGGTGGACATGATCATCGGCTCCTGCACGGTTTCCGTTCAGTAATATTATTTTCGCACTGGGAAAGTGCAAGGTCTGGCGCTTGAAGGCCACCCCGCTGTACGTATTCCTGCGGGGAAAAGAATTTTCCCATATATACAGCACAAAAGCGCAGCTCCACCCACTTCGATGTGTCGACCACGTATCTGGCAAGGGTATTGCATTCCTGTAGGGAAACTAACTTTCTTTTTAGGAATAAAAAGAAAGCCTAGGCCCACCCACACGGTTTTGCCTTTCGCGAGGAGTGACACGCAATGTTGCCAGCAGAAACCCAGCGCCTCATCGACAAGCACGGGATCAAGTACGTGCTTGCGCAGTTTGTGGATATACACGGTGCGGCCAAGACCAAGTCGGTGCCCATCTGCGGGCTCAAGACCGTGGCCGAAGAGGGCGCGGGGTTTGCCGGGTTTGCCATCAGTGGCATGGGTATGGAGCCCCACGGCCCGGACTTCATGGCGCGTGGCGATCTGTCGACCTTGACCCCGGTACCCTGGCAGCCAGGTTATGGGCGCGTGGTGTGCGTCGGGCATGTCGACGGCAAGCCTCATCCCTACGACAGCCGCTACGTGTTGCAGCAACAAGTGCAGCGCCTGCAGGACAAGGGCTGGACGCTTAACACCGGCCTGGAGCCCGAGTTCAACCTGATGCGCCGCGACGAGCAGGGCAAGTTGCAATTGGTAGACCCCAGCGACAACCTCGACAAGCCTTGCTACGACTACAAGGGCCTGTCGCGTTCGCGTGTGTTTCTCGAGCGCCTGACCGAAGCCTTGCAGGCGGTGGATTTCGAGGTCTATCAAATCGACCATGAAGACGCCAACGGCCAGTTCGAGATCAATTACACCTACAGCGACGCCTTGACCTCCGCCGACCGTTTCACCTTCTTCCGCATGGCCGCCGGCGAGATCGCCAATGACCTGGGCATGATCTGCTCCTTCATGCCCAAGCCCGACCCGAAACGCGCCGGTAATGGCATGCACTTTCACCTGTCGATCAGCAGCGCCGAGAACAAAAACCTGTTCCATGACGCCAGCGACCCGAGCGGCATGGGCCTGTCGAAACTCGCCTATCACTTCGCCGCCGGCTTGCTCGCCCATGGCCCGGCGCTGTGTGCGTTCGCCGCGCCCACGGTCAACTCCTACAAGCGCCTGGTGGTCGGCAACTCGTTGTCCGGCGCCACCTGGGCCCCGGCCTTTATTGCGTTTGGCGCCAACAACCGCTCGGCCATGGTGCGCGTGCCGTATGGCCGCCTGGAGTTCCGCCTGCCGGATGCCGGCTGCAATCCCTATCTGGTCAGCGCTGCGATCATCGCCGCGGGCCTGGACGGTATTGATCGCCAGTTGGAAATCGACCACGTCTGCAACGAAAACCTCTACAGCCTGAGCCTCGAGCAGATCGCCGAGCGCGGCATCAAGACCCTGCCGCAATCCCTCAAGGAAGCCTGCGACGCGCTGGAAGCCGACGCGCTGTTCGCCGAAATGCTCGGCCCGCAGATCGTGGGCGAGTTCATCAAGCTCAAGCGCATGGAGTGGGTGGAGTACAGCCGCCATGTGAGCGACTGGGAAATCCAGCGCTATACCGAATTTTTCTGACACCGTGTGACGGAGACTTGTTATGTGTGGAATCGTAGGCCTGTACCTGAAGAATCCGCAGCTGGAACCCCAGCTCGGCAAGCTGTTTGAACCCATGCTGCAAGCCATGACCGACCGTGGCCCGGACAGCGCCGGTTTCGCCATCTACGGCGATGAAGTCGCCGATGGCTGGGTCAAGCTGACCCTGCAAGCCACCACCGAAGCCTTCGATTGGAAAGGCTTGATGGGCGAGCTGGAAGGGCGCCTCGGCTGTTCCCTGGACTGGTTCCAGAACGCCAGCGCCGCCGTATTGAAGATCCACGCCGACGAAGCTCCGGTGCGCCTGGCCCTGGCCGAACTGGCGCCGAGCGTGCGTATCATGAGCGCCGGGCAGAGCATCGAGATCCTCAAGGGCATGGGCCTGCCCCAGGAGATTTCCCAGCGCTTCGGCCTGGCAAACATGCAGGGCAGCCACATCATCGGCCACACCCGCATGGCCACGGAAAGCGCGGTGACCATGGAGGGCAGCCACCCGTTTTCCACCGGCGCCGACCTGTGCCTGGTGCACAACGGCTCGCTGTCCAACCACTTCCGCCTGCGCCAGGAACTCAAGCGCGAAGGTATCCACTTCGAAACCGACAACGACACCGAAGTCGCCGCCGGCTACCTGACCTGGCGCCTGCAACAGGGCGACTCGCTCAAAGAGGCGCTGGACCATTCCCTGGAAGACCTCGACGGTTTCTTCACCTTCGCCATCGGCACGCGCAACGGTTTTGCGGTGATCCGCGACCCGATTGCGTGCAAGCCGGCGATCCTCGCCGAGACCGACGACTACGTCGCCATGGCCTCCGAGTACCAGGCGCTGTCGAGCCTGCCGGGCATCGAGAACGCGCGGATCTGGGAGCCGGCACCGGCCACGTTGTACATCTGGGAACGCCAGTCAGCTTAAGGAGCGCACACATGAAAACCATCGATCTTTCCACCGCCACCGTGCGTGACCTCAACCAGGCGCTGCACGCCCAGGCCATCGACAACGAGTGGCGCGTGACCCATTCCAACGGCAAGCACAACCTCGCGGTAGGGGTGAACCAGGCCGTGTCCATCGATATCGAGGGCCACGCCGGTTATTACTGCGCAGGCATGAACCAGCAGGCGTCGATCACCGTGCACGGCAATGTCGGCGTGGGCTGCGCCGAGAACATGATGTCCGGCTCGGTGCGCGTCAAAGGCAGCGCGTCCCAGGCGGCCGGGGCCACGGCCCATGGCGGTTTGCTTGTGATCGAGGGCGACGCGGGCGCGCGTTGCGGGATTTCCATGAAGGGCATCGACATCGTCGTCGGCGGCAGCATTGGCCATATGAGCTGCTTCATGGGCCAGGCCGGGCGCCTGGTGGTGTGCGGCGACGCCGGCGATGCGCTGGGCGATTCGCTCTATGAAACCCACATCTACGTGAAAGGCACGGTGGAGTCCCTGGGCTCGGACTGCGTCGAAAAAGAGATGCGCAGCGAGCACCTGCAAGAGTTGCAGGAGCTGCTCGACCGCGCCGGTTTCGCCCACCAGGCGGCGGATTTCAAGCGCTACGGCTCGGCCCGTCAACTCTACAACTTCAAAGTCGATAACGCCTCCGCGTACTGATCAGGAGCTCCACCATGACTGAACAAACCCCTCCGGTCCTGCGCGAGTCGGCCACCTTCGACCGCCTGACCATCCAGGAAATCCAGCGTGCCGCCGAAACCGGCATCTACGACATTCGCGGTGGCGGCACCAAGCGCAAGCTGCCGCACTTCGATGACTTGCTGCTGCTCGGCGCCAGCGTGTCGCGCTACCCGCTGGAAGGCTATCGCGAGAAGTGCGGCACCGATGTGATCCTCGGCAACCGCTTCGCCAAGAAGCCGATCCACCTGAAGATCCCGGTGACCATCGCCGGCATGAGTTTCGGTGCGTTGTCGGCCAACGCCAAGGAGGCCCTGGGCCGTGGCGCGACCATCGCCGGCACCAGCACCACCACCGGTGACGGCGGCATGACCCCGGAAGAGCGCGGCCAGTCCCAGCACCTGGTGTATCAGTACCTGCCATCACGCTACGGCATGAACCCGGATGACTTGCGCAAGGCCGATGCCATCGAGATCGTCCTCGGCCAGGGCGCCAAGCCCGGGGGTGGCGGCATGTTGCTCGGCATGAAAGTCACCGAGCGTGTGGCCGGCATGCGCACCTTGCCGATCGGCGTGGACCAGCGCAGCGCCTGTCGCCACCCGGACTGGACCGGCCCGGATGACCTGGCGATCAAGATTGCCGAGCTGCGCGAAATCACCGATTGGGAAAAACCGATCTACGTGAAAATCGGCGCGAGCCGGCCGTATTACGACGTGAAGCTGGCGGTCAAGGCCGGTGCCGATGTGATCGTGCTCGACGGCATGCAAGGCGGGACTGCCGCGACCCAGGAAGTGTTTATCGAGCATGTGGGCATCCCGATTTTGTCGGCCATCCCGCAAGCGGTACAGGCTTTGCAAGAGATGGGCATGCACCGCAAGGTCCAGTTGATCGTGTCGGGCGGGATTCGCAACGGTGCCGATGTGGCCAAGGCCATGGCGATGGGCGCGGATGCGGTCGCCATCGGCACGGCGGCGCTCATTGCCCTGGGCGATAACCACCCACGGCTGGACGCGGAACTGAAAAAGATCGGCTCGGCCGCCGGCTTCTACGACGACTGGCAGAACGGCCGCGACCCGGCCGGCATCACCACGCAAGACCCGGAGCTGTCCAAGCGCCTCGACCCGGTGGAAGGCGGGCGGCGGTTGGCCAACTACCTGCGGGTGATGGTGCTGGAGGCGCAGACCATGGCCCGTGCGTGCGGCAAATCGCACCTGCACAACCTCGACCCCGAGGACCTGGTGGCGCTGACAGTGGAATCGGCCGCCATGGCGCGGGTGCCGCTGGCGGGGACCAGTTGGGTGCCGGGTTCGGGTAGCGGTTACTGAGGCGGGAGAAGAACCTGTGGCGAGGGAGCTTGCTCCCGTTCGACAGCGCAGCTGGAGCCGGCTTTTTAGGGCTGCTTCGCACCCCAGCGGGAGCAAGCTCCCTCGCCACAATAGATAGGCAAATCAAGGAGCCCGCCTAGAGGCTCTCCAAACAACAACTGCTCGCTGCCCGACACTTCCCATTTCTTTTGCAGGAGCTTTGAACATGGTCAATCGTCTTCTCGGCAAATCCCTCTCCGGTTTATTGGTGGCCAGTGCCTTTGCACCCTTGGCCCAGGCCGCCGACGCCCCCACCTTGAACACCGGCAGCACCGCCTGGATGGTCACCGCCGCCGTGCTGGTGCTGTTCATGTGCTTGCCGGGGCTTGCGTTGTTCTACGGCGGCCTGGTCCGTGCGAAAAACATGCTCTCGTTGTTCACCCAGTGCTTCGGCATTGCCGGGTTGGTGGGCGTGCTGTGGGTGATCTACGGCTACAGCATGGTGGTCGACACCACCGGCATGGTCGAAGGGCAGGTGACCTTCAACAGTTTTGTCGGCGGCCTGAGCCGCGCCTTTTTGGCGGGCATGACCCCGGAAAGCCTGGTGGGGGATATTCCGGAAGGGGTGTTCGTGACCTTCCAGATGACCTTCGCCATCATCACCCCGGCGCTGATCGCCGGCGCCTTTGCCGAACGCATGAAATTCTCGGCGGCGCTGCTGTTCATGGCCCTCTGGTTCACCCTGGTCTATGCCCCGGTGGCGCATATGGTCTGGGGCGGTTCGGGGGCCTTGATGCATAACTGGGGCGTGCTCGATTTTGCCGGCGGCACCGCCGTGCACATCAATGCCGGTGTGGCTGCGCTCGCTGCGTGCCTGATCCTCGGCAAGCGCAAGGGCTACCAGAACACGCCGATGCCGGCGCATAACCTCAGCCTGACCATGGCCGGCGCGGCGATGCTCTGGGTCGGCTGGTTCGGCTTCAATATCGGCTCCGGTGGCGGCCTCAGCGGCACCTCGGGCATCGTCATGCTCAACACTCAGTTGGGCGCCTGCGCCGGGATTCTGGGCTGGATGTTTACCGAGTGGTTCAAGGTCGGCAAGCCCAGTGCCCTCGGCCTGGCCAGCGGCGCGTTGGCCGGTCTGGTGGGGATCACCCCGGCGTGTGCCTACGTGGGCGTCGGCGGTGCGTTGGCCATCGGCTTGCTGTGCGGGGTGTTCTGTTATTTGAGCGTGACGGTGTTGAAGCGCCGCTTCGGCTACGACGACAGCCTCGACGTGTTCGGCCTGCACGGCATTGGTGGGATGATCGGCGCGGTGTTGACCGGTGTGTTCTGTGTACCGTCCATGGGTGGCCTGGTGGAAGGTGTGACCATGGGCGCTCAGGTAGTTGCCCAGCTCAAGGGTGTGCTGCTGACCACGGTGTACTGCTTTGTGATCAGTTGGATCATCCTCAAGGTGGTCAATGCCCTGGTCGGGTTGCGTGCCCATGAGTCGGTGGAGGAGATGGGGTTGGACCTGGCCGAGCATAATGAGCGGGCCTACAACCACTGATCATTCCCCCTGAGTAAACGCAGCTCAAAATGTGGGAGGGGCGGTGCGACGATTCGACTTGCTCCCGATGGCGGCCTTTGGGCCGACCATTTGTTGGAGTTGGAATGAGTACATATCCGTTGCTGCGGTAACGGCCACTTAGGGTTCCGCTCTTACAGCGGGTCACTTTTGGAAAAGAGCCCCAAAAGTAACCAAAAGGGCTCTTGCCCCACCACTCGGCACCTCGCCCAGGCTCGGTGTGCCCGTAATCCGACAGTGATTTGGGGGGCCGCCGCCACGCGCCATCCATGGCGCGGGGCGGCTAAACCGGCATCCCTGCCGGTTTACTCCCCAAATCACTATCGGATTCCGGCCAGCGTGGTTAACGGGGCGCCTGAGATCAAGATCAAGATCTAAAGCAAGATCAAGAGCGGCTCGCTTCGCATCGTGGTTACCGTTGTGGATACCTCGCCTACAGCGGTCTGTCAGTCAGCTTGGTTGTAGCTGAGCTACGGCCATTGGGGGCAAGTCCCCTTCCGCATTTGCCTTGCTGCGTTGCAGCTGGCTCGCCACCAGGGTGTTCTTCAGCAGGTAGGCAATCGTCATCGGCCCCACACCGCCGGGCACTGGCGTGATTGCGCTGGCAACGGTGCGTGCGCTGGCGTAATCCACATCCCCCACCAACCGCGTGCCGGTCTCGGTGGTGATGCGGTTGATCCCCACATCAATCACCACTGCGCCGGGCTTGAGCCAACTGGCATCGATCAACTGCGGCCGGCCTACGGCGGCGACGACGATGTCGGCCAAACGGCACAGCGCCGGTGCATCGATGCTGCGCGAGTGCACCACGCTGACCGAGCAGTTGGCCTGCAGCAGCAGGGTTGCCATGGGTTTGCCGACAATGTTCGAACGCCCGATCACCACCGCGTGCAAGCCGCTCAAGTCGCCGCAAGTTTCGTGCAGCAGGCGCATGCAGCCGCTGGGTGTGCAGGGCGTGAGCACTTCGATGCCTTGCACCAGGCCGCCGACGTTTTCGCGGTGGAAGCCATCGACATCCTTGATCGGGTCGATCGCGTGGATCACCGCCGCTTCGTCGATATGCGCCGGCAGCGGCAACTGCACCAGGATGCCGTTGACCGTCGCATCGGCATTCAACTGGGCAAGCAGGTCGAGCACTTGCGTCTGGCTGGCATCCTCCGGCAGCCGGTATTCCAGGGAGCGAATCCCGACTTCCTTGGCCCGCAGCAGTTTATTGCGCACGTAGACGTGGCTGGCCGGGTCATCGCCCACCAGCAATACCGCCAGGGCCGGGTAGATTTGCTGCGAGGCAAGCAGCAGGACCTCTTCGCGAACCTCGTCGAGCACCTGGGCAGAGATGGCCTTGCCGTCGATATCGCGGGCAAGCGTGGGGAGAGAGCTGGTCAAAAGCGTCACCGTTGTCTGGGGAAATAAGGCGCTGAGGGATAGGAATCCCTCAGCCATAGGCAGGCCAGAAGGCTCAGGCTACCAGTTGATGGCAGGCATACACCACCAGCACACCGGCGACCAGCGTGGCATAGGGCAGCCAGCCGGCGCGGCGTTGGCCGTCATCGGCCTGGATATACAGGTCAGTGAGCATGGCGGCGGGGAAGCGGCCCTTGTCCTGAACATAGTGGCGGTAGCAGAACACCGGCAGGATCAGCAGCGCCAACAGCAAGCCGGTGACCAGCGTGCCTGCGCCCCAGATGTCCGCGCCCAGGCCCATGCAGGCCAGGTTGACGAAACTCAGCACGCCGCCGGCCGCCAGCAGCACGGTGGGGGCTTTGTACGGGCGCACCCAGTCGGGGCGGTCCAGGCGGTGGATCCAGCCGGCATTGAGGTTGAGGAAGTTGAAGATGATGTAGCTGACGTTGGACGCCGCAAGCACGAACACGTAGTCCGACATCAGCAACAGCAGCAGGTTGAACGACAGGTCGGTCCACATCGCCGCCGTCGGCGCGCCATGTTCGTTGGTGCGCCCCAGGTACTTGGGCAGCCAGCCATCCACCGAAGCCTGATACAGGGTGCGCGACGAACCGGACATCGAGGTCATGATCGCCAGCAACGTCGCCAGCACCAGCATGATCAATACGATATTGGCCACCACCTTGCCGCCGCCGATGCTGTCGGCCAGCACCTGGCCAACGCCCATGCCGCTGTAGATCGCCGGCGAGAGCAGGCCGCTGTACACCGCGGGCGTCACGGTTGCGCCACTGGCGTCGAGCACCGCCGGCGTCACCAGTTGGCCCAGTCCGAGGCTGCCTTGAAATGCCAGCGGCACCAGGGTAAACACCAGGATGCACAGCAGGCCGGCGTAGAAGATCGCCTTGAAGGTGTCGCGCTTGGGGTCCTTGAACTCACGGGTGTAGCACACCGCCGTTTCAAAGCCGTAGGTGGACCACGCCGCCATGAACAGCCCACCGGCCATCAGTGACCAGCCGGATATATCCCACGGTCCATCGATGACTTGCCCGGCCGCGTCATGGGCCAGGGGGTACAGCGGCAGGAAGTTGGCCTGGGTCGCATCCCCGGTGAACAACGGCACCACGCCCACCAGCAGCAGTGGAATCAACGAGGTGACGCCGAGCACCAGGGTCAGGCGCGCCGACCGCAGGATGCCGCCGTGCTGCACGGCAAACACCGTGAGCAAAATCAACAAACCAATGGCGAACGTCGCGTTGATGCGCAACGACAGACCGCTTTTCACCCAGCCCAGGTCCAGCAGGGTCAGTTGCCAGGTGTTGATCAGCGCATCGGCGGGAAACAGCGCCGTGAGGATATACCCCGCCGCCAGCCCCGAACCGATGGACAGAACCGGCGACCAGGCCAGCCAGTTGCACCACACCGACACCGGTGCGATCAGCTTGCTGTAGCGCACCCAGGCCACCGCGCCGTACACCGAGGCGCCGCCGGATTTGTGCGGGAACAGCCCGGCGATCTCGGCGTAGGTGAAGGCCTGGATAAACCCGAACAGGATCGACACGATCCACACGATCCACGCCGGTTTGCCCACCGTGGCGGCAATCGCACCGATGGAGAACAACACCAGCGCGGGCACACCACTGGCGACCCAGAATGCCCCGCGCCAATCGATCTTGCGGTGCAGGCTGCCCACCGAGCCGGCAGCCTGCGGTACAGCCTCGAACGTCGTCGCTTCCATCTTCGTATTCCCATGTCTGAATAGCGGTTAGGTTGGGGCAGTCAAAATGGGGTGGCACACCCGTTTCGGGACGATCAGCTACGCACCCGGCTTTTGTCCGGGTCGTAGAAAATCGCTGCGCTGACCGTGGCGCTGATGCGCTTCTGCAGGCCATCGACTTTGCCAATCTCAAGTTCAGTGCCGGGCTCGGCGCAGCTCACGTCGACCCGGCACAGCGCGATATTGCTGGCCAGCAGCGGTGAGCGGCAGGCACTGGTGATCACCCCGACCTGGGCCCGGCCCTGGTACACCGGGTCGCCATGGTGGGCGGTCTCGTTGCCGCTCAGGTGCAGGCCGACCAGCTTGTGGCTGGGATGGGCGCTGCGCCGCAGCAGGGCGTCGCGACCGATAAAGTCATCGGTCTTGCTCTTGAGCGGCACGCTGAAACCGATACCGGCCTCGAACGGATCGGTCTGGTCGCTGAACTCGTAGCCGGCGAAAATCAGCCCGGCTTCGATGCGCAGCAGGTCCAGGGCTTCCAGGCCCAGGGGCACCAGGCCCAAGGGTTGGCCGAGTTGCCAGATGCGGTCCCAGACCCGTTCGGCGTCTTCGGGCTGGCACCACACCTCAAAGCCCAGTTCGCCGGTGTAGCCGGTGCGCGAAATCATCAACGGGCAGCCGTCGAAACCGTCCAGCCGACCGACCAGGAAGCGAAACCAGCCGAGGGTTTCCACACTCGGTTGCGTGGGCGCAGTCCAGACCATCTGCTTGAGCAGCTCGCGGCTCAGCGGCCCCTGCACCGCCAGGTTGTGAATCTGTTCGCTGGCGGACTTGACCCACACCTTCATGCCCAGTTTCTGTGCCTGTTCGCGCAACCACACGCCGGCGTAGTCTTCGCCGCAGATCCAGCGGAAGTTGTCGGGGCCCAGGCGCAGCAGGGTGCCGTCGTCGAGCATGCCGCCGTGGGCATGGCACATCGCCGAATACACCACCTGGCCTACCGCGAGGCGCCGTACGTCACGGGTCAGGCAGTACTGCAACAGGGCTTCGGCGTCGGGGCCGATGATTTCGAATTTGCGCAGGGCGGTCAGGTCCATCACCGCCACCCGTTCGCGGCAACCGAGGTATTCCTCGGTGACGCCGTAACCGTCGTAGCGCAGCGGCAGCCACCAGTTGCGGTAGTCGGTGAAGCTGCCGGTGAGGGCGCGGGTACGTGAGTGAAACGCGGACTCACGGGTGAGGATCGGGTCGGCATCCGCCGTGGTTCGAGTGCTCATGGCGATGGAAAAACGCTCCTTCTCGCTGTAGATGCGGACATGGATGTCGGTCGGGTTCCAGCCATTGGCCGGGTCAATGTCATCCGGGCACGAGGTACTGCCACACAGCAGGTCGGTCATGGCCCGCAGCAGCACGTAATCGCCGGGCCGTGACCAGGGTTCATCCAGGGTCATCTGCTGGTGCGCGTCGATACCGGTGTTGAAGAAGAAATTGATCGCCGGCCAGCCGTTGCGCGCCTGCACGCCATGGGGGGCGAGGACGCGGCTGAGGTTGTCGCTGCAGTTGTCGTGCCCGAAATAGCCATGGGTTTCGTAGTAGCGCGCCGCGCAGGCCAGGGCGAATGAATCGTGGCGCCCGACGGTGTCTTGCACCACCTCCAGCATCGGTTGCATATGGCGGTCGAAAAACTTCGAGAACAGCCCCGGTGCCGGGTAGGCGCTGCCGTTCAGGGTGCGCGTGACGGTCTGGTCCAGGTCCAGCTCGACGCCGCGATCCAGGGCTCGCCGGTCGAGGGCGACGAAGTCCGAACACTGGCGGCCTGCGACGTCCAGCACCTGGATGTACTGCCCTTTGGCGACGGTGTAGCTGTGGGCCGTGCCCGCGCGCAGGGTGAATTCGTCGAGTACATCGCCCAACGGTTCGGGCAGGGCCGGTACCAGCAGCGGCGAGGGGTTGGCCCGCGTCACCAGCAGGCGCAGCTCGCTGGGCCGGTATTGCCGGTCGACGGCGGTGGCCTCGGCGGGGGCGGCGACGATTACCAGCAGCGCGTCCTCGGCGACAAACTGTCGGCTGTGGCCGGGCGGGCTGTCGGCGTCCCACAGCGAGGCAGCCAGCGGCAATGCCTGTGCGTCGATGCCGCGCCGCAGGAGTGCCTGGCCGATACGTCCAGGCACGCTGCACGCCGTTGACCCGCTCAGACCCCAGCTCGCCAGGGCGCTGCGGCCGCCGGCGTCGAGGGCCAGCAGTGCGCAGGTTTGCCGGCCTTCGACGTCGATCACGTGCAGGCCGTCGCCAGGCTGCAAGTCGACCAGGGTCACGCCGCCGACGGCCACGCGGTAGCGTTCCAGGTTCGGCGCGCGGGCAAACAGCCCGGGTTCACGGGGATGGGAAACACGCGGTGCATTCATCATCAGCCGACCGACTTGATGGGGGTTGTGGGCTCACCCAAGTACGCCGCCATCGAGTCATCCAGGGCCTGCAACCACGGCGTGTGGTGCGGCGGTGACTGAGTGCCGGTCATCAGCGAGCGATAGGACTTGTCGCGATAGCCCATGATGTTTTCCGCCTTGTCGTGCTTCCAGTGCAGAAAGGTTTCGTTGACGGCGGCGATGTCGAAATTCGGGTAGTCGGTGGCGTCCACCAGTTGCTGGATATAGGCGCCCTGGTACTCGAACATCTGCTGGTTGGTTTCCAGGGTCTGTTCCCGTGCGTGCCACGCTTGGCTGTCGGCGACCATGTCGGCGTGGCCGGGCAGTTGAATGCGCCCGAGGATCACATCGCGGGCATACCAGGCCTGGGCGTCGAACATGTTGAAGGAGTACCACTGGTCCTGCATGCCGAGGTAGATCAGGCGTGGGTTGGGTTCCCAGAACACGCCCTTGTAGAGGTTCATCGGCCACAGGCGGTTGTCGGTCTTGAGGCTCAGTTCATCGGGCAGGAACGGGAAGTGGTGCTTGTAGCCGGTGCACAGGATCACCGCGTCGATGTGCTTGCTGCTGCCATCGATAAAGTACGCGCGGTTGTTTTCCAGGCGCTGGAGCAGCGGTTTTTCTTCCCAGTTATCCGGCCAGGCATAGCCCATGGGCGCGCTGCGGTAGCAACTGGTGATGCTGCGCGCGCCGTATTTGTAGCATTGCGAGCCGATGTCCTCGGCCGAATAGCTGCTGCCGACGATCAGCAGGTCCTTGTCCTTGAACTCCAGCGCCTCGCGAAAATCGTGGGCATGCAGGATACGCCCGGCGAACTGTTCGAAGCCTTCGAAGTACGGCACCTTGGGCGTGGAAAAGTGGCCGCAGGCGTTGATCACGTAGTCGAATTCCTCGCAGGTCAAGGTGTCGCTGGTGTAGTCGTGGGCGTAGAGGGTGAAGCGCTGGCTCTGTTCGTCGAAGGTGACTTGCCGCACCACGTTGTTGAAGCGGATGTAGTCGCGCACGCCGGCCTTTTCCACGCGGCCCTTGATGTAGTCCCACAGCACTTCGCGCGGCGGGTAGGAGGCGATGGGCCGGCCGAAATGCTCTTCGAAGGTGTAGTCGGCGAACTCCAGGCATTCCTTGGGACCGTTGGACCACAGGTAGCGGTACATGCTGCCGTGCACCGGCTCGCCGTTCTCGTCGAGGCCGGTGCGCCAGGTGTAGTTCCACATGCCGCCCCAGTCCTGCTGTTTTTCGAAGCACACCAGCTCAGGGATGGCGGCGCCTTTGTCGCGGGCCGACTGGAACGCGCGAAGTTGCGCCAGGCCGCATGGGCCGGCACCGATGATTGCTACACGTAGGGTCATGAGCGTGCCTCCTGAAGGTTTCAGCGAAAGATCACTGTCTTGTCCTGGTTGATGAACACCCGGTGTTCCAGGTGGTATTTCAGGGCTTTGGAAAGGGCCACGGTTTCGGTGTCACGGCCGATGGCGACCAGCGAATCGGGCAGGTGGGTATGGTCGACGCGCTGGATTTCCTGCTCGATGATCGGGCCTTCATCCAGGTCGCTGGTGACGTAGTGGGCGGTGGCGCCGATCAGCTTGACGCCACGGTCATAGGCCTGGTGGTAGGGCTTGGCGCCCTTGAAACCGGGCAGGAACGAGTGGTGGATATTGATCGCCCGGCCCGACAGTTGCTGGCACAACCCGTCGGACAGGATCTGCATGTAGCGCGCGAGCACCACCAGATCGGTCTGGGTGTCTTCGACGATGCGCATCAGCTCGGCTTCCTGGCCGGCCTTGGTGTCCTTGGTGATCGGCAGGTAGATGAAGCGGATGCCTTCGCGTTCGGCCATCGCCCGCAGGTCCAGGTGATTGGAGACCACGGCAGTGATGTGCATGTCCATCTCGCCCTTGCGGTGGCGGTAGAGCAGGTCGGTGAGGCAGTGGTCGAACTTGCTGACCATCAGCAGCACGCGGGTCGGTTGGCGTGAGCTGAACAACTGCCAGTGCATGTCGAAGCCACCGGCAAGGTCGCCGAGGCCTTTGCGCAGGGCGTCGATGTCGCCGCTCACGCCGGTGTTGAAACGGAACACCGCGCGCATGAAAAACTGCCCGGTGAACTCATCGTCGAACTGTGCCAGCTCGCTGATGTAGCACTGCTGTTGGGCCAGGCACACGCTGATCGCGGCGACAATCCCGGACGCCGCCGGGCAGGTGATCTTGAGGATGTAATGTTCGCTGGAGGCGTCCATCGAAGGCTCCTGAATTGCGTGAAGGAAGGTTCAGCCCTTGGCCGTGCGCTTGGTTTTTTGCGGGTCGTCGAAGGGCAGGGCGTGGGTGCTGGCGCTGGCCTCAAGGCTGCCGCGAACCTGCAAGGCAATACCGGGTTCGGAACAGGCGACGCTCATGCGCGCGATGGCCATCGAGCGTTTGCTCAGGCGCGAATACATGCCGCAGGTGATCACGCCGACTTGCTGGTTGCCCTGCCACACGGTGTCGCCGGCTTCGGCGGCGCGGACGCCCTCAAGCAGCACACCGGTGATCTTGAAGCGCTCCTGGCCGCGCAGGCGCAGGTGTTCTTCGGCGCCACGGAAGGCGTTCTTGCCAGGTGAAACAGTGAAATCCAGGCCCATTTCCCAGAGGGTGTCGCCGGCCTTCTGGTCGGCGAAGGGGTACATCTGCGAGTTGTCGTAGGGGAAAAACATCAGCGAGCTTTCCACCCGCAACCAGTCCAGGGCGGTGAAGGCGCAGGGGATGATCCCCAGGCTCGCGCCTTGTTCGAGGATGCTGTCCCACAGGAACGGCGCATCGGCGGCCTTGCAGAAAATCTCATAGCCACGTTCGCCGGTGTAGCCGGTGCGCGAGATCATCACCGGGCGGTCGAACAGGCGGGTTTGCAGGTGGTGGAAGTACGCCAGCTGGCGGATGCCGGGCACGTGTTCGGCGAGGAAATCCACCGCCAGCGGGCCTTGCAGCGACAGGTCGTGCAGGTCGTCATCGAACAGCACCGCCACTTGCCGGCCCTGGGCCGAGCGCACGAGCATTTCATGCCCGGTGCCGGCGCCATGCACCACCATGAACGCGTTGGGGCCGGTGCGGTAGACGATGCAGTCATCGACGAACTTGCCGTCCTCATCGAGCATCGAGGCATACACCGATTTGCCGGGGTAGAGCTTGGCGATGTCGCGGGTGGTGGCCCACTGCAACAGGCTCTCGGCGTGGGGGCCCACGTAATGGACTTTTTTCAGGCCGGACACGTCCATCAGGCCGGCGCGGGTGCGGATCGCCTGGTGGTGGTCGGCGAGGTCACTGCTGTAGGTCCAGGCAGTGCCCATGCCGTTCCAGTCTTCGAGGTGGGAGCCGAGGGCGCGGTGCCGTTCGGCCAATGCAGAAATACGCCATGAGTGGGTCATGTGAGGTTCCTTGTCGTAGAAGAAGGGGCGTCAGGCCTGTGGGTCGAACTGGCTCAGCCACTCGACCAGCGTGTGGCGGTAGCGGGTCATGCCCTTGTAGTCGGCGATGGGGTCGGGCAGGTCGCGCAGCACGCGGTGCAGGCGACAGCCCCAGCCGGGTTGCGTGACCAGCTCGTCCAGGCTGATCAGGTAGGTGCGGATGCTGAACATCACCGCGTGGCTGCGCGGCAGGCGCGCCATCACTTGCAGCTCGACCCGCAGGTGCACCTGTTGCCCGACGTTCTGCGCGGTGATCTGGCCGCGATCGGCGCCCCATTCATGGAAGGTTTCCGGCGACGAATCCAGGCGCGGGTTGATGGTCAGGGTCCAGTTCAAGCGCCGCACCGGCTGGCCGACCTGCAGGTTGAGCAGGTACTTCAGCGCCCGTTCGAACACGCCCATCTGATGGGCCATGGGCACTGGTGCGTGCCATTGCTTGAAACTCATGCCGGCGTCGAACGCCAGCGACCAGTCGGCCGGGCTGGTGACCAGGCCGGCGTCCATGTACAGGTCGCCGTCGCGCTGGTCGAGCAGGGCGAAATCCCCTTGTACCTGACGGCCGATGTACTCCAGCGGCGCGCAGGGCAGGCTGGTGGCATCGCCGAAGATGAAGTGCTGGTCGATGTCCAGCAGGTGGTTGCGCCACTGCCAGCGCTCGCCGTTTTGCGTCAGGCTGAACGACTGCGGGTAATCGGCGGCCAGGTGTTCCATGATCATCTGCAGCGCATCCCAGGCCGCCACTTGCATGTGCGGCATCACCAGGTAGCGGCGCGGGTCCTTGTCCAGCACCAGGGCGCGCTCGGCCATTTCCGAGCGGTAGTGCTCGTCGATGTCGAAGGCGTGCTCATAGATCGAGCCGGGGTCGCGGGAGATGGCCGGTTCGATGTTCACCGAGTACAGGTAGCTGTCCTCGATAAAGGGAAAGGGAAAACGCCGGATCGCTGCCGGGCTGTTGCGAAAGCTGAAATCGTCGCGATAGCTCAGCACGGGGCTCGTTTGCAGGGGCATGGCACTCACTCCTATAGGTCCAGCGAAACGCAGGGGCCGCTGCCGCGCGAGACGCAGGGCATCAGAAAGTCGGCCTGCTCGGCCGGGCTGAGGAAGCTGTCGCGGTGTTCGATGGCGCCGCCTTGGTGGCGCGTGATGCACTGGCCGCAGACCCCGCCACGGCACAGGTTGGGCACCTGTAATCCTGCGTGTTCCAGGGCTTCGAGCAGGCTTTGCTCGGCCTCGACCCGCAGGCGTCGGCCACTGCGCAGCAGGTGCAGGTCGAATGGCTGGCCGGGTTGTGCGCCCTTGAAGGCTTCCGAATGCACACGCTTGAGCGGCCAGCCGAGGCGTGCGGCGTGTTGCTCAACCGCCTCGAGCAAGGGCTGCGGACCGCAGGTGTAGACGTGGCTGCCCAGCGGTCGATTGCCGAGGATCCGGTCTAGGTCCGGGCGCCGATCGTAGGTGTGCAGGCGCGGGCCGAGGCGCTCTTGTAACTCGTCGAGATAGGCGTCGCTGAGGCCCGGACGGAACAGGTAATGCAGTTCGAAGTCGGCCTGCTGTTGTTCCATCGCGGCGATATAGGCCATGAACGGCGTGATCCCGATCCCGGCGGCGATGAGGATATGCAGGCGCGCGGTGCCATGGGGGGCGAACAGATTGGCCGGTGGTGAAATCTGCAAGGTGTCGCCGACCTGCACCTGCCTGTGCAGGTACTGCGAGCCACCGCGCGAGGCGTCTTGCAGGCGCACGGCGATGCGGTAGTGCTGGGGGTGCGCCGGATCGCTGGTGAGTGAATAGGCGTTGCGCACCGTGCCTTCGGCCAGCGGCAGGTGCACCTGCACATGGCTGCCGGGCGAGAAGCCGGGCAGGCTGCCCGTGGCGGGTGTCAGGGTGAATTCGCGCACCACCGGCGTGAGCATGCGTGCTGCGCTGACCTGGACCTTGAGGGCCGCGCTCATGGCTGGAACCCCGCGTAGGGCTGGTCGGGGTTGATGCACACGCCGAGATACGCCCCCAGGCGCCGGGAAAAATGCGTGCGGACCTCCAGCCCGACGTGGCAGCCGATGCAGTTCAACAGCGGCTCCGGCCCGGCCGCCTGGGTCAGGCCGCAGTGTGCGCAATACACCTGGCGCAGGCCCGGCGTGGTGCAGGTCATGTCGATCTCGTCGTCTTCCAGGCCAGCGGCGCGGGCCTCGCCGTGCACACGCCAGATAAAGGCTTCGTCGCCCAGCAGGTAGAGCCGGCAGCCCACGGTGGCGCTGGCCAGCGCCTGTTGCAGGCGCCGCGCAAAGTCGGGGTGTTCGCCGTTCAACAGCACGGGCATGTGCAGTTCGCTGATGAACGCTGCGCTGGCGGCGGCTGATTGCATCACCACGATGGGGCGGCTGCGGGTAGGCGTCATGCGGGCTCTCCACGGTGTGTGTTTGTTTCCTGTTGGGAGAGATACTTTCCTATGGGGAAAATCTTCTCAATCTGGAAAAAGGGCTATGCCTTTGGAGATAAGCCTTGTGCGCCGGCCATTCGGGGCATGGAAGTTGCTGGGCCTTTCGACCATGCAGAGCAACCGGACGGGGAGTTATCAAAGAGTGCTGACACGACCAAAAGGCTGGCCGCTCTGGTTGGGGCCTATACGCCGCGAACAGGCGCGCAGCGTGCGCAGGTTGTTGGCCGAGTTACCCCTGCACGCTGACGGTGCCTTGTCGGGTTTCCTGGACCGTTTCGACGCACTGCTGCCGCCTGCCAGGCTTAACCTGATCCTCGGCGGCGAAGACCTGGGCCCGACGCGGCGAGGGTGGGTCGACGGCTGCCAGGAGGTCGCGCGTTGCCCCTGGCGCGACGCGAGCGTGACGGACGCCCCTCAAGCCTGCGGACCGTGCCGGCAACGGGGCGTGCACCGTCTGGTGTGCGCCTTGCCCGAGGGTGAAAAGGGCGCATTGCTGCTCGACACCCCCCGGCGCGCCGGTGCCAGTTGGCGCCAGTTACTGGAAGAGGCGGCGCAGGCGGTAGGCGTGACCGTACGCCTGCGCAGCCATAACCGTGAGCAGCAGCGCAAACAGGCGACCTCCCGCCACGGCGCCCTGGCCCGTGAGCTGCACGATTCGGTGGCGCAGCAGTTGGGCTACCTGTCGTTCCAGGCCCATGGCTTGCAGTCGCAGCTGGGCGAGCCGGCACTGCAGGACCTGTGCACCGGCCTGAGCCAACTGCAACGCCAGGTGCGCGAGCTGATCACCAGTGCGCGCCTGACCATGGACGGGCGCTCGCTGCGCCAGGCCCTGGCCGACTCGGTCGCGGAGTTCTCGCGGCGCTGCATCATTGTCTTCGAACTCGACAACCGCCTGGCCGACGACGCCCTGAGCCCGGAAACCGAATTGCAGATCCTGCAGATCATTCGCGAGGCCCTGGCCAATGCCGTGCGGCACTCCCACGCGCGCCACGTGCGCATCGAACTGCGCCAGACCCAGGATGGCGACGCCTCGGTGTCGGTGGAAGACGAT
This sequence comes from Pseudomonas sp. SJZ103, assembly GCF_007828335.1. Lineage (NCBI taxonomy): Bacteria > Pseudomonadati > Pseudomonadota > Gammaproteobacteria > Pseudomonadales > Pseudomonadaceae > Pseudomonas > Pseudomonas sp. SJZ103. Next base: position 19,322 of record NZ_VIUN01000024.1, read on the forward strand.
GGCATCGGCTTGATCCCGGCCTGCGACGAGCACAACCATTTCGGCCTGGCGATTATCCGCGAGCGCGCCGCCAGCATCGGCGCACGGCTGAGCATAGAAGCGATCCGCCCGCACGGGGTGCGTGTGCACCTTGGCCTGCGTCGCCACCACGATCTGCCACAGGGGAGTTTCGATGGACTGCACGACCTTATTACTGATCGATGATCACCCGTTGTTTCGCAAGGGCCTGGCGCAGTTGTTCGATGCCAGCGGCGACTTCGAAGTGGTGGGGCAGGCGGCCAGCGGCCGCGAGGGCATCAACCTGGCCGTGAGCCTGACGCCGCAACAGGTGCTGCTGGATTTGCACATGCCGGGCCTTAGCGGATTACAGGTGCTGGATGAACTGCGCCAGTTGCGCCTGGATTGCCAGGTGGTGGTGCTCACCGCCTCCATGGACCGCGCCGAGTTGCTCACGGCCTTGCGCCTGGGCGCCAGCGGTTATGTGCTCAAGGAAACCGAGCCGGATGCGCTATTGGCGTATATGCGCAACTGTCACAAGGGCGCGATCGTGCTGGACTCGACCCTGATTGCCTTGCTCGCCGACCAGGCCGAGCCCACGCAAGCGTGTGAGGCAGCGGGCAGCGAAAACCTTACCGAGCGCGAAGGCCAGACCCTGGCGCTGATCGCCGCCGGCATGAGCAACAAACAGATCGGCCGGGAGCTGGGGATCAGCGACGGCACGGTGAAAATCTACGTGCGCAGCCTGTTGCAGAAGCTTGGCCTGCATTCGCGCCTGGAGCTGGCGGCCTGGGTGCACAGCGGCGCCTTGATGAAACACGAGGAGCGCTACTAGATGAGGGACAGCCCCGAAGCGTTTGTGCCGCCGCCAATGGACTTGATGGATTGCTTTCCCGCCGCCTTATTGCAACTGCGCGACAACGGTCAGATCGCCCATTTCAACCTGGCCTGGGCCGAGTTGATGGGCCCGCCCGGCGCGGAGCGCAACCTGATGGACTACGTGCATCAGGAAGACCGCCCGCTATGGCGCCAGGCCCTGAATGAACTGCGCCGCCGCCCCGACACCTCATTCAACCAGCGCCTGCGCTTTGTGCACCCCAACGGCGAATTGCGCTGGTTCGAGATCAGCCTCAAGCGCGGCCCCCAAGGTTTCTACCTGGTGGCTGGCGATGTCACCACGCACAAGCGCCGCGAAATCGCCTGGCAGGCCAGCCAGCGCAGCAGCATGAGCTTGCTCGACAGCATGCCGGGCCTGATCTATCGCGGCCGCAACAACCGCGACTGGACCATGGAATTCGTCAGTGCCGGCTGCCTGGAGCTGACCGGCTACCCCGCCGAGCGCCTGGTGGACAACCATGAGTTCACCTACAACAGCCTGATCCTGGCGCAGGATGCCGACTATGTGTGGCGCGAGGTGCAATATGCGTTGTCACGGCAGGAGCCGTTCGAGCTCAATTACCGGATTCGCTGCGCCGACCGGTCGATCAAGCACGTGTGGGAGAAGGGCGTGGGGATCTATGCCGATACCCGTGAGGTGTTGGGGATCGAGGGGGCGATTTTCGAGCGCCAGCTTTAACGGGTAAATGCAGCTCAAATGTGGGAGGGGCGGTGCGACGATTCGACTTGCCCCCGATGGCGGCCTGACAGCCGACCAGGATGTCAGGCCGAGTACATATCCGTTGCTGCGGTAACGGCCACTTAGGGTTCCGCTCTTACAGCGGGTCACTTTTGGAAAAGAGCCCCAAAAGTAACCAAAAGGGCTCTTGCCCCACCACTCGGCACCTCGCCTAGGCTCGGTGTGCCCGTAATCCGACAGTGATTTGGGGGGCCGCCGCCACGCGCCATCCATGGCGCGGGGCGGCTAAACCGGCATCCCTGCCGGTTTACCCCCCCAATCACTATCGGATTCCGGCCAGCGTGGTTAACGGGGCGCCTGAGATCAAGATCAAGATCCAAAGCAAGATCAAGGGCGGCTCTCTTCGCATCGTGGTTGCCGTTGGCGACTAGAACGTTGTGTAGATAGCCATGCTCTTCTCAAACTTAAAATAACTTACTGATTTTAAAAGTTAAAATTTCACCCTAAAGTCTTGAATTTTGCATAAGCAATTTCAGTCGACAGCATTCTTGTGGCGAGCGGGCTTGTCCCGCGTTGGGCTGCGCAGCAGCCCTACTTCGAAGCGGTAGTGGGGCCTCCCTCCCACATGGGTGACTCAATGCGCGCCTGCGGCCTTGTTCAGATCACTCTCGGCCCACTCCGTATACACACACGCATCCGCCGTCGCCCAGCGCACACGCACCGGGTCGCCGGCCTTGAGGGGCATGCCCGCAGCGGACAGCGCCTTGACCGTCATCGATGTGCCGCCGAGGGTTTTCACTGTGCAGGTCTGGCTTTCGCCGAGGAACAGCACCTCACCCACAATCGCCGACACTTCATTCCAGCCCGCCGCCAACGGTTGTTCAGCAGCCTGTTCGACACTCAGCGCCAGGGCTTTTTCCGGGCGCACCATCAGCAGCACATCCTGCTCGGTGCGCAACCCGCTGGTCAGGCGGATCGACAGGGATTGGCCTTCGAACGCTGCCGCCGCGTTGCCCTGGGCCTTGAGCTTGAGGAAGTTGGAGTTGCCGAGGAACGACGCCACGAACGCGTTCGGCGGGTTCTGGTAGAGGTCGAAGCCGCTGCCCAGGCCGACGATCTTGCCGTGGCTGAAAATCGCGATGCGCTGGGACAGGCGCATGGCTTCTTCCTGGTCGTGGGTTACGTAGACGATGGTGATGCCCAAGCGCCGGTGCAGTTGGCGCAGTTCGTCCTGCAGGTCTTCGCGCAGCTTCTTGTCGAGGGCGCCGAGGGGTTCGTCCATCAGCAGGATGCGTGGCTCGTACACCAGCGCGCGGGCGATGGCGACCCGTTGCTGTTGGCCGCCGGACAGTTGCGAAGGGCGGCGATGGGCGAACTGTTCCAGTTGCACCAGCTTGAGCATGGCGTCCACGCGCTTTTCGCGTTCGGCGCTGGCCAGTTTGCGAATCGCCAGGGGGAAGGCGATGTTGTCGCGCACCGACAAATGCGGGAACAGTGAGTAACGCTGGAACACCATGCCGATGTCGCGCTTGTGCGGCGGTACATTGACCAGTGATTGGCCGCTGACCAGGATCTCGCCGCTGCTTGGCGTTTCGAAGCCGGCAAGCATCGACAGTGTGGTGCTTTTGCCCGAGCCGCTGGAGCCGAGGAAGGTGAGGAATTCGCCGTCCTGGATGTCCAGCGAGATGTTGTCCACGGCAGCGAATTCGCCGTAGTGCTTATTCAGGTTGCGCAGGCTGACCAGGGGTTGGCCATGGCTCTGCGCGACATCGTTGATCACTGCACTCATGTTCTTCTCCTCGGCGCTCAAGCGCGGGTTTCGGTACGCCGGCGAACGGCGGCGGCAATCACCATGACCAGCACCGAGAGGCCGATCAGCAGCGTCGACGCGACGGCGATCACAGGCGTCAGGTCCTGGCGCAGGGTGGTCCACATTTTTACGGGAAGGGTTTGCAGGGTCGGGCTGGCCATCATCACGCTGAGCACCACTTCGTCCCACGAGACCAGGAAGGCGAACAACGCACCGGCAACCATCCCAGGACGAATCGCCGGAAAGGTCACCTTGAACACCGCCTGCAACCGCGAGGCGCCGCAGATCACCGCCGCGTCCTCGATCGACTGGTCGAACAGCTTCAGCGAGTTGATGATCGAGATGATGGTGAACGGCAGCGCCACGATCACATGGCTGACCACAAAAGCGAACATCGTGCCGGTGTAGCCCAGCTTGAGGAACAGCGCGTACACCGCCACGGCGATGATCACCAGAGGCACGATCATCGGCAGGGTGAACAGGCCGTAGAGCAATTCGCGGCCGGGGAAGCGCCCGCGCACCAGGGCAAAGGCGGTGGGCAGGCCCAGGGCGACGGCGAACACGGTGGTCAGCACGGCCACCTTGAGGCTGGCCATGGCTGCGTTCATCCAGTCAGCGTTGGAGAAGAACTGGCCGTACCATTTTAGCGTCCAGCCCGGCGGCGGGAACACCAGCCATTGCGACGAGCCGAACGACAGCAGCACGATAAACACGATCGGCAGCAGCAGGAACAGGCCAATCAACCCGGTGGTGGTGTAGAGGCCCAAGCGCATCCTGCGGCTCATGGCATTGGGGGTCAGGAGCATGACGGCTTACCTCGCGTTGCTGGCGCCAACCGGGGATTCCGGCTGAAGCTTCAGGTAGAAGTAGAACAGCACCAGCGTGATGAAGATCAGCAACGCGGCGCCGGCACTGGCCAGGCCCCAATTAAGGAACGATTGCACCTGCTGGATGATGAATTCGGGCAGCATCATGTTCTGCGCACCGCCGAGCAGCGCCGGGGTGACGTAGTAACCGAGGGACATCACGAATACCATCAGGCCGCCGGAAAACAGCCCCGGCCGGCACAGTGGCAGGAAGACGCGGAAGAAGTTGGTCCACGGGCTCGCGCCGCAGATGGAGCCGGCCTGCAGGATCATCGGGTCGATGGCCTGCATGGTCGCCTGCAACGGCAGCACGATGAACGGGATCATGATGTAGCTCATGCCGATCACCACGCCGGTGAGGTTATGCACCATCTCCAGGGGCACATCGATGATGCCCATGGCCATCAGCGCCTTGTTGATCACCCCGGAGGCTTGCAGCAAGACCAGCCAGGAATAGGTGCGGGCGAGCAGGCTGGTCCACATCGACAGCAGCACAATATTCAGGATCCAGCGCCCCCAGCCGCGCGGCACCAGGGTGATCGCCCACGCCAGCGGAAAGCCCAGCAGCAGGCTGAACAGGGTCACCAGGCCCGCCACCGAAAAGGTGTTGAGCAGCACCCGTGCATAGGCCGAGTTGGCGAACAGCTGTTCATAGTTGCCCAGGCCCGGCACCGGCTCCAGCACGCCGCGCAGCAACAGGCCGATCAGCGGCGCCAGGAAGAACAGGCCGAGGAACAGCAGGGCCGGGATCAGGTTGCTCGAGCCCCGCCAGCGCTGCGCCAGGGACGGCGCCCCGGCCTTGGGCGAAACCGCGCCGGCAGCGCCGAGGGCGCTCCCGGTCGGTGTGGTTGCCGTCATTTTCATTTGACTAGCCATTCATTCCACCGTGTCGCAATGGCCGGACCGTTCTTGGCCCAGTAGGCGAAATCGAGGGTGATCTGGTCCTTGACGTAGGCGGTCGGCAGGTTCGGCGCGAGCACCGAATCCAGGCGCTGCACGCTGTCGATGTTCACCGGTGCATAGGCGGTCAGATTAGAGAAATCCGCCTGGCCCTTGGCGCTGCTGGCGTTGGCGAGGAACTTCATCGCAGCCGCTTTGTTTTTCGACCCTTTAGGCACGACGAGGATGTCGGCCATGACCAGGTTCTGCTTCCAGCTCACGCCCACGGGCGCGCCGTCTTCCTGCAGGGCGTGGATGCGACCGTTCCAGAACTGGCCCATGCTGACTTCGCCGGACGCCAGCAACTGTTGCGACTGCGCACCGCCGCCCCACCAGACGATGTCTTTTTTGATGGTGTCGAGTTTCTTGAAGGCGCGGTCCAGGTCCAGGGGGTAGAGCTTGTCGGCCGGGACGCCGTCGGCCAGCAGCGCCAGTTCGAGCACGCCGGGGCTTGGCCATTTGTAGAGGGCGCGTTTGCCGGGGTAGGTCTTGGTGTCGAACAGCGCGGTCCAGTCCTGGGGCTTGCCGGCGCCGAGCTTGCCTTCGTTGTAGCCGAGCACGAAGGAGAAGAAGAACGAGCCCACGCCATGGTCGGAGACGAAGCGCGGGTCGATCTTGTCGCGCTGGATCACCGAGAAGTCGAGGGGTTCGAGCAGGCCTTCGGCGGCGGCGCGCAAGGCGAAGTCGGCCTCGACATCCACCACGTCCCACTGCACGTTGCCGCTTTCGACCATGGCCTTGAGTTTGCCGTAGTCGGTGGGCCCATCTTGGACCACGGTAATGCCGCTGGCCTTGCTGAACGGGTCGGCCCAGGCCTGCTTCTGCGCATCCTGGGTGCTACCGCCCCAGCTCACGAAATTGACGCTTTCGGCCGCCATGGCCGCGTGAGTGGCCGTGGCCAATAAGCCCGCGAACAGCACCGCGGTTGCACGTTTGTTCAACACCATTTTCACGCCCTCATTTGTTTTGTTATTGAGCGGGCTTGGTAATGCCCGCCTATCGGGAGCAGTAGGTCCATCGGGGGCCTCTAATCGAGACCCCAAAAGGCGACCGTGCCAAGGGCTGTTATTGGTGCTCTCCCTGGCGGGCGCACTTGGCAGAAGCGTTCGGTCTATGGAATATCATATTATGGTATTCCAAACTTTGTGCAAGCATTTTGCCTTACCGGTTATCCGTCATTCGGTGAAGGGAATGCTCTCGACCACCTCCAGGTCGTAGCCGGTCAGCCCTGCGTATTTGAGGGGCGGGCCGAGGTGACGCAGCTTGCCGACGCCGAGGTCCTGCAAGATCTGCGCCCCGGTGCCCACTTCGGAATAGATGCGCGACTGCGAACGGTTGAACTGGCGCGGTGCCTGCGTCAGTTGCGGCACGCGTTCCAGCAGGGCCTGGGACGATTCATGGTTGGCCAGTACCACCACTACGCCACTGCCTTCAGCAGCGACACGTTGCAAGGCCGCCCACAGTGTCCAGTTGGACGGGCCGCTGTAGTCGGCACCGACTAGGTCGCGCAGCGGGTCGATCACATGCACGCGCACCAGCGCCGGGGTATCGCGGTGCAACTGGCCCATCACCATGGCCATGTGCACGCCGCCGTCGATGCGGTCTTCAAAGGTGATCAGGCGGAATGTGCCGTGCACCGTGGGCAGGTCGCGTTCACCGATGCGCACCACGGTGCGTTCGGTGCTGAGGCGGTAGTGGATTAGGTCGGCGATGGTGCCGATCTTGATGCCGTGCCTGCGCGCGAAGATTTCCAGGTCGGGGCGGCGGGCCATGGTGCCGTCGTCGTTCATCACTTCGACGATCACCGAGGCCGGGGTGTGCCCGGCCAGGCGCGCCAGGTCGCAGCCGGCTTCGGTGTGGCCGGCGCGCGTCAACACGCCGCCATCCTTGGCGCGCAACGGGAAGATATGCCCCGGCTGCACGATGTCGGCCGGTCCGGCATTGCTGGCGACGGCCGCTGCCACAGTGCGTGCGCGGTCGGCGGCGGAGATGCCGGTGGTCACGCCGCTGGCGGCTTCGATGGACACGGTAAACGCGGTGCTGAACACGCTGCCATTGCTCGGCACCATCTGTTCCAGGCCCAGGCGCTGGCAGTGTTCGTCGGTGAGGGTCAGGCAGATCAGGCCACGGGCTTCGCGAGCCATGAAACTGATAGTCTCGGCGGTGCAGCAGGCCGCAGGCAGCAACAGGTCGCCTTCGTTTTCCCGGTCTTCGTCGTCCACCAGGAGCACCATCTTGCCTTGGCGGTAGTCTTCGATGATGTCTGCGATGCTGTTGAAGGACATGGAGAATGCTCGATTTGTTGGTTGTATGTATTATGGTATACTACAAAAACTCAACAAGAGGATGTCACGATGAAGGCCTACTGGATTGCCCATGTGGATGTGTCCGATGCAGAGCAATACACGCAGTACACCCAGCGCGCGCCGGCGGCGTTTGCACAGTTTGGCGGACGGTTCCTGGCCAGGGGCGGGCGCAGTGAAGCGATGGAAGGCGGGCCGGCACGGCAGCGTAATGTGGTGATTGAGTTTGATAGCTACGAGCAGGCGGTGGCGTGCTACGAGTCCGCCGAATATCAGGAGGCGAAAGCGCACCGTGAAGGGGCGGGGGTGGCGCAGATCATCATCGTGGAAGGGTTGGCGCCCTGATTTTTCAGGTATAAACCGATTCAAATGTGGGAGGGGGCTTGCTCCCGATAGCAGTATGTCAGTCAATACATGAAGTGACTGAACTACCGCCATCGGGAGCAAGCCCCCTCCCACATTTGGACCTGGTTTACCTGAAGATCAGCGGATGAAGTGGATCTTGCCGCTGTCGTCATTGCCGATGTAGATGCCATACACCCCAGCCTGGCGTTCCTCGATATACCGTTCGAGGATCTGCCGGATCGCCGGGTAGTAGATGCTGTCCCAGGGAATGTCCTCGGGCGCGAAGAACTTGTAGTCGAGGGTTTCCGGGCCGAACTGGCCGGTGATCTCCAGCGCGATGGCGCGGAAGATGATGTACACCTCGCTGATTTTCGGCACGCTGAAGATCGAGTAGGGCGAGAGGATCTCGGCACGTACGCCGCTTTCTTCCCAGACTTCACGCAACGCCGCCTGCTCAGTGGTTTCGCCACCTTCCATAAAGCCGGCAGGCAAGGTCCAGGTGCCCGGGCGGGGCGGGATCGCCCGTTGGCACAGCAGGTATTTGCCGTCCTGCTCGATGATGCAGCCGGCGATGATCTTGGGATTGATGTAGTGGATATAGCCGCAGCCCCGGCACATCAGGCGCTCATGGGTATCGCCCGGTGGCAGCTGGTGACCGAGGTCACTGCCGCCGCATGTCGGGCAAAAGCTGGGGCTGGCCAAGGTCAGTGACCTATGCGCGGTTCTTTCAGCGCGATGGGCAGGGTGATTTCCGGGATCTTGCCGGTTTCTTCCTGTTTGCGCTTGAGGTAATCCAGGGCCACGGCAGCCGCAGCACGCACGTGATCGACGCAGGCCTGGTGGGCCGCCAGCGGGTCGCCGCTCTTGATCGCCTGGACCATGCGTTCCATTTCCTGGTTACTGGTGCCGCGACGGTTTTCCTGGGACACCGAGGTGGCGCGCAGGTAGCTGATACGCGCTTGCAGCTGGCGCAACTGGGTGGCCGCCACATGGTTGCCCGAACCTTCGAGCAGCACGTCGTAGAAGCCTTGGACCGAGTCGATGACCTGTTGCAGCTCGCCGTCCTTGAGGGCCTTGCGGTTTTCTTCCAGGGCTTTTTCCAGGGCCTTGATGTCCTTGGCCTTGGCGCGCAGGGTGAACAATTGCACGATCAAGCCTTCGAGCACGCACCGCAGTTCATAGATGTCGACGGCGTCGGCCAGGGTAATGATCGCCACCTGCGGGCCTTTGGCATCGGCGAATTCCACCAGGCCTTCGGACTCCAAGTGACGCAAGGCTTCGCGTACCGAGGTGCGGCTGACGCCGAGGCGGTCGCACAGGTCGCGCTCCACCAGGCGGTCACCGGGCAGCAGTTGGAAGTTCATGATGGCGCTGCGCAGTTTTTCCAGCACGATTTCGCGCAGGGTGACCGGGTTGTGATTGACCTTGAAGCTGTCGTCGAGGGGCGCGCGTTTCATGGGGTCTGCTCTGAATTTAGCGGTTAACTGGAGGCCTCGGCCGGCCGGGGCCGATTGAGGGCCGAAAATCGTGCCCAAGTTTATCATGCTGCGTTCCTTAAGCGACAAACCCTCACGGCCCCCCGCGCGCCTCAGGCCAGCGCCGGCAGCGGGCCCAGCTTACCCTTGTGGTAGATCATCGGCGTGACCGGCTCCTTGGGCAGGATCAGGTTCTTTACCGCACCGACGATGATCGCGTGATCGCCGCCGTCGTATTCGCGCCACAGCTCGCACTCGATGATCGCCGTGGCCTTGGCCAGCAGCGGGTTGCCCAACTCGCTCAGGTGCCACTCGATGCCCTTGGCCTTTTCCTTGCCCTTGCTGGCGAAAGCATAGGCCTCGGCGGTCTGGTCGGCGGACAGCAAGTGGATCGCGAAGCGCTTGCTGTCGCGCAGGATCGGGTAGGTGTCCGACGCATAGTTAGGGCAGAACAGCACCAGCGCCGGGTCGATCGACAGTGCGCTGAACGCACTGGCGGTAATGCCGACGATGCCGCCGTCCGGGTCGAGGGTGGTGACCACCGTGACCCCGGAGGGGAATGAGCTCATGACGTCTTTGTAAATGCCGGGTTCGATCATGGTCGGGGTCTCTTAACGCATCACGAAAGGATCAGGCATAGGCGCCTGGGAGAGGTTGATCCACACCGTCTTCAGCTCGGTGTAGGCGAGCACCGAATCGATGCCGCTTTCACGTCCGTAGCCGCTGTTCTTGAAGCCGCCGATAGGCGCCATCGCCGACACGGCCCGGTAGGTGTTGACCCAGATGATCCCCGAGCGCACGTCCCGCGCCAGGCGGTGGGCGCGGCCGAGGTCGCGGGTCCAGATGCCGGCGGCGAGGCCGAATTGCGAGTCGTTGGCGATGGCCAGCGCTTCGGCTTCGTCCTTGAAACGGATGACCGAGGCCACCGGGCCGAACACTTCTTCCTGCATGATCTTCATCGAATTGCTGTCGCACTCGAACAAGGTCGGCTCATAGAACCAGCCTTCACCGAGGTTCTGCGGGCGCTTGCCGCCGGTGCGCAGGCGCGCGCCTTCGGCGATGGCGTCCGCCACCAGGCGTTCGACCACGGCCAGTTGCTGCGCGGTGGCCATGGGGCCCATTTCGCTGGCGTCGTCCTGGGGGTTGCCGATGCGGATGCGCTCGGCGCGCGCCACCAGGCGCTCGACGAATTCGTCGTAGATCTCATCCTGCACCAGCAGGCGCGAGCCGGACACGCAGCTCTGCCCGGACGCCGCATAGATCCCGGCAATCGCGCCATTGATGGCACTGTCGAGGTCGGCGTCGGCAAAGATGATATTCGGCGACTTGCCGCCCAGTTCCAGGGACAGCTTGGCGAAGTTCTCCGCGCTGCTGCGCACCACATGGCGGGCCGTGGCCGCGCCGCCGGTGAAGGCGATCTTGCGCACCAGTGGGTGGCGGGTGAGGGCGGCGCCGGTGCTGGGGCCGTAGCCGGTGACCACGTTGACCACGCCCGGCGGGATCCCGGCTTCGAGGGCCAGGCGCGCGAGTTCGAGGATGGTCGCCGAGGCGTGCTCCGACGGTTTGATCACGATGGTATTGCCCGCCGCCAGGGCCGGCGCGAGTTTGATCGCAGTCAGGTACAGCGGGCTGTTCCACGGAATGATCGCGGCGACCACGCCCATGGCTTCGTGCACGGTGTAGGCGAACAGGTCGGGCTTGTCCAGCGGCAGGGTGCCGCCTTCGAGCTTGTCGGCCAGGCCGGCGGTGTAGTGGAAAAACTCCGGCAGGTAGCTGACCTGGCCACGGGTTTCGCGGATCAGCTTGCCGTTGTCGCGGCTTTCCAGTTGGGCCAGTTGTTCCTTGTTCTCGGCGATCAGGTCGCCCAGGCGGCGCAGCAATTTGCCCCGTGCGGTGGCGGTGAGGCCACGCCAGGCCGGGCTGTCGAACGCGCGTTGCGCGGCCTGCACGGCGCGCTCTACATCGGCCTCATCGGCGTCGGGCAGTTGCGCCCAGGGTTCGGCCAGCGCCGGGTTGAGGCTGTCGAAAGTCTTGCCGGACAGGGCATCGACCCATTCACCGCCGATGCACATCTGGAAGCGTGCGAGTGTCATGCAACGATCCCCTTGATTGGATTGTTTTGGGCGTACACCGTGTCGAGGAAGCCCAGCAGCAGCTGGTTGACCAGGCGTGGCGATTCTACCGGCATCATATGCCGTTGCTCGGCCAGCACCGCAACGGTGGCGCCGGGAATACGATCGGCCAGTTGCCGGGCCATTTCCGGGGTTGAACCGGGGTCGAGTTCGCCGGTGGCGACCAGGGTCGGTACGCGCAGACCTTTGAGGTCGTCGGCGCGGTACATGTCCTGAGTCGCAAACAGTTCGTAGGTGGTCAGGTAGCCCTGGGGGTCGTTGCCCGCCAGGGTTTCACGCAGGGCGGCGATCTGCGCCGGGTTGGCCGCCTGGTATTCACGGCTGAACCAGCGCGACAGCGCGGCTTCGGCATTCGCATCCGGGCCGTGTTCCGCAGCCTGGGCGGTGCGTGCGATCACGCCGGCACGCTGTTCGGGGCTGCGGTTGAACACACTGTTGAGCACTACCAGGGATTTGAGGCGCTCGGGGTAGTGCAGGGCAAACGCCCGGGCGACCAGGCCGCCCATGGAAAAACCGATCACCGTGGCCTCGGGCAATTGCAGGTGGTCGAGCAGCTCCAGCAACTGGTCGGCATACCCCAGCAGCGGCGTGCCGGCGGCCGGACGCGGGCTGGCGCCATGACCGAGCATGTCATAGGTGATCACGCGGTAATTCGTGGCCAGGCCAACGACTTGCCCGCCCCACATTTCTTTATTCAGGCCCACGCCGTGGATCAAAACCACAGGCTGGCCTTGGCCGGTCGCCAGATAACTGGTGCCAGCCGGGGTGCGTTCAGCGGTGAGCCGAATCATGGAGCGCTCCTGCATGCTTTTTGTTTTGGCCGGTCTTGCTTACTGGGCGTTTTCAGCGGCCAGCTCTTCCAGGTCGATGTAGCGGTTGCCGATACGAGGGTGCAGGCGGCCGCCATCGGCGCAGCCCAATACCACGACGATTTCATCGGCACGCGGCGCATCTTCGATCTGCATTTCCAGGGTGATGTAGTGCGAACGCAGGCCTTCGTCGTCCTTGTGCATCATCGGGATCTGGATCGAGGTGCCCGGACCGCCGCGCTTGTTGGTGAAGCTCAAGTAGCTTTTGGCCTTGACCGCTTCACGGTAGTGATTGCCGAAGCGCAGGGTGTGGATGATCGCGCTCGCGTGTTCGATCTCGCCATCGGCACCGACCACGGCGGCCTTGCCATACGCCTCGATGTTTTCGGCGCCGCCAATGATGCCCACCAGGCGCTCGACCATCAGCGCGCCGAGGTCGGAGCAATTGGCCCGGATTTCCGGCTTGAGGTCTTCGACGAAGCCACGACCCAGCCATGGATTCTTCAGCACCACGGCGAGGCCGACCATTTTCACCGGGGTGTCTGCGGCCTTGCCGCCTTCGATGAAGGTTTCTTCTACGTAGCTGACGATTTTGCGGATTTCGAAACTCATGAGCGGCTCCATCAGGTGTGGGGGGAGTGGTTTGCGTATGATGGTATACCATAATACGCAAAGCACAAGCGTCGCAAATGAGTTTGCGTGGGGTAAGGCGTTAAAGGGTCAGGCTGAGATTTTCTCGGATCGATGTTAAAAAATGTTAGATAGAAAAAATACTTCACATAATCCGTTCATTGGTGGATGATCGATCTCAATTCCAACGCGGCTCGCCGGTATGGTGTCAGCCGCCGTTTTCCCCTGGAGTACCCCATGAATAATAAGAATGTCGGTGTGATCGGTTTGGGCGCGATGGGGCTGGGTATTGCCCGCTCGCTGTTGCGCGCAGGCTTCAATGTGCATGCCTGTGATGTGCGTGAGGCGGTCACCCAGCAGTTCGCCGGCGAAGGCGGGGTGGCGTGCGCGTCACCGGCGCAGATGGCCGAGGCCTGTGATGTGATCATCACGGTGGTGGTTAACGCCGAACAGACTGAGACCGTATTGTTCGGCGAAGGCGGTGCCGTGGCTGCATTGCGCCCGGCGAGCCTGGTGATCGGCTGTGCCACCGTGGCCCCGACCTACGCCGTGGACCTCGGCCAGCGCCTGGGCGAACACGGCCTGCTGTACCTGGATGCGCCGATTTCCGGCGGTGCGGCCAAGGCCGCCGCCGGTGAGATGACCATGATGACGTCCGGCCCGCAGGCCGCCTATGCCAAGGCCGATGCGGTGCTGGCGGGCATGGCCGGCAAGGTGTATCGCCTGGGCGACGTCCATGGCCTGGGTTCCAAGGTCAAGATTATCAACCAGTTGCTCGCCGGCGTGCATATCGCCGCCTCCGCCGAAGCCATGGCCCTGGGCCTGCGCGAAGGGGTGGACGCCGATGCCTTGTACGAGGTGATCACCCACAGCGCCGGCAATTCCTGGATGTTCGAAAACCGCGTGCCGCACATTCTCAAGGCCGACTACACGGCACTGTCGGCGGTGGATATTTTCGTCAAGGACCTCGGCCTGGTGCTGGATACCGCGCGTGCGAGCAAGTTTCCGCTGCCGTTGTCGGCCACTGCGCACCAGATGTTCATGCAGGCTTCAAGCGCCGGTTTTGGCCGCGAGGACGACTCGGCGGTGATCAAGATTTTCCCTGGCATCGACCTGCCGACGGCCAAGCCCGAGCCGGTGTAAGGAACACTTTATGACTAACCACACCACGCGCCCGTTGCTGGGCTGCATCGCCGACGATTTCACCGGCGCCACCGACCTGGCCAACATGCTGGTGCGCGGCGGTATGCGCACGGTGCAGAGCATTGGCATCCCCAGCCGCGAAGTCGCGGACGGGCTGGATGCGGACGCCATCGTCATCGCCCTCAAGTCGCGTACCACGCCGGTCGCAGAGGCTGTCGAGGAATCCCTGGCCGCGCTGGACTGGCTGCGCGAGCAGGGCTGCGAACAGATTTTCTTCAAGTATTGCTCGACCTTTGACTCCACCGCCGCCGGCAATATCGGCCAGGTCAGCGAGGCCTTGCTCAAGGCGTTGGGCGGTGATTTTACCCTGGCCTGCCCGGCGTTCCCCGAAAACGGCCGGACGATTTTCCGTGGCCACCTGTTTGTGCAGGACCAGCTGCTCAATGAGTCGGGCATGCAGCACCACCCGCTGACGCCCATGGGCGATGCCAATCTGGTGCGCGTGCTGCAAAGCCAGACGCAACTGCCGGTCGGGCTGCTGCGGTACGACAGCATCGCCGCTGGCGTCGAGGCAACCCGTAAAAAAATCGCCGAACTGCGCGAGCAAGGTGTGGGTATTGCCATCGCCGATGCGCTGTCCGATCAAGACCTCTACACCCTCGGCAGCGCCTGCGCCGACTTGCCTTTGCTCACGGGTGGCTCGGGCCTGGCCTTGGGTTTGCCAGGCAATTTCCGCCGTGCCGGTAAGCTGCGCGACTTCGATGCGGCGACGCTGCCGACTATCAGCGGTGGCGAGGTGGTGCTCGCCGGCAGTGCCTCGGTAGCGACCCTCGGCCAGGTTGCGGCCTGGTGCGAGGCGGGCCGCCCGGCGTTGCGCATTGATCCCATCGCCCTGGCTGCCGGTGAACCGGTGGTGGCGCAGGCGCTGGCGTTTGCCCGCGACAGTGCACACACCTTATTGATCTACGCCACCAGCACCCCCGCCGAGGTCAAGGCCGTGCAAGAGCAACTCGGCGTCGAACGCGCGGGTGCCCTGGTGGAGAACGCCTTGGGCGAGATCGCTGCGGGCTTGCGCGAGCAAGGCGTGCGGCGTTTCGTGATCGCCGGCGGGGAAACCTCCGGGGCGGTAGTCAAGGCGCTCGGCGTCAACCTGCTGCAGATCGGCGCGCAGATCGACCCCGGTGTGCCGGCCACAGTCAGCAGTTCCACCGAGCCGCTGGCGCTGGCGCTCAAATCCGGCAACTTCGGTGGCCGTGAGTTCTTTGCCAAGGCCCTTGCGCACCTGGCCGGAGGTGCCCAATGACTGGCATCGACGAACAGGCCCTGCGCGAAGAGATCTGCGACGTCGGCCACAGCCTGTATCAACGTGGCTACACCGTTGGCAGCGCCGGCAATATCAGTGCGCGCCTCGACGATGGTTGGTTGATTACTCCCACCGACGTCTGCCTGGGTCGCCTGGCGCCTGGGGCGATTGCCAAGGTCAACCTGCAAGGCGAGTGGGTGTCCGGGGACAAACCCTCGAAGACCCTGGCCCTGCACCGTCAGGTGTACGACCGCAACCCCTCGGTGGGCGGTGTGGTGCACACCCATTCCACCCACCTGGTGGCGTTGACCCTGGCCGGGGTATGGCGGGCGGACGATATTCTGCCGCCGCTCACGCCCTATCAGGTGATGAAGGTCGGGCACATTCCTTTGATCGGCTACCAGCGTCCGGGCTCGCCCAACGTCGCCGAGCAAGTCGCGCAACTGGCCAACAGCGTGCGCGGGGTGATGCTCGAACGCCTGGGGCCGGTGGTCTGGGAAAGCTCGGTGGCCAAGGCCAGCTACGCCTTGGAAGAGTTGGAAGAAACCGCCCGGCTCTGGCTGATGAGCAACCCCCGGCCCGAGCCGCTGAGCCAGGCCGCCTTGGATGAACTGCGCGAGACGTTCGGCGCGCACTGGTAAGCCGTAGACCGACACTGCAAGCCCCCCGCGAGACCCGCCTGCGGATCGTGGCGGGAGCGGCTTGCGCCAAAAAACAATAACAACAGGACATTCTCGAATGAGCCCACTGATTTTGATGTTGACCGCTGGCGCGGGTATCGCGCTGCTGCTGTTTCTGGTCCTCAAGTACAAATTCCAGCCGTTTGTCGCGTTGATGCTGGTGAGTATCGTGGTGGCGCTGGTGGCCGGGGTAAAACCGGCTGACCTGGTGGCGACGATCGAAGGCGGCATGGGCAAGACCCTTGGCCATATCGCGATCATCATTGCCCTGGGCGCGATGATCGGGCGGATCATCGAGCTGTCAGGCGGTGCCGAAGCCTTGGCCAAGTCGTTGATCGAGCGGTTTGGCAACAGCCGCACGCCGCTGGCGCTGACCATCGCCGGGTTCATCATCGGCGTGCCGGTGTTCTTTGAAGTCGGGGTGATCATCCTGATGCCGCTGGCGTATGGCGTGGCACGTCGGGCACGCAAGCCGCTGCTGGTGTTCGCCTTGCCGATGTGTGCGGCGCTGCTCACCGTGCATGCGTTCCTGCCGCCCCATCCGGGTGCCGTTGCCGCCGCCAGCCAACTGGGCGCCGACTTGGGCCGGGTGCTGATGTTCGGTCTGCCGATCACCGCATTGTTGTGCTACATCGGTTACCGCGTGGCGGGGCGCATGACCCGACGCTTCTATCCGATGACCGACGATATCCGTGCCGAAGTCTATGGCCCCCACGTGACCAATGAAGACCTGCGGGCCTGGACCAACGGCAATCACCAGGCGGTACAACAGAGCGCTGTGGCCGAGTCCCATATGGGCCTGGAAGAGTCCACCAGCGCCATCGCCGCCAAGCTACCGGCGGCGCCTGCACCCGGTTTCGGCCTGATTGTCAGCCTGATCCTGCTGCCGATTGTGCTGATTTTGCTGGGCACCCTGGCCACTTCGCTGCTGCCGGTCGACTCGACCCTGCGCGGGGTGATGACCGTGCTCGGCGCGCCGCTGGTGGCGCTGCTGATCGACACCTTGCTGTGTGCCTGGCTGCTCGGCTCGCGCCGTGGCTGGAGCCGCAGCCAGGTCTCCGACGTGATCGGCTCGGCGTTGCCGGGCGTGGCGATGGTTATCCTGATCGCCGGTGCCGGTGGCGTGTTCGGCAAGGTGCTGGTGGACACCGGCATCGGCGCGGTAGTCTCCGACATGCTGCGCACCACCGGCCTGCCGGTGCTGGCCCTGGGCTTTTTGCTGACCATGTTGCTGCGCGCGGTGCAGGGTTCGACCACAGTGGCCCTGGTCACCACGGCGGGGATCATCAGCCCGCTGATCGTGACCCTCAACCTCACCCCCAACCACCTGGCGCTGCTGTGCCTGGCCATGGGCGGTGGCGGGCTGGCGATGTCGCATATCAACGATGCCGGCTACTGGATCTTCACCAAGCTTGCCGGGCTCAACGTGGCCGACGGTTTGCGCACGTGGACGGTGATCACCACCTTGCTCGGCACCTTGGGTTTCTTGATTACCCTGCTGATCTGGCCTTTTGTCTGACTCTTGGGAGCTTTTATGCCTCGTTTTGCTGCCAACCTGAGCATGCTGTACCCGCAACATGATTTTCTCGAGCGCTTCGCGGCTGCGAAGGCCGATGGTTTTGACGCGGTGGAATACCTGTTCCCCTACGACTACAGCGCCGAGGCACTCAAGCAACGCCTGAGTGACAACGGCCTGGTGCAGGCGTTGTTCAACGCACCGCCCGGTGACTGGGCGGCGGGGGAGCGGGGCATCGCGAGCCTGCCGGGGCGTGAGGCCGAGTTTCGCAGTGGCTTCGAGCGCGCGTTGGAATACGCCGCCGTGCTCGGCAACGACCGCGTGCACGTTATGGCCGGCTTGCTGCCCTCGGAAAACCTGCGCCAGCGCCATCAGGCCGTGTACCTGGAAAACCTCGCCTACGCCAGCGCCGCGGCGGCTGAGGTTGGCGTCACCGTGTTGCTGGAGCCGATCAACACCCGCGACATGCCGGGGTTTTTCCTCAACCGCCAGGACCAGGCCCACGCCATCTGCCGGGAGGTCGGCGCGCGCAACCTCAAGGTGCAGTTTGACTGCTACCACTGCCAGATCGTCGAAGGTGACTTGGCCACCAAGCTGCGCCGCGACATCGATGGCATTGGCCATATCCAGATTGCCGGGGTACCGGACCGTCACGAGCCTGACCTGGGCGAGCTGAACTACGGCTTCCTGTTCGAACTGATGGACCAGTTGGGCTACGACGGCTGGGTCGGCTGCGAATACCGGCCAAAGGGCGACACCTCGGCGGGCCTGCAATGGTTGCGGGACTGGAAAGCGGCTCGGTAGTCGACGAGCCTCTGTGTCGGTTCGGTTCAAATGTGGGAGGGGGCTTGCCCCCGATAGCTGTATGTCAGCCAACACCTCTACCAACCATGCCGCCGCCATCGAAGCCTCGCTAAAGCTCGACATCACCCACAGGGATCAGCGGTGCCCACGAGATCTATAGCCGAGCAACTTCCCACCTGCCAACCGAGCTCAAATGTGGGAGGGGGCTCGCCCCCGATAGCGGTATGTCAGCCAACACCTCTACCAACCATGCCACCGCCATCGAAGCCTCGCTAAAGCTCGACATCTCCCACAGGGATCAGCGGTGCCCACGAGATCTATAGCCGAGCAACTTCCCACCTGCCAACCGAG
>NZ_VIUN01000024.1:38098-56834 GCF_007828335.1 Pseudomonas sp. SJZ103
AAGCTCGACATCTCCCACAGGGATCAGCGGTGCTCACGAGATCTATAGCCGAGCAACTTCCCACCTGCCAACCGAGCTCAAATGTGGGAGGGGGCTTGCCCCCGATTGCGGTGTGTCAGCCAAGACACCTGTCACCAGTGCCGCCGCCATCGAAGCCTAGCTAAAGCTCGACCTCTCCCACACAGGAAGGGCATCACGCCGGCAACGGATCACCCGGCAGCATCAATTCAATCCCGCGCTTGCGGATGCCATCTGCCGCCGCCGGGGCCAGGGCGTCGTCGCTGATGATCACGTCGAACGGTTCGAGCCCGGCGATGCGGTACATGCTGAAGGTGCCGTATTTGGAACTGCTCGCCACCAGCACGACCTGGGACGCCGATTGCATTGCCACTTGCTTGACCTCGACTTTCAGCGCCGAGGGGGTGGTGATACCTCGGTGCAAATCCCAGGAGCTGGTTGACACAAAGGCGATGTCCGTCACCACCTGGCGCAGGGTCGCCACGGCCAGCCCGCCGACGGAAGAATGGTTGTCATGGTCCAGTTGGCCGCCGGTGTGGATCACCGTGACCTGCGTCGCATCCATAAGGGCCTGCACGATCCCGAAGTCGTTGGTGACCACCGTCATGCCCGACAGCGCCTTGATATAAGGGACAATCTCCAGGGTGCTGGTGCCGGCATCCAGGTACACCGTCATGTCCGCGTGCAGCAATCGCGCCGCCAGTCGCGCCATCGCCTGTTTTTGCGGCAACTCCACCACGGCTTTGGATTGATGGCTGGGTTCGCTGTGCAACTGGCTGGCGATCCGGACCCCCCCGGTGACGGAGTACGCCCGGCCTTCCTGCTCCAGCAGTGCAATATCGCGGCGCACGGTCATGTGCGAGCAGTCGAACATCTCCATCAACTGGTGCACGCTCATCACTTGATGCTTGCGCAATTGCCGCAGGATTTGTTCGCGACGCTGCTCGGGAATCATCGGGGTGCTGCTGTCGGCGGCCGTGTCCTTGGGGTTGGGCATTAAGGCTCCGGGATGGTTAGGTAAGATGCGGGGAGTGCGTGGCTATAGTAGCCAATACACGCCCCCGCAAGCGACCCCGGTGTAACAACGGTCAGAACTTGAAGCGGCCCACCAACCCCTTGAGCTGACCGGAAATATCCGTCAACCGACCTGATCCGGTCTGCGCCGAGTGGGCAAAGCCTTCGACCAGTTGCGCATCGGCATGGATCTGCGCGATGTGGCGGTTGATCTCCTCGGCCACCTGGTGCTGTTCTTCAGCGGCCGTGGCGATCTGGGTGTTCTGGTCGCGGATCGAGTCCACCGAGCCTTGGATCTTGTCGAAGCTGTCGCGGGCCTGCTGGATGCGTTCCACGCTGGTGTGGGACACCAGCAGGCTGCCCTGCATCTGCTGGGTGACTTCCTGGGTGCGGCGGGCGAGGTTGCCCAGCAGGCTGTCGATTTCACCGGTGGAGTCGGCGGTGCGGCGTGCCAGGGCGCGGACTTCGTCGGCCACCACTGCAAAGCCTCGGCCCTGGTCACCGGCGCGCGCGGCTTCAATCGCCGCGTTGAGCGCCAGCAGGTTGGTCTGTTCGGCGATCGAGCGGATGGTGTCGAGGATGGTGTTGATGTTTTGGCTGTCCTGCTCCAGCAACTGCATGGTCTGGGTCGACTTTTGCAGGTCTTCGCTGAGCTTGAGCACGCTGCCGGTGGCTTCGCCGATATGCTGCTGGCCATTGTGCACGTCGCGGTAGCCTTCGTCGGCACTCGCGGCGGCGGCGCTGCAGGAGCGCGCGACTTCGTTGGCGGTGGCCACCATTTCGTTGAACGCGGTGCTCACCAGCTCCACGGCTTCACGCTGGCGACCGGCGGCCTGGTTCATGTTGTTGGCGACTTCGCTGGTGTCGGCGGCGGCGGTTTGCAGGTCGGAAGAGGCGTTGCCGATGCGCTGCACCAGTTGCGCGATCATGCTCAGGAACTGGTTGAACCAGCCGGCCAGGCTGGCGGTTTCGTCCTTGCCTTGCACCTTGAGTTGGCGCGTCAGGTCGCCTTCGCCTTCAGCAATCTCCTGCAGGCCGTCGGCCACCCCGCGAATCGGGCGCACGATCATGCTGGCAAAGCTGGCGCCGACAATCGCGAACACCACGGCCAGGGCGGCGGCAATCGCGGCGATCAACCAGGTGAGGCGGGTGGCGTCGGCCATGACTTCATCGCGCTTGATCAGGCCGATAAAGCGCCAGCCCAGATCCTTGGAGCTGACCACGTTGGCCATGTAGGCCACGCCGTCGATGTCGATCTGGGTCACGCCGTCGCCGCGCTTGGCCAGTTCGGCGTAGTTGGGGCCCAGGTCGGCCATCGGCTTGAAGTTGTGCTGGGCGTCGCTGGGGTCCACCAGCACGTTGCCGTTGGCTTCCACCAGCATCAGGTAGCCGCTGTCGCCCAGCTTGATGTTGCGCACCAGCTCGGTGAGCTGCTTGAGCGACACGTCCAGGCCGACCACGCCGAGGATGTTGCCGGTAGCGTCGGCGACGGTGTGCACGGTGCCGATCAGCACCACGTCGTCCGGTGCCCAGTAATAAGCGCCCGTGCGCACGGTGGCGCCCGGCGCGGCGATGGCGGCCTTGTACCAGGGGCGTACGCGCGGGTCGTAGTTGTTCAGTTTGGTGTCGTCAGGCCAGCTGGCATAACCGCCGTCGGCGAGGCCCAAAGACAAGTAGGCGGTGCTCGGGTGGCTTTTGGCGAACTGATCGAAAATCGCCAGCAGGTCTTTGTTGGTCTGGGTCAGGGGGATTTGCGCGGCGTCGGCGCCGGCGTAGCTCTTGAGGTCCTTGGCCGCGACAACGCGCGGGTCCTTGGCCACGAAGTCGACGTTCTGGCTGATGCCATCGAAAAACTGCTTCATGCCGTTGTCGATCTGACGGATCTCGCGACCGCTGCTGTCGAGGAAATTGGCCAGGGCCCCCTCGCGCAAGTTCAGCACAACCATAACGGCCACCAGGATGACTGGCAGGCACGCGATAGCGGCAAACGCCCAGGTCAACTTTTGCTTGATATTCATGACTTCACCCGCGGGTATTTATATTTTTGGCAAGGAGAAAACAGTGGCGTCGAGCGTCGCATGTGTTGTTTTGAGGGGATGTAGCCCATGCGTACTCCCTTTGTATCGACTGCGGGAGCACGCACTTTAGGCCGAAGGGCATGTTTATCCGATGCGCTCGCCACCCAGCGCATCACGCTGCATCGACTGCAGGTTTTTCTCGATGGTTTCGCAGATGGCTTCCATCTGGATCTGGTGTTCGCTGGAGCGGAACGGACTTTGCAGGTCGGTGCCGATACGCTCGATGGCCAGCAGCATAAAGCCCACAACGGTGGACGCCAGCGGGGTGAACCAGCCCAGGGATTCCACCAGGCCCACGGGCACGATCAGGCAGAACAGCGAGATAAACAGGCGTGGGAAATACACGTAAGGGTAGGGCAGTGGCGTGTTGGCGATCCGCTCCATGCCCCCCTGGGCGTTGGACAAATCCACCAGGGTCGACTCCATCCGCGCCAGGCGAATGCTGTCCAGGTGCCCGGTCTTGTATTCCTTGGCCAGCAACGCCGCCGAGCCGGTGAGGATGTCATTGGCAAAGTTATTGGTGGCGCCGTTGCGGGCGAATTCCTCGGAGGGGATAAAGGCGCGTACTTCATCAGGGCACGGTTCGCCCTTGAGGTGGGCGGCCAGGCAATTCACATACGCCACATGGCGGCGCAGCAGGGTGGCCTTGACCGGGTTCACTTCGCCGTCGGGATCGTCCAGCAGGGTTAATACCTGCCGGGCAAAGCTGCGAGAATTGTTGACCATCGCCCCCCACAGCGTGCGTGCCTCCCACCAGCGGTTATAGGCGCTGCTGTTGCGAAAACTGATGAGCACGATCAGTGCCGAGCCCAGCAGGGTAAGGGGCATCAGCGGCAAGTTGATCTTGGCGGTGAGGAACAGCATGAAGTCTACGGTGACGGCGACGTCCCACAGCAACAGCCAGAACAGCGACCAGCCCACATAGCCCATGGTCTTGATGATCAGGCGGTACTTTTTGATGATGGCGGCTTTCAAACGACAACCTCGCGGCGAGCGGTAAGCAACAGTGCCTTAGCTCGGACGTCGGCTTGCAGGGAAGGTTCGCAGCGCTGACTGAAACGGTTAAGCCGCCTGAGTTTTCTGGAACAATTTTGGTAGCGACGATGTCCCCTGAACTAATCACGATAGATTGCGCTCAAGGCGAAACGCCATTATCGGTGCTGCAATTGAGATCAGTGAATCCAAGTTGGTTGATCAGGGCTCTTTCTCATGTGCAGTGGTTCGTTGAAGTTGGCGATGGAACAGTCGGCGCGGGCGTTTGAGCGCCATGTGGATTTTGAAGCGTGTATTCGTACCCATTATTCGATTTTGTTGGAGTCCTATTCAAAAAGACCGTTTTTCTATAAGACCGCACTGAAGTTCAGTCGCTTGATGGTGTCCTTTACGTTATTGAGCACGTATTTCTCCAAGCCGGTGCCATTACTGTCCGAGGTGAAAGAGTTTTGTATGGCGCGTGGGTTTTGTTCCAGGAACAGCCTGGAGTCGATCTTCCTGCTGTTCAGGGCGTTGGGGTTCATGACGGTGTCGAGGCATGCGGATGACAGCCGTTTGCGGGTATTCAGCCCGTCATCCCAAGCCTGCGAGGAGATCCGGCTGATGCTCACGTCCGTGGTCGAGCCGCTGGGCGTGATGTACCCGCAAACCGCGGTTTGCAGCTCAATGAATGGGTTGGATGATCGCGCTTACCTGGCACGTTATTTCAAAGGGTTTTCGGTCCTTCTGTCCCATAACGTGACCATTGACCTGTTGATGCCTGATTGTTATTGGCTGGTAAAGCGCGATGCCGGGCATATGTTGATGCTGGCGATCTATAACGATGCGTGTGCGCTGGATAACCAGGGGGCAAGCTTCAGGACTTCGTCCTACCTTTCCATCGCAGAGCAACTCTCGGTGTCCAAGACACACGTTATTCGCTTGGTGCAAGAGGGGGCCGACCGGGGCTATTTCAAGATTCACTCCAAGACACTGCTTGAAGTCCTGCCACCTTTTATGGTGTTGGTAAGACGCTTCATGGCGTATTCGTTTGCGACCTGTCTGCACAGTCTTCAACTGAGTCATGCCGATAACAAAGCGGCCACTCATACACAGGGAGTGACGGGATGCCGGCTAATGTGAAACTCAGGCCACGAATGCAAAGGCTGTTGTCGCCCGCCATTGCCCAGGCCGAACTGATCGGGATTTTCGCCTGGCTGGCGGTGTTGCTGGTTGATCGCGGGGGGAGGTTCGGCTGGCCGGTCGTGCTGGTCACGATGGGGCTGTGCGTGGTGTATAGGGTTCACCGGG
The DNA here is from genome assembly GCF_007828335.1 of Pseudomonas sp. SJZ103. Lineage (NCBI taxonomy): Bacteria > Pseudomonadati > Pseudomonadota > Gammaproteobacteria > Pseudomonadales > Pseudomonadaceae > Pseudomonas > Pseudomonas sp. SJZ103. The sequence continues at coordinate 43,492 of NZ_VIUN01000024.1, forward strand.
CGGTGACTCAGTATGTGCTGTGGCGGGCACTGGGCGTGGCCTACATGGTGCTGCTGTCCGCGGGTTTTGCCTATGTGGTTCACACCCGTCCCGAGCTGCAGGTATTCGCCTTGCCGCTGGCCGTGACCTTGGTGATGAGCAGCGCAATCCTGTTTATCGTGGTTCAGGACTTTCTGGTCTGCGCCGCCTTGGTCTGGTTACTGACGTGGCCCAGCATTCAGATGAGCCTTTACGAAGGCGTCGATATCTACGTGTTTATCTTTTGCGCCTCGTCGGTGGCGATCGGCTTTATCTTGAATGTCTACTACCTAAAGAACCTGCGTTCCGTGTTACTGGTGGAGAGTGAGTTTCGGGAGTTGGCCGAGACCGATTACTTGACCTCCATCCTGAATCGGCGGGCCTTTATGGAGAGCTTCGCCAAACTGATTGCGGCCGGTGATACCGGCTACTTCATGATGCTGGATATCGACAGTTTCAAATTGAAGAATGACCAGTTCGGCCATGACGTCGGCGACAGGATTCTCTGCGCCATGGCCGCGTGCCTTAAATCCACCCCGGGCAGCCACAGTTTCGGCAGGATTGGCGGCGAAGAATTCGGGGTGCTGCTGGTGGGCGATGACCTTGGTCTCGCCACCGATTACGCGCTGCGCCTGCTGCAAGCGATCCGCAGCAGTGTCGCGCCACCCCATGACTACACCTGCAGTGCGGGCATGACGCATTTCACGGTCGGGGCCGATATGTCAGCGGTTCTCAAGCGTGCCGACCGCAACCTCTACACCGCCAAGGGCAACGGCAAGGACCGCGTGTATCTGGATGGCGCGCCGGTGTCCCACGGTTCGATGTCCACCCCGGAGGCCCTATGAAAGTTGGCGTGATTTCCGATACCCATGGCCTGCTGCGGCCTGAAGCCGTGGCGGCGTTGCAGGGATGTGAACAGATCATCCATGCCGGTGATATCGGCAGCCCTGAGATTCTTCAGCAATTGGCACAGATCGCGCCCCTGCACGTGGTGCGCGGCAACAACGACCAGGACGCGCCGTGGGCACAGCAGGTGCCCGACTATCTGATGCTGGATGTGGGTGGATGGCGGACGCTGGTGGTGCATGACATCGCCGACGTACCTGCATTACTCGATACGCCTACGCGGCTGGTGATCACCGGCCATTCGCACAAGCCCCTGATCGAATGGCGGGGCGCAACGCTGTATGTGAACCCCGGCAGTGCAGGGCGGCGGCGCTTCACGTTGCCGGTGACGTTGGCGGTGCTGGAGGTGCGGGAGATGACGATCGAGTCGCGGCTGATCGCGCTGCTGGACTGATCCGGGTTTTATTGTTGCGCCAGGATGCTCTGCAACAACCCCGGAAACCGTTCCTCAAGCACATCGCCGCGCAATGAATTCATATGGGTGGTGCCCACGCTGCGGGTGTGTACCAGGCCGGCATCGCGCAGGACCCGGAAGTGGTGAGACATACTGGACTTGGGGCGCCCGCCGTCCAGTTCGCCGCAGGTGGCTTCGGGCACACCGGCCAGGCAGCGCACGATTTCCAGGCGCACCGGGTCACTCAGGGCGTACAGCAGACGCTCGAGGGTCAGGTCTTCAAGGGGAGGGTGTTTAAAGGCTCGCATGAAACGAATCATAACAGGGGGGTATCATCGAATACCATAGTTCGATTACCATCGAACTATCGAATCATTCACTCGCTCCCGGAGTTCTCAATGTCCGCTTTGTTCGAACCGTTCAAACTCAAAGACGTCACCCTGCGCAATCGCATCGCCATCCCGCCTATGTGCCAATACATGGCCGAGGACGGCATCGTCAACGACTGGCACCTCGTGCACCTGGCCGGTATGGCGCGTGGCGGCGCCGGTTTGCTGGTGGTCGAAGCCACCGCTGTAGCGCCTGAGGGGCGCATCACCCCAGGTTGCGCCGGTATCTGGAGCGACGCCCACGCCGCAGCGTTCGTGCCCATGGTCAAGGCCATCAAGGCCGCCGGCTCGGTGCCAGGCATCCAGATCGGTCACGCCGGTCGCAAAGCCAGCGCCAACCGCCCGTGGGAAGGGGACGACCATATGCCTGCCTCCGATGCGCGCAGCTGGGAAACCATCGCGCCGTCGGCCATCGCCTTCGGTGCCAACCTGCCGCAAGTGCCACGCGCCATGACCCTGGACGACATCGCTCGGGTCAAGCAGGACTTCGTCGACGCCGCCCGCCGTGCCCGCGACGCCGGTTTCGAGTGGATCGAACTGCACTTCGCCCATGGCTACCTGGGCCAGAGCTTCTTCTCCGAGCATTCCAACCAGCGCACCGACGCCTACGGTGGCAGCTTCGACAACCGCAGCCGTTTCCTCCTGGAAACCCTGGCCGCCGTGCGCGAAGTCTGGCCAGAGAACCTGCCGCTGACCGCGCGTTTTGGCGTGATCGAATACGACGGCCGTGACGAGCAGACCCTCACCGAATCCATCGAACTGGCCCGCAACTTCAAGGCTGGCGGCCTGGACCTGCTGAGCGTCAGCGTCGGTTTTACCATCCCCGACACCAATATCCCGTGGGGCCCGGCCTTCATGGGCCCGATCGCCGAGCGCGTGCGCCGCGAAGCGGGCATCCCGGTGACCTCGGCCTGGGGCTTTGGCACGCCGCAACTGGCAGAAGGCGCGTTGCAGTCTGGGCACCTGGACCTGGTCTCGGTCGGTCGTGCGCACCTTGCGGACCCGCATTGGGCGTACTTCGCTGCCAAGGAGCTGGGCGTGGAGAAATCCTCCTGGACCTTGCCGGCGCCTTACGCCCATTGGCTGGAGCGCTATCGCTAAGGTAAGCCAGGCAGTCTATAGGCCACTCAATTGAGTGGCTTTTTTTCGTCTCGGTATTGATACAAAACGGATACTCAAAAAACAACGAATGAGAATAGATATCAAACGAGAATTCATTGATATATCATGCGCCGCGAATTCTTGGCAGGTTTGCCGCCCCTTCTGGCTCTTTCACTAGGTTCAACATCCATGCGTCGTACCTTGATTTCCCTCTGTGTGCTTCAGGCGTTTTCGCCTTTTACCTGGGCAGAGGTTGTCCCTGCCGACAAGGCCAGTCTTGAGCTGCAGGCCACCAATGTCACGGGCGAGGCGGACTACGAGACGGCGCAAGGGCCGGTCAAGGGCTACCACGCCACACGTTCGGCGAGTGCGACGCGCACCGACACCTCGATTCATGAAACCCCGCAGTCCATCAGCGTCGTGTCCAAGGATGTGGTCGAAGATATCGGCGCCACCCGCTTGCAGGACGCACTGGACTACGCTGGCGGCGTGGGCCGCGCCAACAATTTCGGTGGGCAGGGGCTCACCACCTTCACCGTACGTGGCTTCACCACCGGCGAGTTCTACCGCAACGGTTTCCCGATCAACCGTGGCTACCCGAACATGCCGGATGCCAACACCATCGAACGCCTCGAAGTGCTGCGCGGCCCGGCAACCATGCTGTATGGCCGTGGCGATCCCGGCGGCACCTTCAACGTGGTGTCCAAGCAACCGCTGGCCGAGCCGACCGTGACCCTCGGCAGCCAACTGGATGACCAAGGCATGCAACGCGCCACCCTCGACGCCTCCGGCCCGCTGGACGAACAGGGTCGCCTGGCCTATCGCCTGAACGTGGTGGGCGAGGGCGGTGACACCTTCCGTGATCATGTCGAGACCGAACGCTACGGCGTGACGCCGGTGATCACCTGGCAGGCCAGCGATGACACCAAGGTGATCTTCGAAGGCGATTTCATGCGCAACAACCATCCGCTGGACCGTGGCCTGACGCGCTACCCCAATCAAAAAGGCACCGCCTCGCGCGACACCTTCTGGGGTGAAAAAGACGTCGGCAAACTGCACAACGACAACAGCATGGCCCAGCTGCGTTTCGAGCACCTGCTCAATGACAGCTGGACCCTGGGCGGTGGTTTCCAGTGGCTGGACGGCACCTTGCAAGGCAATGCCATTGAAGCCAACAGCCTGGGCGCCGACGGTCGTACCCTGAGCCGCAACTTCAACTACCGCAAGCTGGAGTGGACCGATAAAGACACCCAGCTCAACCTCACCGGGCATTTCTCCACCGGCGGTTTCGACCACACCTTGCTTACCGGCGTCGAGTTCGAAGACTACGACTACAAGTCGATTATCCAGCGTTCCAGCGGCTTGGCGGGTAGCTATCCCATCGACATCTTCAACCCGGTCTACGGCCAGGCGCGCCCGAACCTCACACGCACGCCGACCCACGACAAGGAAAACCTCAAGACCTACGCTGCTTTTGTCCAGGACCAGGTGGCCCTGACCGAGCGTTTGAAAGTCCTTGCCGGCGCACGCTTCGAGCGCTTTGAACACGACTACCACACCTACGTGCCGGGCGGTAAAAGCTGGGAAGCCAGCGACAACGCCGTCACCCCACGCGTCGGCGTGATCTACGACCTCACCGACACCGTCGCGGTCTACGCTGACGCCGCGCGTTCGTTCAAGCCCAACACCGGCGCCAGTCGCCAGGGCGGTGGTTTTGAACCGGAGAAAGGCAAATCCTACGAGATGGGCATCAAGTGGGAAGCCCTGGACCGTCAACTCAGCGTCGACGCCGCGATCTACCAGATCGAGAAGAAAAACGTGCTCACCACCGACCCTCTCGACTCAACCTTCAGCGTCGCCGCCGGCCAGGTTCGCAGCCGTGGTTTCGACTTGAACGTGGCGGGCAACCTCACCCCCGAGTGGCGTGTGATCGGCGGCTATGCCTACGTGGACGCCGAAGTGACCAAGGACAACACCCTGCGCACCGGCACGCGTTTGCTGAACATCCCGCGCAATAGCTTCAGCCTGCTCAACGTCTACGAATTCCAGGACGGCGCCCTCAAGGGCCTGGGCCTGGGCGCGGGTGGCAAGTATGTGGATGAGCGGGCCGGGCAGACCTCCAACAATGCCTTCTCGATGGACGCCTACACCGTGGTCGACCTGCTCAGCTACTACAAGGTCAACGACAAGGTGCGGCTGAACCTGGATGTGAAGAACCTGTTCAATCGCGACTATGAAGAAGGTGCGTTTGGCAACGTATACGCCTACCCAGGCGAACCGCGCACGGTGCAGGTAGGCATCGCCTACACCCTCTAACGGCCTGCACAGTTTCAATGTGGGAGGGGGCTTGCCCCGGTAGCGGTAGACCAGTCGATGTTGCTGTGACTGAACCACCGCTATCGGGGGCAAGCCCCCTCCCACATTTAATTGCGTTTACATTACAACGGCGTGAGCACATTCATCACCGTATCCAACGCCACCCGCGTGTCATCCAACTGCACCAGCGACGCATGCCGGGCGCCAAGGGCGTCGCGGTTCTGGATTGCGGTGAGGATCGCCTTGTGCCGGGGCAGGCTCAGGCCCTGGATGTCCGGGCGGCGGTTGGTGATGTTGATCGACTCGCGCAGCGGCAACGACAGCATGTTGCACATATAGGCGAGCAGGTCGTTGCGGGTGGCGTCGGCGATGGCGCGGTGGAAGTCCAGGTCGGCCTGCAACAGCTGTTCGTGGGTCTGCGCGGTTTCCATGCCCTGGTAGGCTTTTTCGATGGTGGCGATGTCTTCATCGGTGGCGGTGGTCGCCGCCATGGCGGCAATCTCCGGCTCGAGGATGCGCCGCACACCGGCCAAGGTGTTGAAAAATTCACTGTGGGGCGTGGACTGCATCAACCAGGACAACACGTCCGGGTCGAGCAGGTGCCATTTCAAGCGCGGCCGCACCACCGCGCCCACCCGTGGCTTGGAATACACCAGGCCCTTGGCGCTGAGCACCCGGGTCGCCTCGCGCAACACCGAACGACTGACCTTGTACTCCTCGCAGAGCGTGGCCTCCATGGGCAGCCGTTCTTCGGGCTTGAAGCGACCTGAAACGATGTGCATGCCCAAGTCCTGAACGATCTGGGCATGCATGCTCTTGCGCGGCTTGGGCGGCTGGTGATCCATAACGACAGGGATGCTCTGACTTAAATTCGCGGCATCATAGCATCCCAATTAGTGGGAATGCCGGGGGACTTCAGCCCCACGGCAACCCACCAGGAAGTCAAAGTCGCAACCCTGGTCGGCCTGCAGCACATGGTCGATGTACAACTGGCGGTAGCCGCCGACGATCAGGTTCTGCGGCGGCTTCAGGTCGGCCATGCGCGCCGCCAGCTCTGCGTCGGGGATGTCCAGGTGCAGGCGGCCGTTGGCGCAGTCGAGCTCGATCCAGTCACCTTCCTTCACCGTGGCCAACGGTCCGCCGGCCGCGGCTTCCGGCGCCACATGCAACACAACCGTGCCGTAGGCGGTGCCGCTCATGCGCGCATCGGAGATCCGCACCATATCGGTCACGCCCTGGGCCAGCAGTTTGGCCGGCAAGCCCATGTTGCCGACTTCGGCCATGCCTGGGTAACCCTTGGGGCCGCAGTTTTTCATGACCAGGATCGAGTTGGCGTCCACGTCCAGTTCCGGGTCGTTGATGCGCGCCTTGTACATGTCGAAGTTCTCGAACACCACCGCACGGCCGCGATGCTGCATCAGCTCGGCGCTGGCCGCCGAAGGCTTGAGCACCGCACCGAGTGGCGCCAGGTTGCCGCGCAGCACGCAGATGCCACCGTCGGCGCGGATCGGGTTGTCGAGGGTGCGGATCACTTCGTCCTGGCCGTAGATCGGCGAGTCCTTGGTGTTTTCGCCCAGGGTCTTGCCGTTGACGGTCAGGGCATTCGGGTGCGGGATCAGGTTGGCTTCACCGAGGCGACGCAGCACGGCGGGCAGGCCACCGGCGTAGTAGAACTCTTCCATCAGGAAGCGCCCGGACGGTTGCAGGTCGACGATGGTCGGCATGCCGCGACCGATGCGGGTCCAGTCGTCCAGATCGAGCTCGACGCCGATGCGCCCGGCGATGGCTTTCAAGTGGATCACGGCGTTGGTCGAACCACCGATGGCGGCGTTCACGCGGATGGCGTTTTCAAACGCTTCCTTGGTGAGGATCTTCGACAGCTTCAAGTCTTCGCGCACCATCTCCACCGCACGCATGCCGGACATATGGGCCAACACATAACGGCGCGCATCCACTGCCGGGATCGCCGCGTTGTGGGGCAGGGAAGTGCCCAGTGCCTCGGCCATGCAGGCCATGGTCGACGCGGTGCCCATGGTGTTGCAGGTGCCCGCCGAACGCGACATGCCGCCTTCGGCCGCGAGGAAATCATCCAGGGTAATGGTGCCGGCCTTGACCTGTTCACTGAGCTGCCACACCACGGTGCCCGAGCCGATGTCCTGGCCCTTGTGCTTGCCGTTGAGCATCGGCCCGCCGGTGACCACGATGGCCGGTACGTCGCAACTGGCGGCGCCCATCAGCAGGGCCGGGGTGGTCTTGTCGCAGCCGGTCAGCAGCACCACACCGTCAATCGGGTTGCCGCGAATGGCTTCCTCCACGTCCATGCTCGCCAGGTTGCGGGTGAGCATGGCGGTGGGGCGCAGGTTGGATTCGCCGTTGGAGAACACCGGGAATTCCACCGGGAAGCCACCGGCCTCGATCACGCCACGTTTGACGTGCTCGGCGATCTGGCGGAAATGCGCGTTGCACGGGGTCAGCTCCGACCAGGTATTGCAGATACCGATGATCGGCTTGCCATGAAACTGATGGTCGGCAATGCCCTGGTTCTTCATCCAGCTGCGGTACATAAAGCCGTTTTTGTCGGCGGTACCAAACCACTGGGCGGAGCGTAGGCCGGGCTTTTTATCAGACATGATCGATTCTCTTATTGTATGACTATATGTTCTATGCGTGCTTAAACATAAGCGCAAAATCGATGCTTTGGAAGAGTTGTTTTGTAAATAGTCCTACTATATAGTCTGGCTTAACTGAGGTATGACCCTGGCGGATTTTCGCGAGAGGCGTCCCCCGAGCTTCTATAAGAACAACAATCGGAGATCGACCCCCATGAGCCAGGAACTGCGGCTTATTCGGCGCATCACGCTGAAACTGATTCCCTTCCTGATCCTGCTGTACCTGATCGCCTACGTGGACCGCTCCGCCGTGGGTTTTGCCAAGCTGCACATGGGCGCGGACGTCGGTATCGGCGATGCGGCCTATGGCCTGGGCGCGGGATTGTTCTTCATTGGCTACTTCCTCTTCGAGATCCCCAGCAACCTGATGCTCGACCGCTTCGGCGCACGGCGTTGGTTCGCGCGGATCATGATCACCTGGGGCGCGATCACCATCGGCATGGCCTTCGTGCAAGGGCCGCACAGCTTCTATGTGATGCGCTTCCTGCTCGGCGCGGCCGAAGCCGGATTCTTTCCCGGCGTCCTGTACTACATCACCCAATGGTTCCCGGTGCGCCATCGCGGCAAGATCCTCGGGCTGTTCATCCTCTCCCAACCGATTGCGATGATGATCACCGGCCCCGTGTCCGGCGGCCTGCTGGGCATGGACGGCATCCTCGGCCTGCATGGCTGGCAGTGGCTGTTCATCGTGATCGGCACCCCGGCGATCCTGCTGACCTGGCCGGTGCTGCGCTACCTGCCGGATGGCCCCAAGCAGGTCAAATGGATGAGCGACGACGAAAAGGCCTGGCTCACCGGTGAGCTGGACAAAGACCTGCAAGCCTACGGCCAGACCCGCCACGGCAACCCGCTGCATGCCCTCAAGGACAAACGCGTGTTACTGCTGGCGCTGTTCTACCTGCCGGTGACCCTGAGCATCTATGGCCTGGGCCTGTGGTTGCCGACCCTGATCAAGCAGTTTGGCGGCACCGACCTGGTCACCGGCTTTATCTCCGCCGTGCCGTACATCTTCGGCATCATCGGCCTGCTGATCATCCCGCGCAGTTCCGACCGCCTGAATGATCGCTACGGCCACCTGGCCGTGCTGTATGTGCTGGGCGCCATCGGCCTGTTTTTCAGCGCCTGGCTGAGTGTGCCGGTGCTGCAAATGGCCGCGCTGTGCCTGGCGGCGTTTGCGATGTTTTCCTGCACCGCAGTGTTCTGGACCTTGCCGGGGCGCTTCTTTGCCGGCGCCAGTGCGGCGGCGGGCATTGCCTTGATCAACTCGGTGGGCAACCTCGGCGGCTATATCGGTCCGTTCGTGATCGGTGCGCTCAAGGAATACACCGGCAACCTCGCCTCGGGCTTGTACTTCCTGTCCGCGGTCATGGTGTTCGGGCTGGTCTTGACCGGCGTGGTCTACCGCGTGCTGGAGCGCAAGCACGTACTGCCCGCCGATCAATTCGCCGCCAGCGCCCGTGGCGCCACACGTACTTAATCTGGGAGAAGTTTCATGCGTTTAGTTCAGTTCGAGTCAAGCAACGGTGAACGCCGGGTCGGCGTTGTAGAAGGCGCCACAGTGCGCGAAGTACTTACCGCGCGCAGCGTGCGCGAACTGGCGCTGGCTGCCATCGAGGCGGGCGTCAAGTTGCAGCAGCAGGTCGAGAGCCTGGGCCTGGGCGACAGCCATGACTACGCCACGCTGCTGGCCGACCTGAAGATTTTGCCGCCGTTGGATCACCCGGACCCGGCCCATATGCTCATCAGCGGCACCGGCCTGACCCACCTGGGCAGCGCCTCGGCGCGGGACAAAATGCACCAGCAGGCCGGCGATGAAAGCACCTTGACCGACACCATGCGCATCTTCAAATGGGGCGTGGAGGGCGGCAAGCCCGCTGCCGGCCAGGCCGGCGTGCAACCGGAATGGTTCTACAAGGGCGACGGCAGCATCGTCGTGCGCCCAGGCGAAGCCTTCCCGGTGCCACCGTTTGCCGAAGACGCCGGTGAAGAACCGGAAATCGGCGGCCTGTATGTGATCGGCCCGGACAGCAAGCCCTATCGCCTGGGGTTTGCAGTGGGCAACGAGTTCTCCGACCACATCATGGAGCGCAAGAACTACCTGTACCTGGCCCATTCCAAGCTGCGCAGTTGCAGCTACGGTCCCGAGCTGCGCGTGGGCGAGTTGCCCCAGCACCTGGCCGGCACCAGCCGCATCCTGCGTAACGGCGAGGAAATCTGGCGGAACGAATTCCTCAGTGGCGAGGCCAATATGTGCCACAGCCTGGAAAACCTCGAGTACCACCACTTCAAATACCGCCAGTTCCTCAAGCCGGGCGATGTGCACATTCACTTCTTCGGCACCGCCACGCTGTCATTCGCCGATGGTATACGTACCCAACCGGGCGATGTGTTCGAGATCAGCCAGGCCGAGTTCGGCGCGCCGTTGGTCAATGGCGTCGGCAGCAGCGATGCGGCATTTGAACCCGGCCAAGTCACCCCCCTTTAAGGAGATCAACATGACCCAGTTCCTCGGCCACAACTACATCGGCGGCCAGCGCAGCGCCAACGGCAGCATCAAGCTGCAGAGCGTCGATGCCAGCACGGGCGAGACCTTGCCGCAGGATTTCTACCAGGCCACGCCGGAAGAGGTCGATGCCGCCGCCAAGGCCGCCGCCGCGGCGTATCCGGCTTATCGCGCGTTGAGTGCCGCGCGCCGTGCGCAGTTCCTGGACGCGATAGCCGACGAGCTGGATGCCCTGAGCGATAACTTCATCGAGCTGGTCTGCCGTGAAACCGCGCTGCCCGCCGCACGTATCAAAGGCGAGCGTGGGCGTACCAGCGGCCAGATGCGCCTGTTCGCCACGGTGCTGCGTCGCGGTGATTTCTACGGCGCGCGCATCGACAAGGCGTTACCCGATCGCCAGCCGCTGCCACGCCCGGACCTGCGCCAATACCGCATCGGCCTGGGCCCGGTGGCCGTGTTTGGCGCGAGCAACTTCCCCCTGGCGTTTTCCACCGCAGGCGGCGATACCGCAGCGGCGCTGGCGGCCGGTTGCCCGGTGGTGTTCAAGGCCCACAGCGGGCATATGGCCACGGCTGAACAGGTGGCCAGTGCAATCATTCGCGCGGCAGAAGCGACCGAGATGCCGGCGGGTGTGTTCAATATGATCTTTGGTGGCGGCGTCGGCGAGGCGCTGGTCAAGCACCCCGCGATCCAGGCGGTGGGCTTTACCGGCTCGCTCAAGGGCGGTCGCGCCTTGTGCGACATGGCCGCGGCACGCCCGCAGCCGATCCCGGTGTTTGCCGAGATGTCGAGCATCAACCCGGTGATCGTGCTGCCCCAGGCCCTGCAAGCGCGAGCGGAAACCGTCGCACGGGATCTGACCGCGTCGGTGGTGCAAGGCTGCGGCCAGTTCTGCACCAACCCTGGCCTGGTGATCGGTATCGCGTCGCCGCAGTTCACCGCGTTTACCCAGCAGGTCGCTCAACTGATTGGCGAGCAACCGGCGCAAACCATGCTCAATGCCGGCACCCTGAGCAGCTACGGCAAAGGCCTGGAAAAACTCCTGGCTCACTCGGGTATTCAGCATTTGGCCGGTAGCACCCAGGCGGGCAATCAGGCGCAACCGCAGCTGTTCAAGGCGGATGTACGCTTGCTGATCGAGGGCGATGAAGTGCTGCAGGAAGAAGTCTTCGGCCCTACCACGGTGTTTGTCGAAGTTGCTGATCAAGCCCAACTCAGCGCCGCCTTGCACGGCCTGCACGGACAGCTCACCGCGACGATCATTGGCGAACCGGCAGACTTTCAAGAGTTCGCCGAACTTACGCCGCTGCTGGAACAGAAAGTCGGGCGCATCCTGCTCAACGGCTACCCGACCGGCGTCGAAGTCTGCGACTCGATGGTGCATGGCGGTCCGTATCCGGCGACGTCGGATGCCCGTGGCACCTCGGTCGGCACCTTGGCCATCGACCGTTTCCTGCGTCCGGTGTGCTTCCAGAACTACCCTGACAGCTTGCTGCCCGACGCGTTGAAAAACGCCAACCCGTTGCGCATCCAGCGCCTGGTGGATGGCACGCCATCCCGCGACTCGCTGTAAACACTCATCAGGAGGCGTCATGTCGTGTACCGCTGTCACTGAGCATCGTGCGCAACTGGGGGAAGGCCCGTTCTGGGATGTGCCGACCCAGGCGCTGTACTGGGTCAATATCGCCGGCAAACAGGCCCTGCGCCTGATGGGCGGGCAGTTGCAGATCTGGCAGTTGCCCGAGCACGTTTCGGCGTTTATCCCGTGTGAAAGCGGTGATGCGCTGGTGACCTTGAGCAGCGGTGTCTACCGCCTGGACCTGGCCACCGAAGCCCTCACCCTGCTCTGCGTGGCCGACCCGCAGCCGGGCAACCGTGGCAATGAAGCACGCTGCGATGCCCAGGGCCGCCTGTGGCTGGGCACCATGCAGAACAACATCGGCGAACACGGCGAAGACCTGCCGATCACGCGGCGCTCCGGCGGCTTGTTTCGCATCGATGCGGACGCACAGGTCACGCCGTTGCTCCACGGCCTGGGCATTCCCAACACCTTGCTGTGGAGCGAGGACGGCCGCCAGGTGCATTTCGGTGACAGCCTGGACGCCACGCTCTACCAGTATTCGATCCAGGCCGACGGTCAACTCCAGCCGCCAACCGTGTGGTTCGGACCGCACGCGCGCGGCGGGCCAGATGGCTCGGCCATGGACACTCAAGGCTACCTCTGGAACGCCCGTTGGGACGGCAGTTGCCTGCTGCGCCTGACGCCCGAGGGTGAGGTGGACCGCATTATCGAATTGCCCGTGAGTCGCCCCACCAGTTGCGTATTCGGTGGCCCCCACCTCACCACCTTGTATATCACCAGCGCCGCCAGTCCATTGGATCACCCTCTGGACGGCGCGGTGCTGGCCATCGAAGTCGATGTACCCGGCATGCCTTGCCATCGCTTTGCCGGTTAACCCCAAGACTTAAAAACAACAACAAGGAGTCACCCGTATGAATCGTCGTCGTGGTATCCGTTCCCTGTGCTGCGCCGCTGTGGCGGTCTCGGCCATGAGCTTGAGCGGGCTGTTGCTGGCCGCTGAAGAAGTGAAAATCGGTTTTCTGGTCAAGCAGGCCGAGGAGCCGTGGTTCCAGACCGAATGGGCCTTTGCCGAAAAAGCCGGCAAGGAACATGGCTTTACCGTGATCAAGATCGCCGTGCCCGATGGCGAGAAAACCCTCTCGGCCATCGACAGCCTGGCCGCCAACGGCGCCAAGGGCTTTGTGATTTGCCCGCCGGACGTGTCCCTGGGCCCGGCCATTGTCGCCAAGGCCAAGGCCAACGGTTTGAAAGTGATTGCCGTGGATGACCGCTTTGTCGACGCCAAGGGCAACTTCATGGAGGACGTGCCGTACCTGGGCATGGCCGCGTTTGAAGTCGGCCAGAAACAAGGCGCGGCCATGGCTGCCGAAGCGAAAAAACGCGGTTGGGACTGGAAGGACACCTACGCGGTGATCAACACCTTCAATGAACTCGACACCGGCAAGAAACGCACCGACGGCTCGAT
>NZ_VIUN01000025.1:0-56341 GCF_007828335.1 Pseudomonas sp. SJZ103
GGCGTACTTCAACCGCACTCCTTGGCAAAGTACGCGGCGGCCTTTTTTAAGATGTCTCGCTCTTCGGTGACGCGCTTGAGTTCGGCTCGCAGACGACGCAGTTCAGCGTGCTGATCGTCGTCTTGCTGCCGTTCTGCCTGAGGTTTGCTGTAGCGCTTTATCCAGGCATAGAGGCTATGCGTCGACACGCCAAGACGCGCCGCCACATCAGCGACAGGCAGCTTCTTTTCGGTCACTTGATTGACCGCTTGGATTTTGAACTCTTCGGGATAACGTGGGTTGCTCATGGCACCTCCTGATTGGCCTCAGTTTAAGGCATGGAGGTGTCTACGAAACCCGGGGCGATTCAGTTTGTCTGAAAAGTCGCTTTGGCTAAGATGACGTGCTCTGGTTGCTGGGAGGGCCGTTATGGCAGGCCGATATGAAATCTCATCTGCACGTTGGGCGATGATCGAATCCATCGTTCCCCTCCTCAACGCATGGGACGCCCAAGGCGCGATGACCGTCAGATGCTTAACGGTATCTTCTGGATATTGTGCTCGGGCGCCAAATGGCGGGATCTTCCAGAGCGCTTTGGGCCTTGGAAGACTGTTTGTGACCGCTGATGACGGATTGCCCCTGTTGCGGACGGGACGCTTACCCGGTCAGCTCGCGAATTACCCAGAGCCAATGATCGTTTACGTCACAACAGCCCGGGTCAGCTAAATATCAGCAACTGGATCAATCTCGCTCCAGCGCCAACAATGGTCTTTCAGCATGGCCACGCCTACCGACACTTGGCCAATCGGTCACCATTATTCAGAGCATATTGCGATCAAGCTTTACGGCTCCGTCCGATACCCTGAAGCATTCAAACACCCAACCATAGAATGCTACCTACATTTAGGCCCACTACTCCTAAGCGACAAGTCGGCTCCTCGCTGCATCGACTCTATGCAGGCGACTGGCAAACGGCTCATTGCATATATCGCCGTTGACCTATAAAAGCAGATTGAACGATTATGCGGGATTTTTCCAATAGGCTTGGAGTACTCACGGCATGAACTAGAGTTCGTTAGCGCAATTTATATCGCCGTCAGCCCAGCGCTTGATATCACTTATCTTCGGCGATCTAGCACCGACACTCAAGATGTTCTTTGTTGTGTACAACCTGACCTGTGCTTTGTTCGCATCATGTCTTTCTATTTCAATTAGGGCGTTGTTGATCAACAGTCCTTCCGAAAGGAGCTTTTGATTGATCTCACCTTCACTGCGCTCATCGCTAAACTCGCTTAATACGATGACCGGCTTTCCTGTATATGTCTCATGTTCCAGGCATTGTCTTGCCATTAGTCTTAAGTTTCGATAAGTATCGGAGGGCGTCTTCTCGCTAGTGAAGCTGCCGTCATAAGATGAATGACTACTTTTTAATTCGCTGACGGTTATAGCGCACCCGCTGATTGAGATAGAAAAGAATAGTATAGGCAAGGATAAATATTTCAATTTCAACTCCATTGTTCTGGTATGGGCCCTCCGCCGGGCAGGCATCAAATCATGCTTTTTCAGTCGGAATTGTGTTTTGGAAAATCAACAGTCGCCAGGAGTCCACCCTCTGCAGATGTACTTAGCCATACGTTGCTGTTGTGCTGCAGTGCAACCGCTTTGACTATTGCGAGCCCCAGTCCGCTGCCGCTTTGCATTTGATTGGGCTCGCGAAAAAACCTATCGAAGACTCGCGCCCTTAATTCAAATGGAATGCCAGCGCCTGCATCTGAGACACGTAGCTGAGTAGATTTATCAAGTGATCGCACATCTACCTCAACGCGTCCGCCCTCAGGGCTGTACTTCACGGCATTTTCAATTAAGTTATCAATCAGCGACATAAGGCGTTCCCTGATGCCATTGATCCAGCTTTCACCATCAGAGTAGAATTCAAGTTCAATCCTACGCTCAGCCGCTAGGGGGGCCAGCGCAGCCATTTGCTCTTGTATGAGGGTCGTCAGCGGCACAGCCTCCATAACAGTGTCGATGCTTGCTTCGCTATGCATCAGCAGCAATAACTGATTGACGAGACGCGCAGCACGGCTATTGCTGCGAATAATCCCTGCAAGCAGCTCCTGTTGATTAGTGCTGCTTACATAGGACTGCAAAGCCTCAACATTGATTCGCATTGCAGCCAGGGGAGTACGCAGCTCATGAGCGGCATCTGCAATGAAAACCCGTTCCCTCTCAGAACTTGCTCGCACTCTGGCAAGAAATAGATTGGTCGCGTCCACCATTTGGCGAAGCTCTATCTGCTTTGGTCCTTCTTTTAAGGGGGAGAGATCTTCTAAAGTTCGCAAAGAAATACCATTTATCACCTTGCTCCAAGGGCGCATTGCAATACGGACTGATAGCCATGCGGGAAAAAAAAGAAAAGGAATGCACACCAGCAGCGGCAATATGTAGTATCCACGAGAGTTCAGGTATATGAAGAAATTCCAGCCTCCGGCAGGGGTAATAAGTGTTACCTCCGCGTCGGAGTTCCCTGATTTGAGAGTACGGCTATTCCAGCTGCGCCCCTCACTCTGAATGCTCTGAATTTCTCCATACCTGCTATTTGTTACTCCTGTCGGAGCACCATCAGATGAATAAATTATCTTTCTATTCTTACGAACAATGAGGCTGATTGACAGTTTGGGATCTTCACCTCCGCCATAACCTTCCTGCAATGCTTCGCTGAACTTTTCCAGCACAGTAGTGAGGTCCTGCGGGCGATCATCCATGCGCTTAACTAATGTAAGAATGGTTTCGTAAGTATTGCTACCCGTGAGCATAGAGGGGCTTCGCAAGTTCTCCCACAAAATGTAGGTCAGAAAAAGACACCAAAGCAGTGTAAGTAGTAGCATCTGGGCGAGTATAATTCGTCTTGAAAGCGTTGGAGTTTTCAAGTTGAGCCAAAAATTTCGCATCAACCAATCCCTTTCTGAATTGTAGCGGTATCAATGACATACCCCACACCCCGCACCGTTCGCACATAGCCTTCGCCGATTTTGCGACGCAAATTTCCCATATGCACATCCAACGGATTACTCATATTTTCTTTCGCGCCGAATAGCCTTTCCTCCAGAAAACGTCGTGTAAGCACGCGGTCAGCGCGCATCATTAAAATTTCAAGCAGGACGTATTCACTTGCCGTTAAATCAACATTACGTCCACTAACTGTCACGCGACGAGTCGGCATATGAAGAAATAATCCTCGAATTTCTATCACCTCATTTTGAAAACCGTAACTGCGTCGGGCCAGTGCTCTCACCCTAGCCAACAACTCGGCGAGAACAAATGGTTTTACCAGATAGTCGTCTGCACCCGCATCGAGCCCACACAGGCGATCTTGCAGAGTGCCTCTTGCAGTCAGGATGATGACGGGGATCCCCCTGAACTGCTGACGTAAGCATGCTACCAGGCTCATGCCGTCACCGTCGGGCAGTCCGAGGTCGAGTAGCACAAGTTCTGGCACGCAGACATCGAGCTGATGCAACGCATCTACTTTTCGGCGAACCCATATGACATCTAACCCTTGATCTGCAAGTGCGATACGAACGCCATTGCCGAGATCCAGGTCGTCTTCGATTAGGAGAATTTTCACAATAGTTACGTTATCAAAAGTGAATGAAGAACGTCTGAAGAAAAAATATATTAGGAAATCTATTAGGATTTGTCTGAAAAGTCTCTTTGGCTAAAATGATGCCCTCTGATTGCCAAGAGGGCCGTTATGACAGGCCGCTATGAAATTTCATCTGAGCGTTGGGCGATGATCGAAGCCATCGTTTCTCCTCCTCAACACATGGGGCGGCCAAGGCGCGATGACCGCCAGATGCTTAACGGAATCTTCTGGATTTTGTGCTCTGGTGCCAAATGGCGAGATCTTCCAGAGCGCTTTGGGCCTTGGAAGACCGTTTACCAGCGTTTCCGACAATGGCGTGACAACGGCACTTTTGAGCAGGTTCTGCGCCATTTACACCTTCGTTTGTGCGAAGATGGCTTTATCGATCTGAATACCTGGATGGTCGATTCGACATCGATTCGAGCTACCCGAGCGGCCAGCGGTGCTGGAAAAAAAGGGGCCCGCAAGAACCGCAACACCACTGCCTAGGCCGTAGCCGAGGCGGATTGACCACCAAAATACATCTCGCCTGCGACAGCCATGGCTTCCCGCTGGCTGTCATGTTGTCGCCCGGTCAAGAAGCCGACTCGCGCTATTTCATGCCGCTACTGGAACAGATCAGCCTGCCAGGCAGCAAGGGTCGTCCGCGTAAGCGTTGCCGATGTGTACTGGCGGACAAGGGCTATGACAGCCAGATACTGCGTCAGTACTGTGACCGCTACGGCATGCAGCCGATCATTCCCTTGCGCAAGATGCATCGCAAGCCTCGACCAGGCCTGCCTCGACTGTTCGACAGGCCACAATATAAAAAGCGCAACGTGATCGAACGGCTGTCCAGTTGGCTCAAAGAAAAACGTCGGCTCTGTACGCGATACGAAAAACTGGCGAGCAGCTTCAAAGCCATGGTTACACTGGCCTGTATCGAGAAATGCTTGCGGGCTGACTTTTCAGACAAACCCTAGTAATAGCTTACTGAATCGCCGGAATGCTTGGCCGTGGCACGTCGGAAAGCAGGTTGCCGATCCGGTTTCTCCTGCAGGCTTGGCCGTCCCGGCCCATTCGAACTCCATTGGTTCAAAAATCAAGGCGAGCTTTTCAATCTGAGACATTTGCATCATGAGCGTTTGAACCCGGCGATTTGGAGTTCGCTAAATCGCTTCAAGCTTCATGTAGGTACTCAGGCGTTCAGTGATCTGCCAAAGTAAGCGTCCGGCCAATAAATCTTCCTTGCCCTCTCGCTTAGGGCGATAGTGGACATTTTTAAGCAGACGCGATCACACTTATCGCCAGGATTTCAATGCGCCAACTAAGCTCTTATCCCGAACCGTTCAAGGCCCAGGTCGTTCAGGAATGCCTGCAACCTGGCGCAACCGTGTCCAGTGTCGCCATGAGCCATGGCATTAACGCCGCCTTCATACGTAAATGGATGCCGCTCTGAACAAATCGGTGCGCAGAGCACGCCTTGCAAAAAATCCTTTTTGCGGCCGTATCGCGGAATCGAAACCTGTTTGCGTCATACGCGGAACTGATCCATCAGCTTCATTTGTTGATTGGCTCGTGCATTGAGCTGACTACTGACCTGCGCCGACTCAGCCGCTTGTTCAGTCAGCGCTTCGGTCACGCCGCGGATGGTTGAGACATTGCGATTGACCTCTTCGGCCACAGAGCTTTGTTCCTCCGCCGCACTTGCAATCTGCAGGTTCATATCGCTGATCACTGTCACCGCATCGCTGATTTTGCCTAATGCCTGCACTGCTTGTTGGATCTGCTCGGCGTTCTCCTGGGCCAGCGTCTGGTTTGAATGCATGGTTGCCACCACGCCACGCGTGCCAGTCTGGATACGCTCGATGACCAGTCGGATTTGTTCGACGGAGTCCTGGGTTCTTTTGGCAAGATTGCGCACTTCATCGGCGACTACCGCAAAACCACGACCGCTTTCCCCGGCCCTTGCCGCCTCAATCGCAGCGTTGAGGGCCAACAGGTTGGTTTGTTCGGCAATGCTGCGGATGACTTCGAGTACCGAGCCGATTTGCTCGCTGTTGACCGCCAAAGCTTCGACTTCCGCGACGGCCTTGCTGACCTCGCTAGCCAAGGCGTTGATGTCGCGAGTGCTTCTTTCGATGATGGTAATGCCTTCTCTTGACGCTTCGTCGGCACCTCGCGCAGCCTTGGCGGCGCTCGAAGCGCTGTGTGCGACTTCATGTGCCGTCGCGCTCATTTCGTTAGAGGCTGTTGCCAGCTGATCGATTTCGCGAAATTGCACCTGCATCCCTTCACTGGTCTGCCTCGAGATTTCCGAGGACTGGTCGGCAGTGCCGCGAGCGTCAGTAATGCTCTGCTTGATCTGTGCGATGGTAGGTTGCAGTTTGTCGAGGAAACGGTTGAACCAGTTCGCCAACTCGCCCAGTTCGTCTTTCTTGCTGTAGTTCAGTCGCTGTGTCAGGTCGCCGTCGCCGCTGGCAATTGCCTTGAGCATCTGAGCGACCCTGTTGATGGGGCGCGTTACGCCAGAGGCGGTGAACCAGATGAGCAGCAGGCCCAGCAGTCCAGCGCCTGTTGCGACCAGCAGCGACTTCAGGGTGTCGCGGGTTTGCGCCTGGTCAAGCAATGTTTGAAGTTCCAATGAGTCGGCCAGCAGTACGTCCCTGGGCAGGTCAATCACCACCCCCCACGCCGCGGCGCCAGGGATGGGCGCAACTGGGTAGACCGCGCGGATCAATTCGTCCTGACTCAGCACCACCGGCTTTTTGAGTTGCAATGCACTGAGCACTGCCTTGCTTTCATCTCCCAAAGGGACGCTGATGTGTTTGCCGATCTGACCGGCATCCTTGCTGTAGGCGGCGAGGACACCGCTGTCCGAAACAATCAGCATACGGCCCGAGCCGTTGAACAGCGTCTGCTGGGCATCACTGGCTGCCGCTTGCAAAGCCCCGAGTGCGAGGTCCACGCCAATGACGCCGATGACCTTGCCATCGGCAATCAAGGGCATGGAGAGGGTGGTCATCAGTTGTGCCATTCCCGCCTGGGTATCGATAAAGGGTGCCATCAGGCAGGTGTGTCGAGTGTCTCGCGGACAGGTGTACCAACTGTTATAGGGGACGCCGCTGATACTCAGCTCGGTCTTTTGCAAATCGTCTTCGGGAATCACGATATTGACCGACTGACCGGCGCCCCGATTCCAGCCGCTGGTAAAACGCCCTTTTTCATTGGAGGCACGCGCGGCGTCGTTGATGAACTCACTGTCTTTACCTTCCAGCGCATTGGGCTCGTAAAGCACCCAAAGCCCCAATATCTGCGGATTGTGATCAAAGGTGGTCTTGAGGCTCTGGGTCAGCTCTTCACGCAGCGTGGCGGCAGCCAAGCCTTGCCGGGCTGCTATAGTGCGCAAGTTGGAGGCTTGGTCGGAAAGAACGGTGAGCATCAGCAGACTATCGCCGAAGGCCCTTTGCAGCTTACTCGCCTGCTCTGCGGCCTTGGCCTGCAGCAGGTCGTCCCCGCTTTCCGTCAGCATCTTGCTGCTCGACGTACTGATCAACAGGTTGTTCTGACTGCTTTGGTAGAGATTCAGGCTGACGATCAGGCCAATCACGCCCAAGAGGCACAATCCGGAGAGAAGGGTGATCTTTAAGCGGATGGAGAGAGTGTCGAGCATTGGGTTATCTCGCTTGGGAGCAATGTGGGGGTTGACCATCAGCTGGCCTGATCCACTGACTTCTTATTGTGTATGTACCTTCATCGGCAGAGATGCAATTTTAATAAGCCAGATATGTAACGAGTTTTTGTATGCGTACCAACATCGACTGCCCGGTCAATTAACCTCGATCAGGCAGCAGTGCTGCGCTTCATGATCGCTCTTTCCGCCAGAATGTCTCTTTGGCATTATCTGGTGCTTCGTGTTCCAAACCCATACACAAATAAAAAGGTTTATCATTCTCATCGTGACGCGCCGACTGAAATGTTTCTTTATGCATTTAAGCGTCTAAGCCTCACCACCTCACTGAGTCAGATAGAGCCAAGCGCCATGAGAAAGGATCGTTCTATTTATGTTATGCCAGCGAATACACCTTGTAGCGATTGGCAGGCATCCACTGATGCGGTAGGTGAATTGTCCGGACGCTTACCTGCCAGATAACCTTACGGTCTTATCGGCATCATGGTCACTGGGGTGAACGAAGCGACGTTCTGTCTGAACTTGAGCCTCTCACGGATACCTGTCATGTAGCCTGATAGAGCTGTTTACAGCAATTACTATTGAGTACATAATTGAGGCCATAGATGAAACGCAACGTCATGAATGTAGTAAGATTTCAAAGACTTGGAAGGTGAGTTATGATCCCGTCCGCTGCGCCATATTCGGTAACTTGGAACGCTGAACGCCAGGTCACCACAGAAAGCCCGCTTAATCGCGGGCTTTTTGCTGTCCGGAATATGGCAAAAAATCGTACGGCGAACTTTTTTTGAATAAATTGCATTTAAATCAAGACATTACGATTTTTTGGTGTATGATGCGCCCACACCGAAACGAAGGGTGATTAGCTCAGCTGGGAGAGCATCTGCCTTACAAGCAGAGGGTCGGCGGTTCGATCCCGTCATCACCCACCATTCGCTTCAAGTGTTACGCGCAGCGGTAGTTCAGTCGGTTAGAATACCGGCCTGTCACGCCGGGGGTCGCGGGTTCGAGTCCCGTCCGCTGCGCCATATTTGCTTCCGCCAAGGCCCATTGAGCGCCTGGAAGCCACGGAAATAGCGGCCTTGTGCCGCTATTTTTCGTTTCTGGATTCCACTGGAATCCACCTCCAGCCACTTGAAAATTGACCCAAGGCGGATTGCTGATTGTTGTCCCAGCAATTGTGGATAAGCACAGCAGCAGTGTCTTGGTGAAGGCTCGTCTGGCCCCACCGCATGCAGGCGTTGCAATCTGAACGCAAGCCGGCGTCTCGGTTAAATCTTGAATTGCCTCAACAGGCCTTCCAGGCGATGACCGATGGCGTACAGCTCATCGACCGTGTGTACGCCGCTTTGCGTCTGGTCTGCGACGTTTTCAATCGCGCGGGCTATCTGATGGACGCTGCGATTGATTTCTTCGGCGACCGACGTCTGCTCTTGCGCGGCGCTGGCGATGTGCGCGTTCATCGTATTGATGGTGACGATCAACTCGACCGCTTTGCCCAGCGATTGCCCGGCTTGTTCCGCGTGCTGGCTGGCACTATGACCTGCTGCGCCGGAATGACTCATCGCTGTGACGACCTTCGTGGTGGCCTGGTTAAGGCGCTCGATCATCGCTTGAATTTCCTGGGTGCTGAGTTGCGTCCGGCTTGCCAGCGCACGTACTTCGTCGGCAACCACGGCAAATCCGCGACCCGCGTCCCCGGCTCGTGCCGCTTCGATCGCGGCATTGAGTGCCAGGAGGTTGGTTTGCTCGGCGATCGAGCGGATGACATCCAGCACTGTGACAATGCCTTCTACATCGCCTTGCAGGCTTTTCAACGAGACACCTCCCGCGGACAGGTCCTCGGTCAGGGTGCCCAACCGGCCGATGCTTTCATTGACGACCTGCCTGGCGTGCTGGGCCTGCAAGTCGGTTTCGCCAGCTGCATCCGAAGCGCTCTGGGCGCTGATGGCTACCTCTTGCGCCGCGGATGACATCTGATTAATTGCTGCGGCGACCTGATCGGTTTCCTGGCGTTGCTGTTCCATGACCTGATCGATGCATTTGCTCTGTTCGGCCACCTGGGTGACCGATGCATTCAACTCTCGGGCCATGCCGACGATCTGGCTGACCAGCCCGTGAATCTTATCGACGAAGGCATTGAACGACACGGCCACCTGGCCGAACTCGTCGCGGCTGATGGGTAAGCGCCGCGTCAGATCGCCTTCGCCCGCTGCGATTTCATCAAGGTGCTCGCGAATCCGCGACAGCGGACGCAGGCTGCTTTTAACCAATAACAATGCGAGCACGCCGGTGATCCCGAGCGCAATCAGGGCAATGACGGTTATCCCATAGACGAGGCTGCGCACACGCTGATGGATTTCTCCACGCACCTGGGCAACCTGGCTTTCGATACTGTCGAGGTTAATCGCGGTGACCACCACCATGTCCCAGGCGGGCAGGTAAAAGCTGTAGGCCAGCTTGGGAACGACTTTATCCGTATTGATCAGGGCTCCCGAATAGTTGACGAAGTGGGTGTCGTTCTTCGCTGCGGCAACCATTTCCCGGTTCAGGTAAATTCCGTTCTTGTCTTTGCGGTCGCTCATGTCAGTGCCGACGCCTTCGCGGCTGTCGCCCCGAAACAGGCGCACGACCTGACTGTCGTAACCGATGAAATAGCCGTCGTCCCCATACTTCATTTGCGACAGTCGCGCGATCGCCAGCGCACGCGTTGCTTTGTTCCCCGTCTCTGCCTGCACATACAGGTCCGCTACTGAGGTTCGGGCAAGGTTGGCGTAGTCTTTCAAGCGCTCCCGGCTTTCATCAAGCAGGCGTTCCCGAGTCACCGTGACTTCCTGCTCGGCGCTCGACAGCAAGGTGGTGCTCGTTGTCAGCGCCAGCACCGTGGATAACAGCACCACCGGGGCCAGCACCAGCATCAGTACTCTATTTTTAAACAGCATGCTTTGGGTTCCTCACCTGAATCTGTATGAACGCGGCCACAAGGGCCGCGATCGTCGACTTACCAAAGGGCGATGTCATAGGTGAGGTAGAGGCGGTTGCTGTCGCGGCCTCGGGAAAATTCAGAGCGGTAGACATAGTTGCGCATGCGCACACCCAGCCCCTTGAACGTGCCGGCCTGCACAACGTAGGCCAGCTCGGCATCACGCTCCCATTCCTTGACCGTGGTCGTGGACTTGCCGTCATTGCCGCTCAGGTAGCGCGCACTGAAGGTCAGGCCGGGCACGCCGACGGCGGCGAAGTTGTAACCGTAGTTGAGCATCCAGGTCTTTTCGTCTTCTTCGATGAACTTGCCGATGCCGGCGTTGCTGAACGAGTACACGGTTGCGCCGCTGATGTAGGGCAGGCCGGCGTCACCGCGCAGGGTCTGATAGCCCCCGCCGACGGTATGCCCGGCGATGGCGTAGGACAGTTGGCCGCTGAGCATGTCATTGTCGATTTTGCCGGCGTAGGCCGAGCCGCTGTCAACGCTGTTGAAGTAGCGCAGGTCGCTGGTCAGCACGCCACCGGCCAACGGCAGGTCGTGCTGGATACCGGCGAAGTTCTGTCGGTAAAAGTTCTCCAGCTCCCCGTAGAAATAGCTCAGGCGAACATTCTTGCCCCATTTGTACTCGGCCCCGGCGTAATTGAAATCGCCCGACTTTTCCCCGCTGTAGCCGTCAGGCACGATCGGCACGCTGTCGGTGGAGTCGCGCAGTTTGAAACGGTCCAGATGCCCGCCGGTGACGGTCAGGTTCTCAATGTCGCTGCTGCTGACCTGGGTGCCCTGGTAGGTCTGGGGCAATAAGCGTGCATCGTTGTAAATCAGCACCGGCGTCTTGGGCAGCAAGGTGCCGTACTTGACGGTGGTTTTGGCGAACCTGGCTTTTGCGGTAGCGCCGGCGCTGGCAAACTCGTCGGCCGCTCTCCCGTCATCATGCAGCGGCATGAGCCCGGTGCCGCTGCGACCACGGCCGGAGTCGAGCTTTACGCCATACAGCCCCAGGGCATCCACGCCGAAGCCGAGGGTGCCGGCGGTAAATCCGGACTGATAGTCCAGCAGAAATCCCTGGGCCCATTCGGTGCGTTCACTTTTTGCGGTGCGCGCAGCCCGTGCGCTCAAGCCGTGCTCGTCGCGAAAGTTCTCGTTGAAATACACGTTACGCAGTTGCAGCTTGAGTTTGCTGTCATCAATAAAACCTTCGGCGTTGGCCCCTGCGACGGGTACCAGGCCTAACGCGCAAAACAAAGCCCGACGGGTATACACATGGTTCATGGCAAATGACTCGTTGTTGTTATTTGGGGTACAGGGCGATACGCGCCTCGTGAGTGAGGCGCGTTGGAAGGCAGCAGAGGTTATGGGTGAATCAGGTGAACAGGCTGATGGCCCCGGTCAACAAGGCCAGCGCGGTGACGACCAGAGAGGTCAGTACGGCCCATTTGACGGTGGCTTTCTGGAAGTCGCCGATATCGCGATCGACCATGCCCACCAGCAACAGGGTTGAGGCCACCAGCGGACTCATGAGGTGCACGGGCTGCCCCAGGATCGAGGCGCGCGCGATTTCCACCGGGTCGATGCCATAAGCGGCGGCGGCATTGGCAAGGATCGGCACCACACCGAAGTAGTAGGCGTCGTTGGACAGCACGAAGGTCAGCGGCATGCTGGTGATCGCAACCACCAGTGGGAACAGATGACCCCAGGACGGCGGGATCCAGTCGACCAGGGTCTGCGCCAGGGCGTCGACCATCTTGGTGCCGGAAAAAATCCCGGCAAAGATCCCGGCGGCGAATACCAGCAATACCACGGTCATGGCATTGCCCGAGTGCGCCAGGATGCGTTCTTTCTGAATGTCCAATTGGGGGTAGTTGATCATCAGCGCGAGTACAAAACCGATCAGGAACAGGATCGCGGAATGCATCAGCCCCATCACCAGGGCCGCCATCACCGCAATCACCAGCACCAGATTGACGTAGGCCAGCTTCGGACGTTTGTGGGGTGTGTCCTCGAGAATCGCGTTGATGTAGCAATCGCCGCCGCCGCTCTGCAGTTGCACGTTACCGATACGTTTGCGCTCTGCGCGCCCCAGGATGAAGGCGGTGAAGACCACCCACGCGGCTCCGCCGATCATGGTCGGCAGCAGCGGCACGAAGTATTCGCCGGCATCCAGGCCCAGCGCGGCAATAGCGCGCGTCGCGGGGCCGCCCCAGGGCGTCATGCCGCTCATGATGCTCAAGGACAGCATGGAGATGGTCGCCAGGATCATCGGGTTCATGCCGATACGTTTATACAGCGGCAGCATCGCTGCGCAGGTAATCATGTAGGTCGTTGTCCCGTCGCCGTCGAGTGCGACCAGCAGCGACAGCAGGGCGGTGCCCACCGCGATCTTCATCGGGTCGCCATTGACCCGCTTGAGAATTTTGCGGATCAGTGGGTCGAACAGGCCCGCGTCGATCATCAGGCCAAAGAACAGGATCGCAAACAGCAGCAGCGCGGCAGACGGAGCGACCATTTTCAGGCCGTCGAGCATCATCTTGCCGGTGGTGCCGCCGAAGCCGCCAATCACCGCGAAGACGATGGGGACTACGGTGAGCGCGACGATCGGCGATAAGCGCTTCGTCATGATGAGGAAGGTGAATACGACCACCATGGCCAAGCCAAGGAAAGCGAGCATAGGACGATTCTCTTGTTGTTATCGTAATAATGGCTGGCGCCGAGGCGCACGAGCCCTGACCCGCCGGGCGGCAAGCGGCGCCGAGCGGGGAGGGGGTTCAGTCAGGGGTAAGCGTTATCCGGTTGTTGCTAGACGTGTTTGGTGACCGTCAGGTCTTGCCAGGCTTTCTCCGGTGCCGCGCAAGATTTGCCATCGAGCACCCGGTTCAGCGTTTCGCGGTGGCAGGCGTTTTCAGACATCGAAATAACCACCGTCGCGACCGCGTTGCTGGCCAGGCTGGTCAGCGCGCGCGCTTCAGACATGAAGCGGTCAACGCCGATCAGCAGTGCCAGGCCGGCCAATGGGATGTCGTGAATGACCGTCAGGGTCGAGGCCAGTGCCACGAAACCGCTGCCGGTCACACCGGCGGCGCCCTTGGAGGACAGCAGCATGATCGCCAGCATGGTGATGATTTGCGTCAGGCTCAGGTCAATGTTGCAGGCCTGGGCAATGAAAATCGCTGCCAAAGACAGGTAGATCGCCGTGCCGTCCAAGTTGAACGAGTAGCCGGTAGGCAGTACCAGGCCGACGATGCCTTTTTTGCAACCCAGCGCTTCGAGTTTCTCCAACATGCGCGGCATCACCGGTTCCGTGGAGGAGGTACCGAGTACCACCAGGAATTCTTCGCGCAAGTAGCGCAGCAGCTTCCACAGGCTGAAGCCATTGGCGCGGCAAATGCTGCCCAGTACCACGAACACGAAAAAGCCGCAGGCGATATACAAGGTCATGATCAGCTTGGCCAGCGAACCCAGCGACGTGATGCCGTACTGACCGACGGTGAACGCCAGGGCCCCGAATGCACCGATCGGCGCAAAACGCATCAGGTAAGCGAAGATCTTGAAGACCATTTGCGAGGCGGACTCGAGTACATCGAGCACCGGCTTGCCACGTTCGCCCAGTGACGACAAGGCAAAGCCGGACAGCACGGCAATAAACAGGACCGGCAGCACTTCGCCTTTACTGAAGGCACCGATAAAGGTCTCGGGAATGATGTGCATGAAAAACTCCACAACCCCAAGCTTTGCGGCCGACTCCGTGTACTGGGCCAATCCTTTGGTGCTCAGTTGGTTCGGATCGATGTTCATGCCGGCGCCCGGCTGGAATACATACACCGCCACCAGGCCAATCACCAGGCTGATCACCGTCAGGCCGAAGAACAGCAGCATGGTCTTGCTGAGCAGGCGCCCAAGCGAGCGTTTGTCACTCATCCCGGCAATGCCGGTGACGATGGTGCAGAACACCACGGGGGCAATCATCATCTTGATCAGCTTGATGAACGCATCGCCCAGCGGCTTGAGTGCAATGGCCTGCTGGGCCCAGAAATGCCCGACCACGACACCGAGCACCACGGCGCAGAGGATCTGGAAGTAGAGCGATTTAACAACTTTCATGGCATCACCCATTTTTAGAATTGTGTGGATGCAAAAAATGCCAACGACCGCCGTGATTATCCGGCGAGGCGCTGAGAGTCCGAGGCGTAGACGTAACCTGAAAAAAGCCTGCGTGCGGTGCGTACGACAGACGCCTGAATTGTCTCACTGTTGCCGCCGGTGTAGGACAATACGACATCAATCCCGCCGCTCGGGTGTTCGATACGCACCGCTTCAAGGCGCGGTGTACTGATCCCGCCGAGCATCTGCGCAACGATACTGCCGTCGATGACGCACGCGGTGGCCAACCCAATCGAGCCAGTGATGGCCAGCGCGCGGTGGCAGTTTTGCGGCATGAAATAGCGAACCTGGATCGTGCCGCCGGCTTTCGCGGGGGAGACCAGCACCGGCTTGGGAATCACTTTGTCGCTGACATCGCCCAGGCCCATGGCCAGGCCTGCCTGAAGCCGCAATGACTCAAGGCGCCGCAGGAAGTCTTTATCGGCGTCCAGCTCCGCCGGGCTTTCATCGCCACGCTTGCCCAGTTGACGGGCTTCGACGAGCACCATGGGCATCGCCATGTCGATGCAGGTCACGGCAATGCCGTCGATCACGTCGTGTGTATTGCCGGTGGGGAAGAGTTTGCCAGTCTTGCTGCCGGCTGCATCGAGGAAGGTCAGTTGCACGGGCGCCGCGGTACCGGGTACGCCATCGATGGCGGTATCGCCCTCGTAACTGACCTTGCCATCGGGTGTGTAGACGTCGGAATGGATGAAGGTGCCGGTGTTTACGTTGCGAATGCGGACGCGGGTGTGTCCCGGCGAGCCTTTGACCAGGCCCTGCTCAATGGCGAACGGGCCGACGGCACACAGCATGTTGCCGCAGTTGGGGGCACTGTCCACCCGACGCTGCGAGACCATCACCTGGACGAACAGGTAATCGACGTCCGCGTCAGGGTGCAGGGAAGGGCTGACAATCGCGACCTTGCTGGTTTGCGGGCTGCCACCGCCGATACCATCGATCTCCAGTTCATGGCCGGAGCCCATTACGTTGAGCAGTAGCTCGTCACGTTCCTCGATGGCGGCCGGCAAGTCCCAATCCAGAAATACCGGACCCTTGGAGGTACCACCGCGCATCAGCACACAGGGAATTCTTTGCATGACACTGACTCTTGTTGATCAATCGATGTAATTGATGTTCTGGGGGCAAGAGTCTCAAGCTTTAAAAAATGTTTCAAATGCAAAAATTGAAGAGATTGTTGCGTTTTACGAATGATAAATTTACGCTGAATTTCCTTTCGACGCCTTCTTCTGATGAGATAAGACATGGAATATGAGCTGAACGACATTCGATCATTCGTGAAAATCGCCGAACTTGGCAGCTTTCATGAAGCAGCCGATGCGTTGCACCTGTCTCAGCCTGCCCTCAGTCGCCGAATAAAAAAACTGGAAGAGGGGTTGGGCACCTCTTTGCTTGATCGCACCACGCGGAAGGTCAGCCTCACGAGCGTGGGTCGGGACTTTCTTCCAAAGGCACGTCGGTTGCTGGATGACTTCGATGAGTCGATTCTCAATATCCGCGAATTGGCCGAACGCCAGATTGGTCGGGTAACCCTGGCGTGTATCCCTACTGCAGCTTTCTATTTCTTGCCTTCAGTCATTCGCCTGTATAACGAGCGCTACCCGAAAATTCGGATCCGCCTGCTGGATTTGAGTGCCAATGAGGGGCTTGAGGCGGTGCTGCGGGGGGAAGCCGACTTCGGTATCAACATGATGAGTGGGCAGCATCCGGACATTGAGTTCGTGCCCTTGGTCAGCGAACCTTTTGTATTAGCGTGTCGGCGAGATCATGAACTGGCTGGGCGCAGTTCGGTCACCTGGTCTGAATTGAGCGATTACCGCCTTATCGGGGTAGGGCGCCTGAGCGGGAACCGCATGCTGCTCGATCACGCGTTGTCGGGCTTGAGTTGGCGGCCGCAATGGTTCTACGAAGTCCAGCACCTCTCTACTTCGCTGGGCCTGGTGGAGGCCGGCCTGGGGGTTTCGGCGATGCCGAGCCTGGCCATGCCGGCTCAAGATCATCCAACCTTGGTCAGCGTTCCGTTGATCGAACCGGTAGTGAACCGCTCCTTGGGCTTGGTCTACCGTCGGGGATCATCGCTTTCGCCAGCGGCGGAAAAATTTGTCTCGATACTGCTTGAGCAGTGGCCGCAATGAGCCATACGGCTGGTTTTTTCTCAAACACGACGCGGCTCGCCCTCGACAATCTTGCGCATCAGGCTCAGGTAGCGACTCGCTGCCAGCCCCAGGGGGCGGTTCTTTACCCAGATGATATCGACCCATAGCCGCATCTGACTCGGCATGTTGTCAAACACCACCTCCGTCAATGCGCCCGAAGTGATGAGAGGTTGTACCAGCGGTTGCGGAAGATAAGCCCAGCCCAATCCTTGCTGCACCAGATCCAGCGTTGCCAGATAATTGTCGCTGTGCCAAATCCGCCGTGACAGCACAACACGTGGATCAGAGTCTGTAGGTCCTCCAGTAGCCACGATGATCTGCCGAACGTTGACCAGTTGCTCTTCACTTAAGGGGCTTTTCTTGCCGGCGGCCGCAGGATGATCAGGAGAGGCAACGGCGACTAACAATTGGCTCCCTGCTTCAAGAAACGTTTCCCGCTCGTCAAGCCCTGGTCGTTCAAATCCAAGTGCCAATTGCACACGCCCTTCATGGAGCATGCGCATCGCCTCCGGATGGGACGCGGAGCGAATCTCGATTTCAAGCGTTGGAAACTCCCTGGCGATAATGGCCAGCGGACGATTCCATACGCCTGTTTGCAACTCCGGCGCCATCGCAAGGACCAGGCGCTCCTCCAACCCTTGATGAAGCTGGAGCGCATGGGCGTCCAGCAGGTTTAACTGGCTGGCGACCTGTCGTGCCTGAGGCTCAAGTGCTTTGGCGGCGGCCGTAGGAATGGCTTTGCGGGTTGATCGGTCAAAAAGCAATAAATCCAGCTCCGCTTCCAGCTGCGACACCGCCATGTTGATGGCGGAGGGTACCCGGCCCAATTTGCGTGCGGCGGCAGAAAAGGAGCCGCTGTCGACAACCGCAAGGAAAATTTTGAGTGACTCACTGGTGAACGCCATAACGGTTGTCAGATTTCCTGATGATGATTGTCTTTATTTATCAGATTTATTAGCCTAATTTCCACTTCTATTACAAATTAAGTACGTGGGGAACACCATGTTAAATACTAATTTGAGGGGGCAAGTGGCACTTATCAGTGGTGCCGGAAGTGAAGCGGGTATTGGTATGGCGATCGCACGCAGGCTGGGTGCAGCGGGCGCGAGATTGATCATCACCGCTAGCAGCAAGCGCATCGAGGATCGAGTTAAAGAGCTACTCGCAGAAGGGTTTGAAGTTGAAGGCCGGGCAACTGACCTCACCAATGAAAGTCAGGTGCGCGAGTTCGGCCTATGGGCAGAGTCAGTCTGGGGGCGGGTCGATATTCTGGTGAATAATGCCGGTATGGCCATGCAAGGAAGCCCTGAGGTTTTCTCGGAATTGGCGAGTATGGAACTGCATGAGTGGAATCTTTCACTGGCCAGAAACTTAACCACCGCTTTTCTTCTGACGCGGGCTGTTTTACCCGGTATGAGGGCGCGAGGTTACGGACGCATTGTCAATATCAGTTCTACCACGGGCACCCGCGGGAGCAATCCGGGGGAAGCCGCTTATAGCGCCGCAAAGGCAGCGATGGTGGGCATGAACATGGGGCTTGCGCTTGAAGTCGCCAAGCAGGGGATTACCGTCAACAGCGTGGCCCCCGGCTGGATCACCACGGGCTCAACCACGCCCGTTGAAGCCGAGGCGGGGCGCTTCACCCCCATTGGGCGCGCCGGCAGCCCCCGCGAAGTGGCGGCGGCGGTTGCATTTCTGGCATCGCCTGACGCCAGTTACATCACTGGGGAAGTCCTCGTGGTGGATGGCGGGAACTGTCTGGTCGAGAACAAAGCCCCTCACGGCGATTATTAAGTTTGAATACGCTCCAGCGCGCTCAATCCACGATATTGGGCGGGGGCTATAACCGAGATTTATAAAAGCGCGATGTATCAAAGAACAGTTGAGTTCTTTGAGCTGTATCCGGCTGTCATTCAGCAACGGACTTTTAATTAATTTGATAATTAACATAGGGTATTGATCATGTCGAAAAGTGGAATTAGTGAATCAGCGATTGCTGCTTTTACCGCCTCCGAGCGTGCCCGGTTTATAGAAAACAACCCAACTTCACTGGCGCTGGCCGAGCGCGCCAAGGCGAATCTGTTCAACGGTGTGCCCATGCACTGGATGAGCGATTGGTCGATGCCTTCGCCGCTCTTCGTCCAGCGTGCAAAAGGGGCGCGCTTCACCGACGTTGACGGGCATGAATACATAGACTTTTGCCTTGGCGACACCGGCACGATGTTTGGCCATTCACCTGATCCTATTGTCCGCGCCATAACCGAGCAGGCGAATAATGGCTTGACCACGATGCTGCCGGGCGAAGACGCGGTGGTCTGCGGCGAGTTGCTGGCTCGGCGATTCGAGCTGCCTTACTGGCAAGTGACCGCCAATGCGACTGACGCCAACCGGTATGTGCTGCGCTGGGCGCGCGCTATCACCCAGCGCAACGTCTTGCTGGTGTTCGATGGCTGCTACCACGGCACCGTGGATGACGTGATGGTGCGCTACCGCGACGGCAAAACAGTGCACCGTTCAGGTCTTGTGGGCCAAGCCTACGACTTGAGCCAATACAGTCGATCCATCCCCTTCAACGATGTCGCCGCACTGGAGGCGGCATTAGCCCAGGGCGATGTGTGCGCGCTGATGTGCGAACCGGCGATGACGAACATTGGCATGGTCCTGCCGGATCCGGGGTTCATGCAAAAGTGCCGAGAGCTGACCCTTAAATATGGCAGCCTGTTGGTCATTGATGAGACCCACACTATTTCCACCGGCCTCGGTGGATGCACTCGCCAGTGGGATTTGAAACCCGACTTTTTCGTGGTGGGTAAACCCATTGCAGGTGGCGTGCCTTGCGCGGTGTTTGGCGTTAGCGAGCCAGTCGCCTCGGCCATGCGCGACGTCCAGAAGGCCATCAGCGAGGAGAGCGGCGGGCATGGCCACAGTGGCATGGGAACGACGCTTTCCGCCAATGCCCTGGCGATGCGTTGCATGCGCGTCAGTCTCGAAGAGGTCATGACAGAGTCTGCATACGAGCACATGTTGCCCCTGGCCTCAAGGCTGGCCCAGGGATTTCGAGGGTTGTTCAAGCGGCACCAACTGAACTGGTCTGTCACAGAGTTGGGCGCGCGTTGTGAGTTTCAATTCTGTGCTACCTCGCCAAGAACAGGCGCGCAAGCCGAGGCGGCTTTTCATGACAGCCTTCAAATGGCGCTGCATCTTTATCTCATCAACCGCGGAATCCTGATCACGCCTTTTCACAACATGACCCTGTGCTGTCCGCAAACAAGTGATGCGGATATCGACAGGCTGATTGCTGAGTTGGATAACGCGCTGACCACCCTGCTTGCCCAACCTGGCGCGCGGGTTATCGCTTCATAACTGCACGTCTGAAAACGCCATTGTTCTTAAATACTGCCAGTCGCTTGAATAAGCGCTAAGAGGTTTGACATGCAATTTGCGGATAAAAAAGAGGCCGTAGATTATCTGGCCGCCCACCCTGAAGTGCTGAGCATCGAGTTGTTCCTTATCGACGCGAATGGCGTTCCACGGGGCAAACTGTTACATCGCGACGAACTGCTGGCGATCTACGAAAATGGTCGGCCACTGCCAAGTTCCATTCTCGCCTTGACCGTGCAGGGTGAAGACGTAGAAGACACAGGCTTGGTCTGGGATGTTGCTGACGCCGATTGTTGGACATACCCCTTGGCGGGAAGCCTGACCTTGCAACCCTGGCGCACCAACCCCACCGGTCAAGTGCAGGTGAGCATGCACCCGACCCAAGGAATTCCCGCCGCACCGGCGGACCCGCGCCACGTACTGGTGAACACCATCGAGCGGCTGAAAGCCGATGGATTCCATCCGGTCATGGCCGTTGAGTTGGAGTTCTACCTGCTGGACCGACAACGCGACGTCAACGGTCGGCCGCAGCCGGCGTTGCAGACCAATGGCGTACGCCCTGTTGCTCCACAGGTCTATGGCGTATACGAGCTTGAGCAGCTTCAACCGTTTCTTGATGACCTCTACGCAGCGTGCGCGCTGCAGGGGTTGCCGGTACGTACGGCGATATCCGAGTACGCGCCAGGCCAGGTCGAGTTGACGCTGGAGCATCGTTTCGACGCACTCCAGGCCATTGATGAAGGCGTACGTTACAAACGCCTGGTCAAGGGGGTGGCCAACAAACATGGGCTGCAAGCGTGCTTCATGGCCAAGCCATTCAGCGATCAGGCCGGCAGCGGTATGCACCTGCACGTCAGCCTGGCCGACGAGCACGGGAATAACCTGTATGCGAGCGAAGACCCACAGGGTACGCCACTGTTGCGGCACTCCATCGGCGGGATGATGGAGACCTTGTTTGACTCGCTGGCGATATTTTGCCCCCATGCCAATTCATATCGACGCTTCCAGACCGGTAGTTACGCGCCGCTGGCTAAAAGTTGGGGCGTCAACAACCGTACGGTGTCGTTCCGCGTGCCCGGCGGCCCCGCCATCAGTCGGCACATCGAACACCGCATTTGCGGTGCCGATGCCAACCCCTATCTCGCCGCTGCCGCGTTACTGGCGGGCATTCACCACGGCATCACTCATCAAAGCGATCCCGGCGCGGCGATTGTGGGGAATGGCTATGAACAGGCGACCGATTTTCTACCCACCGATTGGCTGACAGCGTTGCAGGCACTGCAACGCTCAACCTGGGCACGTGAGGCGCTGGGCGCTGAATTCCTGAAGGTGTTCCTGGCGATCAAGTGGCGCGAGTTCCGTCAATTCAATGCTGAAGTCGGAGAGCAGGACTGGCGCTGGTACCTCACTCACGCATGAATGTCGACCCGTCAGGACGCCTTGAAACGGACCGCTGAGGCTACCTGACCTTTTTCTTGCGTGGCTGGCGCGTGGCCAAGTGCTCGAAGCAAAAAGAAGCGGTGCCGAACACGGCGATTATGGTCAGTACGATCATGCCTAGGGTTGAGCTTTCCACGATGGGCTTCCTACGTGATGGAGTAGGCGTCCACGGTAGAGTTACGGCGTAAGCGCCTCAATAGACCCGACGCAATCCTTACGACGCCGGGTCCATTGTTACGCAGTCTTTACGGGGAGTTGCGGCTGTGGCGGTAATCGCTGACGGCCTCGTACACCGCCTTGCGCAAGCGATTGATACCGCCGATGGGGCGATGCTCGGCGACGCCAAACCACGGGTTGAACGACTGGTTGTCGCACGCCAGGTTTTGTTCCGGCGTATCGAAGTCTTGAGCCGGGATCCGCACCTTGGCCACGCTCTCGTAGGGCGCATCGCTTTCCTTCCATTCGATGCTGGTGTCTTCGATCGGCATGAATTTCTGCGGGTTCTGCCGCTGGATCTGCAACACGAAACACGCCGGCACGCGGTCGGTGGACAACTGCTGGCTCAAGGCGCTGCGCAAGAAGTTCGGCAGGTCCTGGTTCTGTTTGGGCAAGGCGTATTCCGGGCAGCTCTGCGGGTCTGGCGCCACGCGGAACTTGGCATTGGCCGCGCCGAACTTGTAGGGCGATACCGAAAAATAGGTTGTCTGCGTCGGGCTCGCCGGTGCGGGTGCCAGGGTTGCCAGGGCGATAAATAGATGGCGCACCTGCCAACTGCGCGGGTCGGCCTTGGGGAAGAACGCCAGGACTTTCTTGCCATCCGCCTGGGCGCCGATGTTCTGCGCGTACTCCGCCACATCGCTGACAAAGAAATTCGGGTGGCTGAACATCACGAAGTCCTGTTCCGTGCGTGTCTGCTGGTCGGCCAGTAGTTGTTTGCCCGGCACGTCCAACAGCTTGAGCGCCATGCCCCGGGCATCGCGGATGCTGTCGAACTGTGGGTAGGCGTTGCCGTTGGACAGCCGCATCATCGCCTGCCAGGTTTTACCCGGTTCGGCGAACACACCCTGGCGCAACGCCGGGTCGAGATCGGGCAGCACACTGACCTCGGCTTTCACACAACCATGGGCCTTGGCATGGGCATCACGCAGGTAGCGCGTGCCTTCGCGATGCTGATCAACGATGCGCACTGCGGTCTGGATGATGCCCTGGGTCATGGCCGCTTCACCCGCAGGGATCTGCTCGTCCGGCGACACCGGCCCGCTGTGCTGCCAGGCAAACCACGCCGTGCTCGCCAGCCAGCCAAGCAGGCCCAGGCCCACCATCCACAGCAGGGTCTTGCCGAGAAACGCGCCGATGCGCAGCCACAGGCGGGCGAGCAGGGAAGGTTGGTCGTATCGAGATCGGATCATCATGGCAGTTGTTGCTCCAGCGGGCCGCCCAGCACTTTGAGGTATTCCAGCAGCGCCCAGCGTTCCTGCGGCAGCAAGCCACGGCCGATGACGCCATTGCCACGTTGGCCAGCACGGAATTCGTGGCCGCTGTTGTGGTTGCCGGTGAGTTTGGTATCGAACAGGAAGGCATTTTTGAACGCCTCGGTCTCAAAGCCGAGGTGACGCGGGTCGTAGTTGAAGGTGCCTTTATAGAAGGTGGTGCTGCGCTCGTCCTGGGGCGACAGCAACTGGTAGATCGTCGGCACCGAGCCGTTGTGCAGGAACGGCGGGGTAGCCCACACACCGGCCAGCGGGCGGGCCTTGTAGGCGCGCAACTCGCGCACACCAATGGGCAGGCCGTAGCCATCCAGGCGCGGGCGCTCGGCCGGGGTGACGCCGGCGGCGCGGTAGGCATGGTCTTCGACGAAGGCGGTGACGTAGGCCAGGCCCTTGGCCACGGACATTTTTTTCAGGTCCAGCGGCTCGGAGGGAGTGGGGTGCAACTCGACATTGAGCTTGGCCAGCTCCGCCGGGTCCCACTGCAGGGCGCTGAGGTCATAACGCTGGTCGGCAATGTTGCTGGCGGTGCCGGGGTCGGTGCCGATGTACGCCACCGGCAGCATTTTCAGCTGCTGCACAGGGCGGCCATTTTCCTCGGTGACGGTCGGCACATGGCAGCCGGCGCAGTTCTCGGCGAACAGCGCACGGCCCTGGGCGGCGAGGGGCTTGTCGATGGTGCCGAACAAATCCTCGGGCCAGGTTGGTGGTTTGAGGCGTTGCAGGGTTTCTTCGATCAGGTTGAGGTCACGCACCCGCACGCTCGACGGGTAGCGCTCATCGCCCTGAAGCGGTTGGCCGGCGGCGTCGAAAAAGGTCAGCGTCGCGCCTACACCGAGGGCTTCACCGATATTACGCGCCATGGGTTGCTGGGCCGAGCCGTTCCATTGCACCCAGTCGAAGGTCCAGATGTCCCACAACTGCGGGTAGTCCACCGGTGCATTGGCGACGCGGTAGTTGTCCGGCGAAATGGCATCGCCAAAGCTGGCATTAGCGATTCGGCCAAAGGCGTCGGTGCGGCCCGGGCCTTCTTCGGTGGGGTAGAGGCCGCGGTGGGTATCGTTCCAGGCGACCTTGAGGAATTTGTTCAGCGACTGCTTGAAGTCCTCGCGCAACTGGCTGTGCTCGGCGTCGTAGCGGTCACCCAGTACCTGGCGAGCGAACCGCTCGAATTTCCACGGGTTGTAATAGGTAGCGGCAAGGCTGGCGACCAGCGCCTGGCCGAAGCTGCCACCACGCAGGGTCGGTACGCTGGAAGGCAGTACGTGCTGGGCCGAGCCGCCGTCGATGCGCAGGGCCTGGCCCTTGAAGTGCAATTCACCGGTATGGCAGGCGGCGCAGGTGATATCCAGATACTCGACGTTGCTGCCGGCGTTTTTATGCCGGGCGAACCCCACGGGCAGGTTGCCGGGGTTTTGTGCGGTGGGTGCCTGTTTGGGGTCGACCAGGAAACCAAAGCGCGCCAGGTACTCCGGCGTGGCAAAACGTCGCTGGGAGAATGGCAGCTCCAGGGCGGTGAACCAGTTGTAGTGCAGGCCTTTTACTTGGGTGCCCTGGGGCGTGAAGTAATAGGTCTGGCGGTCGGCGGCACTCCATTGGTCCTGGTAGCGCACCTGCTCCACCGGCACGTAGTCGGGCAGCTTGGGGTTAACGGTGTAGTACAGCACCACGGCCAGGATCAGGCCCAGCACGGTGAGTATCAGCAGTAAAACACGGGAAAAAATGCGCAAGATGGCTATCCTTGTCTCGGCCTTGTCGAGGGGTCGCGTTGTTATGCCACTACGCCACAGGTGGGGCAAGTGGCCATGAGCCTGGTAACAGGTGGTCCCACGATCCTTCGCGGCGGCCCATCATGAATGAAAATGCTTTTAAACACGTGAACTTATCAGAAGTTTCCTGCTCACATGCCGGTAGCCATTGGTCGTGGCCGCCTGATAAGCTCGCGACTTTATTCGAATGCCCTTTTGGCGCATGAACAAGGAAATAGCATGAAACAGCATCGGTTGGCGGCGGCGGTGGCCCTGGTTAGCCTGGTACTTGCGGGTTGTGATTCGCAGACCAGCGTAGAGCTGAAAACCCCGGCGCAGAAAGCTTCCTACGGCATCGGCCTGAACATGGGCAAAAGCCTTGCTCAGGAAGGCATGGATGACCTGGACTCCAAAGCGGTAGCCCAGGGCATCGAAGATGCCGTCGGCAAGAAAGAGCAGAAGCTCAAAGACGACGAACTGGTTGAAGCGTTTGCCGCACTGCAGAAGCGTGCTGAAGAACGCATGACCAAAATGAGCGAAGAGTCGGCAGCCGCCGGCAAGAAATTCCTCGAAGACAATGCCAAGAAAGACGGTGTAGTCACCACCGCTTCCGGCCTGCAGTACAAGATCACCAAGAAAGCCGACGGCCCACAGCCTAAGCCGACTGACGTGGTGACTGTTCACTACACCGGTAAGCTCACCAACGGCACCACCTTTGACAGCTCCGTGGATCGCGGTAGCCCGATTGACCTGCCGGTCAGCGGCGTGATTCCTGGTTGGGTCGAAGGCCTGCAACTGATGCACGTAGGCGAGAAGGTCGAGTTGTACATCCCGTCCGACCTGGCTTACGGCGCCCAGAGCCCGAGCCCGGCGATTCCAGCCAACTCCGTGCTGGTATTCGATCTGGAACTGCTGGGCATCAAGGACCCAGCCAAGGCTGAAGCCCCTGCTGCACCGGCCGCCAAAAAGTAATCGGCGCCTGAACACACAACGCCCCGTCTCGACGGGGCGTTGTTGTTTCCACGGCTTTCAAAATCAGCACCTGTGTACATCCGATCGAACGCTCGAACGCTGTAACAGTCTGATATAAGACTCGAGTACGGGTACCGGCACATCTGCGCCAAGTCAATGAATTCTTGGGTTTTTTTGATGTGCGCAAAAAACGCCCGATCTGACTGAAAGCCTTGTAGACCGTGGCTTTCAGCCGGTAAAACAGGCTCTGTTCACAAGGTTATCCACAATTTGTGTGGATAACCTTTCTGTTTGATGGAACTGGAGTGACAGATGAAACCACCCTTCAATTTCACCCGTTTCTTGCCCATGGCTGCACGCTTGCTGGGCCGTGGGCGGTTACCGACCTTGCTGTTCGCCGTCGCCGCCAAGGGCTCGAGCCAAGGCAACCGCCTGGGCACCCTCAAGGATGATCTCAAGTTGCTTCAATCCCTGTGCCTGGCTTACTGGCGGGGCGAGTATCGGTCCATCAGTCCCAAGGCGCTGATCTCTGTGGTGGCGGGGCTGATGTACTTTCTTAGCCCGATTGATGCAATCCCGGACTTTATCCCGATGTTCGGCATGCTCGACGATATCGCTGTACTGGCGTGGGTCATGAAGACCCTGAACGGTGAGCTGAGCGCTTTCCGCACCTGGCGTGACGCGCAGCGTCCGGAAAAACTCGCGGTGGTCGAGCGCCTGCCTGCCACGCCTGCCTTGCTGGCCAAGGAAAACCCGCAAAAAAACGGATGACGTGGCTATCCCCCTGCGACCTTTGTGGCTGTTAGGATTACACTCCTAAGGAAAGAGCTTACTCAGTAAGTGCAGTTATCCTACGGGGCGGTCATGGATATTCAGATAATTTCACGCAATGGCGAACCCGAGTACGCGGTTTTGCCATGGGATCAGTACCAGGCGCTGCTAAAAGCTGCCGGTCATCAACAGCCTTCACCGGCACCTTCTCCTACTGTCCAAGCCGCGCCTGATCAGGATTTGCGCCCGCTCGCAGACCTGCGCGGCTTGCGTGAAACCAAGGGCCTG
Organism: Pseudomonas sp. SJZ103; assembly: GCF_007828335.1. Classification (NCBI taxonomy): domain Bacteria; kingdom Pseudomonadati; phylum Pseudomonadota; class Gammaproteobacteria; order Pseudomonadales; family Pseudomonadaceae; genus Pseudomonas; species Pseudomonas sp. SJZ103. The sequence goes on from NZ_VIUN01000025.1 coordinate 26,680, forward strand.
GCGATTGAGACCCTGGCCCGCACCGTGGGCATCAGCCCCTCGTATCTAGGATTGATCGAAAGTGGTGAACGTCAGCCGGATGCCGCAATCCGCCGCAGCCTGGCCTGGGAATTAGGCGTTGCAGGTTGGAGGGATGAGTCTTGAGCCTACGTATCAGTCGTCAACATTGGGATGGGTTACTTAACGAACTGGACCAGGCGCGCCGCCAGCGCCATCTGCTGACCTACCGAGCACTGTTGGAGCGTCTGCAATTTCCGACGCCGGCGATGCAAACCCTGGCAGCTGCCCTGGAGCACCTGGCGGCGCTGGATGCCAAGGCCGAGCAACCGTTGCGCAGCTCCCTGGTGATCAGCCAGGGCGCCAGCCGCCTGCCGCGTACCGGGTTCTTTGAGTGCGTGGAGCGCCTGGGGCGTTTCAGCGGACCGTCCGATGGTGTCGCCGCCGCCTCCTGGCATGCCTCGGAAGTGGTGCGGGTGTTCGAATACGAGTATCCGGAGTCTGCCGAGGCTTAAAGTGCCTGGGGCAACATGTCCATGCTGTCGATCACATGGATGCTGTAGCCGGCCATATCCTTGGCGTGGTGCTTGGCCTGCGAGGCCAGTTCCGCCAACTGGCTGGCATCGAGTTGTCCACAGGCCTGTGGATACAAATGCACCACCCCAATCGACAGTGACAGCAACGCAAACTCCTGGCGTACGCCCTGGCGGTTCAGTGCCACGAAGCGGCCGGCGTCGAGGTGTTCGGCGCGGTAGAAGCGCCGGCACTGGGTGTGGAAATCGTCCAGCAGTTGGTTGAGCCGCTTGCGCCAATCCTGTGGCCCCAATACCAGCAAAAAGTCATCGCCACCGATATGCCCGACAAAGTCGCGGCTGGGGTCGACCCGGTCGTTAAGGCACTGCGCCAGGCACAGCAACACCTCATCCCCACGTCCGTAGCCGTAGATGTCGTTGAACGGCTTGAAGCTGTCGATATCCACGTAGCAGATCACCGATTCCCGCTGTTGTTGTAACAGTCGCGTCAGGCACTGCTGGATCGGCACGTTGCCAGGCAGCAGGGTCAGGGGATTGGCATAGCGCGCCTGCTGGATTTTCAGTTCGGTGATCAGTTTGAGTACATCGATCACCCGGCCCAGGCCCAGGTAGTCGCCATTGAGCGTGATGATGAAGTCTTCTTCGATGCGTTGCCGTGCGCGGCTGGTCAGCAGGCGGCTGACCTGTTGCAGCGACTGGCTCAACTCCACCGCCAGAAAATCCGTACTCATCAGCCGGCTGATGGGCTTGCGCGCAAACAGGTCGGTGGCAAACGGCTTGAGCAGCGCATCCGACAGCGAATGCCGGTGCACGATACCCACCGGGTGGCCGCGTCCATCCAGAACCGCCAGGGAGTTAAGGTTGGCCTGGCGGCGGAACGCCTCCAACACCTGAGCGGTCGCGGTGTCCTGATCGACCGCCGGTTGCTCGTTGATCAGGGCGCTGAGGTCGCCGGCTTCTTCGTTGAGCGCCACGTTGGCCTGATCGGGCTTGGGCAGCATCTGGCGCGCTTCCTGTGGCGGTTGCTCCTGTGGACGGCAGAGCAGGTAACCCTGGACCAGGTCGACGCCCATTTCGGTCAATACCGCCAGCTCTTCCGGCAATTCGATGCCCTCGGCAATCACCTGGGCCCGTGAGGCCCTGGCGATTTGCAGGATGGAGCCGACAAACTCACGCTTGAGCGCATCCTGATGGATGCCGTCGATAAAGTGCCGGTCGATCTTCACGTAATCCGGGCGCAGTTCCGACCACAGTCGCAGGCTGGAATAGCCGGCGCCCAGGTCATCAAGCGCGATGGCGAAGCCCATATCACGGTAATGGTGCAGGGCGGTTTGCAGCAGGTCGAAATCGTCGGTGGGTGTTTGCTCGGTGAGCTCGATCACCACTTGGCTGGGTGGAATCCCGAAGTCGCGTAGCAATTGCAGCGTGCGCCCCGGCTGGTGAGCCGTGTCCATCAAGGATTCCGGCGATACATTCAGGAACAGCTTGCCCGGCAGCTTTTGCTCGCTGAAGCGTCGGCATGCGCTTTCGCGGCAGGTCATTTCCAGTTCGCTGAGGCGCCCGGCGTGGCGCGCCACCGAGAACAGGGCGATGGGCGAGTGCAGCGGGCTGTTCGACGGGCCGCGGCTGAGGGCTTCGTAGCCAAGGATGCGCCGTTCTGACAGGCAGATGATCGGTTGGAACAGGCTGTGCAAACTGCCTTGAGCCAGGATAGAGCCCAATGCACTCAGCTGTTCGGTCATAGTCATGGCGATCTCGATCGAAAAAAAAGGACCGCAGGCGTTACGCCTGCGGTCCTTCATTTCACGACAGAATGATGTCTATATGATGACACTCCGAGGAGCGATCACGTTAAATCGCCATCATTTACTGCTTGGCCACCTGTTTGGAGATTTTCAGGTAGTCCAGCAGGATCCGGCCGCTCTCGGCCAGGTAAGCGTCGTCTTCCGGCTTGGTTTTATCCGCCTCGGTCGGCAGCGCATCTTCGTCTTCTTTCTTCAGCTCCTTGAGTGGTTCTTCACCCTTGGCCTTGCGGCGGATGTTTTCCAATACGAGTTGCTTGTTTTCGATGTCGGAGTGCTGTGCACGACGGTCCACTTCATTGAGGCTGACGGTTTTTTCTTCCATCAGCTTCTTGGCCAGGGCCAGCTTGTCGCGGATGAACACAAACTCGGCATCCTTGGCGGAGCGGGTATCGTGATCAGCCTTCAATTGCGCCAGGAACGGCTTGAACGGGTCCGAGGCCGGCTTGATCGCAGGGCGGATGGTGTCCCACGGCATGGCTTCCGGCAGAGCGCTTTCGCCGATTTCCTTGGTGTCGATGATCGACGGAAAATCGATGTCCGGCAGGACGCCCTGATGCTGGGTGCTCTGCCCGGAAACCCGGTAGAACTTGGCCAGCGTCAGCTTGAGCTCGCCATGGTTCAGCGGCTGGATGGTCTGCACGGTGCCTTTGCCGAAGGTCTGGCCGCCGATGATCAACGCGCGGTGATAGTCCTGCATGGCGCCAGCGAAAATCTCCGAAGCCGAGGCTGACAGGCGGTTGACCAGCAACGCCATCGGGCCTTTGTAGAAGGCGCCCGGGTTCTCGTCTTCGAGCACGTCGACACGGCCGTCAGCATTGCGTACCAACACGGTCGGACCCTTGTCGATAAACAGGCTGGTCAGCTCGGTGGCTTCCTGCAGGGAACCGCCGCCGTTGTTGCGCAGGTCGATGACCACGCCGTCGACTTTTTCCTTCTGCAACTCGGTAAGGATTTTCTTCACGTCGCGGGTGGTGGACTTGTAGTCCGGGTCGCCGGCACGGAAGGCCTTGAAGTCCAGGTAGAAGGCCGGGATTTCAATCACGCCCAGCTTGTAGTCCTTACCATCCTGCTTGAGGTTGAGGACTTTCTTTTGCACCGCCTGGTCTTCGAGCTTCACCGCTTCACGGGTGATGGACACGATCTTGCTGGTCTGGTCGTTCGGAGCATTGGTGTGCGGAATCACTTCCAGGCGCACCACGCTGCCTTTCGGCCCACGGATCAGCTTGACCACCTCGTCCAGGCGCCAGCCGACCACATCGACCATCTCTTTGTCGGCCTGGGCCACACCGATGATCTTGTCGGCAGGCGCAACCTGCTTGGTCTTGTCTGCCGGACCGGCCGGCACCAGACGCACGATCTTCACTTGGTCGTTGTCGCTTTGCAGGACGGCACCGATGCCTTCCAGTGACAGACTCATGTTGATATCGAAGTTTTCCGCGTTATCTGGCGACAGATAATTGGTGTGCGGATCGTAGGACATCGCGAAGGTGTTGATGTAGGCCTGGAAGATATCTTCGGCACGGGTCTGGTCCAGACGCGCCAGCTGATTCTTGTAGCGCTTGGTCAACAACTCCTGGATGGCCTTGGGCTCTTTGCCGGCGATCTTCAGGCGCAGCACTTCGTCCTTGACGCGTTTGCGCCACAGGTCGTCGAGGGCGGCGGTGCTGGTCAGCCAAGGCGCGTCCTTGCGGTCCACCAGAAGGGTTTCCTTCTGGGTGAAGTCGAGTTTGTCGACGCCCTTGTCCAGCTCAGCCAAGGCGAAATCCAGACGCGCTTTGACGCGGTCCAGGTAGCGCTTGTAGATGGTGAAGCCGGGCTGCAGGTCGCCGCTTTTGAGGAAGTCGTCGAACTGGGTCTTCCACTTGTCGAACTCAGCGATATCGCTGGCCAGGAAGTAGCTGCGCGACGGATCCAGCAGCTTGAGGTAGCTGTCGTAGATGATCACCGAGCGCGCGTCGTCCAACGGCGGTTTGCTGTAGTGATGACGCTTGAGCAACTCGACGACGTTAAGGCTGGCAATCACCTCATCGCGGTCCGGCTGAAGGTTGTCCCAGCTGTTGGCTGCGAACGTATTGGTCGACATCGACGCGAAGCCGATACCAATGAAAAGAGCGAGGGCGGTGCTGGGGAACAGATGCTTCATGCTGATTCGACGCGGGGGCAATTGATAACGCATATTAGGCCGTCTTTGAAGTTGCCGGTTCCATAGGGGCCGGTCGCATAATGCAAAAAGCCCGACGCTACTGCTACGGGCTCAGTCCAGACTCACTATGGAGGCACTGTGAAAGCATTGCAAGGCGTTGAAGGTCATGTGGAGTGGTTGGACGAACCAAGTCCTACATGTGATGTAGGCCAGGTGCGCATTCGCGTGGCAGCTGCTGGCCTTAATCGTGCCGATTTATTGCAGCGTGCCGGGCTCTATCCGCCACCGCCTGGCGCCAGCCCTGTGCTCGGACTTGAGTGCTCCGGGGTAATCAGTGAAGTGGGCGCAGGCGCGTCCTGGCAAGTGGGCGATCGCGTCTGTGCGCTGCTGGCCGGTGGCGGCATGGCCGAAGAAGTGGTGGTGGATGCACGGCATGTGTTGCCGGTACCGGAAGGTGTGTCGCTGGTCGAAGCGGCGGCGTTGCCTGAGGTGTACAGCACGGCGTGGCTCAATCTGTTCCAGTTGGCGGGCCTCAAGCCCGGTGAGAAGGTGTTGCTGCATGCCGGTGCCAGTGGCGTGGGCTCGGCGGCGATCCAGTTGTGCAAGGCATTTGGCAGCCCGTGCTGGGTCAGTGTCGGCTCGGTGCAGCGCCTGGCCTACTGTGAGGACTTGGGCGCCCAGGGCGGCGTAGTACGTACTGACGGTATCGAAGGGCTGCGGGATTTCGGGCCATTCGATGTGATCCTCGATCCGGTCGGCGGCGACTACGCCGCGCTGGACCTCAAGCTGCTGGCGCTGGACGGTCGCTGGGTATTGATTGGCCTGATGGGCGGCCGCGAGGCGCAGTTGGACCTGGCCCAGGTGCTGGGCAAGCGTATTCAGTTGTTGGGCTCGACCCTGCGCAGCCGTGACGATCAGTTCAAGGCCGACCTGTTCAGCGACCTGAGCCAGCATGTATGGCCGTTGTTTGCCGAAGGGCGTCTGAGCCCGCAATTGGCCAAGACGTTCCCGATCAAGGATGCCGAGGCGGCGTTTGCCGAGTTGGCGACCAATCAGATTGCCGGGAAGCTGGTGTTGGTAATTGACGAAAGCCTCACCTGATCCCGGATTGGAATAGGGTCGATGTGGGAGGGGGCAACCCCCACCCACATTTGATTGGATTTCAAGTCTGGATAGGCGGTGTCAGACCCAGTGGTGGATTGGCCAGCCGGCCTTCTCGGCATGCTCGCGCAGCACCGGATCCGGGTTCACCACCTGCGGGTGATCCACCTTCAACAGCAACGGCAAGTCATTGCGCGAATCCGAATAGAAGTACGCGCCGTCCAGCGTCTCGCCTTCCTGCTCCAACCATTCCAGCAAGCGTGTGATCTTGCCTTCGCGGTAGGTGAGTACACCCACGGTACGGCCGCTGTACACGCCATGACTGATCTCCAGCTCAATTCCCAGCACTTCATCGATACCGATGCGCGCGGCGATCGGTTTCACCAGGTGAGTCCCCGATGCGGAGATCACCAGGATCCGGTCGCCGTTCGCGCGGTGGCGGGCGATGGTCCTGGTGGCGTCGCTGTAGATCAGCGGCTCAATCACATCCTCGACCCAGGGCTCCACCAAGTGGTCGATTTCCTCCGGGGTGCGGCCGATCATCGGCTCCAGGCTGAAGTCCATGAAGTCTTCCATGGCCAGTTCGCCCCGGCTGTAGGCGTCCATCAGCTCGTTGTTCCTGCGCATGAACGACTCCGGGTCGACCCAGCCCAGGCGACCCATCTGTTCGCTCCAGAGGGTGGCGCAGTCGCCATGGATCAGGGTGTCGTCCAAATCAAAAATTACCAATGCCATCCGTTACGCTCTCTCAAAATTCACTGCTGCTCAGGCTACTTCACACAGCGCACTGGGGTCGATGGAAAGTGCCAGGCGCTGGCCATCCGGGTGCAGATCGTCCGCCGAGCGGTTGAGCACGTCCACCACCAATTCCACGCCACGGGCTTCGATGCGGTAGCGAATCACGTTGCCCAGCAGGCTGTGGCTGCGCACCAGCGCGTCGAGTTCGCCGTTGTGGCTCAGTTCGATGGCCTCTGGGCGAATCGCGATGCGCCCGCTGATCGGGCGTTGCAGCAGTTGGCTGGCCTTGTCGGCGTCCAGCAGGTTGTAGTTGCCGATAAAACCGGCGGCGAATACATCCACCGGTGCGGTATAGAGGGTCTCGGCATCGCCGCTTTGCACGATCTTGCCCTGGTTCATCAGGAAGATCCGGTCCGACATGGTCAGGGCTTCTTCCTGGTCATGGGTTACGAAGATCGTGGTCAACCCCAGTTCGCGCTGGATCTGGCGGATCTGTTCGCGCAGGTGCTTGCGAATCCGTGCATCCAGCGCCGACAACGGTTCATCCAGCAGCAACAGGCGCGGGCGAGTGACCAGTGAGCGGGCCAGGGCCACACGTTGGCACTGGCCACCGGACATCTGGTGCGGGTAGCGGCCGGCCAGGTCCTTGAGTTCCACCAGTTGCAGCACTTCCTGCACGCGCTTGTGGCTGTCATCGGCGTTGACCTTTTGCATGCGCAGGCCGAAGGCGACGTTCTGTTCCACAGTCATGTTGGGGAACAGCGCGTAGCTCTGGAACACCATGCCGATGTTGCGTTTTTGCGGACTCAGCGGAACGATGTCCTGGCCGTCCAGCAGGATTTTCCCACTGTCCACTGACGTCAGGCCGGCGATGCAGCGCAGCAGGGTGGACTTGCCACAACCGGATGGGCCGAGCAGGGTGACGAACTCGCCCTTGGCGACTTCGCAGTTGATGTCACTGAACACCGGGGTGCCGGCGTAGCTTTTTTGCAGGTGTTGGACGCTGACGAAGCTCATTGGCTTTTGTCCTTGTTCAAGATATTGGCGGCCCAGGTCAGCACCAGCACAAAGAAGAAATAGGAAATCACGACGGCGCTGGTGAAGTGGCCGCTGCTGTTGCGCATGTTGTTCAGGTACACCTGCAGGGTTTCGTAGCGAGTGCCCACGAGGATATTGGCGAACACGAACTCACCGAACAGGAACGAGAACGACAGCAGCAGCGCCACCATCAGGCCTTTGCGCAGGTTGGGCAGCACCACGAAGATCGCGGCTTGCCAGGTGCTGGCGCCAAGCAGTTGCGAGGCGTCCATCAGGTCGCGCAGGTTGATGGCTTGCAGGTTGTTGGTGATCGCCCGGTACATGAACGGCAGCGCCACGGTGAAGTAGCAGCCGATCAGGATCCAAGGCGTGCCCACCATCGCCAACGGCCCGGAACCGTACAGCTGCAGGAGGCCCACCGACGACACCACCGGCGGCACCGCAAACGGCAGCAGGATCAGGATGTTCATCAAGGCGTCGAGCTTGGGAAAGTGGTAATGCACCACGAACAGCAGCGGCAGGATCAACACCACCGACAGGATCAGCGCACCCACGCACACCAGCAAGGATTGCCCGAAGGCCATCAGGAAGCGTGGGTCGCTCCACAGTTGCACATACCATTTCACCGTGAAGCCAGCCGGCAGAATGGTCGCCGACCAACTGCTGGCAATGGAGTAGACAAAGGTGCCGATCAGCGGCAGCACCAGGATCGCGAACAACAGGTACACCACCACGCGGTGGTAAAGGGAGGCCGGGCCGGCTTCAGCGCGAGACATGGTAGCTCCTCTTGAGCAGCAGTTGATGGACCACGGTGACCACGGTCATCAGCGCCACCAGCACCACGGCCAGGGCGCTGGCCATGTTCGGATCGAGGGATACATCCCCCGACACCAGGCCGGCGATACGAATCGGCAGCACGTTGAAGTTACCGGTGGTCAAGGCGTAGACCGTCGCGTAGGCACCCAGGGCATTGGCCAGCAGGATCACGAACGTGCCCAGTAGCGCCGGGGTGAGCACCGGCAAGCCGATATGTCGCCAGAACTGCCAGCCATTGGCGCCGAGCAGGGCCGCCGACTCACGCCAGTCTTCGCGCAGTGCGTCAAAGGCCGGATAGAGCAGCAGCACGCCGAGCGGAATCTGGAAGTAGGTATAGAGGATGATCAAGCCGGTCTTGGAGTACAGGTTGAAGTCCTGAATGATCCCGGCTTGCTTGAGCATGATGGTGATGCTGCCGTTGAACCCCAGCAAAATGATGAACGCGAAGGCCAGGGGCACGCCGGCAAAGTTGCTGGTCATGTTGGCGAAGGCGGTGACGAAGTTGCGCAGCGGCGAATCCACCCGGCGGAGGGAGTAACTGCCCAGCGTGGCGATGATGATGCCGAAGATGCTCGAGTAGAAGCTGATCTCCAGGCTGAACTGGATGGCCTGCAGGTAGAACTTCGAACTGAAGATGCGCGTGAAGTTGTCCACGCCCCACCCGGTTTCTTCGGTTTGCAGACTATTGATCAGCACCCATACCAGCGGGGCGATCTCGAACACGATAAAAAACAGCGCGAAAGGCACCAGGCACAGCAGGGCCAGCCATTTGCCGCGGGATATTGAACTCACTTCAGTAACTCCCGGCACACAGGTTTGTCGTGGGGTACGCCCAGCAGTTCGCAGACGGTGCCGCACAGGTCGGTCTGTTTCGGTGTGGCCCCGGCGTCCAGGCTGAAGGCATCGCCGAGGACGAACAGCGGCACTTCCCGTTCTTCCGGCAGCAGGCCGTTGTGGGAGCGGTCGTTGTTCATGCCGTGGTCGGCGGTCACCAGCACCTGGTAACCGGCATCGAGCCAGGCTTGCAGGTAGTCGGCCAGGAGGATGTCGGCCGAGCGTGCGCTGTTGCGGTACTGCGGTGTGTCGAGGCCGTGCTTGTGGCCGGCGTCGTCGATGTTCATCGGGTGCACCACCAGGAAGTCCGGCGCGTGCTTGAGCCGCAGGCTTTCGGCGTCGGCGAACAGGTGGGAATCCGGGTAGTGGTCATTCCAGTAGAAATGCCCGTGCTGGATCGCCAGCGCCTTGTCGTCGGTATGACGATCCCGTGCGGCGAGAAAGGGCGTGCGGTTATACAACTCGCTGACCCAATGGTAAGCCGCCGCGGCAGTGGTAAGACCCGCGTCGGTGGCGTAATGGAAAATGCTGCGCTGGTTGGACAGGCGCGAGACCTGGTTGTGCACGATACCGCTGTGGATCGGTGGCACACCGGTGAGGATGCATTCATACAGCGGGCGGGACAGGGCGGGCAGTTCACATTCCAGCGTGTAGAGGGCTGCGCGTCCTGCGCCGACATAGGCCTGCAAGTGCCCCATTGTGTGCCGGGCAACCTCGAAGTTCAGGCCGTCGAGCACGACAAGGATGACTGGGTGCTTCATGGGGGGCGACGCTCCGCAATGATTGACTTGGCTCAATTCCTCTGGAGGAACGGGGTCAAAAATGTGGGAGGGGGCAAGCCCCCTCCCACATTGGATCTCCACTGGAGCTCCAATGTGGGATAAACCCTTACTTCATCTCTACGATGACCTGCTCGTTCCACAGCTGAGGCAGCTTTTTGGACGTCGCTTCCCAGGCATCGGCATCCTTGATCGGCTGCGGGTTGGCCTTGGTGTATTGCTCGCCCGGGATCAGGTTCTTGGCAATGTCGGCCGGCAGTTTCAGGTCGGTTTCAGCACGGATCGGACGTGCGTTGCCACGCGCCAGGTTGAGTTGGCCGGCGTCGCTGAAGATGTATTCGCGGGTCAGCTTGGCGGCGTTCGGGTGCTTGGCGTATTTGTTGATGATGGTGGTGTAGCCGGATTTCACCGAGCCGTCCGATGGGATCAACACCACGTAGTCATCCGGGTTGGCCATCTTGGCTTTGTAGCTCAGGCCGTTGAAGTCCCAGACGATCCCCACTTCGACTTCGCCTTTTTCCATGGTGGCGATGGTCGGGTTGGACAGGCCGAGGCGACCTTGCTGGGCGATCTTGGTGAAGAATTGCAGGCCGGGGGCGATGTTCTTTTCATCGCCTTTATTGGCGATGGCGGCGGCGAGTACGGCGTTGGAGGCCTGGGCCGCAGTGCTCACGTCACCCACCGAGACTTTGTATTTGCCGGTTTGCAGGTCAGCCCAGCTGGTAGGGACTTCGGAGCCGTGCAGCAGCTTCTTGTTGACGATGAACGCGATGGTGCCGGTGTAGGCCAGGGCCCAGTGACCGTCCTTGTCTTTCGCCCAATCCGGCACCGAAGCCCAGGTAGAAGGTTTATACGGCTGGGTGACTTCCTGCTTCACCGCGATCGGGCCGAAGGCGGCGCCTACGTCGCCGATGTCAGCGCTGGCGTTGTCTTTTTCGGCTTTGAACTTGGCGATTTCCTGGGCCGAGCTCATGTCGGTGTCGATGTGCTTGAGGCCGTAGGTCTTGGCCAGGTCTTCCCAGGTGCCTTTCCAGTTGGCCCAGTCATCGGGCATGCCGACGCTGTTGACGGCACCTTCCGCTTTCGCGGCGGCTTCCAGAGTTTTTAAATCGGTATCAGCGGCCATGGCGGCGGTGCACATGGCAATGGTCGAGCCTAACAGTGATGCCAGGAAAAGCTGTTTCATCCGAAGCTCCTTTGGGCGTTTTCAACGCGGCGGTGTTTTCTACGGTGTTGTTGGTCTAGGTCAGAGCAATACCTGAGCCAATCTAGACGCGATGGATGACAGTTTCATGTCGATGTCGTTTTTAAAGCCTTGATGTCGTTCGGCGCAGACTTAGCGTAGACCATGCTCAAATGCCCGCAGGGACTGGACTTGGCCGGCGTATTGCAGGGTGTGGTGCAGGGACGGGGCAGGGACTGTCATCTGTCGGTCATCAGGAGTGCCTAGGCTGGCAAGCAGTCGCGCAAGCCCATTTACCCAGCGGTTTGTGCACCTGAACAGTGCTGGTCTAGTCCAGATAGGTAACGTTGATGCGTGATGAGGCAATCAAGGCGGTGACATCCATTGGCCTGGCGCTGCAAGAGCAGATCGACCACGGCCTGTTGCCGCCCGCAAGCAAGCTGCCCGCCGAGCGCAAGCTCAGCGAGTTGTTTGGTACCACTCGAATTACGGTGCGGGAAGCCTTGTTACAACTGGAGGCTCAAGGGCAGATTTATCGCGAGGAGCGTCGTGGCTGGTTTGTCTCGCCGCCTCGGCTGGCCTACAACCTGATGCAGCGCAGTCACTTTCACGCCATGGTCAACGACCAGGGGCGGGTGGCGTCCACCGAAGTCATCAGTGCGCGGCTGCAACCGGCCTCGGCGGCGGTGTGTGCGTGGCTGCAGTTGCCAGCGTTGTCCCGCGTGATCCAGATCTGCCGGGGGCGGCGGATTGACGGGCGGCTGGTGTTATACGTGGAGCACTACCTGAACCCGCAGTATTTCCCGGGGATTCTTGAGTGCGACCTGAATCAGTCGATGACCGAGTTGTATGCGCGCAAGTACGACTTGCACTACGGGCGGGTGCGCTTCGAGATCGTGCCGACCTCATTGCCGGTGGAGGCTGCGGCGGCATTGCGCATGTCGGTGGGCAGCCCGGGCTTGCGGATCGCCCGGGTCAATTACGACCAGCACCAGCGGTTGATCGACTGCGACCTGGAATTCTGGCGGCATGATGCGATTCATGTTGGCGTCGATGTGGTGTGATCGGGGTGCTCGCTCCTACAGTGAGTGCACCGTGAGTTCCTTGATCACCTGATCCACATTGCTCTCCAACTCCGATACCGGGTCCGCGCCGTCTACGTTCAACACCAGCAGCGTTGAGCCGCCTGCCGTGATAGCGGCTTTCACTGCGTCACTCGGCTGGCGATGATGCAGCACTACGGCCACGTCGTTGTCCTTCAGCGCTGCACTGAGTTTCTGTAATGCCCCAGGCGTCCAATCGGCGTCGGGCCGGGCATCGGTGCTGAGCAGTTCCAGATTCAAACTGCTGATCAGATACGCAAAGTGATCGCTCAAACTGACCACACTCAGGTTGTCCGCCTTGGCCAGTCGCGCCTCGCTGTCGGCGCTGAGCTTGAGCAGGCGTTGCTTGAGGGCGGCCAGGTTGGCGTCGATCTTCGCCTTGGCGCCCGGGGCCAGGCGGCTCAGGTCGGCGGCCAGGACATCGGCCATGCGTCCCAGGTTGTTGCTCGATTGCCACGGCTGGCTGTTCAAACCATCGGTGACGCCAGGTTGCACGGCGATTCCCGGCAAGCCGCCATCCACCGGGCGTGCGGCATCGATTTCGACGATGCGGATATTGCTGCGCCGGGCCACGGGGTAGAGCGGGTCATCGGCCCACAGCGAGCGCAGGCCGATGGCGGCGTCGGCGTCCTGGGCCAGGGTGTTCAGTGCCGTCGCGCCACGCCCGGTGAAGTACGACACCTGTCGCGAGCCCGGCAGGTTGGCGGGGGCCGCGCGCTCAAGCTGCACGTCGGTGCCCTTGAGCAGCACCTGCGCGAGGCCGTAGGTGATCGGCAGCGAGGCCAGGACTTTGACCGGTTTTGCCGCGTGAGCAGCAGGTTTGCCCACGTCGGCCGCCATCAGTGGCGTGGTGATCAAGCAAGCGATGGCCAGGGCCAGAGGCTGAAGAACGGAGCGCATTATCCAAGGTTCCCTTTAAGGCTGGGCACGGTGCCGCGCGCGATGGCGGCAAAGGCAAAGGCGATACCGGCCATCAGGATGATCGCGGCACCGGAGGGGATGGGCAGGTCGAAGATGATCGGCAACAGGATCCCGCACAGGGTGCTGACGGTGGCGATCACCACCGATATCCAGAAGAAGCCTTTGAGCGACTGGCTCAGCAAGCGTGCCGCCGCGGCCGGAATCACCAGCAGCGCGCCCACCAGGATGGCGCCAATGACCTTGACTGCCGCCACGGTGATCAGCGTCACCAGGATCACGAACAGGTAGTCCAGGGTCTTCACCGCCACGCCACGCACCGCCGCCAATTGCGGGTTGAAGCTGGCGAGCATGATGCGGTTGTACAGCGGCAGCGCCAGCGCCATCACCAGGGCGCCGACAATCGCCAGTACCAGCAGGTCGTTGCCGTTGACCGTCAGCACCGAACCGAACAGCACGTTTTCGAGGATGTGCACGTTGATCTTGCCCGCCAGGATCAGCAGCAGGCTGGCGCCCAGTGCCAGGGACACCGACAGGAACACGCCGATCAAGGTGTCTGGCGCCAGGCCGGTGCGGTTGCGCAGGTAGTTGAGCAGGATGCCGAACAACAGGCAGTAACCGAACAGGCTGCCATAGGGGCCGGTGTAGGGCTCGCCCAGCAGAATGCCCACGGCCACGCCGGTCAGCGCGGCATGACCGACCGCTTCGGAGAAAAACGCAAAGCGCTTGACCACCACCAGCGTGCCCAGGCCGCCCAGCACCGGGCCGATCAGCAGGCCGGCGAGCAGGGCGTTGACGACAAAACCATAGGCCAACGCTTCCGGCAGGTAACCGGACGATGCCCAGCCCTGGACCATCAGGCGAAACGCTTCATAACTCATTGCGCCGTGCTCCGAGGATGGGTAGAGAACAGTGTCAGCAAGCGGTCCGGCGTCAGCGCCTCTTTCGGCGTGGCGTCGAACAGCAGGCGGCGGTTCAGGCCGGTGACGCGGTCGGCCAGGCGGCCCACGGCTTCCAGGTCGTGCTCGATCCATAGCACAGTGATCCCGGCCAGGCGCCAGTCACTGAGCAAGCGTTCGAACACTTGGATGCCGGCCTCATCGAGGGCCGACATCGGTTCATCGAGGACCAGCAGTTGCGGCGCGGGAATCAACCCCTGGGCCAACAACACACGCTGGCGCTCACCGCCAGACAGTGCGCCCATGCGGCGCTTGCGTTTGTCCTGCATGCCGACCCGTTCCAGCGCCTCGCCAATCGCGGCGGCGTACTGTTTGGACAACCCCAGAAACGCCGGACGGCGCTGGCACATGGCGGCCATGAAATCGTCGACGGTCATCGGCAAACCACGGTCGAACTCCAGCGCCTGGGGCACATAACCGATGGTGCCGGGCGTGGACGGCCACTGCAGGCTTAACCGACCCTGGTGCGGCGTTTGTCCCAGCAGGGTCTTGATCAGCGAGCTCTTACCGCCGCCGTTGGGGCCCACCAGCGCATGAATACTGCCCGGCTGCACCTGGAAGCTCACGCCGTCGAGGATCACGGTGCGGCCCAGGGTCAGGGACACCTTGTCGAAGTCGAGGGTCGGACCGACGCAGGCGACGTTAAGTTGTTCCGCTGCGGTCATGCCCCCGACTCCTGAATCGCCCGCACCACGGTGTTGAGGTTGCCGGTCATTTCCACTTCGTATTTTTCAGCGCTGTATTCGCCGTAGGAAATATGTGACAGCGGGTACAGCTTGACCCCGGATTCGCGCTGGATGGTGTCGACGTAAGTGGACGGGAAATCCATCTCCGAGAAGATCACCTTCACGTCCAGGGCGCGCAGTTCATCGATGGTTTTCTTCAACTGGCTGGGGCTCGGCTCGATACCGTGGGCCGGCTCGACCACGGCCGTGACTTCCAGGCCGAACTCGCGCAGCAGGTAATCGTAGGCCGCGTGCACGGTGGCGACGCGCAGGTCCGGGTTGGGCGCGCCGGTCAACTTGGCCAGGGCATCGGCACGCATCTGCCGCAGGCGTTTGCCATAGGCGCGGGCGTTCTGGGTGTAGGTCTTGGCGTTGTCCGGGTCGAGCTTGCCCAGTTCCCGGGCGATGTTGTTGACCTGGGCAATCGACGCACTGATCGACAGGAACGTGTGCGGGTTGACCACCTTGCCGGCACCGCGCGCGGCGTTGCCGGTAGCCGCCAGCAGCGGCACATTGGCGTTGGCTTCGATCACCGGGATGTCCGGGCGCTCGCTGGTGGCGATCATGCGGTCGGCGAAGTCGTCATGGCCGACGCCGTTGAGCACGATCACATCCAGGGTGCCGATGCGCTTGATGTCTTCGGCGCGTGGCTCGTAGGCGTGGGGGTTGAAGCCGGCCGGGATCAGCGGCACCACTTCTGCCTTGTCGCCGACGATATTGGCCACGTAGCTGTAATACGGGTGCAGGGTGATACCGATACGCAGGCGTTTGGCCGCCTCGGCATTCGCGAGGGGAGCGAGTATCAGGCTGAACAGGCCAACCAGAAATACGCGCAACAGGGGAGATGAAATAGACATGGGCAATCGGTCTTCTCGTTCAGTGGCGGTGCTGGCGGGTGACGCCGGCATCGAATTGCGCGATCACCTGCTGCCAGCCGGCTGCGATCAGCGCCTGGTCAGTGAGGTCGGCGGGGGTGGCCAGGTCTTTGCTGCGGTTGAGCCAGATGTCCGGCTCGTCACCTTGCACGCGCATGAGCAGCGAGCCACTGGTGGTCGGTGCCTGGCTCAGTCCCAGATAGGCCGAATTCGCCAGCAACTGCCAGCGGTGGTCGCCACGACTGACCGAACTGGCGTCGTGGGCAAACGGCGCAAAGCCTTCTGCGGCCAGTTGCTCGGGGGTGGGCAGGGCGCTTTGCTCTTGCTGCAGCACGTGGATTTCATCCAGCGTTACCCGCAGGTCGGCGTAGATGCCTTGTTCGGCGGCGCTCAGGTCGCGGCGGGCGTCCAGTTGATGGCTGGGCACCGCCGCGACCTCCTGGGTTTCACCGTGCAGCGCCACCACCGTTCCCGCCACCGCCAGGATGATCAGGCACAGCAGCAGCACGTAGAGGGTCTCGTGGCCGGCACCGGCGGGGCGTACAACCTGTGTGGTACTCATTGAGCCTGGATATCCGCTTGGTCGATTTCCACCACGTGACCGGGGCCGGCATCAAACAGCACGTAGAACTCGGACGCGGGCTTTTTGAAGGTCAGTGTGGAGTCCTGGCCGAGCTTGCCGGGCACCAGGATGGTTTCGTCGTAGCCGATCACATCCAGGGTCACGCCGGGGGCGCCGCTGCCGTCGGAGAAACCGCCTTTGCACTGGATCTGCTCGCCGGGGATTTCCTTGCATTCGCACATCGGGTTGTGGGCAAAGGCTGTGGTACTGAAACCGGCGCACAGCAACAGCGCGGCGCGGGACAGGCGCTTGAACGTCATGGTTTAACTCCTTGCTTGTTCAGCCAGGCAATGGTGGCAGGCGAGGCCTGGCTCAACGGGATGGAACCCTGGTGCATGGTGCCGTCCCAGCCTTCCATGGTGACCCACAGTTCGGCGTCGACGGGGGTGCGTTCCGGCACGGGCAGGCCGGCACCCATGCGGTACGGGGTGCCGAAGAAAATCACCCCGGCGGCACGCAGGCTGCGCGGTTTGCCGATGCGCAGGTACGTGGCCTTGACCTGGTCGGCGCAGGTGTCACACAGGGCGGCATTGAAGAACTTCATCGGGCCGGCCGGGTCGGGGCGCGGGCCTTCATTGCGGAATTCGGCCAGTTTGAGGCTCCAGGGTCCGACCTGCACATCGCCGGCCACACGCTCGCCGATGCCGGTATCACCGCGAAACAGCGCGGCATCGGCGAAGTATTTGGGCATGAAGCCCAGCGGTACCAGCAACAACAGGACATTGATGTGGAAACGCCATTTCAGCCAAAAGGACCGCAACGGTGAAGGCGGGGTAGCGTTAGCGGACTTGCTCATGAGTTGGCCTCCGAGGTTTCAGCCTGCATGGCCGGGATGGACGCCGGCGCACGTTGCGTCTTGGCTTCGCGCTTGAGAGCGTTGAGGGTGGCCAGGGCAGTGCGCTTGGTCCAGATCAGCAAGCCGCTCAGGACCATCATGCTCAGCACGAGGCCGAAGAACGCCCAGATCAGCTTGATCCAGAGGCCACCGAAGTCGCCGGTGTGCAGGGGCCGCATGGATTCGGTGACGAACTCCAGCTTGGTGCGGTCGGACAGCAGGTGCGACGAGGCGATTTCACCGTCATACGGGTTGATCTGCGCGGTCTGGAACATCAGCGGATACCAGCCTCGCCCGCCGATTTGCAGGTGGCTGTAAGCATTGAGCGGCAGGCTCACGAAACTCGCCTCCAGCCCCGGGATACGTTGGGTAGCGATCGCGATCGCCTCATCCACGGGAATCATCGGTGCCGGCACGCCTGGGGCTGAGGTTGGGACTTTTTCACGGGCGATCACCGGGACGATGGGCTCGCTGGAGATGGAGATCTGGTTATCACCCAGGATTGCCTGGATCAGGAACCAGGTGCCGGTGATGGAAATCACCGCAATAAACCAGATCGACCAGATACCGCTCAGGCGGTGGAAGTCGCCCCAGAAAATTCGCGCGCCGTGGCGGATACGCAGGGTCGGCTTGAAAAAGCCTTTCCAGAAGCGCTTATACACCACCAGCCCGGTGACCAGTGAGGCCAGTAACGGCAAACCGAGCAGCGACACCAGGTACCAGCCCCAGCTGAAGCCATTGGTAAACGGCACCAGCCACCAGCCGTGCAGGGCGCGGGTGAACTGACGGAAGTTGAACGACGGGCTGATGCCTTGGATCGCCCCGGTGTACGGGTTGACGTAGACCTCTACCGAGCGCCCGTCCGGGTAGCTGAGGTCGACACTCAGGGCAAAGTGCGACTCGTCCGGACGACTGAGAGACTGCACGATTACCTGGGGTTCGGCCCGCTTGATGGCGCTGATCACCTGGTCGTAGCTCAGCGGCTCGGCATCATCCGACGGCTTGCTCGCACGGATGTCCGGGTTGGCCAGCCACACGATTTCCTGGCTGACCACCGCCAGGGTGCCGGTGACGCAGACGATCAGTACAAAGAACCAGATGGGCAAGGCCAGCCAGCTATGTACGAGAAACCAGAGTTTTGAGCGTGACTTCTTGGACATGTGAATGAGGGTCTTGATCAGAGGGGGGCGAAAGAGGCCCGAAAAAGGCCAGTCGTAGCTTTTGCTGACGCGACGGGCTGTATCTAAATTAAGACGGATGAGAATGAGAAATCCCCAAGGCCGATATGAAAGAAAATGTTTCAGGTTCACATTCAGTGGGTTTAAGGCGTGCAGGGGTTGATCATGAGGTGGGGAGGAGCCGGCGAACCGGCCCCGATGCTCAGTCTTGCTGGAACATCTCCATGGCGCGTTGACGGATCTGTTCTTCGCTGAGGTCTTCCTTGCGGGTGGCTAGGTACCAGAGGTGACCGTAGGGATCCTTCACGCTGCCCGAGCGGTCGCCATAGAAGCGGTCCTCTGGTTCGGACACCACGCTGGCGCCGGCTGCGACGGCTTGTTTGAACTGCGCGTCCACGTCGTTCACATACAGATGCAAGGCCACACTCGTGCTTTCAGTCGGATTGCCCAGGGACATCTGATCGCAGGGCGTGCCCAGCATGATCGCCGAATCACCAATGCGCAGCTCGGCATGGCCAACCCTGCCATCGGGCATGTCCAGGCGCATGATCTGGGTGGCGCCGAAGGCTTTTTTGTAAAACTCGATAGCCTCTGAGGCTTTGTCGATGCCCATATAGGGCGTGACGCTGTGATAACCCTCCGGAATAGGTTTAACGCTCATATCGTTCTCCTTGATTGGGGTGGTGGTGAACCGGCCTTTTCACTATAGGCCACGCCAATCAAGGGCTCTGTCGGTCCCGACCAGGGGATGCTCAACTGGGTTCCAGCAACTGAGCCCCCGGCCCGCGCTCAGCGAGCTGGTCGTCCTGGTTACGCAGCGGGCACGCGTCCATCGACAGGCACCCGCAACCAATGCAGCCATTGAGCTTGTCGCGCAGCAGCATCAGCTTATTGATGCGCTCATCCAGGTCTTCCCGCCACCGCGCGGACAAGCGCTCCCAGTCTTGAGCGTTGGGCGTGCGTCCATTCGGCAGCGTCTGCAAGGCCTCGCCAATCGTCGCCAACGGAATTCCCAGGCGCTGGGCGATCTTGATCACCACCACCCGGCGCAGTACATCCCGGGGATAGCGCCGTTGATTGCCGGCAGTGCGATGACTCTTGATCAGCCCCTTGTTTTCATAGAAGTGCAGGGCCGTGACGGCCACGCCGCTGCGGGCTGCCAGTTGGCCCACGGTGAGTTCCTTGGTAATCATGAAAACTCCGATTAAGCGCTTGACCTTGACTTAACTAGAGGTTTTACCCTGCGTGACATTGAATCGCAAGATTCTGCCTACAGAGAAAGGGGAGTTTTCATGCAGGTATCTGAGAAGAATCGCAGCTTCACTCAGTTGATCGAATTTCACATCGAACCCCAGCAACAAGTGGCGCTGGTGGCCGCCTTGTCCACCCAAAGCGAGCGCCTGGCCCAGGGCCATGGCGGTTTTATCAATGCGAGTGTGCAGGTCAGCGAAGACGGGCGGCGGGTGCTCAATTACCTGCAGTGGCGTTCCCGCGAGGACGGTGAAGCGGCGTTCCAGTGCTTTGAGCATGGCGAGGAAGATTTCTGGACGCTGATTCGCGCGCACCAGGCCACGGCCGTGACCTTCGGTTCGTTCCAAGTGCTGCGCAGTTTCGAGCGCAGCCATGACAACGCGTTGCACTGCCGGCTAAATGGATAGATGCAGCATCCGTTCGCCTTGCACATTTTCCCCGGGGCGGCGCTTGTTCACCGCCAACTCGCCGATCTTGATCAGGCGTGTGCGCGTGACGTTGCGGCTCAGCCCCAGCAGGTTGGCGGTGTGCACCTGGTTGTAATGGCTGAAGCGGTAGGCGGCGCGCAATAGCGCATCTTCGACCTTTTCGTGCAGGGCGCCGGCCTGTTCTTCGAAGAGCTTTTGAAACGCGCGCTCCAGCAAGGCCTCAGCGCTGTTGTCGGTGCCGTGCTGGCTGTCGTCCTGGCGCTCGATGCGCATGTTCGACAGGCGCAGGTCGTCGCGTTCGATCACGCCGTTGCGGCAGATCAGCAGGGTGTGGTGAATCACGTTTTCCAGCTCGCGGATATTGCCCGGCCAGCTGTAGCTCTTTAGCTTGTGTTCGGCTTCGCGGCTGATGGTGATCGGGCCGTAGCCCAGGCGCTGGCTGTAGGCTTCGATAAAATGCCGGGTCAGCGGCAGGATATCGCCGGGGCGCTCGCGCAGCGGGCTGAGCTCGAGGCTGACGACGTCGAGGCGGTAGTAGAGGTCTTCGCGAAAATGTCCGGCGTTGATGGCCTTTTCCAGTTGTACGTTGGTGGCGGCCAGTACGCGCACATCGATCGCAATGCTCTTACGCGAACCCAGGCGCACCACTTCACGCTCCTGCAGCACCCGCAGCAACTTGACCTGGATGGGCATCGGCAAATCGCCGATTTCATCGAGGAACAAGGTGCCACCATCTGCCTCTTCGAACCAGCCGGCCTTGGCACTCAGGGCGCCGGTAAACGCGCCTTTTTCATGGCCGAACAGCTCGGCTTCCACCAGGGATTCAGAGAACGCGCCGCAGTTCACCGCTACGAACGGCCGGTTGCGCCGCGCGCTGAGGTTGTGGATATGGCGCGCCACCAGCTCTTTACCGGTTCCGGTCTCGCCGATGATCAGCACGCTGGCTTCGCTGGGCGCCACTTGCTGGATGTGGTCGAGCAGCGCCTTGGATTTCGGGTCTTCGAAGACCTGGGCCGTGGCGCGGATCGACGTCGCGAGGGCGGGCGAGGGCGGTAAGGTTAGAAGCTGCATGGGCACCTCTTTTTTATGAGTAGAACGTCGGAATCGGCAGGGATTGGTTCAACGCCCAGTCCCCCAGTTCGTGGAGTTTGTAGTCGACCGGGTCGTGCAGGGTTTGTGTGCGCAGGTTGCGCCAATGGCGGTCCAGACGCAGTGAAGCGTGGGTGGAGCGTGCGCCGGTGACTTCAAACAGGCGGCTGCACAGGTCCAGGCCTTGGCGGGTGGCGGCGACCTTGGCGGTAGCGATGGCAATCGCCAGTTGGCCGCGTTCGTGTTCGCTGAGGTGGGGGCCTTTGGCCCAGGCGTGGTCGAGCAATTCGGCGGCACGCTCCACCAATAGACGCACGCCTTCCAGCGCCACCCAGAATTCGCCGTAGTGATGCAACACGTAAGGGTCCTGGCGCACGTCTTCGGTCGAGGACTTGTGCCAGGAACGGGTCTCGGTGAGCGTGTAGTTGCGTGCTTCTTCAAATGCACCTTCGGCGATGCCGAGGAACATATGGGTGAAGGTCAACTGGGCGATCAGCGGGCGCAGGCAGGCAAAAGGCGTGCTCAGCGGGCCCGGGTCGATCAGCAATTCCGACTCCTCGACGCGCACCCGTTCGAAGCTGGCGCTACCGCTGTCGGTCTGGCGTTGGCCGATGTTGTTCCAGTCGTTGTGCAGGGTGATGCCACTGCGTCCGCTGGGGATGGCGGCGATCAGCAGCTTGCCGCCGGCGCTTTCATCCACCGCCGAGGCAATCAGCATTTCCGAGTCGCTGGCGCCGGAGCAGAAGCTCTTTTTGCCGGAGAACTCACGCCAGCCGCCGAAGTCCTTGACCACCGTGCGTGTGTCCAATGGGTTGAGGGCGTTGCCCCAGAACCAGTTTTTGCGCGCGGTCTGTTCGAACCACGGTTGCCACTGGTCCGGCCGCGAGAACAGGCGCACGGTGGCGAGCATCAGGTGGTGGAAGCCGAAGACGTGGGCAATGGAGCTGTCGACCTTGGCGAACTCGCGCACGATGGCCAGGGTGTCACTCCAGCGGGCGCCGAGGCCACCGTATTGGGTGGGAATGCTCAGGGCCAGCAGGCCGCTTTGGCGCAGGGCATCACGTTCGGTCTTGGGAGTGCCACCGCGCTCGTCGCGTTCGACGGCGGTGAGGGCGAATTCGGCGGCCAGCAATCTGGCGGTCTGCAACGGTGATGGCAGGACGCTGTGGGGTTTGGCTGTCACGGGGTCTCCTCTTTATAAGCGGGAACGACCAATGCCGCTCCCGCCGCTGCGCCGATCAGGCCTTGGCTGGCAGAACATCGTTGGCAATCATTTCGCCGAACGGGCCAGTGAGGTTGGTGATGCCGCGTCCGGCCAGGCTGGCATAGGGTTCCGGCAGCAGCGGGAACACCAGCTCGGCAAAGCGATAGGCTTCTTCCAGGTGCGGGTAGCCGGAGAAGATGAAGCTCTCGATGCCCAGGTCGGCGTATTCCTTGATGCGTTCGGCCACTTGCTGCGGGTTGCCCACCAGCGCGGTACCGGCACCGCCGCGCACCAGGCCGACACCGGCCCACAGGTTGGGGGCGATTTCCAGGTTGTCGCGGCGCCCGTCGTGCAGGGCGGCCATACGGCGTTGGCCTTCGGAATCAAAGCGCGAGAAGGATTTTTGCGCAGCGGCGATGGTGTCGTCGCTGATGTGCTCGATCAGCTTGTCGGCAGCTTTCCACGCGTCCTCTTCGGTCTCGCGCACGATCACGTGCAGGCGAATGCCGAACTTCACCGTACGCCCGTGGCGGGCAGCGCGCTCACGCACATCTGCGAGTTTTTCGGCGACGGCGGCGGGCGGCTCGCCCCAGGTCAGGTACACATCCACCTGTTCGGCGGCGAGGTCGTGGGCGGCATCGGAGGAGCCGCCGAAATACAGCGGTGGATAAGGCTTCTGCACCGGTGGGTAAAGGGCCTTGGCGTTCTGCACGCGCAGGTGTTTGCCTTCGAAATCTACTGACTCGCCCTGCAACACGCGGCGCCAGATCTGTAGGAATTCGTCGGAGACTTCGTAGCGTTCGCTGTGGTCGAGGAAGCTGCCGTCGCCGCGGTTCTCATCGGGATCGCCGCCGGTGACCACATTGATCAGCAAGCGGCCGTTGGACAGGCGATCCAGGGTCGCCGCCATGCGGGCAGAAACGGTCGGCGAGATGATGCCCGGGCGAATTGCCACCAGGAAACGCAGGCGTTCGGTCAGCGGCACCAACGCCGAGGCGATGACCCAGGAGTCTTCGCATGAGCGGCCGGTAGGAATCAGCACGCCGTGGTAACCCAGGCTGTCAGCCGCCTGCGCGACTTGCTTCAGATAATTGAGGGTGACCGGCCGTGCACCTTGGGTGGTACCCAGGTAATGACCGTCGCCATGTGTCGGCAGAAACCAGAAAACATCCATGACCAATCCTTAAGCGATTTTCAGCAGAGAGGGGGAGTGCGCAGCAAACAACGGCGCTGCGCGTTCTGCCGCAAGACGTATCCGGCCCTTCAAGGGCTCACTGGTTATTTGGTAGTCGGTGAAGTCGGCCTCTGTGGCGTACACGCCGATCGGTAGGGTGAGGGCCTGGAAGAAGCTGAACAGCGGACGCAGTTGATGATCGAGGACCAGCGCGTGGCGTTCACTGCCGCCGGTGGCGGCGAGCAGTACCGGTGTGTTGATCAGGGCGTTGAGGCCAATCAGGTCAAACAGGTGCTTGAGCAGGCCAGGGTAGGAACCGCGATAGACCGGTGCAGCGACGATCAGCAGGCCGGCCTGTTCGATGGCCACCAGTTGGGCTTCGACCTCGGCGGGCAATTCATCGCGTGACAGCGCACCACCCAGGGGCCGGGCAATGTCGCCCAATTCGATCAGGGTGGTCTGGATCGGCAGTAAGGTCGCCAGCTCAGCCAGTACGGCTTGGGTCAGCACGAGGGTACGGGACGGACGCCAGGTTCCGCCGGAGAGGGCGACGACATTCAGGGGACGGGTCATGAACAGTTCCTTTATCAACAGTGGTTCATAGCAGGTGGGGTGCAACGTGTTGAGCAAGAGCTGTACCAACGGCTACAGGCCTTGATCGGCGTGGGTTGCAGGTTCACTGCTGAAAAATGCTGCTGTTGTCTGACTTGTGATTTGTTGAATGGCTGTTGCCTGGCAAACAGTTGCGTGGCGAACAGTGCGGGTTCGGCGTGAGCCATTTATAGAAGGTTGCAGTTATTCCGTAAATGAACGTATTTCCATATTTATAGATCATAAGGAAATATGTCGTTTCCTATCGAGGGTGCCTAGGTGGTCGATAGCGACTATCACGGACGGTGATTTTTCACTGCGCAACGGCGGGAGTAGCCTGTGTTCATTGACTCGAAACCTTCTTTGCAGGGCTACCGCCATGAACCGATTTCTCGCTGTTTCCTTATTAATTGTCACTTCCGTCCTCGCCGGCTGTGCGACCCATCCTTCGCCCGAATTACGGCCCTACTCAGCGGAAGAAACCAAGCAGTTGGCCTTGGAAGCACTGAGCCGTCGTGGGTTGTCGTTTGATGAGTACCAGCAGCAGCGCGCCGCACTGACCGGCCAGCCACAGAAACCCTTTGGCTTTGATCGCCAGGGCGAAATGAACGCCGAACGCAGCGTGACCTTGCATGGTCGTCCCAGTTGAGCCTGCGCCGAATGGAAAAAAGCCCGAGGATTCCCTTAAGGAACCTCGGGCTTTTTGTTTGCCATGGCGTGACTTCAGCCTGTTAAGCTGAATTTCAGGAGCGTTCCTACGCACATTTACTTAAAGTTGTCCTTCTTTAATGGCATTCGATCCGGTAAACCTGACGACCTCTGTTCCGGCCGATGCCCCTGAGACGCTGCTCTCGGGGACCTGCTTTGCGAGTCTTAACTGTCATGAATAAACGTCCGCTGTATTTCGACTACGCCGCCACCACCCCGGTGGACGAGCGCGTCATCCAGGTGATGGTCGAGTGTCTGGGCTTCAACGCCAACTTCGGTAACCCCGCGTCCAGTTCTCATGCGTTCGGCCAAGCGGCCCGGCAAACGGTTGAACAGGCGCGTCGCCAGGTGGCGGAGTTGGTGGGCGCACAGCCTGAACAGATCGTCTGGACCTCAGGCGCCACTGAATCCAACAACCTCGCGATCAAGGGCGTTGCCCAGGCGCGGGGTGTGGCGGGCGGGCATATCATCACCAGCCAGATCGAACACAAGGCCACGCTGGATACCGCGCGGCAGTTGCAGGAAGCCGGTGTGGCCGTGACTTACCTGGTGCCGGACGCCGATGGGTTGATCAGCGCCGAGGCAGTCAGCGAGGCATTGCGTGAAGACACCTTTCTGGTATCGCTGATGCTGGTGAATAACGAACTGGGCACCCTCAATGACGTCCCGGCCATCGGCGCGCGCGTGCGTGAGCATGGCGCGTTATTGCATGTCGACGCGGCGCAAGGGGCGGGCAAGGTGACGATCGATTTGGCGCAGTGGCCGGTGGACCTGATGTCGTTTTCCGCGCACAAGCTGTATGGCCCCAAGGGGGTTGGTGCGTTGTATGTCGGCCCCCGGGCGCAACAGAAAGTGTTGGCACAGATTCATGGTGGCGGTCACGAAGGTGGCCTGCGCTCTGGTACCCTGGCCACCCATCAGATTGCGGGCATGGGCGCGGCGTTCGCCCTGGCGGCGGCGTCTTTTGCTGAGGAGAAGGCCGTGATTGTGGCCTTGCGTCAGCGCCTGCTGGACCAGTTGGAGACCATCGGTGGCGTGCGCCTCAACGGCAGTCCTGCGCAGCGCATTCCTCACACCCTCAGCCTTACCTTCAGCGAAGGTGAGTTTGACGCTGCGGCATTGAGTGCCGGCATCGCCTTTTCTGCGACCTCTGCGTGCAATTCAGCCAGCAATGCGCCTTCCCACGTGCTGCTTGCGTTGGGCCATGACGTGCGTTCTGCCAGCCGTACCATACGTTTGAGCCTTGGCCGGTTTACCACCGAGCAGGATATCGACCAGGCTGTGCAATTGATCAAGGCCGCACTGGCCAGCGCCCCGGCGTTCTGGGCCGTCTGATTTTTTCATAACAATTATTAGTGGTTAGCAGGAGACACAATGAGTACGCAGCCCTTGATCTATGGAACGGTTCCCCAGCGCCTGGCGCACATCCGCGAACTGATGAGCCACGAGGGCATCCATGCCCTGCTGGTGCCGTCGGCTGACCCGCATTTGTCCGAGTACTTGCCGGGTTACTGGCAGGGGCGTCAATGGTTGTCGGGCTTCCATGGTTCGGTAGGCACGTTGATTGTCACTGCGGATTTCGCCGGTGTCTGGGCCGACAGCCGTTACTGGGAACAGGCCACCAAGGAGCTCAAGGGCAGCGGCATTGAATTGGTCAAGCTGCAACCGGGCCAACCCGGGCCGCTGGAATGGCTGGCCGAGCAGACGCCGGAAGGCGGCGTGGTGGCAGTGGACGGCGCGGTGATGGCTGTCGCTTCTGCGCGCACGTTGGGCGCCAAGTTGGCAGAACGTGGCGCTCGCCTGCGTACCGATATCGACATACTCGATGCCGTTTGGAAAGACCGTCCGAGCCTGCCGAACCAGCCGATCTATGAGCATCTGCCGCCTCAGGCGACCGTCAGCCGTGGCGATAAACTTGCCGCACTGCGCGCCAGTTTGAAAGAGAAGGGCGCTGACTGGCACTTCATCGCGACCCTGGATGACATCGCCTGGCTGTTCAACCTGCGCGGAGGCGATGTTTCGTTTAATCCGGTGTTTGTTTCGTTTGCCTTGATCAATCAACAACAGGCCACGTTGTTTGTGGCGCTGAGTAAAGTTGATTCAGACTTGCGCGCGGTGCTTGCGCAGGATGGTGTGACGTTGCGCGATTACAGCGAAGTGGCGGATGCCCTGCGTGCAGTGCCATCGGGTGCCAGCTTGCAAGTTGACCCCGCCCGCGTGACTGCCGGTTTGCTGGAAAACCTGGATGCCGGCGTCAAGCTGATTGAAGGCCTGAACCCGACCACACTGGCCAAATCCCGCAAAAGCCTGGCGGACGCGGAACACATTCGCCGGGCCATGGAGCAGGACGGCGCGGCCCTTTGCGAATTCTTCGCCTGGCTGGAGAGTGCGCTGGGTCGTGAGCGCATCACTGAGCTGACCATCGATGAGTACCTGACGGCTGCTCGCAGCCGTCGCCCCGATTATGTGTCGCTGAGCTTCAATACCATCGCCGCATTCAATGCCAACGGTGCGATGCCGCATTACCACGCGACCGAAGATGAGCATGCGGTGATCGAAGGCGATGGATTGCTGCTGATCGACTCAGGTGGCCAGTACCTGGGTGGCACCACGGACATCACTCGGATGGTGCCTATTGGCACGCCGAGCAACGAACAGAAACGTGACTGCACCCGTGTACTAAAGGGCGTTATTGCATTGTCCCGTGCACATTTCCCCAAGGGGATTTTGTCACCGCTGCTGGATTCCATTGCCCGCGCGCCGATTTGGGCTGAAGGCGTGGACTACGGCCACGGTACCGGGCATGGCGTAGGCTATTTCCTCAATGTGCATGAAGGCCCACAAGTGATCGCCTATCAGGCGGCCCCTGCGCCGCAAACCGCGATGCAGCCAGGGATGATCACCTCCATCGAGCCGGGCACCTACCGCCCTGGACGCTGGGGCGTGCGTATCGAGAACCTGGTATTGAACTGCGAAGCAGGCAAGACCGAATTTGGTGAGTTCCTCTCGTTTGAAACCCTGACCTTGTGCCCGATCGACACCCGTTGCCTGGAGCCGTCGCTGCTCACTGCGGATGAACGCGAGTGGTTCAACGCGTATCACGCCCAGGTGCGTGAACGCCTGAGCCCGCTGCTCAGCGGTGCTGCGTTGGAGTGGCTGCAGATGCGCACGATGGCCATTTAACCTGTTGCAAAATCAGGAGCTGCAATAATTTAGTTGCAGCGCCGCGAAGGGACGGGGTTGTATCAGGCATTTATATGAGCAGTCGATGGTGACTGCTCGGAGGAGATCACTTGCAGATGACGATCATGCTGCGGCTGGTATAGCCGGCAGGGTTGATGCCGAAGGGGTAGTCCCCTGGCTCCTCGGAATTGTCACCGGACTTGGCGATAACCCGGTAGCCCTTGGCGCCGCAAGAGTTGGTTGCACTGGTGTAGCACTGGTCCCAGGAAGAAGACAGGCCGGAACAGTTGATATGCAGCCCTTTTTTGCCGCGTTTTACTTCTGTCTTGGTAGTCGCGGCACAGCCAGCAATGGCCAGGACCATTAACAGTATCAAAATTCGCTTCATTCCTATCCTTAATAGCCACTTCGCAATGCTCGAAGTCGGCTCTACTCGCTCTCGAGTGTAGCGTTCGTGCTGTCCTTGTCGAAAAACTCCATGAATGACATTCGTTTGCAGTTTAAACATGGCCTAAATACGCAGCAAATACCAGAGCAACTTTCAAAGATGATTCAATCTGCCGGAACCAGCGGCTTTGAGTCATTGCGCATTGTCAGTGTCGCGCCTACCGAGGCCAGGATAATGCAGCTTATGGCCAGCCATTGCGGTAGGGAGAGGTGTTCCTGTAGGAAGAAAAGTCCCGAGAGCGCGCCGAAAGCAGGCTCAATGCTCATAAGCGTTCCGAAGGTGCGGGCGGGGAGGCGTGTCAGCGCTACCATCTCCAGGGTGTAGGGAAGTGCAGTGGACAGAATCGCGACACCGATGGCGACCGGGATCAATGCAGGGGTCAGTAGCGCGGTACCGGCATGGACAATGCCGATGGGCGCAACAAACAGGGCAGCGATCATCACACCCAGGGCGGCGGTTTGGACGCCGTTGTCGTTACCCGCTTTCTGTCCGAACAGAATGTAGAGTGCCCAGCACACACCCGCACCCAATGCATAGGCCGCGCCGACCAGGTCGATTCCGCTGCTGGCTTCTCCCGAGGGAATTAACAGGAGCAGGCCGACGATCGCGAGGGCGATCCACAGGAAGTCTATCGCTCGGCGCGATGCGTAGATTGCGACGGCGAGCGGTCCGGTGAATTCAAGGGCTACGGCAATTCCTAAGGGAACGCTGCGCAAGGACATATAGAAGAGGAAGTTCATGCCACCCAGGGCCATCCCGTAGACGACCACGGTACGCAGGGATTTTGCGGTCAGCCTGGCGCGCCATGGTCGCAATATCAGCAGCATGATTACGCTGGCGAAGATCAGGCGCAGGGTTGTGGTGCCTTGTGCTCCCACAATCGGGAACATGCTTTTCGCCAGTGATGCTCCGGACTGGATGGAGGCCATAGCGATCAACAGTAGGCCGACCGGAAACAATGCCGAGGCCAAACTGCGGTGGGAGGTGGTCATTGGGGTGTTCGTCCAAGGTCATATTTGAGAAGCCGGGGCCGCTATGATGCTTAACTGTTGTATGTTGAGCAATATATTGCTCAAATTTACAGTGGTGGCCTGCTATATATAGAGGGATTTTAAGGTTGGTAGGTGCTTTGATAGGAAAACCAAATTAAGTGTTGACGGCAGATTCTGGAAGTCTATAATTCGCCCCACTTCCGGCGCAGTCGAAACTTAAAACTCCTTGCTAAACAAAGAGTTATGCAGGATTAGACGGCGAGTTGCTTCAGTTCATCGAAGCCCAGAAGGAGTTGATAGAGTCGTGTTGTTTGGCACTATTAACGATTCGATCTTCTCGGTCGAAAGCGGAGAAAAAGAGGTGTTGACAGCAGCGTGTAACGCTGTAGAATTCGCCTCCCGCTAACGAGAG
>NZ_VIUN01000026.1:0-36696 GCF_007828335.1 Pseudomonas sp. SJZ103
AGCCGGAGTGAGGGCACACCGAGCCTAGGCGAGGTGCCGAGTGTTGGGGCGAAGCGTTTTTGGTTACTTTTGGCGCTCTTCCAAAAGTGACCCGCTGTAAGAGCGGAACCCTAAGTCGCCGTTACCGCAGCAACGGATATGTACTCATTCCAACCCCAGCAAATGGTCGGCCCAGAGGCCGCCATCAGGAGCAAGCCCCCTCCCACATTTCACTCCCAGGGCACCCGTTAGAGAGTCGTCGGCTCCCGAGCCTCCACAGTTTTAACCGAGTCCCCCCCAATACCGCTCGGCTATAAGCTCGCCACCCTTCTGCTTCCGCCAAAAAAATGGGGCGATCACTGATCGCCCCGAACGGTACATCGAGAGGTCCTTCTAAAGTTCTACAAACTGATCTGCTTACGCTCCTCATCCGTCAACCGCGCCCGCGCCTGTTCACTCAGCGGCCCCGCGCCCAGCACCTGCACCGGGCTGTTGGGGTTGTAGCTGGAGTTTTTCTGCTGCGGCTCCGGATCGCGCGGCAACGGCTCGCTGCCCAGGCTCAACACCTCCACGGTCATGATTGACGGCCGGCCCTGTTTGGCCGCCGCCTGCTGGCTGCGCGCCGCGTCTTCTGCGGCCTGGGACGCCGCCGCCCCCGCCGCGCTGGCTGAACTCATGGCACCAGTGTTGACCGTGGCCGACACCGGCACCCCGGACGACTTGCCCTGGGTCTGGATATTCGCCGCGTTCACCACCCGCAAGGCGGCGATGTTGACGTTACCCGACACCCGAATCCCCGCCTCCCCCGCATCGATGGTGCCCAACGGTGCGATCAGGTCGATGTCCCCCGCCGGCACTTCCGGGATCGGGTTGAGCGTGGCGATCCCCGCACCGGTACTCGGCACCGACGGCGACAGGCTCACGTTGCCCCAGTTGTCATAGACGCGCTTGGGCGGCGTGTACACCACGGTGGTCTTGGAGCCTCGCCCGGCGTTGATGTCGCCCTCGCTGGTCCAGGCCATGATCGAGCCGCCGAAGGTGGTCATGATGCGGCTCTGGCCGAGCAGGATGCTGCCCAGGGAGTACAGCTGGATATCTCCGGCGCCCTGGGTGATCACCCCAGCCGTGGACGGCGGTGCGGCGCCTTCGATGCCGAACGTCTGGCGGCCACCCGGCGTGAGCATCTGGATCGAGCCACCGAAGTTGGTGTGCACGCCCGCGCCTCCGAACATTGTGATGTCGCCTTTGTAGGTGATCGGGTTGCCGGCCACGTCGGTCTCGGGGAACAACCGGGCAATCGCAGCACGACCACGCACATAGCTGCCCTGGCGCACACTGCCGTCCTGGTTGTACTCACGGCCGGCGGCCTTGAGTTCGGCGAAGTACACGTCGCGGGCGAAGATCCGTTGTTGTTCGGCGGGCAGTGCGGCGTAGTAGGTACGGGCCTGTTCGCTGTCGCCAGCAAAGCCGAAGCGTTCGGTGAGCCAGGTAACCAGCTCGTTTTCGTAAGTCTTGGCCACCTTGGCGCCTTGCAGGGATTCCCCCGGTTGCGCCAGGTTGGCGGGGTTCAGGTAGGCCTCGACGAAGCGGCGGTAATCCGGACCATTGGGGCCCATGCCGGCTTGCATGACGATGCTTGCGCCAGGGCGGCTGTCGCCCGCCGCCACAGCACCCAGGCTGTTCACGGCGACTTTGTCTTCCATCTGAATGTTGCGCCCCGCCGTCAGTTCCAGGGTGCCGGGGCCGGCAACGTTGAAGCTGCTGTAGAGGATGTCGCGGCCGGCGCTGGCGATGGAGATATCGGTGGGGCTGTTGTGTACGAACAGGTTGCCGATGAAGGTGTATTGCCCCGTGTCCGTGACACCACCGCTGGCACCACTCAAGCGCGTGCCGCTGCCGACAATATCGCGCCCGGCCTGCATCCACACCGAGCCTGCGCCTTCGTAAAAGGTTTGCCCGAGCCGAGCGTCACTTGCCCCCGTGATCGTGAGGGCACGCCCACTGTTGACGCCCAGCAGGTCCCCGCTCAGCGCATAGAAACGCGCGGGCTCCAGGGCATCACCCCAAGCCATGCTGGCGGTGTTGGGGCCAAAGGCAAACAGTGGAGACACCGTCAAGGTGGCAAGGTTGCCATCGCTGGAAAGATTGCCACTGCCCACTATTGCCGTTTTTTGATCAGTCAGGAAACCGGCGAAGGCCGGACGCAGAATAGTCGCCAGGCTATCGGGTGCTGCACTGGAGCGGCTGATCGTCAGATCGCCGCCGGAGATCGAATCACCGGCCAGCAATTCCAGTTGCCCATTGGACGAAGGTGCGAGTACCAGCGCCCTGAGCGGCTGCACGTCGCCAGGATTACTGGTCGAGGCGCTGCCGTAATAGAGACTGCCGTTAGCGGCAACCGCGCGCAATGTCGCGGGATAGACCGCCGCCATATCGGTTTCCAGGGTCTGGGTCAGGGGCGTGAGGTTGCCCCCGGCAGAGAACAGGTCCACTGCTGTGCGGTCGGTCCACAGGCTGAACCAGCTTTGCCCAATCCCGTTGACCCCCTTATTGACGAAGCTCAAGGCGTTCATCTGCGGCGCGCGCCCAGGGTCGGCGACATCCTGCAACACCAGGTCGCCACGGGTGGACAGGCTGAAAGTGGCGTCGCCCGGCAACAGGCTCAAACCTCCCGCAGCAAAGGCCGAAGTGGCGCGCAACGGATCGTAGGCGCGTACCTCACTGGGACTCTGGTTTTTGAGTTGATTGCCATACCGCAGCGTCAGACTGCCCAGGGCGCCGCCGGTCAATTGCACGTGCCCACGCAGGTTCACCAGCGCACCATTGAGGTGCTCTGCAAAGGTCTGGCTGGCGGGGTTAACCGCTCCGCCGACCCGCAGGTTCAGATCACCGCCACCCGTCAGTTGTACACTGCCATCG
This sequence comes from Pseudomonas sp. SJZ103, assembly GCF_007828335.1. Lineage (NCBI taxonomy): Bacteria > Pseudomonadati > Pseudomonadota > Gammaproteobacteria > Pseudomonadales > Pseudomonadaceae > Pseudomonas > Pseudomonas sp. SJZ103. The sequence goes on from NZ_VIUN01000026.1 coordinate 2,899, forward strand.
GCCCCGACCCGACCGGTGCTGCCGACTGCCAGTACCAGGCCTTGGCTGCGGCGATTGACGTTCAGAGCTGCTGACGAGACAGGGCTGATAAGTCCTGCATCGCCCCCCACATCAACATTCAGGTTGCCGCCTCCCAGGGTGCCAAACCCGGTGAACCCGACCATCTGGTCCGAACGGTCGGTGGCGACGTAGGAACCAAAATTGATCCACCAGGCGGTGGCTTGCGCCTGGCTCCCACTGAGCCCATTGCCCTGACGCCACAGCCAGTTGCCGACGTTGGCTGAATCCTGGCCCTGGTCGCTGGGTACCGGACGACCAACGCCATTCTGCGCCGGGCTGGTGATATTGCCCGTCAGGTCGCCGCCCACTTTAAGTAGCAAGTTGCCGCCCGTATCCGGGTACCAGGCACGGTACAGGCTGCCGGTGTCTGCGTTGACCAGCTTTTCGTTGCCCCCGGCGTTAGCCAATACCTTGCCATTGCTGCCCAGGGCTCGCTTGAGGTTATACGGATCGTTGGGCGAGGTGCCGGTGGACGAGCTGCCTGCCGTGTATACGCCGAACAGCGACTCCATGCTCAGGTTGCCGGCGGCCAGCAGGTCAAGGTCTGCAGCGCCGGTGCGGATTACGCTGAAGCGAGTGCTGCCGCCCACCAGCAGCGTGTAGGCCTCACCACTGATAACGCAGTATTCCGGGAGGTCGTCACATACGCCTGGGTATTGTATTGCATCGAAATCAACCGGTTGGCCTACCATGCTGTCATCGCCGAACCACCCCATGGAGCCCTCCTCGGTCCAGACCTGGGCTCCTTTCCCGAACGTCCCATAGTGACTGTCCGCCAATCGCAGATTGCCGCTTACCGGATGCGGTTGCAGCAGGCGACTGTCGGCTGCCTCAGTGTCGGCCCCCGCAACCAGGCGAATCGACCACGACTGCGCACCCTCCTCCAGCATGGGAGCAATTGCCCAGTTTTTGCCCGGATGGCCGGCGTCACGCAACGTCACCGACTCCACGCCGCCCGGCAGCTTCACGTCTGTCCCCGACGGCAACAGGGCGCCCCGGGGCAGCGCTTGGCTGGCGGTCAGCGTCACCTTGGTGGCCAATGGCACGCCCTTGGGCCAGATCAAGCCGTCGACACTGGCTGACGTGCTCAACAGGCTGCCGGCATCCAGGACACTGCCGATGGCGAGGGTCTGGCTCTGAGTCAGCAACGTGCCCGCCGCGAACAGCACATTGCCCGAGGCATCCCGAACAGCCGCCGCCAACACCGTACCCGCCGGGAGTACCAACGGTTGTTTGAGCGTAGCCGCGACGGGCAATCGGGTGCCCGGCGGCAGAAACAGGGGGTTGGTCAGTACATCGAAATTAAGCGCAGCGCCCGCGGGGAACACGGTGCCCACCTCCAGGGTCACGCCGCTGCCCGGCACCACCACCGTGCCGCCGGTGTAGTCGATACCGGCGCGCAGCACCCAGCCACTGTCATCGTCGGTGGGCGGTGGCGTGGCAAAGCCGTCGTTGATGCTGCCATAGATATTCAGGTCGCCACCGGCGCGCAGGGTCAGGCTGCCGGACTCGGTCTTGGCCGTTGATTTGAGGCTGGCGTAGCGATAGCCGGAGAGGTCCAGATCGCCCTGCACTACAAGGTCGCCATCCGGGGTTTTGCTGATGATCTCTACGCCGGGGCGCAGGTGGAACACATCACCGTAAGTTGCGTTGTTCAAGCCGGCGAGCTTCTGCAGCAAGTTGCTGTTAACACGCGCGGCGTTGATGAAATCCGTATTTGCTGGATCGACGACTTTCGTGAGGTAGTCCTGATCAATCACTTGGTACGGGCGCCCATTGGGCGTTTTATCGGTGTTGGTCGGGGCATCGTCGTAGGTTCTCATGCCGTTGAGCGCAATCGAACGCGCGCCTTGGATAGTCAACTGCCCACTGGCGTCAATGACGATGTCATTGCCGCCCACGCGCGGCGCGTTGAGTTCCAGCGTGCCACGGCTGCGCCCGTCATTGCCGGTCGCGGCCTCGGTGCCATGGCGCAGGTCGATGCGCGCGCCGTTGGCCAGTGTCAACTGGCCCTGGCCTGAGCTGAGGACCACGATGGCGCGGTTAGGCGAATCGATGATCTTGCCGTAGCTGTCCACGCGCAATTGTGTGCCATGGGCGTCCAGCACGGCGCTGCCGTCGAGGGTCAGGCCCTGCTTGGCGGCCAGGTTTATGCTGCCCACGCGCTCGCCGCTGGCATCCACCAGGCCGGTCACGCGCAGGCTGCCATTGTCGATCGAGACGTTGACGCTGTTGGCCTTGACGTCATTGCCGATGGTCAGGTCGCCCTGCTTGAGCTGGAAGCTACGCGCACCGTAAACCTGGCCTTGGTTGAGGCGTTGGTTGAGCGCTGCGAACTGGTCGCTGAGGGTACCGCTGCCGCCCAGGCGCTGGGCCTGGATCTCCACCGCACCCGCGAGGTATGGCACCCGCGTGCCACCGGCATCGTAGTCACCGCTGCTGCCGGCGATGATCTTGCCTGCCAGGTCGACGATCCCCGCAGCGCCGTCCACCGCCACCGCGCGCAACTTGCCCGCCTGGTTGTGCTGCGCCGACAGGTCGATGGTCGAACCGGCGGCCTGCTGCACATTGCCGGCACGGCTCTCCAGCAAAACCTCGCCGCCTGCGCTGTATTTGGTCAAGTCATTGAAGGCAATGGCCCGGCCGGACACATCAATCGAGGCGGCATCGGTCAATACCACGTCGCCCCGCGCGCCCAAGGTGACCTTGCCGCTGGGCAGTACCACGGCAGTGGCCAGGCGAAGGCTATCGCCTTGCAATGACAATTCGCCGCCGATGCCGTCCACCTTGCCTACTGCGCCAGCCGAGGCGCTGACATCAATCGCGCCACCGGCGGTAATACGGTTGACCGAACCGGCCTCACCGGTCATCAGCGGCGTGAGGATATTCAGGTTGCCGCCGCTGTAGGCAAAGCCCTTGATCGCATCAAACGCGCCCTGGCTCTGGTACACCGAGAGGCTACCCTTGTGGTTGGCGGTGATGCGCTCACTGGCATTGAGGTTGACGTTGGCAAAGCCCAGGGCGAGGCGGTCGAAGGTCTTGGTCGTGCTCGGCTGGGCAAAATCCCCATAGCCGAATTCGATACGCTCGGCATTGATGTCCAGGCGCCCGCTGCCGCTGCCGGCACCGCCGGTCACCGCCGCCACAGGCGGCGCGACGGCACCTTGCCAGATCAGGTTGGCGGTGTGGATAGTCGCCACGTCGTTCAAGCCGCCAGAGCCGTAGATCGCCGGCGTGGACAGCATCAGGTTGCTCAGCAACGACTTGCCGGTCACGGCGTCATAAGTGTCCAGGGTGGTGGTGCCGTAGAAGTTAAAGCTGTCACGCGCCGACAGTTGCAGGGTTTCCAGCGCCGGGGCGCCGAATTGGGTGTCACCGCGCAGCAGGCGTTCCAGCACTTGCTGGTTGAGGGTCATGCCCACCGGCAGGCGATTGTTGGCGGCTGCATCGGCCAGGGCTTCGGGGCTGCCGACGTTGATGCTGGACACACCCAGGTTCAGGTGGCGGGTGCCATAGCGCACCTCATCGCCCATCTGCAGGGAGCTGTCGGTCAAGGCAACGATGCTGCCTTCGGAATACAGGGCTGTCTGGCCGCTGCAGGGCGCGCTGTTGCACACGCCTAACTGGATGCCCCCACTGATGACTTCGCCCAATGACGGCGCGGCGACTACGTTGAGCAAACCGTTGGACACCGCCAGCACATTGCTCAGGTTGTAGATAAAACCGTCACGTGCGTCGTAGCTGGCCTTGCCCTGGCCTATCGTGTTGATCGAGGCGCCTTGTTCGAGCGTAATTTTTCCGGTGGAGGTCAACAGTAATACCTCCGGTGCCGCCAGTTTCGCGCCGTCGCGCAGGATCATGGAACTGGTGATACTGCTGGGGAGGTTGATGTAGTTGCCACCCTGGCCGTACGTGACATAGGTCACTCCACCGATCAGCAGGCGAGCCGCGCCCATTGCATTCAGGCTGTCCGCATCCACCGTAATGCCTTTGAAATTGGCGGTAGCCGCGTTGCCTGCCGCGACAATTTCGATGTCCATTCCCAAGCTGCCCTTTTCTTCGTTTATCAGCGATACGGTACCGCCGTAACCGCCATCAGCGGCCTCGAAGCGGCCGATCCCCTGGAACGAAAAGGCATCCGCACCTGCGCCTGGCCGCAGGGCCAGTTGCAGGGTCTTGGCATCCACCGGCAGCAGTGCCCGAGGTACACCAAGCCTGGTGGCGTCGGCCACGGCGAACTGTGCGTAGCCGGTTTCGTTGTATTGGGAGTAACGACGCAACATATCGGCCGACGTGAGAATCACCTGACTGGCCGTACTGTTGCTGATACCGGTATTGGCGATGGACAAGCGCCCTGCCGTGGCCCATGAGCCATTACGCAACGCCTGGGTCGCACCGTCGGCGCCCATCCCGGCCAGGCCGTTGATCTCGAGCCGGAAAGCCCCAGGCATCAACGCATAGGTGGACGGCATCAGGGTATAGGTGCCGGCCGACAGGCCCGGCACGCCGGCGCCGATTGTGATCTGCTGGCCGATCAACGGATCGACCGCGCCACCTTCCGGCGCCACCGGTGCATAGCCCGGTTGCACGCCCGGCACAATCGCATAGATCGGGTTGGTGCTCAGACCCGGCAGTACAAACCCGCCGTTCGCACCGAACTGTACCAGTGGGTTGTAACGTGCATCGGTAGAGCCCCCGCGCCCGGAAGTAAATCCGGCGCCGAGCAGTTCGCCACCGCCGGACAGATCCACCGTCGCCTGCGGCAGCACCGTCAACTGCTGGCCACCGAGAATCACCCCAACGTTCAGGCTGCCCGCACTGTTGCCGCCACCCTGGCCGATAAACGTCACTGTCTTGCCGTTGTACTTGTAGATCTGGCCATCCACGGTACCGCCGTAAGGCAATACCAAGCCCTTGCCACTCACCGAAGTGATGCTGCCCGGCAGCAGTTGCACGTTGGTAGAGCCCAGGTTGCCAATCTCGATCAGCCCCAGGGGCGCACGCACCACGCCGCCCTGCTTGATGGTGGGCCCGCCCAATTGCAGACGACCAAAGGCCGAGTAAGGCATGGCGGCATTGCTGTCACCGGTGCGTGCGATGGTCAGGGTGCGTGTCGGATCGTAATTGAAGCCTGTGCCATTGCTGGCAGCATTATTCACATAGCCCGCCAGTACCCGGGCGCCGACTTCAGTCGCCGGGTACAACTGCGCCGCACGCAGGGTCATGTCACCACTGGTCACTAATTGCGTGCTGATGCCCTGGGCAATCACATCTGCCCCCGCCCCCGCCAGGAAGCGCAAGTCGCCCTGGCTGGTCAGTTGCACATCATCAAACCCACGCCGTTCAAGACTGGCCTGGCTGTTGTCGGGCCGCAACAGATAGCTCTTGTTGCCGAACACCACATTGCCACGCACGTCGATCAGGTTGGCGTTGGCGTTGAACTGCGCCGTGGTGGCCAGCACCGATGGATTGGGCAAAACCGGCACTGCACGGGTATAGGCCTCCTTGCCGGTTTCTGCGGGTGCGAGCAGGCCGGCCAACAACAGGTATGGCGCCGACAGGTTGACCCGCGAACTGGCCGCCGCGTTTTCACTGAGGTTATAGCTGCCACCGTACAGGCGCAGGCTCTGGCCCATGCTCAACGACACATCACCGTCAAAACTCAGCAAGCCGTTGCTGAGCAGCGCAAGATTGTCAAAGCCGCCGGCGGTGACCTGGTCCACCCCGAGATGGCCATGGCCGTATTCCAGGCTGGCGTTCGGGCTGGTTTGATGGGTCTGGCTGAGCACCAGTTCACGCACTTTGAGCACACTGTCGTTGACGCCGGCCTTGAGGTAATACGGGCTTTCCAGCGCAAGGGCCAAGCTGCCGCCCGCCGCCCCCGCCCCGCCCGCACGGGCAACGAAGCTGCCGTCCAGGTACAGGCCGTTGTTCGACGCAAAGCTGATACTGCCGCCATTGCTGGACACCGGCACACGGCCCTGACCGGGCACGTCGAGCATCGCCTGGGCACCGGACGCGTCCAGGCGCGCGCCCTCACGGACCACCACAAACACATCGCCGGCACTGGCAATCCCGGTGGTCAGGTTGATATCGCCGCCAATGCTGATCTTGCCGCCATTGAGGACCTGACCGTACACGTTGCCCCGATTGCTCACCGCCGTGACCGCTCGCGATGCAACGTCGATCAACGCATCTTCGCCCACCCAGATCGAGCGGTCATGGCCAGCGGCGATCGGCTGTTCCCAGGCCTTTGGTGACACACTCAGTCCGCCCAGGCTGACACTGCCGCCCCAGGCATTCAGGCTGCCGTTCAGGGTCAACTGACCAACGCTGCGCAGGTTGATGCCCTGGCCGGGGTCGACATTGATCACCGCACCCTGGCCCACGGTCAGAGCGGTGCTCGCCAGTTGTGCGGCGGTGGAATCCTTGGAGCCGGCCGTCAACGTGAGGCTGGCACCGCGACGCTGGGTCAGCACGCCTTGGGTCGGGTTTTCCTGGTAGAGCGCCGGCGTCCAGCGCTCCAAGGCCGTGGCGGGGTCGCTGCCACTTGGCGCGGCCAGCGTCTGCTCGCCCAAACGGTAGACCGGCGTAGTGACATCCACCTGAGTGCCATTCGTGACGAGCAGGCCTTCGTTGCCGGTAATGTCATAGGCCGAGAAGCCCTTGTTGAAGAAATCGCCCGACAGTTGCACGGTACCGACGTCGGGCGCGGTGGCGCTCTCGCCGATCTGTACCTTGAGCGCCTGCAACGCCAGGGTGCCGCCGCCATTGACGCCATAGCCGCGAATCTCGCCGTCCAGCACCAAGGAGCCGAGCGCGCCCAAGGTCACGTCACCGCCCTTGCCGCCGGTGAGCTTGCCATCCACGCCGAGGGTGGCCCCGGAAGACGCATCCACCACACTGCCGGCCGCCAGGCTCACGTTGCCGGTGCCGCGCAGCGATACCTTGCCGCCGTTCACATACGCCACGCCTTCGCGGTTGTTCGGGTCCAGCATCAGGTTGTTCCAACGCCCGGTGGCGTCCAGCTTGACGCCTTCGGCCACATTGACCCGCCCGCTGCCCGCGAGGATCACATCGTCGAGCGCATTGCCGGAATTGAGATTGACCTGATTGAGGATGTTACCCGAGTTGATGGTGCCGCCATGGGCCGTGAGGTTGGCGTTGATGTTGACCACAGGCCCGAACAGGGTGATCTCGCCGCCGTCCGCCACATTGAGCGCACCCTTGACGGTGATCTGCTGCGTGACACCTGCTTTGATCTGCTGCGTGACGCCGACTTTGATCGCCCCCAGTTGATAGCCATTGAGCTGATCACTGTCGAGCACCATCTTGCCCTGGCGATCCGCCGGCAATGCGGTGGTGAGGTCCAGGCCATCGGCGATTTTCTGCGTGTTGCGGTCAATCAATACTTCATCGGCAGTGCCGGTCAGCGCATAACGCAGGGTGCCGGTGGTCTTGTTGTAGACCGGCGTGTACCCGCCAATGATCAACTGCGCGCGCTGGGCCATGGCCTTCTGGGATTGCTGGTAACCGTCGAGGTTGATGTTCGGCGCCTGGGTCTGGCGATCGCCCTGGAACACATCACTGATCACCTGGCCTTCCAGCACCGCGCTGGTGGTGCCGACCACCAGCTTGCCCGCATCGCGGCCCACCGTGTAACCGCTCTCGAAACGGCGTTGTTTGGCGATCATAGGGTTGTAGTAGTAATCGGTCTGGCCCCAGCGCTTGCTGGTGTCTTCATAACCCTTGTAGAACCCGGAATAGAGAATGTCCCCCGGCGCGTTGGACAGCTCATACAGGCGCCCGTCCGGGCCCTTGAGCCAGGTCTGCTGGATATACCCGGCCTGCACATCCACGGTGCCGCCCGAGAGGTTGATCTGCGCGCCCTTTTGAGTCACCACATCCTTGCCGGTAAACGTCACGGTGCCGCCCTGGGCCATCCACTCACCCACCGAGTGGCCCTGGGTGCCAAGGTAACCACCGACTTCCAGCAGGCCGCCGGCGGTGTACCAGCGATCCGTTGCATAGCCGTTGGTGCCTGCGGGCACAAACACCAGATCGCGCAGGTCGACCCACACATCGTTGTTGATCAGCTTCCCGTCTTCACGGTTGACCGGCGCGTCACGCTGCTCGTTCCCCTGTACGTTGATCTTGATGTTGTTGGACTCCATCGACACCTTGACGCCGACAGCCCCGGATACATCAATCATCGCCCCATCGCGCACCAGACTACGCCCGGCGGCACTGACCGCGACCTGCCCACCGGTGGCCAGGGCGATCGAGCCTTTCTGGAAATCCACGGTGCCGCCGCTTACGATCTCGATGCGCGACTGGTCGGTACGGTCGGCCACCGCACTGAGGTTGTTGAACTGCCCGGTGATCAAGTTGGCGGGCATGCCGTCGAGCTTGATCAGGCCATTGCTTTGCTGGCTGTTCAGCGCAGTGCTGCCACTGCTGTCCAACAGGATCGAAGTGGTACTGCCCTCGCCCAGGGTCACACTGCCGGTGGTGTCGGTGGCGGAATTGAGCAAGTGGATCGTGCCACGGGTGTCCACCGACGTGCTGGCCAGGGCCACGCCATTTTGCTGCACCTGGTGCCCGGTCAGGGTGATGTCCCCGGTGGACGCCATGATCAGGCCGTTGTTGCTGACCTTGCCGGCGCTGCTGCCAGCCTTGAGGCTGGTGGCGACTTCATTGCCGCGCGTGGTGGAGCGGTCGTTGCCAGTGGTACCGACACCCTTGCGGATGTAGAAGCTGTCGCCGGCAGCCAGGGTGGTCTGGCCCTTGGCGGTGCTGATAGTACCGGCGTTGTCCACTTCCGAACCCAGCAGCAAGGCATAGCCGCCCGCATCCGTCGAAGTGGCCGGGTTGTGGGTCTGGATCAGCGCACCGCGCTGCACCTCGACCTTGCCTGCCGCGTCGGTGAAGGTCGGCTGGGTGCCGTTACCATCCACGTAAATACCGCTCTGGGTGAACTGCTGGTCGGTGATGTTCGCAGCGGCAGCAACGAGGTTGCGTACGTTGACCTGGCTGGTGCTACTGAAGACCACGCCGTTGCGGTTCACGATCATCACCGTGCCGGCGCCATTGATCTGGCCCTGGATCTCACTGGGCCGTGCATTCGGGTCGTTGACGCGGTTGAGCACCGCCCAACTGGACTGCTGCTGGAAATCCACCGTGGTGTTGCGCCCGACGTTAAACGTCTCCCAGTTGAGAATCGCCTTGTCGGCGGTCTGCTCGATACTCACCGTGGTCTTGCCACCGGACTGGGTTTGGGTCGGGCCCTTGGCGTTGGTCCAGCCCTGGGTCAGGCTGTTATCCACCTGCAGGCCGCCTTTGCCGAGGCCATCGGGAATCGTCGAGACCTGGCCGAACGCCGCCTGGCGTCCCGCCGCTTGCGCTGCCTGCTGCGCCGCAATCGCCGCGACGCTGGTGTTCAAGGTGCTGATGGAGCGCGCCAACTGCTGGTTGACCCGTGCCTGCTGGTTCAGCGAAGGAACCCCCGGCACCTGCCCGGCACTGATCCGCGCCGCCGTCGCCGCCTGGCTCGCACCTTTCTCGGCAAACCAACTGGAACTGAACGCCGTAGCCGCATGGGCATTGCCCGCCACCATCAACAACGCAATGGCCTGGGCCAGGGGCTTGAGGCGCAGCACAGTTTCTTGGGCTTTCAGGTTTACCGGTGATTTGCAGCGGACCATCGGGGATCTTCCTTCTTTGTTATCACGCAGGGAGCAAGACAGGCTCACGTATGAGGGTTAGGCGGTTGGCGAGAGACGGGACTGAACTTCTGTCATGCAAAGTTCATATAGGGCTGTTAACGGGTCGAAAAACCGCACAAACGCAAAAATCAGCAACGGCACAGGCCGTTGCTGATCAGATGGTGCAGGTCGTTGAAAGCGTGGGTTACAGCGGACGACCGATACCGTTGCAGACGTTGGTGTTGCCGATGCTCAGGGCGTTGCTCGCGGTCAGGAAGCTGGCGCGAACGGTGGCTTTCCAAGCGGTTGGCAGCGGAACGAAAGCGTTGGCGGTGATGGCTGCATCGTTGTTGTTGGAGGCGCCGTAGTGCTTGGTGAAGAAATCACGCACTTGGCTGGTCTGGGTGGCATCGGCGTAGCACTGGCTGAAGATCAGGTTGGTAAAGCCCAGGATCGGGTAGCCTGTGGTTGGGTAAGGTTGCACACCGGCGGTGTTGTCTGGGCCGAAGACTGGAACCCAGGCGTCCGGGTTGGAACGATCAGCGGCAGCCGGTACCGGTACTGCGCCGATGGCGGCAGACACGTTGGCGGCGGCTGGCGAAACGCCCTGGGTGTTGGTGGCGACGTTTTTGCCCACGCGAGCCACTTTGGTAGCGTCGTCCAGGCCGGCCAATGTAGGGGCGGCGAAGTCCGGGCTCATGTAGGTGATGCGGCCATCGCCGGCGGCCAGGGCAGTCATTACACCTTGGCTGCCAGTAGCAGCAACGGCGCCGGCAGGCAAGCCACCGGAGAAGCTGGTGCCGAAGGTGGTGGTGACGGCGAAGTTGCCTGTTTCTGCGTTGCACTTGGCATTCAGGAAACGGGTGAACAGCTCAGTGGTGCCGCTGCTTTCGCTGCGATAAACCACAACGATCGGACCGGTACGGCCAGAACCGGAAATCCCGTCCCAGGTCTTGATACGGCCCGAGAACACGCCGCACAACTCTTGAACGCTCAGGTCTACAGCGGCGGAACCGCTTTTATTGAAAGGAATGGCAACCGAAGTCCCCACCGATGGCACCTGGATCAACTTACCCCAGGTCGGTTGCTTGGCAGACGCGTAGGTCGACAACTCAGTGGCGCTCAGCTTGGAGTCGCTGCCCGCCCAGTGCACGTTCTTGTTCGTCACGCCAGCCTGGAACTTGGTGTAGTCATTGTTCAGGAAGGCTGCCTTGCCGTTACCGCTGCCGACACCGATGTACTGGGCGAAACCGGTGGTGAGTACGCCGGAGGTCTGGTACAGCGCTTGTGGCAGGGTGGCACCACCGCCGTTGATGTCAGCCACTGCAGCCTGTGCCGAGCACAGTGCAGCGAGGGTCATGGATACCGCGAGAACGTTGCGCTTAAACATGAAGAATCTCCTTTCGTCGTGTTTGTACGTTTGGGGTAGATGGCTCTTGCATGACGCCATGGCTTCGGTCCCAAGCCATGTTGCGGGGGTGGCCGGGGGTGAAAACCATGGAGAGAAAGTCGCAGTTTCCGATGACGGTTATAGGAAAAAACCTCGGGAGGAAGGGCTTGATTTTAAAAAGATTCTCGGGTGTTTTGGTCACGGTTTTGAGCGGTTTGGCGGCAGGTGACAGCGAGGTTTCAGCGTGGGTTTCGTCAAGGCGGCGCGGGCTGTGACGCGGGGCCTGGATGTGACGGAGTGAGGAACCCGAGGTTGGGGTCTGGCGATACCGGCCCGCCCCAACATCAACTGAACAGACAGGGTCCAATGTGGGAGGGAGCAAGCCCCCTCCCACATTGGTTTTTTGGTGTGTTCAGGTCACCAGTTGGTTGATCTCGATGATCGGCAACAGCACCGCCATCACGATCACCAGCACCACCGCGCCCATCACCACGATCATCAGCGGCTCCAGCAACGCCGTCATGCCCATGGCCCGTCGTTCAATATCCCGCGACAGGGTCTGCGCCGCCCGCTCCAGCATCGGGGGCAGCGAGCCGGTTTTTTCGCCGCTGGCGATCAGGTGGATCAGCACCGGCGGGAAGACTTTTTCCACCGCCAGTGCCGGGGCCAGGTTGACGCCTTCGCGCACTTTGGCCGTGGCATCGTTGACGCACTGGCTCAGGCGCTCGTTGGACAGGGTTTGCCGCGCCGCTTCCAGCGCCCGCAACAGCGGCACGCCGGCACCGCCGAGGATCGCCAGGGTCGAGGCAAATCGCGCGGTATTCAGGCCCAACACAAAGCGCCCGATCAGCGGCAAGCGCAGCACCCGGCTGTGCCAGTTAAGGCGCGCCACGGGGTTGCGCAGGTACAGGCGCCAACCCCAGCCCCCCCCGACGATACCGCCGAAACACAGCCAGCCCCAGGCACGGATAAAGTCGCTGGCGTTGAGCATCGCCAGGGTCAGCCCCGGTAGGTCCTGGCGCGCCTGGGAGAACGCGCTGACCACCTGGGGCACCACGTAGCTGAGCAAAAAAATCACGATGCCAATCGACACCAGCCCGACTACGCCGGGGTAGATAAACGCGGTGAGGATCTTGCCACGCAGGTTGTTGCGCTCTTCGATGTAGTCGGCCAGGCGTTCCATCACCTGGGCCAGATCACCGGACTCCTCCCCCGCCGCGATCAGTGCGCGGTAGATCGACGGAAAATCCCGTGGCCGTGCCGCCAACGCATCCGCCAGACGCATGCCGCCGCGTACATCGGCGCGCACGGCAGCCAGGGTCTGGGCGATGTGTTTTTTCTCCGCCTGCTCCACCGTGGCGCTTAATGCCGCCTCCAAGGGCAGGCTGGCGCCGAGCAGGCTCGCCAGTTGCCGCGTGGCCCAGGCCAGGTCGTTGTCCGACAGTTTGGCGCTGAACAGGCTGCTGCCGGCGGCGCTTTGCTGACCGCCCTCGACCTGCACCAGCAGCGCGGTCAAACCACGGCTGCGCAGCACCGCAAACGCTCCGCTCTGGCTGTCGGCCTCCAGGTGCCCGGCCTCGACTTTGCCGCTGGCATCGGCGGCTTCATAGCGGTAGCGATTCATCAGGCGTCCCGTGTCACGCGCAGGATTTCTTCGGGCGCGGTGGCGCCGCTGCGTACCCAGCGCTCGCCGTCCTCACGCATGCTGAACATCCCCGCACGGCGCGCCGCCACGCGCAGATCCTGCTCGCCGGCGCCCTGGTGGATCAGGCTGCGCACCTCGTCGTCGACGCAAAACAATTCATGGATACCGGTCCGCCCGCTGTAGCCGATCTGATTGCACTGCGCGCAGCCCACCGGGCGCCAGGTGCCAGGCGCGGCGGGGTCTTCCTGTTTGCAATGCGGGCACAGGCGGCGGACCAGGCGTTGCGCCAGGACGCCCAGCAGTGACGAGGCCAACAGGAACGGTTCGACGCCCATGTCGATCAGGCGGTTGACCGCCGACACCGCATCGTTGGTGTGCAGGGTCGCCAGCACCAGGTGCCCGGTGAGCGAGGCCTGCACCGCGATTTGCGCGGTCTCCAGGTCGCGGATTTCACCGATCATGATGATGTCCGGGTCCTGGCGCAGGATCGCTCGCAGGGCCAGGCCAAAGGTCATGTCGATCTTGGCGTTGACCTGGATCTGGCTGATGCCCGGCAGGTCGTATTCCACCGGGTCTTCCACGGTGAGGATATTGCTGGTGCTCGCATCCAGCCGTGCCAACGCGGCGTACAGGCTGGTGGTCTTGCCGCTGCCCGTGGGCCCGGTGACCAGCACGATGCCGTGGGGCTGGCGAATCAAGGTGTCGAGGCGCGCCAGCAACTGCGGCTCCATGCCCAGGGTCTCCAGCTGCAAACGCCCGGCCTGTTTGTCGAGCAAGCGCATTACCACGCGCTCGCCGTGCCCGGTGGGTACCGTCGACACACGAATATCAATCGGCCGCCCGGCCACGCGCAGCGCGATACGACCATCCTGGGGCAGGCGTTTTTCGGCGATGTCGAGCTGGGCCATGATCTTGATCCGCGACACCAGCGCGCCATGCAACGCCTTGCGCGGCGACACCACATCGCGCAGGGTGCCGTCGACGCGGTAGCGCACCACGGAGTGGGTTTCATACGGCTCGATATGGATATCACTGGCCTCGTCCCGCGCCGCCTGGGTGAGCAAGGCATTGATCATGCGGATCACCGGCGCGCCGTCCTGGGTGTCGAGCAGGTCGGTGATTTCGGGCATGTCCTGCATCAGGCGGTCGAGGTCGACTTCGTTCTCCGCCGCGCCCACCACGGCGGCGGCGCTGCCGGTGTCGGCGTAGGCGCTGGCGAGGAGGCCGTCGAGTTCATCGTCGCGTACCTGCTCAACCCGCGACTGGCCGAACTGGCGCTGCACTTCGCTGATCGACCAGCCGGGGGTCGAGGGGCAGACGGTGAGCAGCATGCCGTCCTCGCCGGGGCGCAGGAGGATGCGTTGGGATTTGGCCCAGGCGTAGGGCAGCAGGCTCATACCCCTCTCCCACAGGAATATACAGTGCAAATGTGGGAGGGGCGGTGCGACGATTCGACTTGCCCCCGATGAGGGTGTGTCAGCCACAGGTGTACAAACTGACCCACCGCTATCGGGGGCAAGTCGAATCGTCGCACCGCCCCTCCCACATTTGGCCCAGCGAACAGCAGGCTCATGGCCGTGCGCCTACCGGCACCGCGCGGATGACCGCCCTCGGCCCCTGCTGCTGCCCTCCCGGAATCGCCTTCTCCACCGACGGCAACTGCGGCGCCTGTACATCCGGCATCGCCCAGCTGTGTTCCGGCTGCAACCCACTCTGCGCCCGGCGCATAAACTCATAGCGGTTCAAGGTAATGCTACGCCCCGCCCCACTGTCGCGAATGATGTAAGGCCGCAAAAACACCATCAGGTTGGTCTTGCTCACACTGCGCTTCTCATTGCGAAACAACGCCCCCAGCCCTGGAATATCCGACAGCCACGGCACCGCGTCATTGCTCTGGGTATAGCCGTCCTGCAACAGCCCGCCCAGCACCATGATCTGCCCGTCATCCAGCAGGATGCTGGTGTCGATCGCGCGCTTGTTGGTCACCGTGCCCGCCGACACCGACGCCCGTGTGTCCACGGTGCTGACCTCCTGGTAGATATCCAGCTTCACCGTGCCGCCTTCGGAGATCTGCGGGCGCACGTTCAGCTTGAGCCCCACCTCTTCGCGCTGCACGGTCTGGAACGGGTTATTGCTGGTGCCGCCGCCACCGGTCACATAGCTACCGGTAACGAATGGAATGGTCTGCCCCACAAAAATGCTCGCCGCTTCGTTGTCCAGGGTCAGCAGGTTCGGCGTCGACAGCACATTGGTGCCGCCCTTGCTCTTCAAGGCACGGGCCAGGACCTTGAGGTCGAGCACCTTGCCGATCCCCGGAATATCCACGGTGCCATTGACCACGCCGATATTCAGGCCCTTGGGCAGTACATCGATGCTGGTGGGACTGGTGGGCGTGCCCACGACACCGCTGCCACCCAGGTTAACGCCACCGAACCCACCTTTGCCCGCCAGGTTGCCGGCCTGCCATTGCACACCGAACTCGGTGGCATCGTCCTCGCCCACTTCCACGATCAGGCTTTCGATCACCACTTGGGCGCGGCGCTGGTCGAGCATGTCGATCACTTCCCGCAGGTTGCGGTACAGCGGGTCCGGCGCGGAGATCAGCAAGGTGTTGGTGGTGGCGTCGGCCTGGATGGTCACGCCGCCGGCGCTGAACGCGGTGTCCTGCTCGTTGGCGGTATTGCCGGTATTGGTGCTGGAACCGGTGGTTTGCCCATAGCCCGACTGCACGCCACTGCCGGTGGGCGTGCCGCTGCTGTTCTGGGCAGTGCTCGTGCCCTGGCCGTTATTGCCATTGCCGCCCATGGCACTGAGCTTGCCACGCGCGTCGTCGCTCACGCCGGAATCGCTCTCACCGGTGAGCAGCCCGCGCAGCGACTGGGCCAGCTTGGCGGCCTGGGCGTTGCGCAGGTACACCACGTGCATATTGCTGGGGTTGCTCTGGGCATTATCGAGCTTGTAGATGAGGTTGCGCGCCAGCTCCGTACGCTCGGGGCTGCCGGAACGGATGATGATCGAATTGGAGCGCGGGTCACCGACCACGTTGATCTTCTGGGTCTGGTCGGCGCCCTGGGTTTCCAGCAGTTCGGCGACCATGGCCGCGATGTCCACGGCGATGCCGTTTTGAATCTGCACCACATCGGTATCGATGGCGCTGGGAGTGTCGATGCCACTGATGATCTGGGCGACCCGCGCGAGGTTTTCCGCATAGTCGGTGATGACGATGCTGTTGTTGCCGGGGTAGGCGTTGATCGGGTTGTTCGGCGACACGATGGGACGCAACACCGGAATCAGGTTCACCGCATTTTCGTATTGCAGGCGGAAGGTGCGCGTCTGCATGCCGCTACTGCCCGCGCTGTAGATCGGCCCGCCGAGCAACTTGGCATCGGCCTCCGGCACCACCTGGGCCACGCCGCCCACATCCACCACGCTGAAGCCCTGCATGCGCAGCACCGCCAGCAGCATGTCGTAGGCCTGGTGCGCCGGTACCTGACCTTCGCTGACCAGGGTGAGGTTGCCTTTTACCCGCGGGTCCACCAGGAATTGCTGGCCGGTGGCACGGGACAGCGCGCGCACCACCGCCTGGATATCGGCATCGACGAAGTTGAGCTGCACCGGCTGGTCACCCAGCGGGTTACGCGCCTTGACGGGCGCAGGGGCCTGGCCTCGGACGCTGTTGGTGACCCGGTGTTGTACGGCAGGCTTGGGGGCCGGCTCGCGTTGGCGATCCAGTACGGTGTCGCCGCTGCGACGGGTGTCGGCCAGGGGTTGGCCAAGTTCACTGTCCACCAGTAACGGCGTAGTTGACGGGCTGCTGCACGCACTCAAGGCCAGTAACAGCAACGGCGCGGCCTTGCGAAAAGGGAGGACTGACCACTTCATGAAGCTTCCTTAGCGCCAAGCGCCTGATCCATGCGAACGGTCCCGGACACAGTGCCGGCCGAGTTATCGACGGCATCCGCAGCACGCTGCAAACGCGCCTCGGACACCTCCAGGGAAAATGAACGGGGATTGCCCAGCAGCCAGCCCACCACGGCGTCGGCCGGGGCGTTGTCGAAGGTCAGGCGCCAACCGCCGGCATCCAGCACCTGCAACTGGTAATGCCCTTGCAGCCCGGCAGTGTCCAGGGCCTGGCGCAACGCGGTTTCGTCGGCCTGACGCGGCGCGGCGACGTCCTGCAACAGCACCTGCAAGGCTTCGGACTGGGCGCGCAGCCTGGGGGTTTCGGCCTGCCAGTAGTCGATCTTCTTCAACGCCGGCTGCACCAGCACCAGCCAGGTCAACAGGCTCGCCAACACCAGCCCGGCGCCGATCAGCAGGCGTTTCTCGCGCAGGGCCAGGCCGCTCCAGAACACCTGGGCCTGGTTGCGCAGGCGCAGCCACCTATTCATCGCCGGCCTCCGGTTTTTCCGTGGCCGGCGCCGGGCCGATGCTCCAGCCCTGCTCATCGCGCGTGGCGGCAAAACCGGCCTGGGCCAACGCGGCCTGCCACTCGCCCTCGGCCGCCGGGTTACGGCTGTCGGCGAGCAACGCCAGGTGCAAGGTGCCCTGTTCAAAGTTCAGGTTGTCGACGCTGCCCACCATAAAGGGCAAGTTGCTGCCCGCCAGTTGCAGCAGACTGCTGAAGCGTTGGCCCGAATCGGCAGCCGCACCGCTCTGGCGCGCGGCCAACTGTTGACGGGCCTGCTGCAAGGGGTTGAGCACCACGGGTAATTCAGGAAACGCCTGGCGCACCTGTTGGTTCATCAACGCCTTGAGCCGTTGGCCTTCGTCCACCTGGCGCGCGGCATACAGGTTGAGGCCGACGGTCCAGATGGCGGTGGCCAGCGCCACACAGGCCAGCGCCCTGCCCCATCCGGCGCCAGACGCTTGGCTGACGCGCGCGTGCAAGCCCCAAGCCGGCACCGCGCCGCTCCAACGCTGCGCCGCCGCCACCAGCGGCACATCAAGCGCCTGCAACCCCAGCGGGTGCACAGCGCCTTGTTGCAGGCTGTCGCGGGTCAACAGATAGCCGTCGTCCAACGCCGCAGCCCCCACCGGCAAGGCATAGGGCGCCGGGTACAGGCCGCGCAGCTTGAGCTGCACCTGGGCCAAGACCTGGCCCAGCCGTTCCAGCCCGGCCTTGGGCACCCAGCCCACCTGCACGCGCCCATCGCTTTCACGCGGGCCGTGGGCCACGTGCATCTGTTCCACCGGGCCGAGGATCAGCGCCTGCGCCGCACAGGCCACCGCCGCCTGGTTTTTCGCTGCGGGCAATGGCGGCAGCTCAAGGCTGGTGAGCAGGCTGTCACGCGGGTGCAGAAAGCAGTCCACCGCCTGCCGGCTCTTGCCCAGTTGGGCCAGGCTTTCCTGCCCTTCGGACACCACCACGCCACGGTCGAGCCAGGCAAATTTCACCTGGCTTTGTGCGCTGATCTGATCCAGCGGCGGCAAGGCAATGCGCAAGCGTTTCATACGCCCACCCGCGACCAGATCACCTTGGGTTCACGGTCTTCGGGGCGGTGCAGCAACGCGTCGATCGTCACCCGCTGGCGCTCGCGCCGCGCCTGGCCCTGCAAGCGAAACCACTCGCTGGTGATGCCCACCTGCACCGATTCCAACTCGACCTGGGGCAAGTGCAGGCGGTTTACAAAATCCCCACGGTTGATAAACCAATGGCCATTGTCGCGCTCGGCCACCAACCCATGGGCCTGGGACAGGCTGAGCTGCGGCACCACCGCGCTGAGCACTTCGGCACTCGCGGTGTTGCCGTTGACCCAGGTATTGCCGGGCAGCACGCTGATGTACGCCTGCAGGTGCTGCAACACCTCAGGGGTCAGGCCTTCGAGGCCACTGAGGTCGTCGAGGCTGCGCAGCATCGGGTATTTGGCGGGCAACCCGTTCTGTTCGTAGGAGGCAATCACCCGCTGGCTGATGCGCCGGCTCACGGCCGGGGCCACGCCCAGGGTGCGGCACAGGCGCTCGAAACTCTGCAATTGTTCGGCATCGGGCTGTTGGCGGTTAACCAGGTTGCGCAGGTTGAACTTGCCCTGCTCATCGTCAATCCGCCCCTCGAACACGCCGGCCTGGGTCCGCGCCCAAGGTTGGTCAAGGCGGGTCAGCACGTCCTTCTGGCGTGCCTCCCAGAGCATCTGCCGGCTGCGTTCAAGGCCACCGAGCAACAGCCATTGGCCCTGCACGCGCGACTGTTCGGCTTCCAGGCTGCGGGTGAATACGGTCTGGCGCGTGAGCATGCCGCCGGCGATCACCGCCACCACCGCCGCGATCAGCAAGGCACTGATAATCGCCATGCCGCGCTGCTTCGCCGCTGGGGGCGAATACCGTTTCATGGCGCGCCTTACAACTGCCAGGAGCCGATATCGGCATTGACGCCATCGCCATCCGGTTGGCCATCGGCGCCCAGGGAGAACACATCGACCTCACCGTTGGCGCCCGGGTTGAGGTAGTGATAAGGATGGCCCCAGGGGTCGTTGGGCAAGCGCTCGAGGTAGGCGCGCCAGGTGCTGTTCTTGGCATCCGCCGGGCGTTCCACCAGCACTTTCAGGCCCTGGTTCATGCTCGGGTAGGTGCCGTGGTCGAGGCGATACAGCTTCAACGCCTGCATCAACCCACCGATGTCCTGCTTCGCGGCGGTGGCCCGTGCCTGGTCCGGGCGATCGAGGACCTTGGGGACCACCATCGCGGCGAGGATCCCGAGGATGACCACCACCACCATGATCTCGATCAAGGTGAAGCCACGCTGGCCGCGAGGGCCTGGCAATGGGGATGTTAGGCGCGCGATATCCATCTCGACATTCCTTGGCTTGGGTACATTTCGTGGCGCAGTGTTGCAAGAACACATGTCAGTCGTATTGAAAATCCTCGGGAGTTTCGGTCGCCAATCGGTCAACTGCCGGCGCTAGTCTGCGGGCCTGTTTCCCGGCTTTGAGAGCGCCATGTACGGCCGTCGCAAGGAGCAAGGTTTTACCCTGATCGAGGTGCTGGTGGCGCTGGCGATCATCGCCGTAGCCATGGCCGCCGCCATCCGCGTGGCCGGGTTGATGACCCAGGGCAACGGATTACTGCGGGACAAATCCATGGCATTGCTGGCGGCGCAGAGTCGCCTGGCGGAGTTACGCCTGGAGGGGCATTTGCGCGACGGCACAAAGACCTTCAGCTGTGACCAGGGGCGCTTGAAACTGCGATGTGAGCAGACCATCAGTCGCGATGGCCGCCTGTTTCAAGTCAACGTGCAGGTGCTCGACGCCAGCCGCGAGGCGCCGCCGCTGGCCCGCGTGGAGACACAGGTCAGGGCCGAGTGAGTCGCGGCAAGCCCGGTCCATCGGGCAACTTGTCGAGGTTGACGCGCAGCTTCTCGCCGCCGCGCTCGATCTCGACCCCATCGCCTTCGATGGCCGTGAGCCGCACGCCGGGACTGAGGCGCTCGCCCAACAGGAAACTGCGCGGCGGGCCGTCGTTGAGACTGAGGATCGCCACCGCACCACGGGCGCCGGCCAGCACGCCAGAGACTTTGACCTGCAACGCCGCCGGCGCATTGGAAAACCATTGCAGCGCCGGGTTATCGCTGCGCGCCGCCAGCGCCTGGGGCGTGGCCTGGGGCGTATGGGACTCGGCGGACGTCAGCAACAGCGGCGTCCAGACCGCCACACCGGCCAACGCCGCCAGCAACGCCACGATTTGCACACCGTGGGCAGGTGAAAAACGCAGGGTAAATGCCATGGGAAGGACCTCCTGTTTGTCCATGGCACCAGCCTACAGGCCAATTCGCACGTTTTTATTTCACAAGCTCACCAGCTTTCGAGGGGCCTAACGATGAAACAGCAAGGCTTCACCCTGATCGAGTTGATGGTGGTGCTGGTGATCATCGGCATCGCCAGCGCCGCCATCAGCCTGACCATCAAGCCCGACCCGCTGCACCTGTTGCGCAAAGACGCCGAGCGCCTGAGCCAACTGCTGCAAGTGGCCCAGGCCGAAGCCCGCGCGGACGGCCGTCCGATCACCTGGCGCGCCGACGCCAAGGGCTTTCGCTTCAACCGCCGCAACGACGCTGGCAACGGCGTCGAAGCGTTCCAGGGCGATACCCAACTGCGCCCACGCCTATGGGAAAGCACGCCGATGCACATCAATATCGAACCCCGGCAAACCCTGGTGCTCGACGCCGAATGGATCAACCCACCCGTGCGCATCGTGCTGTCCGACGGCCAACACAGCCTCAGCCTGCAACGCGACACCGCCGGCTTGATGCGCGTGGTGAGCCAGCCATGAAGCGCTCCGAGCAAGGCTTTACCCTGATCGAAGTGATGGTCGCGATCATGCTTATGGCCGTGGTCAGCGTGATCGCCTGGCGCGGACTGGACAGCGTCACCCGCGCCGACCAGCACCTGCAGGCAAGCAGCGAACAGACCGAAGTGCTGCTGCGCGCACTGAACCAGATGCAGCGCGACATCAGCCTGCGCGCCAGCGTCGAACTGAACGCCCCGGATCCCTCAAAGAACAGTGCAGAAAAGGTCGATGGACTGGCGGCGGTCACCGTGCGCAGTTCCGACAGCAAAGGGTTCCGGCTGGACATCATTCGCAGCGCGTCCATCGCCGGGGATGGCCTGCAACGGGTGCGTTGGTGGCTCAAGGGCGACAGTTTGTATCGCGCTGCCGCCCCCGCGCGGGATCGCTATCCGCTGCCGGCGGCAAAGGATGGCGTGGTGGTGTTGAGCGGTGTCAGTGACCTGCAGGTGCGGGTGTGGGAGGCGGATAAGGGCTGGCGGCAGTTGAGCGGGAATCGGCGTGAGGATCCGTTGGGGCTGGAGATCAGTTTGGTGCGGGAGACGCCGCAGGGGGTGGAGAGGTATCGGCAGGTGGTGGGGCCACTGAGATAGCCGTCCCAAACACGCCCCCCCCGTAGATATCTTGTTATTACATTGAAAATAGGCAGGTACTTCTAACTCAACAACACCACCCCACCCGGCAACTCCGTACACTTGGCCCCATACGCATCCCGAATCAACAACGCCACCCCCGCCAGTTGCTGCAGGCTGAACCGCGCCTGTACGCGTCGTTGGCCGAGTTCCTTGTTGAGCAGCACCAGCATCCCCGGCCGGTAGCGGTTGATCTCGTCTACCACCGTGGCCAGGGTGGCGTTGTTGAAGACCAGCACCTGTTCGCGCCAGGCCACGACCGCCTGGGTGTCCACCACCACCGGTTCGCCCATGCCGGCCGCGTCGTAGCTCAGTTGCCGGCCGCTCTCCAGGCGCACGCTGCGCCCGGCAACGTCCACCGACAGCCACCCTTCGATACAGGTCACGCACACCGTGCGGTCGGTGTTGCGCAGGTTGAAACGTGCCTGCGCCGCGCTCACCCAGCCTTCGCCCGCCAGCACCTTGAGCGGCTGTGCGGAATGGGCGATCACTTCGACTTCGCCTTCAAGCAATTCAAGGCCCTGCCCCACTTGGCTCACGCGCGTTTGGGTATTGAGTTCCAGGCTGACCCCGTTACTCAACAGCACTTGGCGTTGTTCGCCGACGTCGGTGCGATAGTCCGCCGTGAGGCCGGCAAAACCACCGGGGGAGCCGACCTGCACCATCACCACAGCGGCCGATGCGGCAATCGCGCCGCCCAGGAATGCACGGCGCCCGAAACTGCGCGGTTGCGATACCTGCTCAAGCGCCGGTGCCAACTGCTGCCACATCGCCTTGGCATGCTCGAACGCCTGGGCGTGCTCGGGGCTTTGCGCACACCAGGCTTTGAGCGCCTTGGCATCGGCCACGGTGGCGCGGCCCGAGGTCAGCAGGACCAGCCAGTCGCGGGCTTCATCGTGCAGGGGGCTGGCGGCGGAGTGCCGGGCGGCGGAGAGGCTAAAAATGTTCAAGCGCGCAAATACTCACGGTTTTATCAGGGACTCGACTCTAAGACGGTTTTCCGGCCCCGGGACCGAACCGCTGGATCACTTTTCTTTCCAGACGCTTGGCGCAGTGGCCCAAGGCGGCCTTGATTTCCTTCTCGACCATGCGCGTGGAAATGCCGAAACGCTGGGAGATTTCCAGGTGTGGCGCCTCTTCCAGGCGTGCGGCGATGAGGATCTTGCGGCGGCGTGCCGGCAGTTCGTAGAGCGCCTTGACCAAGGACTGGATTTCTTTCTGGCCGCCCACCACCCGTGACGGGTCCTGGGCTTCGTCGGCGCTTTGCAGCAGTTCTTCCACCTCGCTGCCAGTGAGCAGGCGCGCGTCGGCCTGGCGGCGGTCGGCGGCGATGTTCAAGGCCATGCGGTACAGGTAGGCATTGGGTTGCGCCAGGTTAGGCGGCACTTCCATGCGGTCGACCCGCAGGTAAGTTTCGTGCAGGACATCGTTGGCCAGGTCCTCCGAGCCCAGGCGCTTGCGCAAACGCACCTTGAAGTCATCGTAGGAGGCCAGGAACAAGCCGACCATCGTACTGTGCCCGGTATTTTTCATCCGCCCCAGGCTCCGTTTGCTGCTGTGCATTCCATGCGCGTTCCTGTTGTGTCAGGCATCAAAAGTAAAGTCACCGGTTGGCGCAGGGAACTTGGTGCCGGGCGTTCGACCCGCGCGGTGCCCAGGCTGCGTACCAGTGCTTCATCGCGTTGTTCATCGCCGGTGGAGCTGACCAACCGACTGTGTTCGATCAACCCTTGGGGGCTGACCCACACCTGCACCAGCGCCCGAAAACTGCCGGGCCGGGTCAGCGGCGAGCGGCACAGGCTGATCTCAATGGCCTGCTGCAAGGCCGTGGCGTAGCTGTTGTTGATCCGCGCGGCGTTGCGTGCCGCCGCACCACGGGTGGCAGGCGGCTGGCTGACCTCGGGCAACTGCAAGGTGAACGCATCATCGCGTGCATAACGCGCCATCAGGCCACTCCCCGTCAGCAACATCGCCAGAGCCTCCTGCGCCGTAAAATGCCCGCGCACACTGATGGAACGCCGGCCCCGCGTCAGTTCGCGGTCGACCAGCACTGCCATTCCGGTGGCGCGGCTGTAGGCTTGCAGTGCATGTTCCAGGTCTTGCGCCGGCAGGTTCAACAGCAGCAGCGGTGACTCTGCCTGCGCGACGCGACCACCGGCCAGCAGCAACAGCAAGACCAGGGCGCATACGGCGCGCCTCCAGCCCCCCTGTTCACCCCCTGTTCTGCATCGCTGCACGGCCGACGCGCCCTAGAAAACCGTCATCCTGAGGCCAGTGTATGAACCTGATGTTACGGTGATAGCAAAAAAAACATCACGGTGACGAGAGGCCCGCTGCACTAGACTTGCACACCTGCCGGCCCACCCCCTCGGGCCCGCCAGGAGGCCGTGATGAAACGCTTACCGATCCTCGCCAGCCTGTTGCTGTGCGCGGCCCTGCCCTTGCATGCCCATGCCGGCAACTGCGCCGAAGTCTCGGTGGATGGCTACAAGGCGCCCGACTATGGCTGCCTGAGCCAGCAGATGGGCAACGACACCAATGCCGCCAAAGCCGCGCAGAAAAACCGCGAGGCGCAAGGCATTGCCGTGGACAAGCGCCAGCCCAACAAGCTCGGCCTGGCCACCCCGGCGGCGACCAGCGTGCGTATGGGCAACACCTTCGGCACCTCGGTGAAACCACAGCGACCTTGAGCGCCTTTTGACAAAACTTTCATCTCTGCCCCCCTATGATCGCCCACCTCGTTGGGGAGTAACCGGCTTCTGACCCTGTTGGAAGCGTTCGTATCAACATATTCGGCAACCTGCCGTGGTGCGAACACCGTCTTTTCGGTTGGTGAGACCAGCGACACATCCATGCCTAAAGTCGGGCGTGTGGCTGTGTCGTTGTGTCCCATAGCCCGACTGGAAGCCTGACCGTGAACCCCATTTCCCTGATTCTCCTCGCCCTGGCCATGTCCACGGACGCCTTTGCGGCGGCCATCGGCAAAGGCTCCAGCCTGCACAAACCGCGTTTGACCGAAGCCCTGCGTGCCGGTGTGATTTTTGGTGTGATCGAAGCCATCACCCCGATGATCGGCTGGGCGATCGGCCATGTGGCCACTCGTTGGGTGGAAAGCTGGGATCACTGGATCGCCTTCACCCTGCTGGTCGGGTTGGGCCTGCATATGATCTACAACGGGCTCAAGGCCGATGATGAGGAAGCCGAAAAGCCGACCCAGCACTCGTTCATGATCCTCGCCGTCACGGCGTTCGCCACCAGCATCGATGCGATGGCGGTGGGCGTGGGCCTGGCGTTCGTCGACGTGAATATCCTGGTGGCCTCCGCCGCGATTGGCCTGGCGACCATGACCATGGTGACCATCGGCATGATGCTCGGCCGCGTGCTGGGCACGGTGGTGGGCAAGCGTGCCGAGATGGTCGGTGGCGTGGTGTTGATGCTGGTGGGTGCGACGATTCTTTACGAGCATCTCTCGGTCTGACGTGCACACATGACAAATGGGGGAGGGGGCTTGCCCCCGATGGCGGTGGGTCAGTCAATGATGCTCTGACTGTACTACCGTTATCGGGGGCAAGCCCCCTCCCACAGGGGTTCTCCAGTGGTTTGGAGATCGGGTTTTCAAGCCGCGTGGCTTTCCTTTTTCAAGCTGTCCATATCAATCACGAACCGATACTTCACATCGCCCTTGAGCATGCGCTCATACGCCTCGTTGATGCCCTGGATGTCGATCATCTCCACGTCCGAGACAATCCCGTGCCTGGCGCAGAAGTCGAGCATGTCCTGGGTCTCCTGGATCCCGCCGATCAGCGAACCGGCCAGGCTGCGGCGTTTGAAGATCAGGTTGAACACCGTCGGCGACGGGTGTGGGCTGTCGGGGGCGCCGACCAGGGTCATGGTGCCATCGCGCTTGAGCAGGTTGAGGAACGCATCGAGGTTATGCGGCGCGGCGACGGTGTTGAGGATGAAGTCCAGGCTGTTGGCGACCTTGGCCATTTCGTCCGGGTTCTTCGACACCACCACTTGATCGGCGCCCAGGCGCAGGCCGTCTTCGCGCTTGTTGGGCGAGGTGGTGAACAGCGTGACATGGGCGCCCATGGCGTGGGCGATCTTCACCGCCATGTGCCCCAGGCCGCCCAGACCCACCACACCGACCTTCTTGCCGGGCCCGACCTTCCAGTGGTGCAGCGGCGAATAGGTGGTGATGCCCGCACACAGCAACGGCGCGACGGCCGCCAGGTTGGAATCGTCGTGGGAGATGCGCAGCACGAACTTCTCCTTGACCACGATGCTGTCCGAATAGCCGCCAAAGGTATTTTCACCGCCGAACACCGGGCCGTTGTAGGTGCCGGTAAAACCGCTCTCGCAGTATTGCTCCTCGCCCTCGGCACAGGAAGCGCAGTGCTGGCAGCTGTCGACCATGCAGCCGACACCGGCGAGGTCGCCGACCTTGAATTTGCTCACATTGCCCCCCACCGCCGTCACGCGGCCGACGATTTCGTGGCCGGGTACCGACGGGTACAGGGTGTTGTTCCACTCGTTGCGCGCGGTGTGCAGGTCGGAGTGGCACACGCCGCAGTAGAGAATGTCGATCTGTACGTCGTCCGCCCCCGGCGCGCGGCGCTCGAAGGTAAAGGGCTTGAGGGCATCTTTGGCGTTCTGGGCGGCGTAGCTGTAAGTCTTGGCCATTTCGTTCACCTGTGTGATCTGACGGTAGAGGTCAGTGGACCAGCATAGACGCTGAACCGTTCAACCAAGCACGCCTGTACAATTTCCATCGCGCCCCTGCCCCTAACCTCACGGCTTCAATCGCGTAGAAGTGTTGGAGAGTGGGCATGCGTAGCAAAGTAATCAAGGTATCTGTGGCATTGACGCTGCTGGCGAGCGCAATGATGGGCAATGCCTTCGCGGCAACCCCGAGCGTGGCCGTGGCGCCGCAATACGACACCAGCCACGTGTATGTGGCCCCGGCGGATGTGGACCGTTTCGCCCAGAGTTTCCTCGCCACCTTTGGCGGCAAGAGCACGCCCCAGGTGGTGGTGAACGTGCTGCCGGTGCCGAGCAGCACCACCTCGCAACTGCTGCAGACGCCGGCGGGCACGGTGTCGCTGTTCGGTTTCACCACGCCCATCCCGCACCCGTTCGGGCAGGAACGCAACGGCTACCTGGTCAAGGACATGGACGCGGCGCTCACAGCCGCGCGAGAAAACGGCGCCGCCGTTATCGTCAGCGACTTCCCGGACCCGATCGGGCGTGACGCCGTGGTGCAATGGCCGGGAGGCGTGAACATGCAGCTCTACTGGCACACCAAGACCCCGGACTACGCGGCGTTCCAGACCGTACCGGAAAACCGCGTGTACCTGTCCACCGATCGCGCTGACGCCTTTATCAAAGCGTTCCTGGGCTTCTCCCACGGCAAAGTCCTGGCCGATGACAAGCACGCGCCCGGCGTCGATGTGGGTCAAGCCACTGGCACGTACCGTCGCGTCGATATCGAGTCACCATTCGGACGCATGGCGGTGCTAGTCACCAACGGCCAACTGCCCTACCCCTTCGGCCACGAGACCACCGGTTATCAAGTGCCTGACCTGACGGCCACGCTGGGCAAGGCCACGGGCTCCGGCGCCAAGGTCTTGGTGCCGGCCTTTGACAGCAAGGGCCGTCGCAGCGCCGTGGTTGAATTCCCCGGCGGCTACGTCGCGGAAATTCACCAGCTCCACGCCGCAAAATGATTCGCCGTACAGGCTGGGGCCTGGCCGTGCTGTGGCCGTTGCTCACCGGCGGCGTGCATGCCGACGAGCAACCGACACGCCCGGCCATCAAGGCCAACCGCTGGCAGGAGGACTGGTCGGTGCTCAAGGATCCGGCGCTGCGCACGCAGCCGCTGGACAGCTTGAAGTACATCCCGCTGTCCAGCGCCAACCCGTTCACCTATTTGTCATTGGGGGCGACGTTGCGGGAGCGCTTCGAGATGAACGATGCCAGTGGTT
This sequence comes from Pseudomonas sp. SJZ103, assembly GCF_007828335.1. Taxonomy (NCBI): domain Bacteria; kingdom Pseudomonadati; phylum Pseudomonadota; class Gammaproteobacteria; order Pseudomonadales; family Pseudomonadaceae; genus Pseudomonas; species Pseudomonas sp. SJZ103. The sequence continues at coordinate 30,594 of NZ_VIUN01000026.1, forward strand.
TTGGGGTGAAGGACGTGAAGCGAGATCGCTACCTGATCCAGCGCTTCCAGGTGCACGCCGACCTGCACTTGAATGAAAACTGGCGGCTCTTCACCCAACTCGAAGACGTACGCGCCTACGACAAGACCACGGTCGGCGGCGCCGATCAGAACCGCGTCGATTTGCGCCTGGCCTTTGCCGAATACGTCAACGCGTTCAGCAGCGGCACGCTCAAGGCGCGTGTCGGGCGTCAGGACTTCGCCTTCGATTTGCAGCGTTTTATCTCATCGCGGGACGGCCCGAATGTGCGGCAATCCTTCGATGCGCTGTGGGCCGATTGGGAGACGTCCAACTGGCGCTTTATCGGGATTGCCAGCCAGCCGGTGCAGTATCAGGACGGGCGGCATTTCGACGACAAATCCAACCGTGACGCGCGCTTCCACATGCTGCGGGTCGAGCGGCTGGTGGGCGGCAAGAATGAGCTGTCGGCCTACTACGGCGTATACGAGCGCAGCGCTGCGCACTATCTGGATGCGGACGGCGATGAAACCCGCCATCTGTTCGACGCGCGCCTGGGCGGTGCGGCCCAGGGATTCGACTGGGACATCGAAGCCATGCTGCAAAGCGGCTCGGTGGGCAGCAAGGATATTCGCGCCTGGGCCGGCGGCAGCCGCACCGGCTACACCTTCGACAGCCTGGCGTGGAAACCGCGCATCGGCCTGCAGCTGGACATTGCCTCGGGCGACCGCAAAACCGGAGACGGCACCGTGGGTACGTTCAACCCGCTGTTCCCCAACGGCTACTATTTTTCCCTGGCCGGCTATACGGGCTACAGCAACCTGATTCACGTCAAACCGTCGATCACCGTCAAACCCATCGACAAGCTCAGCGTGCAGACCGCCGTCGGCCTGTTGTGGCGCCAGACCACCAGCGACGCGGTGTACACCCAGCCGAACCTGCCCGTCGCCGGCACCGCAGGCCAAGGTGAACGCTGGACCGGTGCCTATGGTCAGCTGCGTACCGACTATGTGTTTACGCCGAATCTCACCGGCGCGGTTGAAGCGGTGCATTACGCCGTGGGCCGGACCTTGCGCGACGCCGGCGGCGATGACAGCAATTACCTGGGGGTCGAGCTCAAGTTCAGTTGGTGACCCCAGGCAAGCACACCCGTACAAGCCCCTGGCCCGGTTTAGGGCAATAGTGAGGCTGGTTTTTCAGTCCCTCAAATCAAGGAGTTTTCCATGAGCACATTCGTTGCCAAAGACGGTACCCAGATCTACTTCAAGGACTGGGGCAGCGGTAAACCCGTGCTGTTCAGCCACGGCTGGCCGCTGGATGCCGACATGTGGGAATACCAGATGGAATACCTCAGCAGCCGTGGCTTTCGCACCATCGCGTTCGACCGCCGTGGCTTTGGTCGCTCGGACCAGCCGTGGACCGGCAACGACTACGACACCTTCGCCGATGACATCGCGCAGCTGATCGAACACCTGGACCTCAAGGACGTGACCCTGGTGGGCTTCTCCATGGGCGGCGGCGACGTGGCCCGCTACATCGCACGCCACGGCAGTGCACGCGTGGCCGGCCTGGTGCTGTTGGGCGCAGTCACGCCGATCTTCGGCCAGAAGCCCGATTATCCCCAGGGCGTGCCGACCGAAGTGTTTGACGGCATCAAGGCAGGGTTGCTGAAAGACCGTGCGCAGTTCATCGCTGACTTCAACACGCCGTTCTTCGGCATCAACAAGGGCCAGGTGGTTTCTGAAGGTACGCTGACCCAGACCCTGCAGATCGCCATGCTGGCGTCCCTCAAGTCGACCGTGGATTGCGTCACCGCCTTCTCCGAGACCGACTTCCGCCCGGACATGGCCAGGATCGACGTGCCGACCCTGGTGATCCACGGTGACGGCGACCAGATCGTGCCGTTCGAGACCACCGGCAAGGTAGCAGCCGAGATGATCAAGGGCGCCGAGCTGAAGGTGTACAAGGATGCGCCGCACGGTTTTGCCGTGACCCACGCTCAGGCCCTGAACGAGGACCTGCTGGCGTTCCTCAATCGCTGAAACACCCGCTCCTTTGGCCGGGCTCGCCCGGCCTTTTTTGGCTCAGGAGAAACGCTGGCTCAGCACCAGGCGCCCCGGCCCGCTGATCAGCAGCGTGGTGAAAATGATCAACAGCAGCCAGCCGAATTGCCCTTCCAACAACGTCCATTCCGGATGCACCACCACCATCGCAATCAACAGCACCGCCAGTATCGGCAGGCACGCCAGGCGCACCAGCACCCCGGCGATGATCAGCAGCGGGCAAAGTACTTCGGCAAAAATGGCCAGCAGCAAGGTGACATGGGCGCCGAGGTGAAACGGGTCTTCGATCAGCTTCAACTGCTCGCTGTAGTTGAGCAATTTGGGCAAGCCATGCACCCAAAGCAGGAACAACGCCCCGCTGCCCCGCAGAAACAACAGCCCCAGGTCCTGGTGTCTTGATTCGTTCATATGCGCTCCGGTGGGTTGACACGTTATCGACGTCGATTGTGTCCACAGAGCGGTACGTACGCTTGCAACCGTGTGCTGACCTCACTCCCCGGTGCCGGCAAACCCCGCGACGATTTCATCGATCACCGCCCGTACCCGCGCGGTGTGGCGCAGGTCGGCGTGGGTCACCAGCCAGACATCGTAGGGCAACGGCCGCGTGCGCGCAGGCCATAGGCGCACCAGCCCGTCGCGCTCGCCGGTGAGGATGGGGATTTCGCCGATGCCGATCCCGGCGGCGATGGCGCGGCGCACCAGCAGGCTGGAACTCAGGGCGGCGACGATGCGCCCACGGCCCAGGGGTTCAGAGACCAGGGTCATGTCCTTCTGGGTTTGCAGGTACGGTTGATAGACCACGAGGTCATGCCCTTCAAACAGGCTGCCCGGCTCCGGTGCGCCCTGGCGATCGATATACGCCTGGGACGCAAACAACCCCACCGGCCAGCGCGCGAGACGCCGGGCAATCAGGTCAGGACTGTCCGGGCGCGTGTTGCGCACGGCGATGTCGGTCTCGCGTTTGGCCAGGCTCAGGAATTGGGTCGACGCATCCAGCTGCACGCGCACATCCGGGTGCTGGGCGTGCAGGCGCGCAATCGCAGGAATCAGGAAGTCGATGGCCAGGGAGTCGGTGGTGCTGACCCGTACGGTGCCGGTCAGGCGGTCATCCAGGCCCTGGATCTGACGCTCCAGGTCGAGCGCCGAACGTTCCATTTTTTCCACCGAGAGCAACGCGGCCTCGCCGACGGCGGTCAGTGCGTAGCCTTCGGAGGTGCGCAGGAACAGCGTTGCACTCAGGGACTTTTCCAGGGCATTGACCCGCCGGCCCACGGTGGCCTGGTCGACCCCCAATGCCCGCGCGGCACCGCGCAGCGTCGACTCGCGGCAGACCGCCAGGAACACCCGTGCATCATCCCAATTCATGCTGACTCCTTGCGCTGCATATATGCATCGCCATGACGTGTAATCGCTGCATTATTGCATCGATAAACCTGGATATGCTGGGCACCAGAGAAAAATACCCAGGACCGCCATCATGCTCGACACTCATGCTCCACCCCGCCACGCCGTATGGCTGCCGATCTTCGCCGGCCTGTGCGCCAGCCTGGTCAGCATCGGCCTGGCGCGCTTTGCGTACACGCCGTTGATTCCGTCACTGATCCAGGCCCACTGGTTCAGCGCCAATGACGTGGTGTACCTCGGTGCCGCCAACCTGGTGGGTTACCTGATCGGCGCGCTGATCGGGCGGCCCATCGCCCAGCGCACCTCGAACAGGACGGCACTGCGCATCATGATGGTGGCGGTGACCCTGGCGTTCTTCGCCTGTGGCTTCCCGCTGTCGGTGGTGTGGTTCTTCGCTTGGCGCCTGCTGTCGGGGATTGCCGGTGGCGCAATCATGGTGCTGGTGGCAGCGACCGTGTTGCCCCATGTACCGGCCGCACGCCGGGGTCTGGCCAGTGGCGCGATCTTCCTCGGCATCGGCCTGGGCATCGCCGGCTCCGGCACGCTGGTGCCGCCGCTGCTGAGCCTGGGCTTGCAGCAGACCTGGTTCGGCCTGGGCCTGCTGGCCGTGGTGTTGACCGCCGCCAGCTGGTTCGCCTGGCCTTCGGGCACGCTGCATGAGGACACACCGCCATCCGACTCGGCCGCAGCGACGCCTTCCGGCGTGTACCTGCTGTTCGCCCAATACGCCTTTATGGCCGCGGGGCTGGTACCAGCGATGGTGTTCCTGGTGGATTACGTCGCCCGTGGCCTGGGGGCCGGGGCGCATATCGGCGCGATGATCTGGGTGATGTACGGCCTGGGGTCGATTGTCGGGCCGGTCACCTACGGGTTCCTGGCAGACAAACTGGGGGCGCGCTTGAGCATCCGCGTGGTGCTGGTGGTGCAGGCGATTGCCGTCGGGGCGTTGCCGTTTGCCGGCTCGTTGACTGGCCTGGCGGTCCTCGCGGTGATCCTCGGTTCGTTCCCGCCGGGCATCGTGCCGTTGGCGCTGGCGCGGGTGCACGAACTGCTCCCCAACCATCATCAGCAGCAGGTCGCGTGGAGCCGTGCCACGGTTTCCTTTGCGACTTTCCAGGCGCTCTCGGGGTTTGCCTATTCCGCCCTGTTCAACGTCAGCGGTGGTCAGCATGCGCTGTTGTTCATGATCGCTGCCGGGGCGATAGTGGTCGCCCTGGCACTGGAACCGGGCATGCGCCTGCTGAACCGCCGACCGTCCGACGCGGTCCCAACCCATACGCTCATCGCTGCAGGTAATCTGAAATGACGCTTCCTAAAGAAATGACCCTGATCGAAATCACCACCCCCGGTGGCCCCGAGGTGCTGCAGCCGCGCCGCGCGGAGGTACCGGTGGCGGGCCCCGGCGAGATCCTGATTCGCGTGCACGCGGCCGGGGTCAATCGCCCCGACGCCCTGCAACGCGCCGGCAAGTACCCGATGAAACCCGGCATGAACCCGCTGCCTGGCCTGGAAGTGGCGGGCGAAGTCGCCGCGCTGGGCGACGGCGTGAGCGAATACGCCGTGGGCGATAAGGTCTGCGCCCTGACCAATGGCGGCGGCTATGCGCAGTTCTGCACGGTGCCCGCCAGCCAGGCGCTGCCGATCCCCGAAGGCATGGACTGGATTCAAGCCGCTGCCGTACCGGAAACCTTCTTCACCGTGTGGGCCAACCTGTTCGGCCTCGGCGATGCGCACACCGGCCAGCGCGTGTTGATCCACGGCGGCACCAGCGGCATCGGTACGACCGCGCTGATGCTGTGCCGCGAGTTCGGCATCCAGGCCTTCGCCACCGCCGGCAGCGCCGACAAATGCGCGGCCATCGCCCAGCTGGGCGGCGAGCCGATCAATTATCGCGAGCAGGATTTTGCCGAGGTCATCGCGCAACAGACCGACGGCCAGGGCGTGGATGTGATCCTCGACATCATGGGCGGCTCGTACCTCAACAACAACCTCAAGGCCCTGGCCATGGACGGCCACCTGGTGATGCTGGGTTTCCTCGGCGGCGCCAAGGCCAACGACGTCGACCTGCTGACCATCCTCGGCAAACGCGCGGTGATCACCGGCTCGCTGTTGCGTGCGCGCAGCAAAGACGAAAAAGCCGCGATTGCCGAACAGTTGCGCGAGTACATCTGGCCGGTACTGGAGGCCGGGCGTTGCCTGCCGATCATCGACAAGGTTTACGAATACACCGACGCCGCCCAGGCCCATGCGCGGATGGAAGGTGGGGACCATATCGGCAAGATTGTGTTGCGGGTGGAGTAAGCAGCAGGCACTACAAAGCCAATGTGGGAGGGGCAGTGCGACGATTCGACTTGCTCCCGTGGCGGCCTTCGGACCGACCGCTTTTTTGGAGTTTTAGCGAGTACATATCCGTTGCTGCGGTCACGGCCACTTAGGGTTCCGCCCTTACGGCGGGTCACTTTTGGAAAAGAGCCCCAAAAGTAACCAAAAGGGCTCTTGCCCCACCACTCGGTACCTCGCCTAGGCTCGGTATGCCCGAACGAAGGCTTGAATCCGTGGGCCGCCGTCATGGGCCATCCCTGGCCCAGGACGGCTAACCCGGCGTCCTGCCGGGTTACCCACGGATTCAAGCCTGCGTT
>NZ_VIUN01000027.1:0-27489 GCF_007828335.1 Pseudomonas sp. SJZ103
ACCAGCAGAAAGCCATTCTTGGCCGCTGGCTGTCGATGCCCATGAAGGTGCTGCTGCTGGATGAGCCGACGCGTGGCATCGACATCGGCGCCAAGGCCGAGATCTACCAGATTATCCATAACCTCGCGGCCCAGGGCATTGCGGTGATCGTGGTGTCCAGCGACCTCATGGAAGTGATGGGCATCTCCGACCGCATCCTGGTGCTGTGCGAAGGCGCGATGCGCGGCGAACAAACCCGTGAACACGCGACTGAATCCAACCTGCTGCAACTGGCCCTGCCGCGCGGCCTGGCGAACTGAGAGAAGACCATGACGACTCAAAACAACGCGCTGCCGACGGCACGCAAACCCCTCGATATGCGCGCACTGCTCGACAACTGGGCGATGCTGTTGGCTGCGGTGGGCATCTTTGTCCTGTGCGCCTTGCTCATCGATAACTTCCTCTCGCCGTTGAACATGCGCGGGCTGGGCCTGGCGATTTCCACGGTGGGCATCGCCGCCTGCACCATGCTGTTCTGCCTGGCGTCGGGGCACTTCGACTTGTCGGTAGGCTCGGTGATTGCCTGCGCCGGCGTGGTGGCGGCGATTGTGATGCGCGATACCGACAGCGTCATGCTGGGCATCGGCGCGGCGCTGCTGATGGGCCTGGTCGTGGGGCTGATCAACGGCATCGTGATTGCCAAGCTGCGGGTCAATGCGTTGATCACCACCTTGGCGACCATGCAGATCGTGCGCGGCCTGGCCTATATCTTTGCCGATGGCAAGGCGGTAGGGGTATCTCAGGACCAGTTCTTTATCTTTGGCAATGGCCAGTTGTTCGGCGTGCCGGTGCCGATCCTGATCACCATCGTGTGCTTCCTGTTCTTCGGCTGGCTGCTCAACTACACCACCTACGGGCGCAACACCATGGCCATCGGCGGCAACCCGGAAGCGGCGCTGCTGGCGGGGGTGAACGTCGACCGCACCAAGATCCTGATCTTCGCCGTGCACGGTCTGATCGGCGCATTGGCCGGGGTGATCCTCGCCTCACGCATGACCTCGGGCCAACCGATGATCGGCCAGGGTTTCGAGCTGACGGTGATTTCTGCCTGCGTGCTGGGCGGGGTGTCGCTGAGTGGCGGCATCGGCATGATTCGCCACGTGATCGCCGGGGTGTTGATTTTGGCGATCATTGAGAACGCGATGAACCTGAAGAACATCGACACCTTCTACCAGTACGTGATCCGCGGTTCGATCCTGCTGCTGGCGGTGGTCATCGACCGCATGAAACAACGCTGAACTTCTTGTCATGTGAGGCTCAAAATGTGGGAGGGGGCAAGCCCCCTCCCACAGTAAAGCGGTTTTAATCGGCGGTGAATTTGAAGACGGTGTTCTGGGTATACGTCTGCCCTGGATTCAAACGGGTCGAGGCAAACGTCGGTTGGTTAGGCGCATCCGGATAGTGCTGGGTCTCCAAGGTGAAACCACTCCAGTGCAGGTAGGTCTTGCCACCTTTGCCCTTCACCGAACCATCCAGGAAGTTGCTGGTATAGAACTGCACGCCCGGTTCGCTGGTGTAGAGCTGCAAGCGCCGGCCTGACGCCGGGTCATGCACCTCGGCGGCCAGTTGCTTGACGTCGCCTTTGGTGTCCAGCGCCCAGTTGAAGTCAAACCCACCCTGTTTTGGCTCGGCAAACTTGAGCTGCGGATGATCCTCCTTGATGTGCTGCCCGATCGGGGTGGGCTTGAGGAAGTCCATCGGCGTGCCCTTGACCGGTGCGAGTTCGCCGGTCGGAATCAAGGTGGCGTTCACCGGTGTGTAATGGCTGGCATGCAAGGTCGCGACTTGCTTGAGGATGTCGCCGTTACCCGCACCGGCCAGGTTGAAGTAGCTGTGGTTGGTGAGGTTGAGCACCGTCGGTTTGTCGGTGGTGGCTTTGTAGTCGATGTGCAGTTCGTTCTTGTCGTTGAGGCGGTAGGTGACTTCGGTTTTCAAGTTACCGGGAAAACCCATCTCACCGTCCTTGGACAGGTAGCTCAGCTTCACGCCGACCGAGTCCTTGTCCTTGACCGACTCGGCCTTCCACACCTGCTTGTCGAAGCCCTGGGCGCCGCCATGCAGTGAGTTGGGGCCGTCGTTGAGCGGCACCTGGAAGCGCTTGCCGTCGAGTTCAAAGGCGCCGCCGGCCAGACGATTGCCGAAGCGGCCGATGGTTGCGCCGAAAAACGCCGTACCGCTTTGATAGCCTTGCACGTCGTCAAAGCCCAGCACCACATCGTCGACCTTGCCGTTTTTGTCCGGCACTTTCAGCGATTGCAACACGCCGCCGTAGGTGATCACCGTGGCTTGCATGCCGTGACTGTTGCGCAAGATGTACTGTTCGACGGCAGTGCCGTCGTTGGTTTTACCGAAAGGTTTTTGCTCGCTGCTCAGACCGGCCGCCTGGGCGCCGCCGCTGGCGATCATCATGGACAGCGCCAGGCCGGACAGCAGGTATCGAGGGTGCTTCATGGTCGAACTTCCTTTTGTTGTTTTGAGTGGAATAGTTCTACTAATAGCGATATTTTGTCGTTGTGACAGCGAATTTATAGCCTTTTACCCCGGTTTCGTAAAATAAAATAAGACTAATTGATCGAGGCATCCTTTTATGAGTACTGAACACGCCGTTTATCCCGACCTCAAGGGCAAGACCGTATTGATTTCCGGGGGCGCCTCGGGGATCGGCGAATTCATGGTGCGGGCCTTCGCCGTGCAGGGTGCCAAGGTCGGGTTTGTGGACCGCGCGCAAAGCCAGGGTGAACGCCTGGCGGCGCTGTTGAGTTCCCAGGGGCATGCCGTGGAGTTCGTGTGTTGCGACATCACCGATGAAATCGCCTACAAGGCGGCGATAGGGCGCTTCGAGCATTCCCTGGGGCCGATCACCGTGCTGGTGAACAACGCCGCCAATGACGTGCGCCACACCCTGGAAGAAGTCGATTCGGAAACCTTCGACAAGCTGATCTCAGTCAACCTGAAGCACGCCTTCTTTGCCGCCAAGGCCGTGGTGCCGATGATGAAACGCGCCGGCAGCGGCTCGATCATCAACCTCGGCTCCGTCGGCTGGATGATGGCCTCCGCCGGCTACCCGGTGTACGCCGCCAGCAAGGCCGCCGCCCACGGCATGACCCGCGCGCTGGCACGCGAGCTGGGGCCCAATCGCATCCGCGTCAATACGCTGGTGCCCGGTTGGGTGATGACCGAAAAACAGCTGGCCATGTGGGTGGATGACGCCGCCAAGGAACTGATCAGCCGCAGCCAGTGCCTGCCCGGCAGCGTACTGCCGGAACACATCGCCAATATGGCGCTGTTTCTTGCTTCCGATGCGTCGGCGATGTGTTCGGCGCAGAATTTTATTGTGGATGGCGGCTGGGTCTGAGCCGAACACCCTCTCTCAGACAACACAGACCAATGTGGGAGGGGGCTTGCCCCCGATAGCAGTCTTTCAGTAATACATCTGCTGACTGACACACCGCCATCGGGAGCAAGCCCCCTCCCACATTTGAAACTGTGTCGCTTATTCGATGGGGTAACGCTTGAACGCCGGATGCTGCTCCAGCCTTTCGGCATGCCGTTGCAGGTTGGGAAACGCATCCGCCTTGACCACCGACGCCACGGTGAACTGGCTGAACGACCACGCCACCGCCGCCGTAATCGACGCCTGGGTCAGTGCTTCGCTGTCGCCCAGTTGCTTGTCCAGCAACCCATAGGCCGCGAGCAATTGGCCGCTCACCCGCTCAAGCCACGGTGCATGCAGTTTCTCGGCCGGGCGCAGGTTGTGTTCATAGACGATCTGCACGCTCTTCTCACAGGCTGCCAGCGCCAGTCCCAGAACGTGCAAGTCCTTGGCCAGTGCCGCCGGTTGTTGGGGCAGCAGCTTCCTGTCAGCCGGGGCCAGGGCTTCGAGGTAATCCAGGATCAAGCTGGAGTCCATCAATACCGTGCCATCGTCCAGCACCAGGGTAGGGGCCTTGACCACCGGGTTGATCTGCGCAAATTCGTTGAAGGTGCGGAACACGGACAAGGGTTCATGCACGAAATCCACCCCGTACAGGTCCAGGGAAATTGCCACGCGGCGTACGTAAGGCGAGTCCAGCATGCCGACCAGTTTCATGAAGCCTCCATTGCTATCAGGGTGATGGGCTCAAGAGATTAAGGTTACTCGGTCATCCTGCGCAATGGCCGTTACGTCTCCACCCACTGCCCAATCGGTCGGCAAGGATGTCCTCATGCCGGGCTCCTGAAGCCTTGGCGGCTGGCGCCCGGCGGTTGCCCGGTGATGCGTTTGTAGGCGCGACTGAAGGCCGCCTGGGAGGTATAGCCGAGGCGGTACGCCACTTCTTCGATGGGCAGCCGCTCCAGGGTCAGCCACTGGCTGGCGAGGCGCATGCGCAGCTCGGTCACGTAACGCAGCGGCGGTACCCCCAGGGTCGCCTGGAAACGATCCGCGAACACCGAGCGTGAGGTATGACAGTGCGCCGCCAGTTCGGCCACGCTCCAGTCGCGTCCCGGTTGCTGGTGCAGGGCGAGCAGGGCGCCGGCCAGGCGGGTGTCGCGCAACGCGGCCGCGAGGCCCGACGCATTAGCGCAGGCGCACTCGACCCAGCCCCGCACGATCATCGCCGCCACCACATCGGCCAGGCGCGCAAGGATGCCGGCATAACCGACGCGGGCGCTGGAGACTTCGCGTTCCATCACCGCCAGGATCGGCATCAAGCCGGGGTAACGCTGGCCCCCGGCGTCGATCAGCATCAAGGCCGGCATCAGGTTGCCGAGGCCTTGGATGCTGTCGAGCTCGAACTCCATGCAGGCGCTGAACAGCAGGGTGCTGGAGGGAGCAAAGGGCGAGGCATTCACCGCGCACACGGTATCGCCCAGCGGTGCAGCGTCGAAGCTGGCGATGTCCTGCACGGGATCATCCGGGTTGGACAGCAGCGCATGGGCGCCACCGTGGGCGATAAACACCGCATTGCCGGCCGACAACTCAAAGAGGCTGCCGTCGTGCAGGCGCAGGGTCGCGCAGCCGGCGGCCAGAAAATGGAAATACGCATGGCCTGGCTTGGCCGCAAAGCTGATGCCGAACACCGGCCCGGCCTGGATGCGCCGGTACTGCACGCCGCGCAGGCGCATGCTGCGCAGCAGCTCATTGATCAGCTCGGAGGACAGGGTGAATGCGTTGTCGGCTGGCATGTTCGGGGTTTCGGTCAATAACTCAAGGGTTTGAATCATAGATCATCCTAATGGGCAAACCTAGACTGGCCGTCACGTAAATGCCTGAGGATGTCCTGTGATGAATGATTGTGTGTCCCATGCCCCTGTCGATGGCAGGGCAGAACCGACCACACCGGCCTGGATGGCGGTGTTTTCCCTGGCGATGGGCGTGTTCGGCCTGCTCACGGCGGAGTACCTGCCGGCCAGCCTGCTGACGCCGATGGCTTTGGACCTGGGCGTGTCGGAAGCGTTGGCCGGGCAAGCGGTCACGGTTACGGCGGTGGTGGCGTTGTTCGCCGGTTTGCTGGTGCCAGGCCTGACGCGCGGTATCGACCGGCGCTTGGTGCTGTTGGGGTTCTCCACGCTGATGATTGCGTCCAACCTGCTGGTGGCGTTCTCGTCCAGCCTCCTGGTGCTGTTGTTGATGCGTATCCTGCTGGGCATTGCCCTCGGCGGTTTCTGGAGCATGGCGGCGGCCGTTGCGATGCGCCTGGTACCGGCGGCATTGCTGCCGCGTGCCTTGTCGATCATCTTCAGCGGCATTGCGGTGGGTACCGTGGTCGCGGTGCCATTGGGCAGCTACCTGGGGGACCTGTATGGCTGGCGCAGTGCATTTGTGGCTGCGGCCGCCGTCGGCGTGGTGACCCTGGCCTTCCAGCTGTTCACGCTGCCGCGCCTGGCACCCAGCGGCACCGCGCGCCTGCGCACCGTGCTTGATGTACTGCTGCGCCCCGGCATTGCCATCGGCATGTTCGGCTGCGTGCTGGTGCACACCGGGCACTTCGCGCTGTTTACCTACATTCGCCCGTTTCTGGAAAGCGCCACCGGGGTCGGCACCCAGGGGCTGGCGTTGATGCTGCTGGGGTTCGGCGCGGCGAATTTTGTCGGCACGCTGCTGGCCGGGTGGTTGCTGGTGCGCAACCCCCGGGGAACCCTGGTGTTGATGCCGGTCCTGGTGGGCGTCGCTGCGTTGGCCCTGGTGTTGCTGCCTGCGTCACTGCCGGGTCAGGCATTGCTCCTGGCGCTGTGGGGCATGGCCTTCGGCGGGGTGCCGGTGGCGTGGTCGAACTGGGTGGCGCGTGCGGTGCCGGATCAGGCCGAAAGTGCCGGCGGCATGGTGGTCGCTTCGGTGCAATCGGCCATCGCGGCGGGTGCGGCGGGCGGGGGCGCGATGTTCAGTGCCACCGGCATCGACGGGGTGTTTCTGGGCGCGGGTTGCTTGATGCTGCTGGCGGCCTTGTTGATCGCGCTGCGAGTGCAGGTGCCCCGGCACGCTGCGGCGGGGAGTGTGACGCACCACCCGTCTTTGGTTTAGTCTCAAGCGCTTCGCTGATCGCAAACGCTTCTGGAGCCGTAAGCATGACCGAATATGTACCCCCGAAAGTCTGGACCTGGGACGCCGAAAGCGGCGGCACCTTCGCCAGCATCAACCGACCCATCGCCGGCGCCACCCATGAAAAGGAACTGCCGGTCGGCAAGCATCCGCTGCAGCTGTACTCCCTGGCCACGCCCAACGGGCAGAAGGTCACCATCCTCCTTGAAGAGCTGCTGGCCCTGGGGCACAGCGGCGCGGAGTACGACGCCTGGCTGATCAAGATCGGCGACGGCGACCAGTTCGGCAGCGGCTTTGTCGCGGTCAACCCGAACTCCAAGATCCCGGCCTTGATGGACCACAGCGGCGCCCAGCCGATTCGTGTGTTTGAATCCGGCGCGATCCTGCAGTACCTGGCCGAGAAGTTCGGCGCCTTCTTCCCCACCGAGCCTGCTGCCCGCGCGGAGTGCCTGTCGTGGTTGTTCTGGCAGATGGGCAGCGCGCCGTACCTGGGCGGTGGCTTCGGGCATTTCTATGCCTATGCGCCGAGCAAGATGGAATACCCGATCAACCGCTTTGCCATGGAAACCAAGCGCCAGTTGGATGTACTGGACCAGCGCCTGGCCGTGAGCGAATACATTGCCGGGGATGAATACACCATCGCCGACATTGCCATCTGGCCGTGGTACGGCGGGCTGGTCAAAGGCCGCTTGTATGGGGCGGCGGAGTTTCTGTCGGTGCACGAGTACAAGCACGTACAGCGCTGGGCCGACGCGATTGATGCGCGGCCTGCGGTGCAGCGTGGGCGGCGGGTGAATCGGGTGTCGGGCGAGGAACAGTTGCCCGAGCGGCATGACGCAAGTGACCTGGACTGAAGGCCTGCACTGTAAAAAATGTGGGAAGGGGCAAGCCCCTCCCACATTTGGATGTCCTTATCTTCGATTTACTTGTAGCGCTGTTCGAACACCGCCACCTGTTCCGGCTTAATGAGCTCGAACGGCACCCACACCTCCGACTCGATCGGCTCGCCCTTGATCATCTTGATCGCCGACTGCACCGCTTGCGTGGCCTGAGCCTTGGGGTCCTGGAACACCGAGGCGGTGAGCATGCCTCGCTTGATCGCCGCCAAACCGTCGGGCAAGCCGTCGATGCCAATAATCGCGATCTCACCCTTGGCCTTGCCCGACTGTTGCAAGGCCATGGCCGCGCCAATCGCCATTTCATCGTTGTTGGCGACGATGGCATCAAACTGCGTGCCCGCCAGCAGCCAGTTGCTGGTCAGGTCCATGCCCTTGCTGCGTTGCCATTCGGCGCTTTGCTGCTCGACCACCTTGATGCCGGGAAAGTCCTTGAGCACCTGCTTGGCGCCTTCGGTGCGGTCATGGGTGGCGTTCTGCGCGAGGTCGCCCATGATGATCGCCACATTGCCTTTGCCGCCGAGTTTTTCCGCGAGGTAGCGCATCTGCAATTGCCCGGCTTCGATATCGTTGGACGCCACGGTGACCACGCCCTTGGGCAAGGTGCGCTCATCCGGGTGGCGGTTGACGTACACCAGCGGCGTCTTGGCTGCCACGGCGGTGCGGGTCATGTTGGCGGTGGCGGCGGTGTCCACCGGCAGCACGATCACGGCGTCGACTTTCTGGTTGAGAAAGCCTTCGACCTGGTTGAGCTGGCGCACCACATCGCCCTGGGCGTCTTCGAACTGGATCTGCACGTCCTGTTGTTTAGCGGCATTTTCCAGGCCGGTGCGCACGTAGGTCATGAAGTTATCGTCGACCCGCGCGATGCTCACGCCGATGCGATACGCGGCGAAGGTCCATTGGCTGAACAGCAGTAAAAACGCAGCAACAAGCAATGAATAGCGATGCATGAGGGTGTTCCTTTTATTGTTATAGGGTGAACGCTTGACGGAAACGCTCCAGGGCCAACTCGCTGTCGCCGCTGGCCCAGCCTTCGAGGCCGACCACGCCGTTGTATCCCATGGCGTGCAGGGCCCTGGCAATGGCCGGGTAGTGGATTTCGCCGGTGCCGGGCTCCTTGCGTCCGGGCACGTCGGCCACCTGGATTTCACCGATGGCGCTGCCTGCGCGCTGGATCAGCTCGATCAGGTTTCCTTCGCCGATCTGCGCGTGGTACAGGTCCAGGTTCATTTTCAGGTGCGGGCTGCCCACGGCGTCGATCAGCGCCAGGGTGTCGTCGGCGCGGGCGAACGGGGTGCCGGGGTGGTCGACCTCGGTGTTGAGGTTTTCCAGCAGGAACACGCGGCCGGCGTCTTCGCCCAGGCGCGCGATTTTTTCCAGCGCCTTGCACGCGCTCAGCCACATGCGTCCGGTGGTCTGGCTCACGGGCTGCACCGGCAGGCCGCCGTCCCCCAGGCCGGTGCCGTGCAGGTTGAGGCTGGGGCAGTTCAGGCGCTCGGCGACGCCGATGGATTCGCGCGCGCTGTCGAGCAGTTGGCGGATGCCGTCGGGGTCGGTGAGGGTACCGCTGATATAGCCGGTCATCGAGGTGAAATCGGCGCCGGTGGCGGCCAGGGCGCTGATGTCTTTATTGGTCCAATTCCAGATCTCCGCGCTGAAACCCAGTGCATGGATGCGCTTCACGCGCTCGATGAAGGGCAGGTCGAGAAACACCATCTCGGCACTGATCGCCAGTTTGAACGGGCTCATCAACGGGCTCCCTGCACGGCCACGGCCTTGCCGGTTTCGAACGACTCGATACAGGCGCGGGCGATCGCCAGGGCGGCACGCGCGTCTTCACCACTGGCCATGGGCTTGGCGCCGCTGCGCAGGCAGTCGACAAAGTGGTTGAGTTCGGCGATGTAGGCGTCGCGCAGCAGGTCAGTGTCCATACGCTGGGTGTCGGCCTGGATGCCCTGGGCCAGGTAGCGCACCAGGTCGGAGTCGTTGAGGCTGCCCATGCTCAGCATGCCGGCGCTGCCGAACACTTCTCCGCGCACGTCGTAGCCGTACACCGCCTGGAAGTTGGCCTCGGCGGTGGCGATGGCGCCGTTGTCGAAGCGGATCGCGACCACCGCGGTGTCGAGGAAGCCTTTGCTTTTGTATTCCGGCGCAATCAGTGCGTCGGCCATCACATACACCTGCACCGCTTCGGCACCGGGGTTGAGGTAGCGCAGGGTGTCGAAGTCGTGGATCAGGGTTTCCAGGAAGATCACCCATTGCGGCGAATTGGCCGGGTTGTTGAGTGCCGGGTCGCGAGTCAGCGAACGCAACAATTGCGGCGTGCCGATGCGGCCGGCCGCCACATCGAGGTGGGCAGTGCGAAAACTCTTGGCGAAACGTCGATTGAAGCCGACCTGCAGCGGCACGCGCGCATCGGCCGCGGCGGCAATGGCGCGGTCGGCTTCGTCGAGGGTGATGGCCATGGGTTTTTCGCAGAAGACCCCCTTGCCGGCGCGGGCGGCGCTGATCACCAGTTCGGCGTGGCTGCGGGCGGGGGCCGCGATGATGACGCCGTCGATGTCCGGGTCGTCGAGCAGCTGCTGCGGGTCGGTGTAGACCTTGTTCACGCCCAGTTCGACTGCCAGGCGTGCGGCTTGACCGGGAGTGGGGTCGGCGATGGCGGCGAGGGTCGCGCCGGGGATGTGTCGCGCGGCGGTCAGGCCGTGGAAACTGCCCATGCGACCAGCACCGATCAAACCCAGGCGGATGTTCTGTGTACTCATGAAATGACCCCTTTTTATTGTTGGCCGCAGGACAGTCCTGACTGGCAAAGGGGCAGGAGCAAAGGTTATGCCAATTTATAAGTCTCTGATAATTAAGGATTTATAAAATACAATAAACAAAATGTGTTCATTTTGATGGCATGCCTATACTGACATGTCAAAAACATGAACATGGATACCTCCCGATGAGCATGGCGTTCAGCGTACAAGACCTCGACTACCTGACGGCCCTGGGGCCTGCGGCGCTGAACGACGGCCCCGTTGCTGCGCTGGAACAGGCGTGGCGCGCGTGCCTGGCCGGGCAGGTGCAGCGGCCGGCCGAGGTGCGGCAGGTAATCTGGGACTCGTGGCGGCGCAGCGTCGAAGCCGCTATCGACCCGCAGGACAGCCAATACCGCTTCGCCGCCGCCGACACGCTGGCGGCCACCCTGGCCAGCCATCGCGTGCTGATCGCCGCCGCCGCGCAAGTCATGCACGGCTTGTTGGCCTACAACCCTCGGGGCCATATCAACCTCACCGACGCCGATGGCATCACCCTGTATTTCTGCGGGCTGGACATCACCCCCGTCGGCAGTCGCCTGCTCGAATCGGTCCAGGGCACCAACTGCACCGGCCTGGCCCTGGCCGAGGACCGCCTGGTGTACGTGCTGGCCGAAGAGAACTTCGGCAGCGGCCTGCGCCAACGCCGCATGCACTGCGCCGCCGCGCCGATCAGGAATGCCCAGGGCCAAACCCTGGCGATGCTGACCCTCACCGCCGAACCCGGCTGGTTTCACTTTCACACCCTCGGCACCGTGCAAGCGGCTGCCGAAGCGGTCTCCCGCCAAATGGCCCTGCAGGCGCTGTTGGCAGAGCAGCAAACCGTGCTCGAAGTCCTTAACGAAGGCCTGGTGGTGCTCGATGAGCATGGCTGCATCAAGGCGCTCAACCGTTACGCCCGGCAACTGTTCGGGGTGGGGCTGGAACTGATCGGCAGCTCCTTCCAGCACCTGGGCCGCAGTGAGTTGAGCGACGCCATTCTTTTACGCGGCGGTGAGCCGGTGCGCGACCTCGATTGCACCTTCCACCTGCACGACCGCAGCCAGCTCGCTTGCCTGGTCTCGGTGTGCCCGCTGGAGCAGGGCGGGGTGATCGTGTCGTTGCGCGAGAACCGCCGCATCCGTGAAATCACCCGGCGCATCATCAGCACCCAGGCCCGCTACACCTTTGACACCATCCAGGGCACGTCGCGGGCGATCCAGGACGCGCTGCACCTGGGGCGCATCGCCAGTCGCAGTGAATCCACCACCCTGATCCTCGGCGAAAGCGGCACCGGCAAGGAGCTGTTCGCCCAGGCCATCCACAACGCCAGCGACCGCGCCAACGGCCCGTTCGTGGCGGTCAACTGCGGCGCGATCCCGCGCGATCTGGTGCAAAGCGAGTTGTTCGGGCATGTCGAAGGCGCATTCACCGGCTCGGCCCGGGGCGGGTCGGCGGGCAAGTTTGAACTGGCCGATGGCGGCACCATCTTTTTGGATGAGATTGGGGATATGTCCTTCGACGCTCAGGTCAGCCTGTTGCGGGTGTTGCAGGAAGGCGAGATCACCCGCGTCGGCGCGAAAAATTCACGGCCAGTGGACGTACGGATCATTGCAGCCACCCACCGCAACCTCAGCCAGGCGGTGGCCGAAGGCGCGTTCCGTGAAGACCTCTACTACCGCCTCAACGTACTGAACCTGACCGTGCCGCCGCTGCGTATGCGCCGTGAAGATATTCCGCTGCTGGCACGGCACTTCCTCACGCGCTGCGCCCGTTCGCTGCGCAAATCGGTACAGGGTTTTTCCCCGGACGCGCTGGAACTGCTGTCGGCCTACGGCTGGCCGGGCAATGTGCGAGAGCTGGAAAACAGCATCGAGCGCGCCACCAACCTGGCGACGGGCGAACTGATCCAGGCGGCCGACTTACCCCTGGAAACCAGACCGCGCGCCACGCTGCGCCACTACGAACCCCAGCCTGCCCAAGACTTGAGCAGCCACGAAATGCACGCCATCGTCGCCGCACTCAAAAGCACCGGCGGCAACATCCGCCTGGCCGCCCGGCAACTGAACGTATCGCGCGGTGGGCTGTACAACAAGATGAGTCGATTCGGGCTGAGTGCCGGGGATTTTCGCGGAGCGTAAGGTCAAAATGTGGGAGGGGCTTGCCCCCGATAACCATAGGTATCTACACAACGTTGGCTCAACGCTGAAAGCGCGGCAGATAGGGCTGGTGTGGCGAGCGGGCTTGTCCCGCGTTGGGCTGCGCAGCAGCCCCAAAACCAGCCTCTACAGAGTATCTGATACACCGCGATCTTCTTGACTGGGGCTGCTACGCAGCCCAACGCGGGACAAGCCCGCTCGCCACAGGGAGATTTGTCAGGGGCTGAAAAGTTGTGTAGATACCCTTGCCCCGATAGCGGAGTGTCAGTTGACATCCACTTAACTGACCCACCGCCATCGGGGGCAAGCCCCCTCCCACATGTCTAACCGCGTTTCAGGCAGTTGATGGAGCGATCCACAGTGGTTTTGGCAATTTCCAGCAAATGCCACACCGCCAAGATCTTCGCCCGCTCTGGGCTTTCCAGCTGTTCCCCGCAATCCAGCGCAGTCGCCGACGCACTGTCGAGCAAACTGGCGGTGTAGAGCAGGGCATCTTCAAAGCTCAGGTCTTCGTTGACGGAGTGAAAGCCTTGGGTGGGGAGATAGTGATCGATGGCGCGGTCTTTGGCGGGATCGTGGGGTGGGTCTGGGACGACTTTATTCATTGTGCAACTCCTATTGAGTAAAGGAGCTACCGCCAACGCTGCTAAACGAGGGTGGCAGCTGTACGCGGGTTAGCAGACCGGTCAATAGGAAAACCAGCGCACCCGAAGGTGCCCCGCGCACAGCCACCATAAACGCAGATGTGAACCGTGTGCCTATTGACGTCAGGCTGCTAAACCCGATCACTGATGAGCAGTGACGGACCGCAGACTAGCCATCGATTCCAGCAGGCACAAGGCGGCCAGGATTGTCTAGGAAACGTCCTGCAATTAAAAGGGACCGGCCTTGCTGGCCCTTTACAAACCATGACAAAACGCCACCCGCCCACCAATGGAACGCGGTCAATGTGGGAGGGGCGGTGGCTACGTAGGGGGCTGACATAGCCATCCATTGATTGGTTTTTATCTGTAGGAACGGTCTGCCATGACGGATTTTGACGGCAACGCTGACGAGCTTTCGCTTCTAGCCGGTACACAGGGACGCGTTAAATGGCGGCCCGTTGCTTCTCTCCACAGCCGAACCCCATGGACAACTCCGACATCGCCATCACCCTCGTCTTGATCTCCGCCTTCATGCACGCCACCTGGAATGCCGTCGTCCGCGCCGGCAGCAGCCGCTTCATGACGTTGGCCATGGTCGACGGCACTGCATTGCTGATCTGCCTGGCGGCGTTGCCGCTGGTCAATGTGCCGAGCCCGCAGGTATGGCGCTACGTGCTGGTCTCCGTGGTACTCAATACGGTCTATCGATTGTTCTTGATCAAGGCCTATGAAACCGGCGATTTCGGCCAGGTCTACCCCGTGATGCGCGGCGTGCCGCCGGTGTTGGTCGCGCTGTTTTCCTACTTCTTGCTGCATGAGCAACTGTCAGTCCAGGCCATGGCGGGGGTGCTGTTGATTTGCGGGGGGATTATCAGCCTGACGTTTGTGCGCAAGATGACGGCGCAGATGTTCAAGCCGATTCTGATGGCCGTGTGTGCGGGGGTGTTTATTGCGTCCTACACGGTGGTGGATGCCAAAGGGGTAAGAGCCAGTGAGACCGTGTTGCAGTACATCATTTATCTCACGGTATTCCAGAGCATTCCGATCCCGTTGCTGGCGTTTTTCAAGGAGCGGTCGGCACTCGCTCAGGCTGTACGCAGTCATTGGCGGGTGGGCGTGATGGGCGGCGTTTTTTACTTGGCGTCCTACGGTCTGGTGCTGTTTGCGCTATCGCTGGACGCGCTGGCCAAGGTCTCAGCGTTGCGGGAAACCAGTGTTATTATCGGCGCCATCATTGCTGCGCTGTTCTTCCATGAGCGGTTCGGCTGGCGACGGATGCTTTCGGCGTTCGTCATTGTTTGCGGGATCATCCTGATCAAAGTGAGCACCTGATGGCCCAGCGCCCGCCACCCACGCCGATGCTTCAAGCCTTCGTCAGTGCCGCCCAGACCGGCAGTTTTGCGCGTGCTGCCTCCGAGTTGAATCTCACCGCCAGTGCCATCAGCCATCAAATTGCGGGCCTGGAAGAGTGGTGGGGTGTGCAGCTATTCGAGCGGCATTCACGGGGTGTCAAACTCACGGCAGCGGGGCAGGCGCTGTTGCCGGTGACCGATGGCTTTTTCAAAGAGCTGGACGCTGTGCTGCACTCGCTCAGCCTGAGCAAATCCCAGCCGCTTTACCTTTCGTGCACCTCTTCACTCTGTTCAACCTGGCTGATCCCCAGGATGCATGACGCTCACGCAGAAGCCTCGTTCAACCTTGACTTGGTGCTGACCAGCGCAGACATCAGCAGCGCTAACTGGAGCGCTCATCCGTTCGATGTCGCGGTGGTGATGGGGTATGGAGACTATCCGGATCACCATGCTGAACTGTTGATGCGCGATGAAGTGTTCCCTGTGTGTTCAGCGGAATTTCAACGTGTGAATGGCAATATTGCGGTGGCGGAGATCGCGCGGTACCCGCTGATTCATCGCGTCGATGATCAAGTGTGTCCAAGCTGGGAAAGCTGGTTCGCGTTCCAGGGCCTCACTGCGCCGCCGTATCACCATGGGCCGCGCTTTCCGGATTCCAGCCTGGCGATCAGTCTGGCGGTCAAAGGGGGTGGGATTGCTCTGGGCAGGACGGCGTTGGTCTATGACGCATTGAAGGACGGGACCTTGGTAGCGCTGAACGCGCCTGTAATGATGTCGCCCGCTGCGTACTACATCATCTGCCGAAATGGACGAAAGGCAGAGCCCGATATCGCCCGGTTGTTTCATTGGCTCAAATCTCAGGCGGACGAATTTATGCGTGAAGTGAAATCCCACAGGGGCAGTT
Source organism: Pseudomonas sp. SJZ103 (assembly GCF_007828335.1). Classification (NCBI taxonomy): domain Bacteria; kingdom Pseudomonadati; phylum Pseudomonadota; class Gammaproteobacteria; order Pseudomonadales; family Pseudomonadaceae; genus Pseudomonas; species Pseudomonas sp. SJZ103. The sequence continues at coordinate 15,301 of NZ_VIUN01000027.1, forward strand.
GATCTAACGCGCCGCGATTTTCGCAGTAGCTAGGGCTTCAACTGCTTCCAGTCAATCGAAAACCGCGCCAGGTATTTGCGCAACCGATCTGCATCGTTCGGTTGTGCCTTGGCCTGGCGTGATACGCCAAACAAGCGCCGGCCTGCGTCGGAGAGGCTATCGGATTGCTGGCATACGTCGATGACGGCCTTGAGTTGCAACTGGTCGAACAGATCCAGGTCGGCCGGCAGTGACGCATGGGGTGCGTTGATCCCCCAGGCATAACGCAGGCGCTGTATTTCTTCGTCAACCTGGGTTTCATCGATGCGCCCGCTGTCGGCGAGTGTCGCCATACGTGTGATAGAGGCGGACAGTTCGCGGAAGTTACCCAGCCAGGCCGCCTCGCCGGAGCAGGCAAATGCCAGGTACTGACGCCGTGCCTCCAGGTTGAAGCGTACGCGACGGCCGTGCTCGCGGGCGTGACGCTGCAACTCGAAGTCGATGTTCGGCTCGATGTCCTCGCGGCGCCCCGACAGGCCTGGCAGGTCAAAGGTCCACAGGTTGATACGCGCATACAGGTCTTCGCGAAACAACCCTTCGGCGACACGCCCGCGCAGGTCGCGGTGGGTGCCGGCGATGATCAGGAAGTCACTGGTCACTTCGGTGTCGGCGCCCATCGGGTAGAAGCGTTTTTCTTCGATGGCCTTGAGCAGCATGGCCTGTTCATCCAGGCCCAGTTCGCCGATTTCATCGAGGAACAGCATGCCGCCATGGGCTGCGCGCAGCAGGCCGTCGCGAGCGTTTTGCGCGCCGGTAAAGGCCCCCTTGATATGCCCGAACAGCGCGGACATCGCCCCATCGCCGCGCAGGGTGGCGCAGTTCACTTCAACAAAGCGGCCCTGCACCTGATGGCGGCTGCGCTTGAGTTCGTAGATGCGCCGGGCGAGAAAGGATTTGCCGGCGCCAGTCGGGCCGATCAACAGCATCGGCGCCGTTGAGCGTACGGCCACACGTTCGATCTGTTCGATGGAGGCATTGAACGCACGGTTGCGCGTGGCAATTCCCGATTTGAGAAACGCCAGGCCTTCCAGGCGCTCGTGGGCAAAGCGCGAAGCGATGCGGTCGTAGCGCGACAGGTCGAGGTCGATCAGGGTGTGGGTGCCGTTGGCGGGCGCGATGTCGTCCTGGCGGCGTGAAGGGGCTGTCTGGATCAGGCGTGCCGGCAGGTTGCGCGCCTCGGTCAGCAGGAACCAGCAAATCTGCGCGACGTGGGTGCCGGTGGTGATATGCACCAGGTAGTCCTCACGCTCGGTGTCGAAAGTGTAGGTGCTTGTGAAATCGTGCAGCGCGCCGTACACCTCTTCGAAATCCCAAGGGTTGACCAGCGGCATCGGGTGCAGGCGCACCTCCGTGTGGGGGGAGATCTGCTGGATGTCGGCGCGCACCCGCTCGGCCAGGCTGGTATCGCGAGCGTCGACGTCGTGGATCAATTCCAGGCGATCGATCTGCACATCCTCTTGCTGGCACAGCCCGACGCTGGGGCGCCAGTGGTTCCAGCGATTAGCTCCCTTGCCGACGCGATCGAGCTTGGAACCGATAAATCCGATGGCAACTGTGCGCTTGTACTTCATGACTGGACCAAAATATAAGTAACGATATCTAAGGATATGAATGGTGTGACCGGCTTGTCATGGGTTTTCAGTGGATAAAAATAAAAAATACAAAAATATCAATGTAAAACAATAGTTTGTAGATTTTTTAGAAGCGTGCGGCAAAAGCTGGCACGTCTGCTGCTATCACCTGATCAACGCCGCAACGACGGCTTTCAAAAAAGAATCGAGATTATGCAAAAGAACACCTGCCAACTGCTGGAAGTCGCCAACGGCAAACCGATCAAGCTCTGGACCGAAGGCGTGCCGGTTGAGCCCGAAGCCCGCCAGCAACTTATGAACACCGCCAAGATGCCGTTTATCTTCAAGCACCTCGCGGTGATGCCGGATGTGCACCTGGGCAAGGGCTCGACCATCGGCAGCGTTATCCCCACCGTGGGGGCGATTATCCCCGCCGCCGTGGGGGTGGACATCGGCTGCGGCATGATCGCCGCGCGCACCACGCTGATGGCCGGGGATCTGCCGGACAACCTGCATGGCCTGCGTTGCGCCATTGAAGCCGCCGTACCCCATGGCCGTACTCGTAGCCGTAAAGGCCGTGACAAAGGCGCTTGGGAAGACGTGCCAGCACAGGCTGACCAGGTATGGGCTAGGTTGCATCCGCGCTTCAAGGCGATCACCGATAAGTACCCGCAACTGGAACGCAGCAACCACCGCCAGCACCTGGGCACGTTGGGCACCGGCAACCACTTTGTCGAGGTGTGCCTGGATGAAGCCAACCGCGTCTGGTTCATGTTGCACAGCGGTTCGCGGGGCGTGGGCAATGCCATCGGCAACCTGTTTATCCAATTGGCTCAGGCGGATATGCGTCAGCACCTGGCCAACCTGCCGGACCGCGACCTGGCGTATTTCGAAGAGGGCAGCCAGCACTTCGATGACTACGTGCAAGCAGTGGGCTGGGCCCAGGATTTTGCCCGGCAGAACCGCGAGTTGATGATGCGCGCGGTGGTCCAGGCGACGCGCCAGGTGATCAGTAAACCGTTTGAAGTGGCACTGGAGGCCGTTAACTGTCATCACAACTATGTACAAAAAGAGCGGCATTTTGGCGAAGAAATTTTGGTGACCCGCAAGGGCGCGGTCTCCGCAAAAAAAGGCGAGCTGGGGATTATCCCGGGCTCCATGGGCGCCAAAAGCTTCATCGTGCGCGGCCTGGGCAACGAAGAATCGTTTTGCTCGTGCAGCCACGGCGCCGGTCGCACCATGAGCCGTACCAAGGCGAAGAACACCTTCACCGTCGCCGACCAGATCCGTGCGACCGCCCATGTGGAGTGCCGCAAGGACGCGGATGTGATCGACGAAATACCGATGGCCTACAAGGACATCGACCAGGTCATGCACGCCCAGCGCGAGTTGGTGGAAGTGCTGCACACCTTGCGTCAGGTGGTGTGCGTCAAAGGATAAGCGGAGGAATCGAGATGCATAGGGAAGAACGACACCCGTTGAGCGACGCCATGCGCGCTCGGGTCGTGCAGGCGCTGGACAAGATAGAGCACGAGCGCAATGTGAAGGTGCTGTATGCCTGTGAGTCGGGCAGCCGCGCCTGGGGTTTTGCCTCCACCGACAGCGATTACGATGTGCGCTTTGTCTACGTGGAAAAACCTGATTGGTTCATGCAGGTGGACGCGCCGCGTGACGTGATCGAACGTCCGCTGGATGACGAATTGGACGTGAGTGGCTGGGAACTGAGCAAGACCTTGGGCCTGCTGCGCAAATCCAATCCCACGTTGCTGGAGTGGCTGGATTCGCCGTTGGTGTATCGCCAGGAAACCGAGGCCGCCGCGCAACTACGGGCGCTGGCCGAAGCTTTCTACAGCCCGCCGGCCGCGCGCAATCACTACCTGTCGATGGCCAGGAAAACCTTTCGCGGTCACCTGCAAGGTGAAACGGTGCGCTTCAAGAAATACTTCTACGTCTTGCGGCCGTTGCTGGCGGTGCGTTGGATCGACCTGGGGCTGGGGCGGCCGCCGATGACCTTCGCTGACTTGCTGAGCACGGTGAACGACGCGCAACTGTTGGATGAAGTGGCGACGTTGCTGACGCTCAAGCGCAATGCCGGTGAGGCGGCTTATGGTCCGCGACGTCCGGCGCTACACGCATTTATCCAGGCTGAACTGGAACGCGAAGTGCCGGTATTGCCACGCACTCGGGAAGACTCACAACGACTGGACCGCTATCTGCGGGACACGGTCAAACGCTTTGCATAAGGATGGCTATGAAGCAGGACGTGATTGAACTGGATGGCGCCATTGGCGGTGGCCAGGTATTGCGCAGTGGTGTGAGCCTGTCGATGGTGACCGGGCGCACATTGCTCATCAGGAACATCCGCGCCAAGCGCAGTCGCCCCGGGTTGATGCGCCAACACCTGACAGCCGTGCTGGCAGCGGCCGAGGTGTGCAGCGCTCGGGTGGAAGGCGCTGAGCTGGGGTCGCAAACGCTGCTCTTTGCACCCGGGCCGATTCAGGGCGGCGACTACCGCTTTGTGATCGGCACCGCGGGCAGTTGCACCCTGGTGCTGCAAACGCTGTTGCCGGCGCTGTTGCGGGCCACGGCCGCCAGCCGAGTGACCATTTGCGGCGGCACCCACAACCCGCTGGCACCGCCGGTGGACTTCTTGCAACGCGCCTGGTTGCCGCTGTTACGGCGCATGGGCGCACGCGTTGAGTTGAGCCTGGTCCGGCATGGTTTTGTCCCGGCAGGTGGCGGCGAATTGCAGGCGTTTATCCAGCCCGGCGAACTGGCGCCGTTGCACCTGATGCAGCGTGGCAAATTGCTGGAGGCTCGGGCGACCACACTGAACGCCGGCTTGCCCGCTCAGGTCGGCGAGCGCGAGTTCAAGCGTGTACGCCAGCGTTTGGGGTTCAGCCCGGCACAGCTGTTTACGGTCGAGATAGATCCCGATCATGGCCCGGGCAATGTGCTGATGCTGGAGTACGCCCACGAGCACGTCACTGAAGTGTTCAGCGCCTTTGGCATGGCCAGGGTCCGTGCTGAAACCGTCGCCGATGAGGCAATCAACCAGGCAGTGGAATGGCAGGGCAGCGACACGGCGGTGGGCGAACACCTGGCGGACCAACTGCTGTTGCCGATGGCATTGGCGGGCGGTGGCAGTTTCACCACGGCGCATATGAGCGAGCACTTGCACAGCAATATGGCGGTGATTCGCCGCTTTCTGCCGATAGTGATCGAAAGCCATGAGCAGGAAGAGGGGGCGTTGAAGGTGGAGTGCCGGGCGCTCTAAAGATTCTCCGAGGTGACGATCTGCGGCGCGATATACACCCGATGCCGCCCCGGATCAAACCCCTCGGCACTCTGCAATTCCACCAGCAACTGCACCAGCGCGTTCGCTGTCTGCCTGGGCTGTGAATCCATCACCACATCGATCAACCCCTGGCTCAGCGCCTGGCGTGACAGCTGCGTGGACTCCTGCAAAATGCAGCACAACGCCGGGCGCTTGGGCAGTTGCGCGAGGGCGCTGATGATGCCGTCGCCGCCACCGCCCACCACGCACAGGCCACGCAGGTCGGTGTGGCGGGTGAGCAGGTCGAGGGTGGCTTCTTCGGTGATGTCGCAGTTGTCCAGGTTGATCAGCGGCTCCAGCGGTTTGAGACCGGGGGCGTGTTCGGCGAGGTAGCTGTGCAGGCCTTCGACCCGTGCCTGGTGACCGAGAAAGCGATGGCCGCCGAGCAGGATCCCCACGCTGCCTTTGCGTGCGCCACAGGTGCGGGCGAGCAGCCAGCCCATGGTGCGGCCGACCACGTGGTTGTCCTGGCCCACGTGAACAGGTGCAGGTGTCGCTGGACTTCCCCCAGCACCAGGCCTGGGTGCAGCGCTTTACCGCGTGGTGGCGCTACGGGATCGAAGACTGGCTGGCCCGCCCCGACACCCCGCACAGCCTGTCCTTCACCTGCGAACTGGGCCCGCCGCCCTATGCCATCACTGGCGCCGACGGGCGTGAAATCAGTGATCGCTGGGCCGAAGCATTGCAGCTCAAGGCATTGATTCGCGGCGTGTGGCAGGCGTGTCGGAAATGATCTGCTAACCTGCGCGGGTTCACTTCCGCCCCTAGCCTGGATTTGCCCCATGCCGACTTCCTCCGTTCAGCCGCCTCTTGAACCGCAGTCCGTCTGCCACCCGATCACCAGCAGCGCGATCTTTATGGTCGCCACCATCGCCCCCGGCAGTGAAGACGGCGTGCGCGCCTGGTGCGCAGACATCGCCGGGCTGGTGCGTTCGGTGGGCAAACGCGTGCCGGCGGGCAACCTGACCTGCGTTTGCGGCTTTGGCTCGCAGGCCTGGGACCGCTTGTTCGGCGCGCCGCGCCCGGCGGCGTTGCACCCGTTTCGGGAGTTCGGTGTAGAAGGGCGCATGGCGGTGTCGACGCCCGGCGACATCCTGCTGCATATCCGCGCCGAGCAGATGGACCTGTGCTTTGAACTCGCCACCCAACTGATGACAGCGCTGGGCGATAGCGTGAAGGTGGTGGATGAAGTCCAGGGTTTCCGCTACTTCGACATGCGCAGCATCATCGGCTTTGTCGACGGCACCGAGAACCCGGTGGGGCGCAAGGCCGTGGGCTTCACCATCGTTGGCGACGAAGACCCTGGATTCGAAGGCGGCAGCTACGTGCTGGTGCAGAAGTACCTGCACAACATGACCGCCTGGAATGGCCTGACGGTGGAAGCCCAGGAGAAGGTGATCGGGCGCACCAAGTTGTCGGATATCGAGTTGGATGATGCGGCCAAGCCGAGCAATTCCCACAGCGCGCTGACCGTGATCACCGACGAAGACGGCGAAGAAGTGAAAATCCTGCGCGACAACATGCCCTTCGGCCGCCCGGGTGCCGGGGAGTTCGGCACCTACTTCATCGGCTACGCACGCTCGCCGCAGCCGCTGGAATTGATGCTGGAAAACATGTTCGTCGGTCGCCCGGCAGGCAACTACGACCGCTTGCTCGATTTCAGCACGGCGGTCACCGGCGGGTTGTTTTTCGTGCCATCGGCCGACCTGCTCGAAGCACTGGCGGAGCGTACGGGCGGGCTGTAAGGCAAAGCAGTTCAAATGTGGGAGGGGGCAAGCCCCCTCCCACATGAGATTTATGCTGGGTTGAGACGAGGGTTTGTATCAACTCAGCAGCCCGGTACTTACCGCCACAATCAGGAACACCCCCAGCAGCGCGCGATAGATCACAAACGGCCAGGTGGAGAACCGCTCCAGGAACTTCATCAGGCCCCAGATCGCGAAGAACGCCGAGACGCTGGCCACCAACAGCCCGAACAGCAAATGCGGCCAGGCATGGGCGGGCATATCGGCATGCAGCAGCACCCACAGCTCCTTCAAGCCGGCGAGGGCGATGGCGGGCAGGCCCAGCAGGAAGGAAAAGCGTGCGGCTTCTTCGCGTTTGAAGTTAAGGAACAGGGCGGCGGTGAGGGTCGAACCCGAACGCGATACGCCCGGAATCAACGCGCCGATCTGCGCGACCCCGACGATCAGCGCATCGCGCAGGCGCATCTGGCTGACCTCGCGGGTATGCCGTGCACGCAGCTCGGCCGCCGCCAGCAACACCGCCATCACCACGCAGGAAATCCCGATCACCATCAGCCCGCGCAGCGGCGAATTGCAGGCGTTCAGGGTCGATGACAAGGCCAGCCCGGCAATCCCGATCGGGATAGTCGCCAACACAATCGCCACGGCCAGCTTGAACCATTGATCGTTGTAGTCGCCCCGGCGCACCGCGCCGATGCTGCCCGTGGTCACTTGGCGCACATCGCGCCAGAAGTAACTGACCACCGCCGCCAGTGCCGCCAACTGCATGGCCGCCGAAAACGCCGAGCCGGGGTCTTGCCAGCCGAGCAGGGCGGGCACTACGCGCATATGGGCGGTGGAGGAGACCGGCAACAGTTCGGTAATGCCCTGGATCACGCCCAGGATGAAGATCTGCAAGTAGTCCAGGGAGGCGAAGCCCACATCCAGGCCGGCGGAACAGACGTTCGTCAAAATACGTGTCCTTGAGGAAAGGTAGAGATCGGCGAATTCTATTCGAAATGTTTCAGAGCTTTGGCAGGGGCCGCCGCTATTTGCAATCGGTTCAGCAAGTTGAAAGGTTCGTGGCGCTATTGGACTGCGCCGAGGTTTTGTGAACAATGGCGCCCTGCGTTTTTTGACCGAGAGCCCAATGCCTGAAACTACCGTGGAACTGATCCAGACCGGCCCTGAAGAATCCGAGTTGATCCGCAATCTCTACCAGTACTACGCCTATGAGTCGTCGGACTGGGAGCAGGAAGATGTCGAGGCGGACGGCCGTTTCTACATCCATGACGAACACCTGACGCGCTACTGGCAAGACCCGCAGTGGAGCGCCAACCTGTTGCTGGTCGATGGTTATATCGCCGGCTTCCTGCTGATCGAAGGCAGCGAGTTGCCGGGCATCGACGCCTTGGAACTGGCCGACCTGTTTATCCTCAAGCGCTATCGCCGCAAAGGCATTGGCCGCGCCATCGCCACCCAGGTGCTGTGCAGCGGCGCGGCGGATTGGCTGGTGCGGTTTTATGACCAGGACGAAGTGTCCCAGGCGTTCTGGCGCTCGGTGCTGGATAACCTGCCGCGCCCGGTGCAAGCCCTTGAACTGGCGGATGATCCGCAGTTGATGAGTTACCTGGTTACGCGGGCGGTGTTGCATTAAAGGTTTGCTGCATCGCCTGCGGCGGCTGCCCGAACGCCCTTAAAAACGCCTGGCGCATGCGCTCGCGGTCACCGAAGCCGGTTTCGCGGGCCACCACTTCCACCGGGTGCCGGCTGGTTTCCATCATCGCCCGCGCAGCCTCAACCCGCAGGGATTCGATGGCCTTGGCCGGGGTTTGCCCGGTTTCTTCGCGGAATACCCGGCTGAACTGGCGCGGGCTCAGCCGGGCCACGTCGGCCAAGGCGTCCACCGACAGGTCGTGTGTGAGGTTTTCACGGGCGTAGGCCAGGGCCAGTTGCACGCGGTCGGACTTGGGGTCCAGCTCCAACAGTGCCGACAATTGCGACTGCTCACTGCCCCGACGCTGGGCGATCACCAGCTTGCGCGCGATGCGCCGGGCGAGGTCGCTGCCCAGGTCGTTCTCCACCATGGCCAGCGCCATGTCTACCCCGGCACTCATGCCGGCGCCGGTCCATACCTGGCCGTCGACGATAAACAGCTTGTCTTCTTCCAGGCGGATGTCCGGGTAGCGCTTGCGAAAGGCCGGCGCGTGGATCCAGTGGGTGGTGGTGCGCTTGCCGTCGAGCAAGCCGGCTTCGGCCAGCACGAAGATGCCCATGCACAGCGAGGCGACGCGCCGCGATTGGGCCGAGGCGGCCTTGACCAGTTCCAGCAGGTTGGCCTCCGGCAGGCGAAACTCCAGGTAACCGCTGACAATCAGCGTGTCATAGCCTTGTGGCCGCAGGGGCGAGGTGTTCACCGAGAAACCCTGGGACGTCATCACCGCGCCGCCGCTTTCCGACACCAGGTGAAACTCATAGGCAGGTTCACCGCGCAGCAGGTTCGCGCACTCGAACACCGAGCCGAGGCTGAGGCTCAGGGATTGGAAGTTCGGGTAAACCATCAGCGCAACGCTGTGCATCGCATGTCTCCAGGGGCGTGGGAGGGTGGATTGTCGGCGCGTGCCCGGTAAACGGCAACCCACTTCGGGTCATGTCCGGAATCCTTGCGCATATGACATTGTGAGGGTTTGGCGCCGCCCCTAACATTCCCTCAACGAACTAGACGACTGGTCTAATCGGACGGAGTGAAGCATGAACAGCGAAACTAAAAGTGCACGGCAGACCATTCTCGACACGGCGCAGTTGATTGTTGGCCGTAAAGGATTCTCTGCGGTGGGCTTGAACGAAATACTTCAAGCCGCCCAGGTGCCTAAAGGTTCGTTCTATCACTACTTCAACTCCAAGGATGGTTTCGGTGTCGTGTTGCTCGATACCTACTTCGACAACTACGTGCACGGCATGCAGCAACTGTTCGACCAGCCCGGCTTATCCCAGCACGCCAAGTTGATGCGTTATTGGCAGGCCTGGATCGACAACCAGACCGGCTGCACCGATGCGGGCAAATGCCTTGCCGTCAAACTGGGTGCTGAGGTGTCAGACCTTTCAGAGCCCATGCGCCTGGCGCTGGAACGTGGCACGTCGCGCACTATCGATTTACTCGCCATCGCCATACAGCGCGGCCTGGAGGACGGTTCCCTGAACGTCGATCAAGCCCCTGCAAGCCTGGCCCGGCGCCTGTACGCGCTGTGGCTGGGGACCAGCGTCATGAGCAAGATCACCCGTACATCCGCGCCTTTTGATGAGGCGTTGCTGCTGACCCGACAGCTGTTGGGTTGCCCTGGATACACTGACATTCACTGATCGAGGCACTGGAAAATGAAAGTATTAATGGTACTGACCTCTCACGACCAGCTTGGCGACACCGGCCGCAAGACCGGCTTCTGGCTCGAAGAATTTGCTGCACCCTATTACGTGTTCAAGGACGCCGGCGCCGAACTGGTGCTGGCTTCCCCGGCCGGTGGCCAGCCGCCGCTGGACCCGGTGAGTGACGCGCCCGACGCGCAAACCGAGCAGACCCGCCGCTTTGCCGCCGACCCTGCCGCGCAACAGGCCCTGGCCAACACCGTCAAGCTGGACACAGTCAACGCTGACGACTTCGACACCGTGTTCTACCCAGGTGGCCACGGCCCGCTGTGGGACCTGGCAGAGTCGCCGGTGTCCATCGCCCTGATCGAGTCCTTTGAACGGGCCGGCAAGCCCATTGGTTTTGTCTGCCACGCACCGGGCGCCTTGCGTCACGTCAAGGCCGTCAATGGCGAGCCGCTGGTCAAGGGCCGTCGCGTCACCGGCTTCTCCAACTCGGAAGAAGCGGCGGTGGGCCTGACCGAGGTGGTGCCGTTCCTGATTGAAAATGATTTCAAGGCACTGGGCGGCAACTATCAGAAGGGCGCCGACTGGCAATCCTTCGTGCTCGAAGATGGTTTGCTGATCACTGGACAGAACCCTGCCAGTTCCAGTGACGTGGCTAAGGCGCTGCTGAAACTCACCGCATAAGTTAATTAACCCTGCTAATCATTGGCGACTTGCAACAGTCGCCAATGCTTTTGTTCGTCCCGAATTTGGATTACCCCAATGACTAACAGCGTTTTAAGTACCCCGGTAAAACTGGGTCATCACACCTTGAACAACCGTATCGTATTGCCGCCGCTGACGCGCCAGCGCAGCGCACAACCCGGCGACATCGCGACCGACCTGATGGCCAAGTATTACCGCCAGCGCGCTACGGCCGGTTTCATGGTCAGCGAAGGCACGCAGATCGAACCGCGTGGCCAGGGCTATGCCTGGACGCCGGGCATCTACACCCCGGCGCAGATCGACGGCTGGCGCAAGGTCACCGACGCGGTGCATGCCGAAGGCGGGGTGATCTTTGCCCAACTGTGGCATGTGGGCCGTGTGTCCCATAACGCCTTGCAGCCTGAAGGCGCCGCACCGGTGGCACCGTCGGCCATTCAAGCCCAGCAAGCCAAGGCCTTTATCGAAACCGGGCCTGGCGAGGGTGAATTGAAGCAACCGCCGGTGCCTCGCGCCTTGAGCGTGCTCGAGATTGAAGAATTGGTCGGGCACTACGCCCAGGCCGCACGCAATGCCCTGGACGCCGGGTTCGACGGCGTGGAAATTCACTCGGCCAACGGTTACCTGGTCAACCAGTTCATCTCGGCCCATTCCAACCAGCGCGACGATGAATACGGCGGCTCGCTGCATAATCGCCTGCGCTTTTTGCGCGAGATCGTCGAAGCCGTCAGCAAGGTAGTCGGGCCGGAGCGCCTGGGTGTGCGGTTCTCGCCGCTGTTCAGCGGCACCGACCAGGACCGTGTGTACATCGGCCTGGTGGAAGAAGATCCGCACCACACCTACATCGAAGCGATCAAGGTGTTGGAGGAATCGGGCATCGCCTACGTGTCCATCGCCGAAGCCGACTGGGACAACGCCCCCGTGCTGCCCGACAGCTTCCGTGAAGCCGTGCGCAGCACCTTCAGCGGCCGCATTATCTATGCCGGTCGTTATACCGCTGAACGCGGCGCGAAACTGGTGGAAGCCGGGTTGGCGGATTTGATTGCATTCGGACGGCCGTTCATTGCCAACCCGGACCTGCCGCAGCGGCTATTCAAGGGCTGGCCGTTGAACCCGCTGCGGGAAGAGGGGATGTATGGTGGGGGTGAGGTTGGCTACATCGACTACCCCACTTACTCCGAGTAAGAACGCAGTCAATGTGGGAGGGGGCTTGTTTCCGTGGCGGCCTTCGGGCCGACCGCTTTTTTGGAGTTTTAGCGAGTACATATCCGTTGCTGCGGTCACGGCCACTTAGGGTTCCGCTCTTACAGCGGGTCACTTTTGGAAGAGCGCCAAAAGTAACCAAAAACGCTTCGCCCCAACACTCGGCACCTCGCTTAGGCTCGGTGTGCCCTCACTCCGGCTTTGGAGCGTGGGCCGCCGCGATGGGCCATCCTTGGCCCAGCGC
>NZ_VIUN01000028.1:0-17566 GCF_007828335.1 Pseudomonas sp. SJZ103
CTTGGACGAGGTATGACCCGCGTCCAGGCCTCAAATGTGTAAACGATGTCCCCGGTTTCAGATGTAAACGATGTCTACGGTTCTACACCCCGATGGCGGTGGATCAGCTAATGAATCTGTTCACTGTCACTGCGCTATCGGGAGCAAGCCCCCTCCCACCTTTGTTCAGCGCGCTCACTTCAAACTCGTTTCCAGCCACGCTTTCAAGTCCTGCACTTCCGCCTCACTGACCGTGTGGTTCATCCCCGGATAGCCATGAAACTCCGGCTTCAACCCAAGCCCCACCAACACCTCATTGGCCCGCGTCGCCGACGCATACGGCAGTGCCTGGTCCAGGGTGCCGTGGCCAATAAAGATCGCCAGTTTGTTCAAACGCTCATCCGGCTTGAGCTCAGCCTTGAGCACCGGCAGCACGCTGCCACTCAACGCCGCAATGCCGCGCACCAGCTGCGGGTCACGTAGAGCCACCTCATACGACATGATCGCACCCTGGCTGAACCCCACCAGGAACACCCGGTCAGGCTGAGTGTGATACTTGGCGGTGGCTTTGCCGACAAAGTCCTTGATCAGCTTGGCGCTGCTGTGCAAATCAGCGGTCACACCATCGTAATCGCCGTCACCCGGTGTCTTGGTAAACCAGCGAAAGCCATTCGGCTGCACCGGCGTCGGCGCGCGGGCCGACAGGTAGGTCCAGGTGGACGGCAGCGCGTCCTTGATGCCGAACAGGTCTTGCTCATTGCTACCGAACCCGTGCAGGAAAATCACCAGCGGCTCGTTGCGCGCATCGGCCTGGGTCTGTTCCAGGTACGCCAGCGGCAAATCGGTGTGCAACTCGGAATCAGCGTGGGCAACGCTGGCCATCAGGGTCAGCGCGAGGGCAAGCAGTTTGAACATGGGACGTTACCTCAGGGTTTGCGTAACAAGTAAGTGTCCATGATCCAGCCATTCTCAAGGCGCGCCGCCTTGCGCACCCGTTCGATCTGTTCTGCCACTTCACCGACCTTGCCGCTGATCAGGATTTCATCCGGTGTGCCCAGGTAGGCACCCCAGTAAATATCCAGGTCCTGATCGGCCACCGTACGGTAGGAATCTTCCGCGTCGAGCATGACCACCAGGGTATCGGCATCGCTGGCCTGCCCCGCCGCCAATCGACGCCCGGTGGTGATCTCGATGGACTTGCCGATACGGTTCAACGCCACCTTATGCTGGGCCGCCAGGGCTTGCACGCTGGTGATGCCGGGAATCACCTCGAATTCAAAGGCGCAGCGGCCACTGGCCAGGATCGCCTGCAGGATGCGAATGGTGCTGTCGTACAGCGCAGGGTCGCCCCAGGCCAGGAAAGCGCCCACTTCACCATCGGCCATTTCCTCGTTGATCATGCGCTCGAAGGTGGCCTGCTTGTCGCGGTTGAGGCCCTGTACGGCGGTGGTGTAGTCGATCTCACCGCGTACGCGCTCGGGGCAGTCGGCCTCGACAAAGCGGTAACCGGGTTCGGTGATATAGGTCTCGCAGATCTCGCGGCGCAGGTCGATCAGCTTGTCCTTGCTCTGGCCCTTGTCCATCAGAAAAAACACGTCGGTGCGGTTCAGCGCTTTCACGGCCTGCATCGTGATGTAGTCAGGGTTGCCGGCGCCAATGCCGATGATGAGGATGCGTTTCATGGGTTGCTCTCATTGCGGGGCATGGATTTTGCCATGTTCAAGCACTCAGGCGTGAGTTTCCAGGCGCAGGCGCCACACCGTGTTGAAGCGCAGCTCGGTAGCGGACAGGGGCTCGACGTCGATCTGGTAGAACATCGAGACCGGACACTGCATGACATACAGCATCGCCGCGCGAATAACAAAGGGATGGGTGATGGCCACTACGTGCCCGGGCTGGGCCTCCAGGGTTTTCATCCACGCTGCGACCCGCGCGCAAATTTGCTCAACCGACTCGCCACCGTGGGGCGCACTGGCGCTGTGGGTCATCCAGTCCAGCAACGCATCGCTGTCCAACTCGCTGATGGCTCGGCCCCTCCAGTCGCCAACGTCGCCATCGCGCAAGGCGTCTTCAATCACTGCTTGACCGCCGAACAACCCTGCCGTCTGCCAGGCACGTGCCTCGGGCGCGCACACCAGACGCAGGTTTTTCTTATAGCGCCCGGCAAGGGATAGCGCTGCGGCTTGCCAATCCATCATCACGGACTCGTTATCGGGAAAACGCCCGTACTTTTGAGCGGGTGTGGCGGCATGGCAAATGAGGGTCAAGCGGGTGGCCTGCATCACTGCTCACTCTGCATCGGGATAGCGCTCTGTATACACCTGATACACATGTGCGGAACCGCCGAGTTTAAACACACCACTCCCTACAAGCCACACGGTACACGCATCAAAGCGCGATCACGGTGTCGCCTTTTCCCTCATTATTACGAGAAAGCCTTATGAAAATCGCGCCCCAGACGTTTGCCGTACAGCCGCATCCGGTCGCGCAGCGGTCCGGTCAGAACAGTGAAGCGCCAGAACATTCGAGAGCCAAACGATCACTGACTCAGACAATCACACAGTGGCCTGTGAATCCGCTACAGCCCTCCCCTACGGATGCACGTTTTCAACGCATTCAGGAACAAAGCAAACACCTTGTGCAGAAAAGCGACAGTGAAATGGCAAGCCAGTATTGCGCTGCATTGATGTTGCTGGATCGTCACAAGACGTCAGTGAGAAAAAATGCTGATCAACCTCCAACGGTCACTGACATACCAGCGTTTTCCACCTTCGGCCAGGCGTGGGCACTCTTCACGCAGGCGCTCAAACAAGAGCCATTTGCACGCTATGCCAAAGACAACAACATCGATATCTCAAGCCTGAGGTGGTTCCCTTCTGCGGATTCAATGGAGTGCAGCATCAACGGCAAAATTCAACTCTTCTCGCGCAATAAGCCCGGTTGGAAAGAAGCCTCCGCTGCTGTTGCGGCTGCGGCAAAAGAAGTGGCCGCCGGTCGACTTGAATCGTTCCAGTACACCGGCGAACACAACGCGCCCATTGACGTGGTGGGTAACTTCTATGGCGAAGATCCCGTGAACCATCGAGGCGAACTGCTCAGTTCGATCAGCGACTTACAGCACAGCGATAAATTCAAATCCCTGATGCCCTTCAACGGCCCACTTACGCCGCAAATCACGCGCGTCAGGGCGGCACAAGCCGAAGTAGAAAACGCCATCGCCACGGCAACCTATAGCCATACCAGGGGGATAGCGGACGCTAACCGCACGCCGACACCTTCGGAACGTGTCGAGGAAGCCGACCGGGAAGTTGCTCGCCTGGTCAGCAGAATAGTGACACACAAAGCCATAAACCCCGGCACCGGCGCTAATGGGGGCATCATCGGCACGCCTGAAGACTCATCCTATAAACAGGCAGTGCAAGCCTATAAAGAGGCCCTCTCCGGCGACGCGTTTAAGCGCTTCATGCACGCACAAAATCTAGATCCCCGAAGCGTACATATCAATTTGGATGGAAGTCTGTTGGCCTTGGGACCAGACTCAGACGGCAGCCTCAAATGGCTCACATTCCCCGCTGAATATGCACCGTGGGCAGCCGTTCAACCTGACATCTTGAAAGCGGCCCGCGAGATAGGAGGTAGCGGGCCGATGGGCTTACCGAACTACAACTTCGTAGAGGATCGCTACCCGATGGCGGGCATCATGGAGTTTTACGGAGTCCGCGAGCATTACGGCTCACCGCAGTGGCTCGAACAAAACGCGGGGCTCATTCGCGACGGTTTCCCCGCCCTGCTCAAAAACAATCCTCCGAACGACGCCCCCTCCCTTGCGGTTCGCGAACGCCAACAGACAGCCAAGCAGCGCCTGGCGCGCCTCCAAGGCCTGCCATCTCCAAGCGTCCAGACGCCCACGCCACCGTTCAGACGCAACCTGGTCGACGCGGCTATACCCACGCCACCGCCCGTTGGGTCCGTGGACATCATCGGCCAGCGTCTGTTTGAAGGGGAACCGAACAGGCAAACAGTGGTAGCCGGATTGCTCAAGGACGCCATCAGCAAGGCATTGCCCGCACTGAATGTGGATGTCCAGCAGTTGGCCTTCGCCGTCCCCGACCCGGCAAATCCCGGTCAATTCCTGGAAACACCGCTGATGGAGTTGGCCATTAACCACGTAGAAGGCGCTGATGCTCCGGTGTTCAGCAGTGACGGCAAGTTTGTCGACACCCGCGCGGACGTACAGGCACGTACCGGCGACCCTGCGGGCACCGCGCTCGACATCGATAAAGCGGCTGTCCAACAGGCTATCAGCCAGTTGCCAGGTAAATTGAACGAAGCACTTCAGACAGCCAGGCTCGATTATTGGGGCAGGCCACCGTTCAATGACCCCATTCCTGGTTCAGGCACCGACACGTCAGTGGGTGTCACGCCCATTTTCGCCGGAGACCGCCGGTTGATGCTCAGTGACCTGGTACGTAACAACCTGCGCCTGGCCAGCATCAAGCAACCGGGGCTGGATGACGAGCAACGCGAAACCCTGGACATGCTCGTGAGGTGTCCCCAGGGCTCGACATGCCCCAAACTGGCGGATGATTCTGAAGTAGCCGTGCACATGCTGGCCAGCACCGAGAATAACCATTCAGGCACCCCGGAGTTTCAAACCCCCAACCTGGTTATCGAACGCAAGGTCGCAGGGCGCACGATCGTATTGGTCTGCGAACCGAGCGGCAAGGTAACCCCTTATGCCTCCCTGGCTGCCGTCAAAGATAAATGGGACCAACACCTCGAACAGGCAAGACCACACGAAACATTCAGCACCCACTTGACCAAGGTAGACGTCGATGCGTTCTATATCCAAGCGAACATCATTATCAACGGGCATGAAGCAAAAGCAGTGGCCACCGAGCCAACACTGCTCGACACGCAGCGACCGGATCGCTCTCAGCACAAGGTGTCCGATTGGATAAAAAATACCTCCGATGCCAACCGCTTCATCTTGCACGACCTCGTCCTGGAACTGGCGGGTTATATGTACCGCCACAAAGAGCAAACCTATAACAGCGGTATCCCGGACATCCGTACTTTTATCCAGAGCCAATTAAACGCACTCTCACCGCCTCCCGCCCCCTATGACATCAATGATGTGGAAGTGGTATTCCACACGCCGTATGCCGTGCCTGTCAGCGGCTTCGGAGCCATCCAAACCACCAGGATGCCCCTCAGCGACGCCTTCATTCAAAACCTTGCAGGACTACCGGGCGGTCGCATAGAGGTTCGTCACAAACCAACCGGGGAATTGATACCTGCCTTGGGGCAAGAGGGTGCTCTCAAAGAACTGATTCAAAAAATAGATGCCGGCAAAAACTATCCCGAGCTGCTTAAACGCGAGTTGCTCAACGACCCCGCCAAAAAGACAGAACGTCAATTACGCTTTGCGCAACAAGTGCCAATCGAGTTGAAGATGAAAGCCTTGGAGCTGACCAGTAAAGGCGCTGAGGGTTTTGATAACGCCATGGGTTACCGGTACCTCCAGACAATACTTGACCCCACGCCAGGGAAAAAGTATGTCAATGGCAACGAGATCACGATGCGTCCCTTGGCGTTCGAACGCGAGCCGGGCGCCACACCCGATGTCGTCGAAAACATGTTCCTGATCGAACCCAAGGACAGCTCGGTAGGCCCGCATATTCTCTATCGCCCCTTGATAGCAGAAGAGCCCTTGCTACAGTTTCCTTCGCGCCAGGCGCTAATGGAGGCACTGCGTAAAACAAAGTCGCTCCAAGATGACGCAGTTGCCTGGCTACCTGATGAAGCGACCCGCTCCATTTATGATCACGGTGGTTTCAGCGAGCCCCATCTACCGAGAAACAGAGTGTTTATCGATGAATTCACGTTACCGCGCAGGCCTGCCGCCCCAACGTTGGCGACCAACGGCGATGCCATCGACACACTTGCAGAGAAGGTGCAATCCGGGCAACTGATGGACTACCTCTACGATGCCAACGCCAACGCCCTGGCAACATTGGCCGAGCGCCAATCGGTGTCCAATTCGCAAAGCCGTTGGGCGACCTTCAAAGAAGGCGGCTTCCTGCTGCTCAACGCAATACTGCCGGCCCTTCGCGGGCCGGCGGCCGTTGTGGGCCTGGCACTGCAGACCCAGGGCATCCTCGGCGATCTTAAAACCTTGGCCAGTGAAAAGGAGGGCAACAAGGACGCGGCCATGGCGGATCTGTTGGCCAACCTGGCATCGTTGGTGCTTCATTCCAGTGTGCGGCGACAATCCAGACCGGCAAGCGTTGCCCCACCGAGGCAAGTGCCGCCCAAACCACCCATAACGGTCGTTGAAAACAATCATTTGCCCACCACCGAAGTAACAACCTCGACTGCAACAGATGGAACACAATATCGCCCCATCATTGAAGCCTTCCAAAAAGACGGATTACTGATCAGAACCCTTCAGCTCAGGAATGCGCATCTGGAGTTTCATAACACCGGTGAGAACCTTGACAGCATTCGTGCGCAGGGCGAGGCCAATAGAGGACACGGCGGGCTGCGCAAATGGAGCCTGGCTCAAGCAGACTTGTTGCCCAACTACTACAAAATGGGTGACAACGCTGGAGCCCTGCCGCGAAACATGGCCATCCTGGCGCTGCCGGAAAAACTCCAGGACAACATCACGGCCATACATGAAAAAGACGCCTTCTCTGGGAACATCCAGGCCGACACGCGATACCTGGGGCGGGAGAAGGCCCGTGAAGGCATGCAAGGCTTATTGAATGACCTGAAGAACCAACAAGGCGAGCACCCCGGCAGCGCGCTTGAAAACAGCGAAATAAAGACGGTAGGCGTGCCACCCGATGCACTGGTCGGCCTGGTTTTCTATGGCTCAAACGGTCAGACCTGGGAGGCCGCCAAGCCACAGTTTCAGAAAGCCATTAACCGAGCCGGCCCTGAGTTCGATGGGAAGTCATACCCTGTCTTTACCTACAAGGTAGAGGGCGGAAAAACCAAGCTGGAATACCTCGAAACACTGAAGGTTGATACCAAGACCGGCTAGCAACACCCTTTGCCGGCCAACGCGCGTTAATCAAACCACTCCCGCCGCCCCTCGAACGTACTCACGATCAGCTCGACGATCATCTGCACCGCTTCGGGGTGGCGCACCTGCGCGTTCACCGCCAGCCACACCTGACGCTGCATGCGCTCGGCCAACAGCCCTGGTAACGCCACCAGCCCCCGGTCGAAGCTGCTCATATAATGGGGCAGCAAACCGATGCAGGCGCCGCAGCGGATCATCTCCAGCATCAGCGAATAGGCATGCACCTGCACCACCGCCGCCAGGCGCTGTTGCACCACCTGGTTCCACGGCTGCAGAGCCTCGACCTGGGCGTCCGGCTGCCATTGCACCAGCATGTAGTCGGCCAGGTCTTCCACGCTATCCGGGCGCGTGATCAGCCGTGAATAGCGCTTGGCGATATGCGGCAGGTACTGCAATCGCGCCAGCGCCCGCGGCGGTTCGGTGACAAAGCTCGGGCCCGGCTGCGGGCCATCGGTGTCCGCCAGCCACAGCACCACGTCCACGTCCACCGCTTGCAGTGACAAGTGGCTGTCGAGGGAGATGATCTCCAGGCGCACGCTGGCATTGCGGCGCAGCAAGGCGATCAGGTCGCGGCCGAGGATGTCGTGCAGGATCGGCTCGGCCACCGCCAGGCGAATCAGCGGCTGCTCCAGCACCGGCAGGCGCCGCTCATGGGCCAGGGCGATGAGTTGTGCCTGCAATTGCTGGCCGTCACGGCTGAGCACCAGGCCGTTGCCCTGGTAGCTGAACAGCGCATGGCGCAGGTGTTCCTCCAGCTGGGCCAGGCGCTTGCGCAACAGGGTTGCCTTGATATTCAGGCTGCGCGCGGCCTGCATGAAACAGCCGCAGCGCGCACTCACCAGAAAGTAGCGTGCCACCTCCGGATCGATCTCACTGGCCAGGGCCAACCAGGCACTGCGTGGCTCGGAGGGTGCGCGATAAGCAGTGGGCCCCTGTGGGGCAGACGGTTCGAGAAATGCCATGGGAGACTCCCTGTCTGGTTGGTCTGTGCATCCAATGCGGGTTGAGGCGTGTTACTCCAGCACTTTGTTCAACTCGGCGCCGTCGATACTCAAGGTCGCGGTGTTGAGCATGCCTTCCAGGTAGGCCTTGGCGATCTGTTCCTGGCGCTGGGCGCGCAGGGCCTGGGTCAGGCGTTCACGCAGCTCGTCCAGGGTGGCGGTACGCGCCGGCTGCTGGCCGATGAGCTTGAGCACATGGAACCCGGCAGGACTTTGCACCACGTCCGAGACCGCACCGACCTTGAGCCGCGCCACCGCGCCCCGCACTTCCGGCACCAGTTGCTGCAACGGCTGCATCCCCGAGTCACCACCGCGCGCGGCGCTGTCGGGGTCCTGGGAAAACTGCGTGGCCAGGGCGGCAAAATCAGCCGGCGCGGCCTGCGCCTTGCGGCTCAGTTCCTGGGCCTGGCGCCGTACGGCATCGAGGTTTTGCGGGTCATTCACCGCGAGGAAAATCTGGCTCACCCGGTACAACGGCGGCGTCACCCACTGCGCCTTGCCACTGTCGTAGGCCTGTTGCAGTTCGGCGGCGCTGGGGTAGTCCGCCGGTACCTGGCTGACCGAGAGCATGTAGTCGCGAAACACAATCTGCTCGGTGGCGGCGCGGGTCTGCTGCTCCACCTCCGGGCGCTGGCGCCAACCCTGGGCGTCGGCCTGTTCGAGCACAGCCTTTTGCGCCAGCCTCGAGCGAATCCAGGTTTCCAGGGCGCCACGGTTGCCGCGCAGTTGCTCGCGGGATTCGGCCGGCAGGCTGGCCAGCACGCTTTTCAGCTCCGGCAGGTCGATCTGCTGATTGCCCAGGCGCGCCACCGCCGGCCCGATCGGTGCCGGATTGACCACCGGTGCCGGTTGCTGCGCCGCCACCGGGTCACTGCCCGGTCGCAGGCTCAAGCCCACCGCCACCACCAGCAAGGCCAGCGCACCCGCGCCGACCATCAGGGTTGGCTTTTTCACAGGACCGGTGCCTCTTCGCCCACCGCTGCGGCCTGCAACTGCGCGGCCTGCTGGCTGTACTCACGCAGGTAGACGATAAATTCCTGCAACAGGCGGTCCCACAATTCCAGCTGGCTACGCAGGTGCGTGGCGCCAACGCCCGCCACCACCACGTCCATTTCCATCAGCAGGAACTCACCCTGCACCGACAACCGCGCAAAGCGCCGCGAGGCGTTCCATACCGGGGCCAGGCCCTCGGGCAACTCGCCCTGCACCCGCAGCGCGCAGCTGTAGGTGAAATCCACATAGCTGCCCTGCTCCGCCGCCGAGTTACCAAAGCGCACGGCGAAGCCAATGCCCTGGCTGGCGCTGAGCAGTTGCACGATGCCGTTCTGTTCGCTCTGGTTAACCCGGTAGCCGGCGTCCTGCAACAGTTCGGTAAGGCTCTGGACGGTGACGCTGGTGATCAATTCGCTCATGGTGATTTCTTCCTTGTCTATCAGTGATTGGCAGTTGCCTGGGGCGCATCAAAACGGCTCTTGTACAGATCATCGCCAAAACCCTGGGCCAGCTCCTCGAACTTCACCCGGGCGCTGCTGGCGAACGGCTGGCGAATGCTCATCACCTCGGCCACATCGATTTTTTCGTAGGCCGCGAGCAGTTGCTGGGCCACGCCGTACATCTGTTGATTCTTGACTGAACATTGCTGCACTTGTGTGTCACGTTCGCTTAAGGCCGCCTGCAAGCGCGCGCGCTCGGCTTCCTTGCCCTTGGCCAGCACCAGCAGTTCGTCATAGGCCTTCTTGAACTTGCCGATCTGCTCGTTGCTCGCCGCCACCTGGGCCTGCGCCTGGCTGTGCAGGCTCTGTTGCTGGCCGGCCAGTTGCTCAGCCGTGCCACGGGCCTTTTCCAGCTCGGCCGTCAGTTGCTTGATTTGCGCCTGGGCCTGCTTGGCCTGGTTTTCGGCGGCCAGCCGTGCGGCACTGGCCTGGGCCTGTTCGCTTTGCAGCGCCTGCAATTGCTGGGTGGTGCTGCGCAATTGCGTCCGCAGGCGTTCCTCCATGCCTTCGGCCGAAGCGCCAGTGGTGACCAGCAGCAGTAACAGCGCGCAGATTCGCGTGTTCATGTGGCATCTCCCTGCGCATCAAAAGCGCGTGTTGAGTTCCAGTTGCATCACATCGACTTCGAACGGCTGGCCGTACACTTCGGAGGCGCTCAACCAACGCGCACTGGCGTAGATGTTCTTGTCGATACCGTAGTTGCCGCCGATGAAATAACCCTTGGCGTTGGTGCCGCCCAGGTGGAACGACGAGTCGTTGAAGCCGTCGGGCAAGGCGTCGGGCTGGATGTACTTGTAGCCGGCCAACACGTTCCAGTCGCCGCGCTTGCGCATCTCCAGGGCGCTGCCGAGGGTGAACGAGACCATCAACGCATTGCCGCCACTTTCAAACTGGCCATTGCTGTTGAGGTTGTTGACGATCTCGCCTTCGCTGCGCTTGAGCATCTCGCCCTTGTCGTAGGCCAGGTTGTGGATGAAGTTCGCCTGGCTGCGCAGCTTGAAGTCGCTGGGCAGTTCGCTGTCCCAGACCAGGTTGAGGTCCAGCACATCGAACTTGGACGCCAGGCCTACGTATTGCGGGTCGGGCGTGCGGACAGGATCAGCCGGGTTGGTGGTGTTGTTGCGCAGGTTGAACACGGTGTTGCCTTTTTGCATGAAGGCCACACGTGTGCCGTCGGTGTCGCAACCTGCCGCGCCCTGCCAGGTGGAGCAAGGACTGGAGCGCTCGCCTTCGATGTCCTGGAACTGGTAGTAGGCAGCGGCGAGCTTGAGACGGTTACTGCGGTTGATCTTCCAGTCAGCGCCAATCTGCCCGCCAAACAGCCATTTGGTCTCGCTGTCTTCCTTGTCGATGCCATTGCTGCTGGCGGTGTCGGAGGTGTATTCGACCGGGAAGGCGCCGAGGGTACCGAACAGGCCCCACTCGCTGTTGAGGCTGTGGTTGAAGATCGCGGCCACACCGTCAAAGTTGAGGTCGTTGGAATACATCATGTCGGTGGCGTAGAACGGGTTGCCAATGCGCCCGGCGGTCAACGTCATGTAGTCGGTGGTTTTCCAGCTCAGGTAACCCTGGTCGAGCCAGATGTCCTTTTTGCCAAAGCCGCCGCCCAGGGTCTGGGTGGTGGACACCGGGTTATTGTCGGAGCCGGTGGCGATACGAATGCCGGCGGTCCATTCGGGCGAGATCACCGCTTTCATGCCCAGGCGTGCCCGCAGGCGGAACAGGTTTTCGCGGTCCTCGCGGGTGTTGATCAGCGGTGGGAACTTGGTGTTGGAGTTTTTGTTGACGTCGTAGGGGCCGGTGTCGTTCAGCTTGGCGTAGTCGGTGATGGTGTTGTCGTTGCGGCCGGAGAAATAGCGCGACTCGTCGCGCAGACGAATATCGCCATCGAAGCTGATGCGCGAGATCCAGTCGGGGAAGGTATTAGGCTGCGCCCAATTTTCCTTCTTGGCGGTGGACATGACTTCGGCTTTGACTTGGTCGCGGATCTGGTCGCGCACCGCCTGCGGCACGTACTGCACGCGCACATCGCCAGGCGCGGTCGCCGGGCCGCTGGCGACCACCGGCGCGGCATTGGCCTGGCGGGCCTGCTGGGCTTCTTTTTCGGCCTGGGCGATCAGCCCATTGGCGGTGTCCTGGGTCAGCACACCTTGCTGCACCAGCAGGCGGATCAGGTTGATGGTGACGTTTTCCGAAGGCGCAACCGGGGCTGCCGCCGCTTGCCCGACCAGGGTCGCGATGACCATGCCAACCGCCAGGGTCAGTCGATTCACGGGGGAAATCATGTGTACGCAACTCCTGTAAAAACCGTAGATAAGAGGTTTCGTGCAATCAATCCGGGCGCCGGCCCTTGAGGGACAGGCGCATGGGCAGCGTCAGCGACGCCGGAGGTTTCTGGGTGGCACGCGGCGCTCGGATCAACGCGAGCATCTGCGCGTCGGTCTCGGCATCCCCGCTGGACTTGGCCACCACGGCCTTCGTCACCTGGCCATCGGCGCCCAACCACAGGTCTATCTGTATCGAGAACGCCTTCTTGCGCAGCTCAGGGTCTTCGCGCATCAGGCGCTGATACGTACCGGCCAGGTACTGCTTGTACGTGCCGGTCCCCAGCCCACCGCCGCCACTGCCGGCCATACCGCCGCCCTTGCCGGCGCCGATGTTGAAGCCGTCGTTGCCGGACTGCGCATCGCCGTCGATCTGCATCGGGTTGGCCAGGTCTTCATTCGGTGAAGGCGGTGCTTCCTCGGCCGGCTTGACCTCTTCGGGCTCGGGGCTCGGCACCGGCTCCGGGACTTTCTCTTCAACCTGGGGCTCGGGCTCCTTGGGCTTCTCCGGGGGCGGCGGCGGCAGTGGCGGCAACGGGATAATCGTCGGCACCTTCGGCGCTTCACGGCGTACGCCACTCATGTCATTGGCCCACTGCCAGAGAAACCAGGCCGCCACGGCGCCCAGCAACAGGCCGGCGCCCCACTTCAACGGGCGCAACGGCGGTTTGTTCTTCACCGGCAATGGCGCGATCGGGATCTGTGCGGTCATGACTCAGCCCTGGCTCGGTTTGCCGGTGACCAGCCCGACCTGGGACAGCTCCAGCCGACGCAGCAGGTCGAGCACCTCGATGACCTTCTGGTACTGCACCATCGCATCGCCGCGCACGATCACCGGGAAGTCCGGGTTCAGCGCTTTCTCGACGCGCAGGCGTTCCTCGAGTTCGCCGAGGGTCACCGGGTAAGCGTCGAGGAACACCTGGCCGCCGTCGTTCACGGAAATGGCCTTGGTCTTGGCCTCCGACAGCGACACCGAGGCGCTGGCCTTGGGCAGGTGAATCTGGATCCCCGAAACCTGGGCGGTGGCGGTGAGGATAAACATCACCAGCACCACCATCAGCACGTCCACCAGGGGCGTGATGTTGATGCTGTCAACGGCGGCATCATCGTCATCGTCGTGGGAGGCATTTACGGAAGCCATGGCGATTCTCCTCAGGCCGGAACCGATGCGTGATGGTCGCGACGGTGCGCGGTTTCACTGTGCTGGCTCTCGCCGTGCATCTCCGCCAGGCGGGTGATGAACTCGTCGACGAATACCCGCATGTCGGCGCTGACTTCCTTGTTACGCGTGATCAGGCGGTTGTAGCCAAACAACGCGGGGATCGCGACGAACAGGCCCATGGCCGTGGCCAGCAAGGCCGCCGCCATGCCTGGGGCGATGGCGTTGATGTTCACGTCGCCGGCCATGGCCGTGCCGAGGAACACCACCATGATCCCCAGCACCGTACCGAGCAGGCCGATGTACGGGCCGCCGGCGATGGCGTTGGACAGGGTCGACAACTTGGAACTCAGGGCCTGGTTCTCACGGGTACGCACGCCGTCCATGGAGCAGCGGATCGCTTCGATGGTCGCCGCCGACACCGACGAGGTATCGGCGCCCTGGGCACGGCGGGTGCGGATCTCCTTGACCGCCACAAGGTACAGGCGCCACAGCGAAGAATGGCTCAGGCGCTCAGCCAACTGTGCGTCGTCGGCATACATCTCCAGGCGCGTGCCGATCTGGGCGAAGTGCTCGCGGAACACTTCGTTGGCACTGCTGAGGCGGCTGACCTGGCGGTTCTTGCGCAACATGATGACCCACGACTGGAACATCATCGCCACCAGCACCAGGATGATCACCCAGGCGTCCACCGGCACGGCGTTGAGCAAAAAGCCCAGGCTGCCGAAACCGAAACCGGACTGTTCTTCATCCACGCCGTAGGCCACCAGTTTCGACTCGGCGCCCTGGGCACTCGCGTCAGCCAGCAACAGCGCGGCCGGGCGTGCCACCTTGGACAGGCGCAGCTCATCCATGGCCCCGGCGAACGGCAGGTACGTGCTGCCGGCTTCCGGCAGGTCGGCGCCGACCGCCAGCTGCGTATTGAACGCGGGCATGGCCACGGCGAGGTTGGCGGTTTCACGGCCATTCACATACAGCGTGACCTTGTCGCCCTCGGCGGTGAACGCCAGGTGCTGCCATTGGCCAGGGTTCAGCGGTTGGGTCGACACCGCGCGCTGGCCGTCGATCTCCACAAACGGCGAGCCCTGGTTCAGGCCCAGCAACAGGCTGTGGGCGCCGTCACGCCGGGCCAGCACGATTTGCTCGCCACTGGCCTGGTCCAGGCGCAGCCAGGCGCTGAAGGTGAAGGCAGCGCCGGCGGCGTGTTGCAGCGACGGGCTGGCCGGCAACATCAGCGGCTGGCCGGCGAACTGCAAGGCGCGGCCGATCACGCCGTCGATGCTCGCGCCGGTGGCGTTCAACGCGGTGTTGGCGTAGGCCGTGGTGTCCCGTGGCGGCGTCGCGTTGGCGCCATCGAAGTGATAGAGCGCGGTGTAATT
The DNA here is from genome assembly GCF_007828335.1 of Pseudomonas sp. SJZ103. Taxonomy (NCBI): domain Bacteria; kingdom Pseudomonadati; phylum Pseudomonadota; class Gammaproteobacteria; order Pseudomonadales; family Pseudomonadaceae; genus Pseudomonas; species Pseudomonas sp. SJZ103. The sequence continues at coordinate 14,429 of NZ_VIUN01000028.1, forward strand.
CGGGTCGAAGGTCAGTTGGCCGTTAGCGGTGGCCGGGGCCTTCTGGTTGCCGTAGTACATCCAGATGTCCTGGCGCTGACCGCCTTCGACCTTGGGTACATCGACCCAGATCAACGCCATGCCCATCAATGGGTCGAAGCTTTCGATCTGGTGATTGAACACTGTCTTGTCATCGGCACTCACAAAGCGCAGGTCGGCGCCGTCGTCCTTGACCCCGTCAAAGGTGAAGTTGCCGGTGTGCAGGCGCACCAGCAACGCGGTGCGGCCCAAGGCCTGATTGATCGCGGCGCCTTGGGCGGTGGTGTCCACCGAAATCTGTTTGCGGTAGTGCCAATCGTCCTGCCACCAGGCATGGGCGGTGGCCGGGAGCGCGAAGCCCAGGCAGATCAACAGGCTCAGGAATAGGCGTTGCATGGGTGAAGTCTCCGGAAGAAAAAGTCAGAAAGTCGCCTGCACACTGAAGTGCAGTCGCGAGTCCTGTTTCTGGGTGTTCGGTCCATCGAGCAGCGGGTAACCCCAATCCAGGCTGCCGGAGAACCACTTGCTCAAACTGGCGCGGGTGCCAAGGCCGACACTGGCCAGGCTGTATTCGTCTTCTTGCTCGGGCAGCGGGTCGTGCAGGCGCATGCGCGCGCCTTCGGCGAACGCATAGAAGCGCCACTCCTGCACGTAGCTGCCGAGGAACTTGGCCAGGGACGGCGTGCGCAGTTCCTGGGAAAGCAAATACCCCTCGTCCCCGGTGCGCTCGGCCGCCAGGTAGCCGCGCACCGAGGTGGCGCCGCCGGCGGAATACTGCTCGTTGGACACCAGCGGCCCGGAGGCCAACTGGAAAGCGCCCTTGGAGGCCGACTGCCAATCGTTGGCGAAGGTGTAGGTGTAATTCAGGTCACCCTTGAGCACGGCAAAACTGGCACTGGCCTTGTAGCGCTTGTAATCAAACTCTTCGGCGTCGCTGCCGTAGCCAAAGAATGCGCGGGTGCCGACCACCAGGTTCAAGCCCAGCCCCAACTGGGATTGCTCGGTGTAGCGATAGCCGTTGTAGCCCAGGGTGAACGGTGCGTACTTGAGCGGCACCTGGTCGCTGCTGGAACCGAACTTCAACTGCTCGTCAAAATCCTTGAAGTCGATGCCGAACGAAAACGAATTGGCCCAATTGCCCGCCGCCGGCAAGCTGTAAATGGCGGACACGCCATAGGAGTGGCCCTTGCCCAACACGTTGCTGCCGCCGATGGTGGCGATGTTGCTGTCGGACTGGTAACCGGAGAACTGCAAGGTCCAGCGTTCATCCAGTGGCGCACTGTAAGAGCCCGACCAGACCTTGGCGTTGTCGGTGTCCTGGGGCGCGGTGAAGTAGGTCAGGGAAATGCTGTGGCCCAGTTGCCAGAGGTTGTCGTAGCCCAGGGTCGCGACCGAGCGCAGCTTCTCGGTGTCGGCGCTGTAGTCGTTGTTCAGGCCGAGGCTGGCGTGCCAGGGGTTCTGGTCTTCGACCTGCAGATCCACGTCCATGGTGCCGGGGCGCTGGCCTTCGCGTACCAGTGGCGTCACCTGCCGACCGGCACTGCGGTTGAGCCCGGCCAATTGGGTTTGCACCGTGGTGAAATCCGGTACCGCACCTTCCTTGAGCCCCGGCACTTCGTCGCGGATCTCCACCGGCGAATAGTGCTTGGCGCCGACCACACGCACGCGGCCCACCTTGGTCTCGCTGACCTGCAGATAGACGATGCCGTCATCGACCTTCTGCTCCGGCAGCTCGACAAACACCGACTGATAGCCACGCGCCTGGTAGATCTTCTGCAACGCATCGCGCGCGCCTTCGATATCGTCCAGGGTCTTTTGCGGGCCGAGAAACGGGTACACCGCCTCCTCGATCGTCGCCGCATCGAGCACAGTATTGCCGCGCACGAAGTACTCATTGACGTCCACCTTGCGCGCCGGGGCTTGCTCGCCCTCTTCGGCCCACACCGGTGGCGCCAGGACGCCCAGCGTCAGGCAGCACAACGCCAGCGTTGATTTGAACAGATGCTCCACACCGCCCCCTAACTGTCTAAGATTTTGCGCCGTCGCCGATTGCACGGCGTCTGGCCTGCTCAATTACTGCTGGTCGAAAGATGGCTGTGCCGCGCCAGCCAGGTGTGCAGCAAGGCGAAGTTCAGGGAGAACTCCGGCATGTGCAGCAAGGCGCCACAGAACACTTCACCGATGATGGTCTGGATCAACTGCACGGCCTGCGGGTTGTTCAACAGGCTGGCGATGTCGCGCTGCAGGACGTGGATGCTCCACACCTTCTGGTTCAGCTCCAGGCCGACGAACCAGCGGAACAGCAGGTTGTAGTTCAGTTGCTCGTGCAGCTGCTGTTCGCTGGGCACCGAATACAGCAGTTGCAGCAGCAGGATCTGCACCACGGTCTGCGGCGCGATCAACATGCCCGGTTCGGCCTGGAGCAGGTCGCGATGCTGGCCGAGCACCTCTTCGATCTGCGGGCGCAACAACACCAGCGAATGCCCGGCCGGGATGTAGCTGGACACTTCCTTCAAGGCGCCCTGCCAATCGTCCTGGGAGACGATCCACACCCAAGGCGCGCCGTAGCGATAAACCGAAACCGGCTTCTTGCGCGCGGCCTCGACGATCTTCGACAGGCGCTGGTCGAGCTCCTGCATGCCGACTTTCGAGTAACGTTCCATAGTTCCCATTGCCCCACTCCTGGCGTCCCGCTGACGGCTGGGGAGGCGGCTTGTGGCGGCCTCCAGCGCGTTACATAGGCAAGACGGAAGTGGCGATGAGCTACCGAACTTTTGTCATGAAAGCTTCATTTGGGATTGTGAGGGGGGCAATTTTTCGGGGGGCTGCTTTGGCGGCCCTAGAGCTGAGCGGAGTTGTGCCCGGTGTACTCGGTTGGAAATGTGGGAGGGGCGGTGCGACGATTCGACTTGCCCCCGATGGCGGCCTCTGGGCCGACCATTTGCTGGGGTTGGAATGAGTACATATCCGTTGCTGCGGTAACGGCTGCTTAGGGTTCCGCTCTTACAGCGGGTCACTTTGGAAAAGCCCCAAAGTAACCAAAGGGCTCTTGCCCCACCACTCGGTACCTCGCCTAGGCTCGGTATGCCCTCACTCCGGCTTGAATCCGTGGGCCGCCGT
>NZ_VIUN01000029.1:0-17313 GCF_007828335.1 Pseudomonas sp. SJZ103
AGCGGTGTGACGCCCCGTGCCACCACCCTGGTGATGGAAGACACCACGACACAAAATGCCCTGGCCACCTTTATCGGCTCCTTCCTGTTCAGCCTGGTTGGGATCATTGCTCTGAGTACCGGCGCCTACGGTAAACAAGGGAGAGTTTTGCTATTCGCGGTAACCATTGTCGTGGTCATTCTGATTGTCTACACGCTGCTGCGCTGGATCGATCATTTGTCCAAGCTTGGACGGGTGGGAGAAACTATTGACCGTGTCGAGCAGGCAGCCATTGATGCCATTAACAATCGAGTCCAATGGCCGCATTTGGGGGCAGCCGCCTACCCTTGCGAGTCAATGATCCCCAATTCTGCGCTGATCATCACAAGCCTCCACACGGGGTACGTCCAGCATATTGACGTTCAGGCGCTGGGCGCGATCGCCAAAGCAGACGAGATACAGATATTTATGGACGTCTTGCCGGGAAGCTTTGTGCATGTCGGCATGCCGCTCGCGCGAATCGACAGTTTGAGCGAGGCGCGCGGGGAGGAACTGGCGTCGAGCAACGAAAAAATCATCGCTACCCTGGCTATCGGCGTGCGTCGAACGTTCGAACACGACCCCCGGTTCGGCTTGTCAGTGTTGTCTGAAATCGCCTCCCGCGCCTTGTCGCCGGCCGTCAATGACCCCGGCACCGCCATTGACGTCATTGGGCGCGGCGTCAGAAGCCTGACATGTTGGGGTACACCTAAAGAACCCGCCGCGAAAATCGACGCTGACTGCCAACACGTTTACCTGCGCGGTTTGACCGTGAATGACCTGTTCGATGACTTCTTCGCACCGATTGCCAGAGATGGCGCGGCTCTAGTGGAAATCGACCTGCGCCTCATGAAAGCCCTTGTAAGCCTGGCTCAGATAAACCCGGCGATGTTCAGGGGGGCCTGTACCCGGTACGCAGAACTGCTGCTCAAGCACGCGAACACTGCGCTTGTGCTCGAAGAGGACCGGCACAAGCTCAGAGCAGCGGCGCTACCGCTGCTGAACTGACCCAATCTACGTGTTGGCTTTTTGCGCGGCGGCGCCACTGCCGTCCGATTGCAGAAAGCCACGCGCCAACTGCTGATAGAGCTCGGGGCCCATCCTGGCACTGACTGCTTTGGCAATCAGTGCAACAGCCATCAGACTGATGACCATGCCATGGCTGTCGATCATCTCCATCACGATGATTGCAGAGGTGATCGGCGATTGCGTGACTGCTGCCAGAAACCCCACCATGCACAGTGCAATGATGGGCTGTGCCGTCAAGGCGAAGTATTCAGCGACATTGGTACCGACAGCGGCGCCTACCGCCAAAGAGGGGGCAAAAATACCGCCCGGTATGCCGGAAAAATAAGTCACAACGGTCGCAAGAAAACGCGTAATCGGCGCGTGCCACGGCAAACCAACCTCGGACACGATGATCTGGGAGGTGATCCCGTAACCGCTGCCAAAGGACATCCCACCGCTGAGCCAACCGAGAATCGCCACGATCATGCCGCAGCCACCTGCGAACCAGACTGGATGCAGGCGGCGCCATTCCCAGACGACAAAACTGCGATACCGCTGTGGCCATAGGAGCATCCGACTGAACAATCCCCCCATAACACCACAGCCAATACCAATCGCCAGTATCGGAAGAACGATATCGAGATTGGCCTCTTGTACGTCGAAGTGTCCGAAATAGTTGTAGTTGCCCTGCAAGGCTATCGCGACCATACCCGACAAAATGATCGTGCTGAGCAACACCCCGCTGGTGCGGGTTTCCAACTTGCGCCCCAGCTCCTCCACTGCAAAGGCCACACCGGCCAAGGGCGTGTTGAAGGCAGCAGCAATACCCGCCGCGCCACCGGCCAGGATGAGGTCTTCAGGGCGAATGATGCGTGCGTTGGGCAGGTAACGGTGAAAGAAATGCATGATCGAGGCGGCGACTTGCACCGAAGGGCCTTCACGCCCCGCTGAAAAACCACCGGTCAGGGCCAGAGTACCGAGTCCTATCTTGGCGAAGGCCAGACGCAACGATACCAACTTGTTCACAGGCTTGCCCTGGTGGGCCAATCGCGTAGCCGCGATCACCTGGGGAATACCGCTACCTTGAGCCCCTGTAAAAAAACGCGAAGTTATCCACACCACAAACATGCCGACCAGCGGCGTGTAGATAAACGGCAGCCACGGCCGGGCGGCGGCCTGTTGGGCGAACTGCATCAGCGCTAGGTCAGCCAAGCGGGCGAACATCACTACCAGCAACCCTGCCAGGGTAGCAGCGACCCAGAGTGTCACCCGAGTACGCCATCGGATCGAGGCAAAGCGACGACGTATCAGCAATATCGGTTTGATCACCCGAGCGGATTCCCGTTGTTGAGGTTCAATAACATGCAAAAACAAGATTAACGGGTTAAACGGTCACGTCCAACCGACAGTGACCAGATAACTATAGCTATTCACTCCCGGCTCAGGCAGGAGCCCCACCACGTCGATTTTGTTTTGTGAGTAAGCCAATTTGTGTGGGCGCATACCAAGGCGAATGTCAGCAAGAAGAAAGCCATATAGGTTGTCACTATTTACCCTCATGTCAATCAGCTCGTTCGGCTGTTATTACGAATATATCCGTGCAGGCGAGATGACCGGGTTAAGGTGGGTTAAGAAATAGTTAGTATTCGCGCGCAACTTGGAGCAATAAGGTTCGCTTGCACTGGATGTCGGCATTGAGTCGGGAGCGCTGAAAAACACGCACGAATGGAGGAAATTATGAGTAATGCGTTGGTCATTGAAGATGATCAGGTGACGGCCGAAATCATTGTCGCTGAACTCCAACGCCACGGTTTCAGCTCAAAGTGGGCTGCCACTGGACGCGACGGACTGGCCTTGGCGATTGCGGGCGGCTACGACGCGATTACGCTGGATCGCATGTTGCCGGACTTTGACGGGCTGACGATTGTCAGCACCTTGCGCAGTCTTGGGATTCAGACGCCGGTCCTGATGATCAGCGCTCTTTCGGACGTGGATGAGCGCGTTATGGGACTTCGTGCGGGCGGCGATGACTACCTGACCAAGCCCTTTTCGGCCGTCGAGATGATCGCGCGCCTTGACGCATTGCTCAGACGCACCGCCGCAGACCCCAGCAACCCACACCTCAGTTGCGGCAACCTGCGACTGGACTTAGTGGAGCACAAGCTGACGCGCAATGACGAAGACATCCAGTTGCTGCCCACCGAGTTCAAACTGCTCAACTTCCTGATTCGCAGTGCCGGCCAACTGGTCACTCGTACCATGCTGTTTGAAGGCGTCTGGGGCTATCACTTCGATCCCGGGACAAACATCATTGATGTGCACATCGGACGACTGCGTAAAAAGCTGGAAAGCGACAAAGATTCACCTGTGATCCATACAATACGCGGTGCCGGCTATGTCCTCGCCACCAAAAAATGAGGAATGGCGCTCGTCCGGTAGTCGCTTGATCGGGTTTTACGCGGTGTTCTTCGTCGCCTGGGGAGCACTCTTCACCGGTGTGCTGTACTGGGAAATCTCCCACTATCTGGGCACGGTTGCCGAGCGTACGTTGTTGCAACGCGCCCATTACTATCAAAAGGTCGACGACTCGAACCTGCTTGCTGAGTTAGCGGCGAGTGAGGCTTACTCGACCCCCGGGATCGACGCCTACGGTTTATTTGCACCCGATGGCACCCATGTCGCCGGCGACCTGCTGAAACTGCGCTCCAACCTACCCGACGACGGCCAGGTTCACTACCTTGAGCGCGGCCTGAGCATTGCGTTACCCAGCACCGAAACCCGGAGCAGCTATGCGTTGCTGGCACGGCGCCCTGACGGACATATCCTGATTTTGGCACGTGACGGCGGGTCGATTTCCGCCGTGGGTGGCATTATTGAGCAGGCCCTGATGTGGGGGTTTTCATTAACCCTTATCCCCGGTTTGATTGGCTGGCGCTTACTGCGACGTCGCCCATTGCGTCGTGTCAAACGCCTGCAGCTGTGTACCGAAAGTATCGTTTCGGGCAACTTGGCTGAGCGTTTGCCGTTGTCAGCACGCCGCGATGAACTGGATATGCTGGCCAACGCCGTGAATACGATGCTCGATCACATAGAGCAGTTGATGTATGAGGTGAAAAGCGTCTGCGACGGTATTGCCCACGATTTGCGCACACCCTTGACACGCTTACGCGCACGGCTCTATCAGCTCCAGCAGTTACCGCTGGCCCTAGAACATAAGCAGACCTTGAATCAGGCGTTTGAGGAGAGCGAGTCGATCATGGTGCGCTTTCAGGGACTGCTGCGGGTAGCTGAGCTTGAGGATATTCGTCGCCGCTCTGCCTTTGCGCACTTCCCGATCATGACGTTGTTGAAACAGGCGCATGAGTTTTACGAGCCGATGGCACTGGACCGAGCCCAAACGCTTTCGCTGGACATTCCCAGCGATTGCCAGGTGTATGGCGACTCTTCGTTACTGTTCGAAGCGCTGGTCAATCTGCTCGATAACGCCATTAAATTTACCCCGGTGGGCGGCCATATCGAATTGCGGGGGAGCATCAAGGACTCAACTGTCATTATTGAAGTAGTGGACGGTAGTACCGGCATCCCTGAAGCGGACCGTACGCATGTCATTCGCCGGCTCTATCGCGGCGAGGGAAGCCAGATAAACCCAGGCCACGGCTTAGGCCTGTCGTTAGTCGCCGCCATCGTGAAATTGCACGGATACACACTGGATATCCACCCCGGTGCCTCGGGCAGGGGAACACGGGTATTGATTCACTGCCCGATGTTCAGCGGTCAAGCCACGGATCGATCTGTACCTGAACATTAAATTTAACATACTGGTTAATTTGAGCGCCTCGGCGCCCAGGCCTAGTTTGGCAGCACATATTGCTGACCCAAGGCCTTTTGCTTGTGAGATATCTGTTGTTCCTGCGTGTCTTAACCGTGCTCTGTGTAACACCACCGCTTCTTTGGGCGAATGCCGCTCTGGCTGCCAACGCGACCATGGGGACAATGATCCCCGCTGCGCCGAAGCTAGGAGCCGAAGCCTGGATACTCATAGACGCGAAAACGAACGGGGCATTACCAGCCACAACAGTGATGCACGGCTACCACCGGCCAGCCTGACTAAGTTAATGACTGCGTACATCACGACGCATGAACTTAAGTCTGGCCTGATAAGCGCAAATGATGAGGTCGTCGTAAGCGAAAATGCCTGGCGTACAGGTGGCTCACGGATGTTTCTCAAGCCCGGCAGCTCTGCTTCGGTTCACGATTTGCTAAGCGGCGTGATCATCGACTCAGGCAATGACGCGAGCGTTGCGCTGGCCGAACATATCACTGGAAGCGAAGCCGGGTTTGTCGGGATGATGAACTCAACCGCTTCAACACTGGGAATGCTCAACACCCACTTTATGAACGCCACCGGTCTACAGGACCCGGAGCACTATTCTTCCGCACGTGACATGGCGACCCTGGCTCGAAAACTCATCAACGAAGGGACCACCTACTACCCTCTTTACGCCAAGAAAACCTTCACCTGGAACGGCATTCAGCAATCCAACCGCAACGCGCTTTTATGGCGTAACTCCACCTATAACGGCTTGAAGACCGGGCACACAGAGGCTGCGGGCTACTGCTTGGTCGCCTCCTCACAGCAGGATGGGCAACGTTTGATCAGCGCAGTTCTGGGCGCCAGTAGCGCCCATAAGCGTACGGCAGAAACAGAGAAACTGATGGGTTACGGCTTTCGCTTTTACGACACCCAAACCTATAAGAAAGGTGGCGAAGTACTCTCGCAGGTCGCGCTCTGGAAAGGCATACAACCCTACGTGAATGTAGGCTTGCTTGAAGACATGACCCTCACGCTGCCCAAGAATAAAAATCGTGACGTCGAGATGCGCCTGGCGTTTGATGGCCCCATCGAAGCCCCTATCACGGCAGGCACGGTCGTCGGAAGACTCGACCTGTTCGATGCCGGGTACAAGCTAGGGAGTCGGCCATTGGTGGTCCTTGTGGACGCAGAGCAAGGTCATTGGTGGCGACGCTGGTGGGATACCGTGCATTTATTTTTTACCCAGACGGTCCGCATCTGGTTCGATGAAGCCCAGGTAACGTGAATAGTGAGGAGAAGGTCATGAACTCCGATGATCTACGCAAAGAACTTGCGCTATCAAAATTCTTCGAAGGGGACTCATCCCTCAATAATGCTGTTCAGGGGCTCAGTCAGGCACGCTCGAATACCAGACTTGGCTGTCGTGCCAGCTTCAATTGAAGCACGACCAGAAAGTCAGCGTAATGGCGCGCCCTGCCAAACTCTTTCCCTTGAATAAAATTCGGCTTCTCGCCGAAACGCCATCGCGAGCGCCTCTGCAGCCGGGGTGAGAGGCATGCCTGGACGCCGAATAATGCACGTCGGTGGCCCCTCTACAGGCTCATTTATTTGCAACCGCATTAAGATCTGCTGCGTCAAAGGCGATTCCACCCACTGTGTTGGCAGGAAGGCAATCGCATCGCTGCTGGCCAACAGGCAGAGCAGCGCAATCAGCGATTCACAGCGCACTGAAATTGCGGGAACACGTAGACCGTATTGCGCGAAGATTTCACTGAATTCTGCGTCGCGTGGACCTACCGCCCCCGTCACGATCCATTTTGCATCGAGCAGTTCGCGCAGTGACTGCGAGCTTCTAAGTGGATGATTGCGCCGCGCGACGACACAACGCGTATTCGCGAATAACTGTTCCACGGCAAACTCGTCAGGCGCAAATGATGCGGGCATCGGCCCCACGGCGAAGTCGAGCGTGCCATCACGAATACCGCGTTGGATGATGGGAAAGGTACCTTCCATCACTTTTACAACTGCATCTGGAAATTGCTTGCGGAAGTGGTCCAGCGCCGCACTTAAAAACATTAGTGACGCAACACTGGACGCGGCCATGGTCACGCTGCCTCCCGTAGCGCCGCGCAATTGATCCAGTTCTTCTCGGCCGCGTTCCAACTCCCTCATTGCCGCCTCCGCCCGAGCAAGAAATGCGACCCCGTAAGCATTCAGCGTCGAGCCGCGGGCCGTGCGTTCAAAGAGCGGTGTGCCTAACTCCTCCTCAAGACCCTGGATGCTCTTGGATAGCGCGGGTTGGGTTAGCTGCAATTCACGCGAAGCCGCGCGAATACCACCTGAATGCGCTACGGAAACGAAATCGCGAAGCTGATGCAGTTTCATAGGAGTTCCCAACCCGAGAATTAGTCGACGTGATAACCATTGGTAATCAGGACGGCGATTTTACTATCTTTGTGTCATTCCCCGAAACACATACGTTTGGACCACGTCAGAGGGGATTACATGAAACTCATCAGTTTTGAGCACAACGGCAGGACAGGATTTGGCGCTGTCGTCGGCGAACGGGTCTACGACCTGACCGGCAAGGTAGGCAGTGCCCGTACTCTGCGCGAGTTGTTGGCAGTCGATGGCTTGGCTGAGGCTTCCCGCCTCGTACAAGCGGGGAAGGCGGATTTTGCTATTGCCGAATGCACACTGCTGCCGGTCATACCCGACGCCGGCAAAATTATTTGCCTTGGCTTGAATTTTAAAGCCCATGCGGAAGAAGTGGGCAAGCCGGTGCCAGCGCAGCCGGTGATCTTCCACCGTCACGCGCAAACGCTAAATGCCCATGGTCGTCCCTTGTTGCGACCCCTGGTCTCCGAGCAATTCGATTACGAAGGTGAACTGGCCGTCGTTATTGGCAAGGGCGGGGGACACATTGCGGAGGATCAGGCGATGGACCACGTAGCGGGCTATGCGTGTTTCAACGAGGCTAGTGTGAGGGATTGGCAGAAGCATTCGCACCTTTATGGCATGGGCAAGAATTTTCGGTCCAGCGGCGCATTTGGCCCGTGGCTTGTGACCCGAGACGAGATCGCCGACCCGTCTGCGCTGCATGTCCACACCCGGGTCAATGGCGAGCAAGTTCAATCTTTTTCACTCAGCGACATGATCTTCACCATCCCGCAACTGATCGCGTATGTCTCTCGTGCTATCGACTGGATGCCCGGTGACGTGCTCGTGACCGGCACGGCCTCGGGTGTCGGATTGTTCCGCAATCCACCGTATTTTCTACGCGACGGAGATTTAGTGGAAATCGACATTCCGGGGATCGGCACCCTGATCAATCCGGTAATAGATGAAACCGCGTCGAGCGACATCAAGCCCCTCAAACACATATGAGCGTTGCTCCCTAAAACCCTGCATAAGAGGCACTACTATGCCCATCCTCCCCCCAACCAGATTTGAACACTTTGGCGTCAATGCGATTGACATCGAGAAACTGGAGGCCTTCTACGTCAGCTTTTTCGGGTTCCTGCCCAGTGATCGCGGTGTTCGATTCAACGGTCAAAAAATCGTATTCCTGACTAAAAGTGGCGAAGATCATCACCAGTTTGTCCTCATTGAAGGACGGCCCGCTGATGCCATCTACAACCCGATCAACCAGATTTCCTTCGGTGTTCAAAGCCTGGATGACTTGCGCCTGTGTTTTCGTCGGCTTAGCGAATCCGGCATAGAGGACATGCTGCAGATTGACCACGGCAATGCTTGGTCTCTCTACCTCAAGGACCCCGAGGGAAATCCGTTGGAGTTGTTCGTCGATAGCCCTTGGTACACCCCGCAGCCTTGCCGCGGTGAGCTCGACTTGATGCAGACCAATGAGGAGATTCTGGCGAAAACTGAAGCACTGTGCCGCTCACTCCCAGGCTTTGCCACTCAGGAACAGTGGCGTGAAGGCATGCGCAGTCGGTTAGCGAGTGCCGCGCAGGCGGATGCACACCATGTATGACGTCGCTATTGTGGGTTTCGGACCATCGGGCGCAGTGGCGGCCAATTTGCTTGGCCGTGCCGGACTGAAGACACTGGTTCTGGATCGGCTCGATACGGTTTACGACAAGCCGCGAGCTATCGCCCTTGACCACGAGATCATGCGCGTATTCCAGGAAATTGGTGTGGTGGAAGCGGTCCTGCCGCACGTGGCTCCCTATCCGGCGTCTGAATATCGAGGCGTGCGCGGGCCTATCATCAAGAGGCTCGACGCAGCACCGCCTCCGTTCGTGATGGGTTGGCCACCCAACCTATCGTTCACCCAGCCCCCCGTGGAAGAAGCGCTGCGAGCTAAGGCCTTTCGGCATGACAGTGTGACCGTTCGGCTGGGGTGTGAGGTCACTGCAATCTCGCAACACGCGCAGCATGTATCGCTCGACGTCCGCAGCAAGGACGGTAGCGGTATAGAACAAGCTCGCTTTGTACTGGGTTGTGATGGCGCTAACAGCACAGTGCGGCGGCTCTGCGGAATGCTGTTGGACGACCTCGACTTTGACGAGCCCTGGCTGGTTGTCGATGTCAAGGTGGAGCCGGCAGCACTGGCCGAGCTCCCCGACGTAAACGTGCAATATTGCGAACCAAATCGCCCAGCCACGTACGTCGTCGGACCCGGTAACCACCGACGCTGGGAGATCATGCTGCATGAGGACGAGGACCCGGCATTGATGGTTCAGGATGCTAATGTGTGGAAACTCCTCGAACGCTGGATTAAGCCAGGACAGGCGACGTTGTGGCGTAGTTCTGCATACCGTTTCCATGCCTTGGTGGCACAGACCTGGCGCCAGGATCGAGTGTTCCTGGCGGGTGACGCAGCTCATCAGCAACCCCCGTTCTTGGGTCAAGGTATGTGCCAAGGTGTTCGTGACGTCGTGAACGTGGTGTGGAAGCTGGTCCAGGTACTGCAAGGTGGCGCCGCGTCTGATTTGCTCGACACTTATCAGCTCGAGCGCAGTGCTCATGTGCAACGTCTGACCCAAATCATCAAATCACTGGGCCGCTTTATCTGCGAACGCGACGAGCAGAAGGCTTTGGACCGAGACGAAAAACTCATCAGCGAGATGGGCGGCACGTTACGTACGACGTTACGCCAGGATCTGATGCCGCCACTGGAGCAAGGTTTTTTGTCTGTGTCGCCTCATTCGGCGCGCGGCACGCTATTTCCACAGCCGCGCCAAACCGGTGATGGCGCTTTACTCGATGATGTCGCTGGCACGGGCTTTCGCCTGTTTGTCTCGCAATCAGTATCGGCCGCGCAATTGATAGCCGTTCGGGCGTCGGCTGCGCACATCAATCTACGTATCGTGCGCGTGGCAAATCGTGTCGGTAATGCTGTGCCGTCAGATGTGCCGTCAGTGGAACAAGAGTGCTGTTTCATCGAACGCGATGGCGTGGTAGGCGCGTGGTTCGCCCGACACCAATGCGTTGCTGCCTTGGTACGGCCGGACCACTACGTCTTCGGTGTTGCTCAGGACGGCGAACGTCTGCCGGCACTCTTTGATGAAATCGTTAGCCGGTTGCGTGCCGATGAGTCGCATCGGGCCATCGCTTAGAGGAATCCTCATGTCGAACAAAGTCATTATCAGCTGCGCGGTTACCGGCGCGATCCATACGCCAACGATGTCCGAATACCTGCCGATCACGCCCGAACAGATCATCGCCCAATCGGTGGCGGCGGCAGAAGCCGGGGCGGCTATCTTGCATCTGCATGCGCGGGATCCTCGTGATGGACGCCCCTCGGCGGACCCGGCGATTTTCCGGCAATTCGTGCCGGAGATCATGGCCCGGACGAACGCAGTGGTGAACATTACGACCGGCGGCAGTACCAACATGACGCTGGAAGAACGACTTGCCTTCCCGCTGCTGGTCAAGCCCGAAATGGCGTCGCTCAATATGGGGTCGATGAACTTCTCTATTCATCCGGCCGCCACGAAAATCAAACACTGGCGCTACGAATGGGAGCGGCCCTACGTCGAGGGCACTGAAGACATCATCTTCCGCAACACCTTTCGCGACATCAAACGCATTTTGCTGGAGCTGGGCGAGGGATGCGGCACTCGTTTCGAATTCGAGTGCTATGACATCGGCCATCTCTACAACTTGGCGCATTTTGTTGAGCAAGGGTTGGTAAAGCCGCCGCTGTTCATCCAGTCGATCTTTGGAATTCTGGGCGGCATGGGCCCGCACCCGGAGAATCTGGCAATGATGCGCAACACTGCCGACCGTCTGTTCGGACGCGAAAACTACCACTGGTCCATTTTGGGTGCCGGACGTCATCAGATGCCGCTGCTGACAGTCGGCGCCATCATGGGCGCGAATGTCCGGGTTGGATTGGAGGACAGTCTATTCCTTGGCAAAGGCCAACTGGCGACCTCCAACGCCGAGCAAGTGCACAAGATCAAACGCATCCTTGCCGAATTGTCGCTGGAAGTGGCTACGCCTGACGAGGCGCGTGCGATGCTCGGTTTGAAGGGGCCAGAACAGGTCATGTTATAGCTGCGAGTACAGCGTGCGTGAGCGGCTGAAGCAGATGCAGTCGCGTTGATCAAAGCCTTCAGCTCGGCGGTGTCAATCGTTCACTGGGCAATAGCACGACGTTCCCGGCAGCGCGACGCAGTTTCATTAATGTTGGAGAAATAACATGGCATTTCTACAGAATCGTTGGTACATGGCAGGATGGAGCGACGAGTTCAGCTCCACGACGTTGATAGCGCGCACTTTAGTTGGCTGGCCTCTGGTTCTGTTCCGAAACGAGGAGGGCGAAGTGTGTGCACTGCATGACCGTTGCCCGCATCGCTTCGCACCCTTGCACCTCGGTACCCTTGCTGGGGCCGGCCGTGTGCAGTGCGCCTACCATGGCCTGGAATTCGACGGCACCGGTCGCTGCGTCCATAACCCGCATGGCGATGGGCGTATTCCAGCGGCGGCGGTAGTGCGTTCGTTCCCTGTTCAAGAACGCCACGGCATGGTCTGGTTCTGGCCGGGGAGCCCGGAACTGGCCGATTTGCAGGCACTACCCGACTACAGCTGTATTGATGAAGAGCTCTGTCATGTAAGCCGTGGCCACCAGCATGTGAAGGCCAACTATGTGCTGGAATCGGACAACATCCTCGATCTGAGTCATGTGCAGTTTCTGCATCCAGGCACTCTGGGCAGCGGCGCAGTTAGTGCTGCGAAAGCTGAGGTCAGTCAGGAGGGCGAAACGGTGCATTGCGTCCGTAGGGTCCAGTCTGAAGATCCAATGCCCTTCGTGCGTATGCATTTCCAATTGGCGCAAGGTCAACTCGCTGACCGCTGGATGGATGTTCGCTGGGATCCGCCTGCATCAATGCTGCTGACGGTCACTGTCGCCCAGGCCGGACATCCGCGTGATACAGGACGCACCATACGGATCCCGCACGTGTTCACCCCGGAAAGCGAGAGCACCACGCATTACTTTTTTGCCTCGTGCTTTGAGAAACGCACCTACCCAGATGGCGCCGATCGTGCGCAACGCCACCTGGAAGGGCTGCTGACCCCGTTCCTCACTGAAGATGCGCCAATGCTCGAAGCGCAGCAGCAAGTCATCGGAGATGCTGACTTCTGGTCACTCAAACCAGTGCTGTTAGTGGGCGATGCGGCAGCTGTGCGTGCCCGGCGGGTGCTCGACGGTTTGTTGCTGAAGGAGAGGGAAGCACACCACATACCAGTTACTTCCATTTAACCCACGGACGCATCTGCTCATCAGGTTCGAGCCATCCACCTTAGGAAAGATCAACATGAACCACACTGAAACATCTTCTATCGTTCCGCGGGTTGCCGCCGTGCGACGCATCATTACCGGACATAACGCTCAAGGTCGCGCCGTCGTCGTCAGCGATGAGGCGTCGCCCCATGTTGACGTACTCTTGGGTATCGCTACGTTGGCTACCACAGAACTGTGGACGACCCAGGTTCCCGCAGACAACGTAGCGCTGGGCGATCCGGTAACACTGCCCCACCGTATCGCGCCTCCGGCAGGCGGCTCGGTATTTCGTGTTGTCGAATTCCCGCCTGATCGGGACTGGAAAGGAGCGCTGCGTGCCGGCCAGAAACTGATCGACACCGGTGACAGCAATCAGTCGAGCAACCCGATGCTGCATCGGACCAAATCGGTCGACTTCGTGGTGGTTATCGCGGGCGAGATTCACTGTGTTCTTGACGAAGGCGAGGTCGTGATGCGGGCGGGCGACGTGATGGTACAGCGTGGGACCAACCATGCTTGGGAAAACCGCTCAGAGCAACCTTGCCGGGTCGCGTTTGTACTGATCGATGCGGCACCGATACCGGGTTTGGACGCTTAACCACCAACAGCCTGTAAAAAAATAACAATGTGAGAATAACTCATGGCTACTAGCACACTGATCAAAAACGCCTGGATAGTGACTAACGATGCTCACCTGGGGGATATCAAAGACGGATCCTTGCTGATCGAAGGTACTTTGATCACCGCGGTCGGCGGCGACATCGTTGCACCTCCCGATTGCGAGGTCATCGACGGCACCGGGATGATTGTCATCCCCGGCCTGATCGACATGCACAAGCACCTGTGGCAAGGGGCGCTGCGCGGCATCTGCGGTGACATGACCCTGCTCGGTTATTTGCACATGGTCAGGCAGAAGTTCCTGGCCGTCTACCAACCGGAAGACACCCGTCTGGGCTCCTACGCCTCGGCCGTGGAAATGATCAGCGGTGGCGTGACTTCGGTGTTCGATCACTCCCATTGCATCATTACTCCCGAGCATGCGGATGCCACGGTGGAAGGCGTCAAGGCAGCAGGTATTCGAGGGATATGGGGTTATGGCTATTGCCCTGTCTATGAAAGCGACGGCTTCGCGACGCACTCCAGTCGATTGAGCGATGCACGGCGCGTTCTCGATCAGCATTTCGGCGCCAACGACGGCCTGCTGCGCATGGGCATCGCCATTACTGAACAGGGCATGCTGCCGTTTGAGCAAACCGAGGCTGAGATCCGATCGGCACTGGACATGAACCTCAAGTGGACCGGCCACACCGCCTGCGGCATCGGTACGGCGCCGATCAGCCGCGGCGCGCAGAAGCTGTTTGGGAAAGGGCTGATTGATTCACGCGCGATCCTCTCGCATTGCAATGAGTTCGGTTACAGCGACTTCATGATGATGCAGGAGGCTGGTGCGCATTTCGCGAGTTCGCCCGATACCGAGCTCTATATGGGGATCAACAAACCTGTCAACTACCTCGATGCTGTCACCTCTGGCGTCAACATCTCCCTGGGCACCGATACGGTGTCATGCATGACGGGTGACATGTTCGCGATCATGCGAATGGCCTTGGTTTTTGCTCGGCATCAAGTCAATGGAGCCACTGCTGGAGCGATGACCGCGATCACCGAGCAGCAAGTCAGCTCCCGCGACATTTTTCGCTGGGCCACAATCAACGGTGCGAAAGCCATGGGCATCGACCACCTTGTTGGCAGTCTAGTGCCAGGTAAGCGGGCTGACGTGGTCTTGGTCAATGCCACGCACTTGAACTTGATGCCGGTGACTGATCCGGTCAATTCGTTGGTCCTTGCGGGACATGCCGCTAACGTAGACACGGTGTTTATCGACGGCAAAATCCGCAAGCGTGGCGGGGTGCTGGTTGACGTGGACATGAACAAGTTGGTCAAAGACGTGGCCCATTCACAACAGGCATTGTCTGGTCGTGTTCCCGACACGCGCGAAGAAACACGGCCAGAGATACTGGACCAGGACGTGGAGCGCTGGGCGGACCGTCTGACCGAGGTCTCGGCGAAGTAATCCTGCGCCTTTCGGTGAAGCGCGCCACGAGTTCGCTGGCGCAAGCGGCTATTGCCGAACGTGCCCACAGGTATCGTCCGTGAATTATGAGGTTTGCCATGAGCTTGATAACAACAAGAGTAACCGCGATCAGGGACGAAGCGATCGATGTACGTTCGTTCGAACTGCGAAGCGCAGGACCGGAGGCTTTGCCGCCGTTCACTGCCGGTGCCCACATAGACGTGCATCTTGCGTCGGGCCTTATCCGTCAGTATTCGCTGTGGAATTCCCCTACGGAACGTGATGTGTACCGCATTGCAGTGAAGCGGGAACTGAAATCTCGCGGTGGTTCGTCAGCCATGCACGACAATGTCCGGGCCGGCGACACGCTTCAGATTGGTGCTCCACGCAACAACTTTGGAATCGTCCGTGGGGACGGTCCCGTGTTGCTGCTCGCCGGCGGCATTGGGATCACGCCATTGCTGTCGATGGCGCATGCCCTGCGCGATGCGGGGCGGCCATGTGCGCTGCACTACTTCACCCGTTCACCGGCCCATGCCGCGTTTTACGATCAACTGTCCGGGCCGGACTTTCATGATATTTGCCACCTCCATCACGAAAATGATCCGGAGCGGCTGCGACAGCTTCTGAGCACTCTACTTGGAGCGCGCACCCAAGACGCAGATCTGTATGTTTGCGGTCCGCGTCCGTTCATGGACCTGGTGCAATCCGTGGCCGCCACGAATTGGCCAGCCGACGCAGTGCACCGCGAATATTTTGGGGCCGACCCAACTCAGCTTGCCGGCGGCCGAGAATTTCGCCTGCGTCTCGCGCGCAGCGGCCACAGCACCGTTGTCGGCCCCGGCGAAAGCATCATCACCAGCCTCGCCGCACTCGGTGTCGAGGTACCCACCAGTTGCGAACAAGGTGTCTGCGGCACCTGCTTGACTGCCGTGCTGGAAGGTGTACCCGATCACCGCGAC
This sequence comes from Pseudomonas sp. SJZ103, assembly GCF_007828335.1. Lineage (NCBI taxonomy): Bacteria > Pseudomonadati > Pseudomonadota > Gammaproteobacteria > Pseudomonadales > Pseudomonadaceae > Pseudomonas > Pseudomonas sp. SJZ103. The sequence continues at coordinate 15,627 of NZ_VIUN01000029.1, forward strand.
GACTATCTGACAGACGATGAAAAAAAGCTCAGCAATATGATGTGTGTATGCGTGTCACGCGCACTCAGCGACGAGTTGGTGCTGGACATCTAGTTCTGAATTTTTCGAAGATATCAATCAACAGTGGTGCTCTCAGGGAGAGGCTATCGCTGGAGTAAATTTACTCAAGGAAGTTAGAATTTGGCGTTAAATTGGCACATGTGATTAGTTATTGATTTGAAGGACTAGTTGGGTGGTTTTTGAGGTGGGCTCATTTATCGCATTATTTTTTTGGAAAACTGATCTATGGAGAAGCACTTGCGCTCAATAATTTTGAACGTCAATTTGCTCGCCAAAATTTCAATTTTAAAATTGTATATTAAGAGGCGCGGGCCGGTATAAAGAACTCAATGTATCCGTTGCGGTTGATGCAGGTGTTTGGGCAAAAGTGGTAGAACACTCAATATTAATAATAATAAATGGAGAATACCGATGAAATTAATTAGCCTTTATGTAAAATCGCTGGTGATGGGTTGTGTCGTTTGCTTGCCGAGTCTTGATGTTAATGCGACAGAGCAAGGTAATCTCTCCTACCCACTGGGGGTGAGTACGGTATTGGGTGGACTGTATCCAAAGCCTGGCGAAACCTGGCTCATGAATTATACCCAGGTTTATAGAGCCAACACTTTCGCTGATGGCAACGGGCGTAATTCTGTACCAGGTTTTAAGGCTGATATCGTTGCGGATGCGATGCGATTCAACCATAGCTGGAACATTGATATAGGGATGTTTGGTGTTTCTAGCGTGGTGACCATTCCGATCGTTCACATCAGTATCGGTACCGATTTCGGGAGTGCAAGGAATACGGGAGTTGCGAACGTAGATATTGAACCTATTAACCTGACATGGGGGGCGGCGGACCATAGTATTTCTGGATATACCGGCGTGGCAATATATGTTCCTACGGGTAGTGATGTTTCAAATAACTACTATAGTTTTGTTCCTCTCTCAATGGTGACTTGGTTCCCTACACCGAAAGTCGAGATCTCGGGCGGCGTAGGAGTCGAATTTCACACAAAAAATAGAGATACAAACTACGATTCTGGAACAGTCGGATTCATCGAGTATGGGGTGAGTTATTATGCGTTTGACTCAATGCCAAAGTTATCTATCGGCCTTGGTGGTTATGCGACCAAACAAATTTCTGACGACAAACTTGAGGGCGAGACGGTCGGCGATGGATTTCGCCAGCAGATTATGGCGGCAGGGCCTCATATCACTTATGGGGATTCCAAAGGTGGCGTTACTGCAAAGTGGCTGCATGAGTTTGCGGGGGAAAATCGACCTGTAGGCGATCGTTTTTATGTTCAGTTTGTCCTGCCGTTTGATTAATTTAAATTAGTATTGACGATATTTGCGGGCGTGCCGCAGTAGGTTCTGGGTTCTAGGGGACGAAGTTCGACGCCGGGTTTCTGGCTGCACTACTAGCAAACTGTACGGCGTCGTGAAGTAAGCCAGAGTAGCCCTTTACGAGAATACCGAGCTTTACACTCTTTGTTGGCGCCAATGCCGAGTTGCCGAGATTTCACTGACCCAGCCTGAATCGTTGTAACTCATTGTCTGTGCTGGATTTTTTCAGGCTTGGAGATCGGGCAGTCTTGCGTCGGCAACTGGGTCAATCCAGGCACAGCGCAAACATTACAGCTGA
>NZ_VIUN01000030.1:0-14255 GCF_007828335.1 Pseudomonas sp. SJZ103
AATGCAGATCGCAAATGCCTCTGACCGTTCAGAAATAACCTCCACCTGCGCTGTACATTCAGTGAATGCCGCGCCTGCCGGGATTATAAATATGACGGCCCGCCGTTACGCAGCAGTTGTTGCCACTCATAGCGTAGATCAGACGTGGCGCTTGATCCTCGTATCGGGATGTGATCTGGTGGGCGACACAGAAAGGCCACTGCCCTTTGCGATGTAGGGCGCTCGTAACTTTAGTTCTTTTCAGCATTTCGAGGTTTCATGCAAATCGAGTTACAGGAGATCAGCGACCACCTCTATCGTTTTGCTCCATTTGATACGCTGCCAAAAGAATCGGTAGACGCCATCGCTCGGCGGGTAGAAGTGAGTTATTTCAAGGCCGGCAGCGACATCCTTGAAGCGGGCGCGATCATTCATGACTTGCACTATGTGCGTAGCGGTGCGGTGGAGATTTACCGGCGCAATGGCGAGCTCTACAACCGACTTGTCGAAGGTGACCTCTTCGGTCAGGCCGGTTTGTTGCGCAGTAACAAGGTGCGTTTTCCCGCCCGGGCCTTGGAAGATAGCCTGATCTATTACATACCCGCCGACGTGTTCGCTGACCTTTGCGCGCAGCATGATGCTTTCGCCGACTTCGTTGAAGCTGAGGGGCACTCCAGGCTCAAGACTGCCGTTGAGGCGCAGGGGCGTGCCAGTGAGCTTATTCAGCTCAAATGCCGAGGTCTTATCTCTCGGCCCTTGGTGTGGGTCACGTCGGATACCTGCGTCGGCGACGCGGCAAAAATCATGACAGAACAAAGCGTTTCTTGCGTTCTAGTGATGTCATCAGCGGGCTTGCAGGCGGCTGAAATCCAAGGGATCGTGACGGATCGGGACCTTCGCACACGTGTTGTCGCGGCCGGCCGAAACGCTGACGAAACGGCTGCCCGAGACATCATGACGGCCGAGCCGGTAACGATAGGCGCAGACGACTCAGTGTTTGAAGCGATGCTGGTGATGTTGCGCCGTAATATTCACCATCTGCCGGTGGTCCATCATGGCCATCCGATTGGGCTGATCAACCTGTCGGATATCATCCGCTACGAGTCACACAGCAGTTTGTATCTGGTAAACAGAATTTCTAACCAGACTTCGGTCGACGGCCTTAAATCGCTTTTGCGTGACCTGCGCGGAACCTACATCCGCATGGTGCGTGACGGCGCGACGGCGCACATGATTGGTAGCGCGATTTCCGGTATTGGCCGGGCCTTTACCCAGCGTTTGCTGGAGCTCGCAGAGAAAAAACTGGGGCCGCCTCCGGTGCCTTACTGCTTTATGGTGTTGGGTTCCATGGCGCGTGATGAGCAGTTGTTGGTGACGGACCAGGACAATGCCCTGGTGCTCGACGACCGCTTCGATCCAATCCAGCACGATGTTTACTTCCGAGCGTTGGCGACGTTTGTGAGTGATGGCCTGGCCGCATGCGGCTACAGCTATTGCAAAGGCGGAATCATGGCGACAAACGATCAGTGGCGTCAGCCGTTGAAGGTATGGCGAAGTTATTTTGATCAGTGGATCGAAAAGCCAAATCCCAAGACGTTGCTCAATAGTTGTATTTTTTTCGATCTGGATGGTGTGTTTGGCGAGCTCGAGCTTGTGCAGGAACTGAAAGTTCTGTGTGCTCGAAAATCCAGCGCACATCCTGTTTTTCTAAGTGCCATGGCTCGAATTGCCCTTAACCGGACGCCGCCATTAGGCTTTTTCCGGACCTTTGTGGTTGAGACAGACGGACAGCACAAACGGATCATCAACCTGAAGGGGCGAGGTACCGCACCGCTGACAGACCTGATCCGCATCCACGCGCTCGCGTGTGGCAGTACCGCGCAGAATTCATTTGATCGTATGGACGCCATCGCGAACAGCAACATCATTCCGCCTGAAGCATTAAAGCAACTCCGATACGCGCTGGAGTTTCTGTCAATGGTGCGAATTCGACATCAGGTTGACGCACTGGAGCAGGGAGCGGCGCTCAATAATTATGTTGAACCGGAACGCTTTTCCAACAGTGAACGACATAATCTCAAAGAGGCGTTTCAGGTCTTGAGTAATGGCCAGAATTTCTTGCGCTTCCGTTATCCGTCAAAGGGTCGCCTGTCGTCATGAAACACGTGAAAGCGCAGCCCAATCATAAAGTGCTGGAGTGGTCTTCCAGGTTCGAGACCCTGGCAGACAATGCCGTTAACAGCCGCTTGCGACAGTTCTATCAAGCCGGCGCGGTCTCGGCACAGACCTCCATTGATAGCTTGCAACTGCTGGCCATGGACGTGGAAACCACCGGCCTTGATGCACAGGCTGACAGTATTGTGAGCATCGGGGTAATGCCGTTCACGCTGCAGCGCATTTACTGTGGGAGTTCGCTTTACTGGGTGATAAAACCTGCGTCCGAGCTGAATGAAAAGTCGGTGACGTTTCATCACATAACCCATGCTGAAATTTCAGATGCTCCCACCTTTGAGCAGGTGCTGGCCCCATTGCTGGAGGCCATGGCAGGCAAGGTGATGGTCGTCCATTATCGGAATATTGAGCGAGCCTTTTTGGATCAGGCAGTGCGTAGGCATTTAGGGGAGGGGCTTGAGTTCCCGGTCATTGATACGATGCAACTGGAAGCCCGACTACATCGGCAAAAACGTGGATGGTTCGCCCGATTTATGGGGCGCTCACAACCGTCCATAAGGCTGGCGGATAGCCGGGCGCGCCTGGGTCTTCCGGCTTATCACGCTCACCATGCATTAACCGATGCCCTGGCAACCGCAGAACTGTTGCAGGCGCAGGTAGCGACTTATTACTCAGCGTCAAAGCCTGTTGGCGAGTTATGGAACTGAGTCACCGCTTGATAGTGAAACGTTAGCGCCTGTCCGACCGATATTCCTGTGGGCATTGACTCACTAGCGTAACCGTCCGGCCAAGTCACCTACCGAACTCCAGCTTTAAGGGCGATGGTGTCCGCGTATTCTGATCTGACCCCGAAATGTTGGACATCAACATTGGGGGCGCAGCGGCCAGAAACACGATTTCCGTCCAGGGTTGCCGATTATGAACTGGTGATGCATTGACCTAACCATTCAGCCAATATCTCGTTCTGATCCCAACGCTGGGGGCGTTGGTGTGTGCTTCATTGAGGTTTGGATTCAGGAGGGTGTGTTGGCCGGGCGCTTACCGCTTACCTGCGGGCGCTCATTGTCAAAGGCAGGGACTTGCGCTTTAATTCCAATTTTCCACCCTCCCAATCGGCGATCTTAATGCCTCATCCGTCTGACTTTTCAAACGATATCAGCACGGTTGCCAAGATTGATGCCGTGCCACTTATTCTCAACATGGTCAAGCACACAACCGGCATGCGCTTTGCCGCAATTGCTCGGGTTACCGAGACCAAATGGGTGGCTTGCGCCGTAGACGACTCCATAAATTTTGGGCTCGTGCCAGGCGGCGAGTTGATACTGGAAACGACAATCTGTCACGAAATCCGTCAGCATCGAAAGCCAGTCATATTCAAGCATGCCAGTGAGCACCCGGTTTATTCGAATCACCACACCCCCGAGAAATACTGTCTGGAAAGCTATGTCTCCATTCCAATCATCAGGTCAAACGGGGATTTTTTCGGAACGCTCTGCGCTATAGATCAAGTGCCGGCTCAGTTTGATGAGGAAGCGGTTTGTAACACGCTGACGCTGTTCGCCCAGTTAATCGCCGTTCAACTGGACGTTCAGGCGGATCTTGAGGCCAAGACAATTGAGTTGGCCAATGCCACCGAGGCAGGCATCATTCGGGATCAGTTCATTGCCGTCCTCGGTCACGACCTCCGCTCACCGCTGAGCGCTATCCGCATGAGCGCCGACATGCTTGAAGCTAAGCTTCCTATTGGCCGAGAGCAAAAACTTGCGACTGCCATCCGACAAAGCTCGCAGCGGATGAGTAACCTGATTGAAGATGTCCTGGATTTTTCTCGTGGAAAGCTGGGGGGAGGCATTCCGGTCAAACGCATCTTGGTAGACAGCCTTGGCGACATTTTTATAGCCGTCATAAACGAAATCATTGCGAGCCATCCCCACGTCAAAATCACTCGAGAAGTAGTCATCTCACCAGGGATCTTTTGTGATGCTGGGAGGATGGGACAGTTGTTGTCGAACCTTTTGGGCAATGCGGTAACTCACGGGTCGCGTGATCACCCGATAGAGGTGCTCGCAAGCATGCAAGAAAATCACATCGTTCTGTCAGTGCTGAACCAAGGCCCAGAAATACCAGATACGCTATTGCCACTACTGTTCCAGCCGTTTACGAGGTCGGCGGGCGGTGGTCGGGGAGAAGGATTAGGCCTGGGTTTGTATATCGCCTCTCAGATCGTAACGGGTCATAACGGGACGCTATCCGTAACCTCTACACCAGGGGCTGGCACACGGTTTGTCGCGCGCTTCCCAGGCACCCTAGAGTGGACGCAAGGAAACTAGCATTTTATGTCACGGCGATAGGTGACTTCGCCGGACGCTTACTCACTAGCGGTCAGTATGGTGAATGCTTGTGACACCCTGGCTCAGGCATCGGCCGTAACCGGATCGATGTGCGGGAGGAATAGCCCGCAAGCGCGGGCTGCCATTACCTCGGCCATTGAGCTTGCAAAAGACTTCCAGTCAAGCACTCAGCGTGTCTCATGATCCGTTTGAGAGCCCTCATCGCGTCAGGCACACATCGAGTATCCTGCTTCATTTTTTCAAACAACGAAGCGATTCACCATCTTATTAAGATCAACCGCCAGCTTAGACATTTCCCCGCATGCGCTGGCTGTTTGACTGGCGCCTGCAGAACTTTGCACGGCAAGCTCTCGAATGCTGACGAGATTACGATCAACTTCTCGGGCAACATGGGCCTGTTCTTCAGACGCAGTTGCGATCAACATATTTCGCTCATTAATCTGGGTAATGGCCTTGGCGATCTGATCCAGTGAACTGCTGGCCTCCTGTGCCACATCGAGGGATTGGGTTGCTAGCTCCTTGCTTTTACTCATGGCTTCCACTGCTTCAGCTGAATCGCTCTGCATTGCGGAGATCATCTGTTCGATCTCTTGAGTGGAAGACTGCGTTCTGTGCGCCAACGCCCTTACTTCGTCAGCAACGACTGCAAAGCCGCGGCCTTGCTCACCAGCCCTGGCAGCTTCAATCGCTGCGTTCAACGCCAGAAGGTTAGTTTGCTCTGCGATTGCACGAATCACTTCGACGACTTTGTTGATGCTTTGAGCCCGCTGTGACAAAACCTGAATCTTGTCACTCGTGGCTTCAACATTGCCGCTGAGTTTTTGAATCGACTTCAACGTTTGAGAGACCCGCTCTAAACCGGTCTCAGTAAAGTCCTGGGTGCGACGCGACTCTTCCGAGGCCGACTCCGCATTACGGGCCACTTCATCAACCGCCGCACTCATCTCAGTTACCGCAGTGGCAGCTTGGTTGACCTCATCATTTTGAGAGATGAGGCCTCGACTGGATTCCTCAGTGACCGCTGTCATTTCTTCCGCAGCTGAGGCCAGCTGTGTAGATGAGTCTCCGATTTGCATGATGGTTCTGCGAAGGTTCTCTTGCATTTGGGCCAGCGCTTTTAACAGGCGTCCGGCTTCATCCTTCCCGCTGACGTGCACTTCTTTGGAGAGATCACTGCCGGCGATGCGTTCTGCCACAGACAACGCTGCACCGATTGGGGCCGTAATGCTCTTGGTCAGAAGTGTTGCCAACGCCACAGTTAGGACTACGACAACTGAAATAAGGCCAATGATTACCCAGATACCGTCGGAGTAAGTATTGGTTGCGTATTGCCCAGCCGCTGTTGCGCCATCGTTGTTGAAGTCAGTCAGGGCTTTGATCTCACCCTCCATCCTATTCGTCAACGGCCTGATGCCTGTACTCACCAGGTTGACAGCGGCAGGTATGTCACCGCTCGCCATTAATGGTTCAAGCATATCCAACTGTTTGGCGTATGCATCAGCGGACGCTTTCACCACTAGATAACGTGTGCGCTCGTCGTTGCTAGCGATCAGCGGTTCATAATTCAGCACCGCATCCGCGAAAGCTTTACGGTAGCCTGCGAAAGACGCAACCGTCGATTGAAGTGCTTTAGGGTCAGCAAGCGCACGCTGAGTTTCAAGCCTGAGTCGCATTACTCCAACATTCATCAACGCCGTTTGTCGGATGCTTGGAAGCCAATTGGTTTCGACGTCTTTTTCGGCGTCACGCAGCTTGCCCATCTGCAGAGCGGCAACTGCGCCGAGCACAAAGACCAACAAAATGATTGACGCGAAAAACAAGGACGCTCGTGGAGCTACGTTGAGGTTTCTAAGGTGCATGCAAGCTTCCTGACTGCGAGGGTGTGATCTAGGTATCTAGACTATCGACCTGACGTTAATAAACTTAATCAGGCCTCTCGCTTTTGAGTGCTCGCCTAAGTCGCTTGCGCGCACCCGGCGATTCACTCGCTGATATCAGTGCGACAGTGCTGCTCTACGTTGGAGTTTTTAGTAGGGAGTTCTGCTGCCAACGTTACGCCATCGCCCCAGGCGATGGCGTAACGGGTATGTTTGCTGCGCGCTGACAGCTAAAGCCCTATTTGCTAACGAGGCTCAGACATCAGTCCTTTCACTAGGGATATGCATCCCAGCATTAAAACGATTGCGAAAGGTAAACCTGTGGATACTGCCATTGCCTGCAGTGCAACCAGCCCCCCACCCAACAGAAGGGCAATCGCAATTACGCCCTCGATGACAGCCCAGAACACTCGTTGAGGCACAGGCGCATCCACCTTGCCGCCGGCGGTGATCGTGTCGATTACCAAGGAGCCTGAGTCCGAGGAGGTAATAAAAAATACAATGACCAGAACGATGCCCAGGAAGGAGGTGATCTCTTTAAGAGGCAACTCTCCCAGCATGGCGAACAACTTCAGCTCCAGCACAGCGTCCTTGACGCCCACTAGGCCCTGTAAGGTCGTTTGGTCAATGGCCGTTCCGCCGAACGTTGTCATCCATAGCACAGACACCACTGAGGGAACGAGCAAGACCGAGATCAGAAACTCTCTGACCGTTCGACCACGACTGACGCGCGCGATAAACATGCCTACAAATGGCGACCAACTGATCCACCACGCCCAGTAGAAGGCCGTCCAGCCTTGGGTGAATTGGGTGTCAGTGCGGCCGAATGGATTTGACAGTGCTGGCAGGTATTCAACATACGTCACCAGGTTCTTGAAGAACCCTGTGAAGATGGCCAAGGTCGGTCCCACTACGATGATAAACACCAGTAAGAGCAATGCGAGTCCCATATTGATCTGGGAAAGCATTTTGACGCCCTTGTCCAAACCGGAAAGGACTGACCACAGCGCGATCAAGGTAATGCCAACGATCAGCACGACTTTACTGAGATTCGTCGATTGTATCCCGAAGAGATATTCAATCCCCGCGGCAGCCTGTTCTGCACCAATGCCCAGAGAGGTTGCCAACCCGAATAGCGTGGCGAATACCGCCAGGATATCGATGATATGCCCCGGCCAGCCCCAAACGCGCTCACCCAACAGTGGATAGAAAATCGAGCGTATCGAAAGCGGTAAGCCCTTGTTGTAAGAAAACAACGCCAGGGACAACGCCACAATCGCATAGATCGCCCAGGGATGAAGTCCCCAGTGAAAGATCGTAGCGGCCATTGCCAAGTCGGCGGATGCTTTCATATCGCCTGCTGCACCACCCAACGGCGCCCAGTCCGTACGCACGCCGCTCGCATCGACTGTCACGCCTCCCATGGACGCCGCGTAATGCGACATGGGTTCGGCGACGCCATAAAACATCAAGCCAATGCCCATGCCCGCGGCAAACAGCATTGAAAACCATCCGACGTAGGAGTGGTCTGGTTTGGCATCTCTGCCGCCCAAACGCACCTTTCCCAACGGGGAGAAAATCAGCGCAATGCACAGCACCACAAAGACGTTCGCAATGCTCATGAAGAGCCAGGCGAGGTGACTAGTCAACCAGTTCCGGATGGCGCTGAAGAGGGGTTCTACTTCATTCTGCAGTGCCAATGTCAAAATCACGAACAGTAAAATTGTGGCGGCTGAAATGATAAATACTTTGCCGTGGATATCGAGCGAGAACGAAAACTCTCCTTTGATATTGTCTTGACCGATGACGTAGTCAGTGTCGATCAGGTTGGCAGCTCCACTAGGAGCAGGAATACCGTCCTCACTAGGGACGTGAGGGGTGTTAGGCCGATCATCCGTAGGCTTTTCAACCATGAGAATCTCCTTGTTGTTGGCGCGTTTTAACGCGCAGTTGTCATTATCCCCGCTGTTCCTATGGTAAAACGAGATGTAAGCGCCTTTATCCTAACAAGCTTTGAGAACAAACCCGGCAAAACCTGCCGGTTGCATAGCCCTTCGATCGAATATGTCACCGTCACATGACGTCTTTTTGGGCTGCAATCTATTCGATTGAGTGCAATGAACAGGTTTGCGCGGGCCAGATTAATGCCCCATCAACTTACTTATGCCATCGGGTTTGTCGTGAACGCCAAAGCGATCCACGATCGTGGACGTAGCTTGGTTCATCCCGATCACATCTACGTGAACCCCTTCTCGGCGCAGCTTTAGTACTACCTTGTCGAGCGCAGCGACTGAAGTTATATCCCAAAAGTGGGCCTCTCGAAGATCGATGGTCAGGGTCTCCAGTCGTTCCTTAAGATCGAACGAATGAGTGAACCTGTCGGCTGAGCCAAAAAACACCTGGCCTGTGACGTAGTAAGTGCGATGGGCATGTGCGGGGTCATGCTGAGAAGTGACCTCCAGGTAATGTCCGATCTTGTTGGCGAAGAACATGGCGGCCAGCAAGGTGCCTGCGACAACGCCGTAGGCCAGGTTATGGGTCGCGACGACCACGACCACCGTGACCAACATCACGATGTTCGTTGAGAGCGGATAGTCTTTGAGATTGCGGATGGAGTCCCAACTGAAGGTGCTGATGGAGACCATGATCATCACGGCGACCAACGCGGCCATCGGTATGCGGGCGAGCCAGTCGCCCATGAAGATCATCATGATCAGCAGTGAAAAGCCTGCACTCAGCGTAGACAAGCGGGTTCGTCCGCCAGATTTAACGTTGATCATCGACTGTCCGATCATCGCGCAGCCTGCCATGCCGCCAATGAGGCTGCTGGTGATGTTGGCGATGCCCTGGCCTTTGCATTCACGATTCTTGTCGCTGCTCGTGTCTGTCAGGTCGTCGACGATGGTTGCCGTCATCATCGACTCCAGCAAACCGACCACTGCCAGCGCGGCAGAGTACGGCAGTACGATCATCAGTGTTTCAAGGTTTAGTGGCACGCTTGGCCACAAGAATATCGGCAGACTATCAGGCAGCGAGCCCATGTCGCCCACCGTATGTATATTCAGGCCCATGTAGATCGAAATCGCAGTCAGCACGATGATGCATACGAGCGGCGAGGGGAGCAGTTTTCCTACGCCCGGCAGCCTTGGGAACAGGTAAATAATCGCCAGTCCGCCAGCAGTCATGGCGTAAACGGGCCAGGTTACCCCGGTGAGTTCTGGCAGCTGCGCCATGAAAATCAGGATCGCCAAGGCGTTAACGAATCCTGTGACGACTGATCGCGATACGAAGCGCATCAGCTCGCCCAGCCGCAGATAGCCCGCGATTATTTGAAGTACGCCGCACGTCAGCGAGGCGGCGAGGAGGTACTGGAGGCCATGATCCTTGACCAGGTTGACCATGAGCAATGCCATGGCGCCGGTGGCCGCCGAGATCATCGCCGCACGCCCTCCAACAAACGAGATCACAGTGCAGATACAGAAAGAGGCATAAAGGCCAACCTTGGGGTCGACGCCGGCAATAATAGAAAAGGCAATAGCCTCTGGAATAAGCGCCAGTGCAACAACGAGGCCCGCGAGGACATCGGCTCGGATATTTGACAGCCAAGCAAGTTTGATCTTTTCAAACATTTATTTACCCATGGCAGGCACCACATCCCGCGCAGCTGTTAGCACTGAGCTGTGTGTGCTTGTGTCTTCAATTGAGTTGTGGAATGGCCGCGGCCAAAAAAGCAGGCGCAGCAAAATACTACCGCAGCTAGGAGGCGGTCAGGGGCGTGCGAGGGGGCGGAGCGCTATGGCGGCGTAGGCAGCCAGTTCGAGCGTGGCAAGGTAAGTCCTTCGGCGTACGTAGACAGACCACGGGATATTAACCCGCCGTAGCGCACTCGTACAACCGATAGGCGGTCTTGCAGGAACCTATCATGTAGAATATCCCGCGGGTGTCACCGCAAAACGCGGGAGGGCAGGTTTAATTCAGCGCAGGTCGGGCCGCCGCGCGGAGTGACTGTGCCTATGAGCTTGAAATCCTCACGTCCGGATAAAACCCACGGCCATCGTGAATCTCCCGCCACGCGTGCTTTTTTCTCCCGTTTCTTGGCCGCGGAATCAGCGGGTGGCCTGATACTCATGGCCGCTGCTTTGATAGCACTCTTCGTTGCTAACTCTCCGTTGGCAGACATTTACTTCTCGTCACTGCATGTAAAAGTCGTTGGCCTCTCGATTGAGCACTGGATCAATGATGGACTGATGGCGGTCTTTTTCATGCTGGTGGGGTTGGAGATCAAGCGCGAAATGTTGGTCGGCCAGTTATCGAGCTGGAGCCAGCGCGCTCTTCCAGGATTCGCCGCGTTAGGCGGCATGCTTGTACCTGCTTTGATATATATTGCGGTCAACTGGGGTAACGCCGAAACCTTGGGAGGGTGGGCTATTCCGGCTGCGACCGATATTGCGTTTGCCTTGGGCGTACTGTCGCTGCTAGGTAAACGTGTGCCCATCTCGTTGAAAATCTTTCTGTCTGCGCTTGCGATTCTTGATGACCTAGGTGCTGTGCTCATCATCGCTCTGTTTTACACCAGCGGCTTGTCGATCAGTATGTTGCTGGCCTCACTGGGCGTTATTGTGTTCCTGGTGATGCTCAACCGATTCGGTGTGACCAGGCTCTGGCCTTACCTGATAGCGGGCGGTCTGCTGTGGTTCTTTATGCTTCAGTCGGGTATCCACGCGACCTTGGCCGGTGTCATTCTCGCACTGTGCATTCCGATGCGGGCGGCGAGCAGCGAGCGCAAATCACCGCTCATCCACCTGGAAGGAAAGCTGCATCCGTGGGTCGCTTTCGCTGTTGTGCCCATTTTCGGTTTTGCCAATGCTGGAGTGTCTCTTGCCGGTATATCTCCCAATAACCTGATCGACCAGGTACCTCTGGGGGTAACGCTTGGGCTATTGCTAGGCAAGCAAATTGGTGTGTTTGGTTTGGCTGCGCTAGCGATTCGCGCAGGGCTGGCCAAGCTGCCTGAGCAATGTGATTGGTCTCAGCTGTACGGTGTAGCGCTGCTGTGCGGCATTGGTTTCACAATGAGCCTCTTCATCGGGGCGCTGGCCTTCCCGGTTAACCCGCATTTGGTCGATGAGGTGAAGGTTGGAGTGCTTATGGGCTCTATTCTTTCCGCTGTCCTCGGTGTTGCTGTTCTTTTGAAGGTTAAAGGTTAATCCTGAGCATATCTGTCCGTTGATAGCTGCATGGGGGATGAGCATCCAATCGCGCCGACGGGCTCAAGCATAATGAATGCTGCTGTTCGATCAATTTTTTGGTCTTGAGATGCTCCGAAAATAAGTCCAGAATTGAGTACTTTCCTGCTTCGGCAAGAAAAGAAACCCCTTATATTTCAATGGGTCGGACGCCAGATGCGAGTCTCGTTTCCCGCTCCATATTGTGACCTACAGACTTCCATTGGCATCTGCAGGTATTTGAAAAGAGGAGCTTCGACTCCTTTTTTTGTTCCAGCAAACGCCACGAAAATCCACCGACAGCCAGCGTTTTTGAGGCCAGAATTGAGGCCAAGGAGTACGGGGGGGCGCCGGTTCCGGGTTGTTGCTTGGGTTGGATCGGGATGACCGGCAGCATCGAGCCTAAGTCTCACGACTTAGGCGTTTGATGATGGCATTCTCTGATCTGACCGTGCGGCAAGCCAAGGCCGCCGAGAAAACCTACAGCATCCCCGAAACTGACGGCCTAGGCCTGATGGTCACACCCACCGGTAGCAGGCAAGTAAGCTAGGCTGTCTGCAGGACAGTCCGTCGATATTCGATGGCCTGAAAATAAAGGCGCTATCAATGTCGAAGCATTTGCTGTTGGGCTGGACCCGTTCCTTGTGCGTGCTTGCTGCCTTGAGCGGCGCGGCCACCATGGCAGTTGCTGCCCCGCCTGAAAAAACCGCTACGGCGCCATCGGACACGCAATCGGTGTCCCTGGCAGGCGGCAAGCTGAAGTTCGTGCTGGAAGGCGTCGAGGCCCGTGCCTTGAACAGCGAGAACGGCGGCACGATGTACTTCGATCCGAAAAGCGAGCGGGCCATCATCGTTACCGAAGGTCCGGCGCCGACTGCGGGCACCACCCCGGACGCTGCGTTTCGCCTTGCCGTGGATACCTTGAAGGAAAAGCAGCAGGCCGCTTCACCCAACTTTCGCATGACCAGCGAGAAGACCATTCAGGTGAACGACTTGAAGATGTACCGCCTGGACGGCACCGACGATTTCAACGGCCTGAAACTACTGATGGCCTCGTTGATGGCGATGAACGATCAGACGATCACCATCATCGAAGTGATGTCCAGCGTAAACGACCCGGCCGGCCATACCGCTGCGTTGAAGAACATTCTGGGCAAGTAAACCGCAGGTTTCCGGATAGTAGGCTGTTGGCTTGCTACGGTCTGTCCATCACAAGGCGCCCGTATGAGCTCGTGCGCAACGCTTGCCCAACTCGGTCGTTCCATAGCTTTAGCGCAATATAAAACTCAATAAATAGCTTTGCCTGCACGCGCTGATCGGATTTCTGGTTCTAAAGGGAAACGCCACGATTTGGCTGCAGCACACTTGCGCTATAGCTTCGATACGAAGCTGCCTTCTAAACTGCGGACAGACTCCTGATACTTCTTGTTGAGTTGCCGCAGTGTGTGATGAATAGAGTGCTTATCCAAGGTTTCAAGGGCACTACATCAGATGATTGGTCTTGCCGACCACGTAACGCCAATCGGCGCCGCCCAGATCGACGTCTTCCCACCGCATCTGCACTAATTCGCCAGGGCGGACCGGCAACATGACCAGCAGGCGCAACGCTGCCGTCGTTGCAGTCATCCAGACGCAGCGGAAACCTGCCCAGGTCGACTGGCCTTTCGATTGCCGGATTGCTGGTGACGATATGGCGGATCTTCAGCTCCTCGATGTTGCTGAGCGCCACGTTGCGCTCCACCCAGCCGCGGCCCTCGGCAACCCCAGGATGGCGCGGATGATGGTGCGCACGCGCCGGGCCATGGCCAGGGTGCGTTGACGACGCAACTCGGTGATGATCGTAGTGATGTGCTCCAGCTTGATCTCGCTGACCGGTTTTTTGCCAATGGCAGGCAAGATGTGGTTGTTCAGAGCTCCGGTCGACCCGAGATGGATTTGGTCACCAGTTCGGCAGGCTTGAATGCCAACCCTTGCTTGGCCACGTACGCGAAGGTGCGCTCTTCATTGAGCAACTTCGCCTCGATCTTGGCAGTCTTGGCCTTGAGCGGGACGATGTGATTAGCCACATCGCGGCGTGCGCCGCGGGCAATCCTTGAGACCAATGTCGGGGTAAGCGCCGATGGAGAAGCGGTTTTCCTTGCCATGCAGGCGATACTTCAATCGCCCAACCTTGGAAGGAGATTTGTCGACCTTGCTTGACGCCCTTACCTCCAAGTAGAGCCCAGGGACTTCGCCATCGGCGTGTTTACCCGGTTCGGCCAGCGAGCGGATCAAGGCATCGCTGAGTTTTCGTTTGAAAACAACCGCAATATCTGGGGGCATCGGTGGGGGCATCCTTTTTAAGGAACCGAAATTTGCCCCCCATTGTGCCCCCAGTCACATGCGCTGCTCGAGCAATTGTGAATTCGCGCCCTAGCGGTGATCCACCGCAGTATTTGATCGGGCTCAGTGGTACAACCCCTTTGAAATTGGCAGGTTCGTCCACTTTGCAGATGCTTACTGACGGCCAGCCTGCTGCTATCTACTGATGCATCTCGGTCACGGACATAGTGAATACCAAAAAACATTTTGACTGGGCTCTAGGGCGGTAGTTACAGACTGAAAAAAACGAATTATGCTCCAGTTATGCCCCCATTCACACCGGGTGTACA
>NZ_VIUN01000031.1:0-13334 GCF_007828335.1 Pseudomonas sp. SJZ103
GATTTACGCATATCCAAACACCTCAGATTTGGGCGCTATCATAGCGCCCGATTGAAGTGTCCAAAATCATTAGGCCAGTTCAGCTTGCCCCCGATAGCGCCGGGTCAGTTAAAAAATAAGTGACTGACACTCCCTCATCGGGGGCAAGCCCCCTCTCACATTTTTCACACAAACCCCGCAAGAGGTACCCCCACAGAGGCATATCAACCCCGCACCAAGCCCCCTACGCTACCCCATTGCGGAGGCCCAAACATGCTCACCCATCCCCACATCGTCCTGACCCTGCGTCGCCATCACCTGTTCAGTCAGCTCCCGGAAAAAACCTTCCAGGACGTCTGCACTCTGGCCAATCTCAAGCGCCTGCCCGGCCATGCGCCCTTGATGCACCAGGGCGACGCGGCTGAGCGTTTTTTCCTGCTGGTCAGCGGCCAGATCAAGTTGCATCGGGTCACGGGTGAAGGCCAGGAACACCTGGTGGAAGTCATCCAGCCCGGCCAGACCTTTGCCGAAGCGCTGCTGTTCACCCAGGCCAAGGCCTATCCGGTGAGCGCCACCGCGCTCAAAGACAGCGTGCTGGTCAGCATCGAAGGCCAGCACTACCGCCGGGCCCTGGAAGACCAGCCGAAAATTTGCCTGGCAATCCTCGCCAGCATGAGCATCCACCTGCACCAACGCCTCAAGGACATCGACACCCTGACCCTGGCCAACGCCAGCCGCCGGGTGATCAACTTCCTGTTCCAGGAGCGCGATGCGCTGAGTGGCGAGGTGGTGCTGCAAGTGCCCAAGCGCCTGGTGGCGTCGAAGCTGGGGATCCAGCCGGAGACCTTTTCAAGGATCCTGCACCGGCTGGTGGAAGGCGGGTTGATCGAGGTGCAGCGGCGCACCATTCGGATCGTGTGCGAAGAACAGTTGATGGGTTACCAGGCTGGTTGATTCAGTGCCCCCGATGGCGTCGGGTCAGTTAGCAAATAAGTGACTGACACGCCCTCATCGGGGGCAAGCCCCCTCCCATATTTTTGACCGAGTCCGGCCCAAACAAACCGATCAAACCACCACCCCCCGCCCCGCCCGCTCCAAGTTCCGCCACAACCAAGGCGGCAACACATCCGGGTCCAAACTGTCGATCAAATTCTTCAACCCCAACCCCAACTCCGTATCCCCCTCAATCACCAACCGGCGCCGAAAGAACAACGTATCCGGATCTTCCTGCCGGCTGGCGAGCAACAAGAACTCCCGCCAGTTGCCACTGATGCTTACCTGCGCCTCGGCCTTTTGCGCAATCCGCAACCCGTCCCGCGCCAAGGTCAGGTACCAGCACAACCCCAGGTCAGGAATACGCAAACACATCCAACGCCCACGCAGCAGGTCAAACCCACCGTCGCGCAGGGGCTCGGCCAGGCAGCGGTTGAGGGCTTGCTGCAAGGCCAGACGCTGCACGCCAAACGGCACGCGGCGGATCAATGGCAACAACCGGTCGGCACCCTTGAGCAGCCATTGTTTACGACTCAACACAGCCCCACCTCCTCAACCCGCAACATGCCCGCCTGGCCGTGCCAATAGCCGTTGCAGCCATCGACATACAGCGGCGGCGTGGCACCCTGGCGCACGTGGTCGAAGGCGCGCACCACCTCGACCATGCCTTCGGCCCGGGGGCTCAGGCGCAACAGGTTCGCACCACAGGACACCAGGCCGGGGTAATCGGCCAGCAGGTTGGTAACGTCGGCCGACATGGTCTGAATGCCGTTCAAGGTGAACAACGCCTGCCCTTCCTGGCTGGTCAGCGCCATGCCGTCGGGGTAGTTGATGCAGCAGAACTGGCAGTCGTCCTTGGGGCGGTTCTCTGCACGGGCGGTGAAGCAACGCGCCGAGTAGGCCAGGGGCAAATGGCCGTAGGCGAAGATTTCCACCTCGGGCAATGGCCGGCCCAATTCGCGCACCTGTTCCAGCACGTCGGCGATCAGGCCCTGGGAGCACTCCACCGGCGGCACCCAGCGTTGCATGCCCGCGTCGAGCAGTTGCACCAGCGCGTGACCGTTGTAGAGGTTGAGCGCCGGGCCGCCGACAAAGGGCAGTTTGCGCTCGATCAGCATCTGCACCGCGCCCATGTCGTTGGCCTCCACCAGCAACTCGCCGTTGTCACACAGGCGGCGCAGGCTCGAGAGTTCGGAGGCGGCTTCGATCAAGGTCAGGCTCGACAACACGATCTGCGCCGAGCTGTAGGTTTGCAGCTCCCGGCCCAGACCCAACCAATGATCCAGGGAGAACGCGCGGCGTTTGGCGCACACGGTTTCGCCCAGGTAAATCACGTCCAGAGGCAAGCCGGCCATGTCCGAGTAGAAGCGCCCCAGGTGTTCCTTATCCCAATAAAACAGCACCGGTCCCAGGCTGAGTTTCATCTGTGTCTCCTCACTGCCATGCACGATGGTAGGCGCCGAGTGTGGTCTGGCTGCCTTCGGATAACCCGGCCAGCACCTGGCGCCATTGGTCCTTGACCACAAAGCTGGCCGGCGCGCTGCGGTGGGCGTCGAGCGCGGCGCGCCAGACCCGGGTGACTTGTTCCACATACGCCGGGCTGCGTTGCCGGCCTTCAATCTTGACCGCTTCGACACCGATGGCGCTGAGCTCCGGCACCAGGTCGAGGGTGTCGAGGCTGGTGGGTTCTTCGAGGGCATGGAAGCGCTTGCCGCCGACCAGGAAGCGGCCCTTGCACAGGGTCGGGTAGCCGGCGGGTTCGTCGGGCGTGTAGCGGTCGATCAGCACGTCGCTCAGGCGCGCGCTCAAGCCCTCGGCATCTTCGCTCCAGCGCACCGCCTTGGCCGGCGAGCACACGCCGCACAGGTTGGGCGACTCGCCGGTGATGTAGGAAGACAAGTGGCAACGCCCCTCGGCCATGATGCACAGGCTGCCAAAACCGAACACTTCGATGGGCACCGGGCTGCTCGCCGCCACCTGTTTGACCTGGGCCAGGGACAGCACACGGGGCAATACCGCGCGGCGAATGCCATAGCGTTCGGCATAGAACTTCAGCGCCGCCGCGTGGGTGGCCGAGCCCTGTACCGACAGGTGCAACGCCATGTGCGGATGCTGGCGGCTGGCATAGTCGAGCACGCCGGGGTCGGCGGCGATCAGGGCGTCCACGCCGTGGTCCGCCGCGCGGTCGACGGCGCGTTGCCAGCGTGCCCAGATCTTCGGTTGCGGGTAAGTATTAACCGCCACGTACAGCTTGCGCTGGTGCTGGCGAATAAAGGCGACGGCACCGTCGAACTGTTTGTCGTCCATGTTCAACCCGGCGAAATGCCGGGCATTGGTGTCATCGCGAAAACCGACATACACCGCATCGGCGCCTTGGCGCACGGCGGCTTTGAGCGCAGGCAGGTTGCCTGCCGGGCAGACCAGTTGCATGGGGGCTCCTCAGAGAAATTCAGCGAAAGACACAAACGGCACCGGTTCATCCTTGAGCACCTGATGCTCACGTTCGACGATCACCAGGCCATCGGCCCAACAGGCGGCGGTCAGCATCGCCGAGCTTTGCTGGGGGTGCAGCACGGCGCGCAGTTGCCCGTCCTCGCCGGGGCTCAGGCGTGCGCGCAGGTACTGGCGGCGCTTATTGGGCTTGAGCCATTCAAACGCGGCCGGCACCTGGATCGGCACCGGCAGCACCCGCTCCATACCTTGGGCGCGCAGCAGGAACGGACGCACCACCACCAACGCGGTGATCAGCGCCGCCGACGGGTTACCGGGCAGGCCCAGCCACGGTTTGCCCGCCACTTCGCCAAACGCCAGGGGCTTGCCGGGCTGAATCGCCAGGCGCCAGAAGTCCACGCGGCCGAGTTCTTCGATGGCCTGCTTGAGATGGTCCTCCTCCCCCACCGACACACCGGCAGAGGTCAGCAACAGGTCGCATTCGGAAGAGGCCAGGGCCAGCGCATCACGGCTGGCGGCCAGTTCATCCGCCATCACGCCGTAGTCGTGCACGTCCACGCCCCAGCCACGCAATAACGCGGCCAGGGCATAGCGGTTGCTGTTGTAGATCTGCCCCGGCACCAGCGCCTCGCCCGGATCACGCAGCTCGTTGCCGCTGCTGAGCAGGCACACCCGCAGCGGGCGATAGACTTTCAACCGAGGGATGCCGGCCGAGGCCAGCAAGCCGATGTCCTGGGCGCGCAGGCGCTTGCCGACGGCGATCAGGGTCTGCCCGCGCTGCAGCTCTTCACCCTGCTTGCGCACATGCTCGCCGAGACGTACCGGCGGGCACCAGATGCGCTGGCCGTACAGGCGGCAACGCTCCTGGGGCACCACCGTGTCAGCACCAGGCGGTAGCGGCGCACCGGTAAAGATGCGCACGGCCTGCCCGGCCTGCACGCTCACCTTGCTGTGCTGGCCCGCCGCAATGCGCCCGGCGAGCATCAGGTAGCCGCCTTCGGCCGGCACGTCCTCGGCGCGCAGGGCGTAGCCGTCCATGGCGCTGTTGTCGAAACCGGGCAAATCCAGAGGTGAGAACAACTCTTCAGCGACCACTCGCCCCAGCGCCTGCTCCAGGCCAATCACCTGGGTGCTCGGCGGTGGCGGCGCCTGGGCCAGCAGCGTGGCGATGGCCTCGTCCACCGGCATCAGGTGGCCGCTGTCACACACCGAGGCACTCATGAACGCGACTCGCAGGCTTGCAGGATTTGCTCAGGCTGGGGCTTGAGGTGCGGCACGAAATTGCACGGGCCCGTGCGGCTGTCCAACTGCCCCGCCAGGATCTGGTCCCAGCCGGTGCGACACGCGCCCGGCGAGCCCGGCATGCAGCACACCAGCACGCCGTTGCTGATGCCGGCCAACGCGCGGGACTGCAAGGTGGAGGTGCCGATCTCGGCCAGGGACACCTGGCGGAACAGCTCACCGAAGCCTTCGACATGTTTGTCCAGCAACGGCAACACCGCCTGGGGCGTGTTGTCACGGGCAGTGAAACCGGTGCCGCCGGTCATCAGCACCACTTGCACCTCGGGGTCGGCGATCCACAGCGAGACTTGCGCACGAATCTGGTAGACGTCGTCGATCACCAGGCCACGGTCGATGAGCACATGCCCGGCACTTTCGAGGCGGTCCACCAGGGTCTGGCCGGAGGTGTCGGTGTCGAGGGTACGGGTGTCACTGATGGTCAGCACGGCGATGTTCAGGGGCACGAAAGTGCGTTGTTTCAAATGGGCCATGATCAAGGCTCCAGGCGTGAAGAAAGTTGCCGTCAGCCTGCGCCGCAACGGGCGCAGGGCCTATTCCTCCAAGGAGGTATCTCGTTCAGGGGGCCAGGCGCGTGCGCTGCCACGTGCCGGCATGCAGGCGGTAGTCGAGACGGTCATGCAGACGGTCGGGCCGGCCCTGCCAGAATTCGATGCGCTGCGGTTGCAGGCGGTAGCCGCCCCAATGCTCGGGCCGCGGCGGTTGCTGCCCGGCGAAACGCTCGGTGACGTCACGCAGGCGGCTTTCCAACTCGCTGCGATGGCTAAGGGGCTGGCTTTGCGGCGAGGCCCAGGCACCCAATTGACTGGCAGCCGGGCGCGCATCGAAATAATCGTCCGACAGCTGCGCCTCCGCCCGCACCACCGGGCCTTCGATACGCACCTGACGCTCCAGCCCCGGCCAGAAAAACGTCATGGCCGCATGGGGATTGCTCGCCAACTCCTCACCCTTGGCACTCTGGTAATGCCCGAAAAAGAAAAAGCCCTCGGCACTGAAACCCTTGAGCAGCAGGATGCGGCAATGCGCATGGCCCTGGCTGTCCACGGTGGCCAGCGCCATGCTATTGGCCTCCGCCGGAGGCACCTCGGTTTTACGCGCCTGATCCAGCCACTGGCCGAACAGCACCAAGGGATCGTCCTGCACCAAGTCATCACGCAGGCCATAAAGGGTGTAGTTGCGGCGCAATTGCGCAAGAGACAGGGGCATGACACGGTCCTCCAGAAAGTTCGCCACAGTGTGGGAACTACCGCGCCGTTATCCCTTGACCACGATCAACATTCGCCCGTGGCATGACGCCGCATGTGATTGCTTGAGGTGTGGGGGGCTACACAACGGATCGCGTTGCTGTTGCTCTGGCTCTGGCTTTTGATCTTGATCTCAGGCGCCCCGTCAAACACGCTGGCCGAACGCAGGCTTTGGAGCGTGGGTAACCCGGCAGGACGCCGGGTTAGCCGCGCTGGGCCAAGGATGGCCCATCGCGGCGGCCCACGCTCCAAAGCCGGAGTGAGGGCACACCGAGCCTAAGCGAGGTGCCGAGTGTTGGGGCGAGGACCTTTTGGTTACTTTTGGGTCCCTCCAAAAGTGACCCGCTGTAAGAGCGGAACCCTAAGTGGCCGTTACCGCAGCAACGGATATGTACTCGGTCTGATCCCAAATCCTGGTCGGCTGTCATGCCGCCATCGGGAGCAAGTCGAATCGTCGCACCGCCCCTCCCACATTTGATCTCTGCACATCAGGTAGATATCAATCTGCTCTGGATCTCACTCCATTACCGCAGCAACACCCGCGCGACCACATCCGCCTGGAGAACGACGTGTTGTTCATCCAGACACTGAAGCCCGCCGCCTGATCAACGCAACATCAGCTTGGCCACGATCACAATCACCACCATATGTCCCAGGATGCTGCGACGAATCCACGTCGCACGCCTCGGGCTCAAGCGCTGGTGACTCAGCAGGTACGCCAGCCACAGGTAATGGCCGATGATGCTCAGGGCCAGCAGGATTTTCAGGCTCAGCAGCGCCGCGAAATGGCTGGCCCAGGGCACCGCCAACAGCCCGCGATAGTGCCAGGCCAGGCCGATGCCCGCGCCGTACAGCAACACCACCACGCCGTGCAGTACCTGGCGCGAACGCCGTGCAATGGCGTGGTCGGAGGTGAACTGCGCGGACCAGGCCAGTTCCTCACGGGCTCTGTGCCAGATCACCACTTCGAAAAACAGCGTGCCGATAAACGCAATCGCCGCCAGCAGATGCACGATCAACAAGGTGGAATAAAGCATGACGTCCTCCTAGCCTGGATGCCCATCGACCCGTGCCTGCCACAGCATCGGGCCATACCGCCACAGGTACAGGCCGAGCCCGACGGTCCAGCACACACCCGCCAGCCACAACGCGGCCATCGGCAACAGCAGTACCAGCGCCACCCGGCACACACATGCCAGGTTCAGCAGCCCAAAGGCCAGGGTCATCCCTGCGGGCGGCTGCAACGGGCGGCCGGTGTGGCCCAGGCTGACGCGGGCGATCATCGCCAGGATCAGCCCGGCCATGGCGCCGATGGTCAATGCATGCACGGCCAGGCTGGGATTGAGGGGCGCGCCGAAGTGCCACAGCGCCATGCCCAGGCAGGCCACAGCGAGCCAGGCGTACGCCAGGTGCAACGACCAGAGCAACGGCACCCGCCACAGCCCGCGATCATGCCAGCGCACCAGGCGCAATAAGTGCCCCAGTCCAAGGGCGGCGAACAGCAGGCCGATCCCTGGGTTGGCGGCCAGCGCAGGCCCGGCGGCATACAGCACGGCGACCAGCAGCGAAGCCCCGAGCAACGCCCGGTCCAGCCATGGCCAGGGTTTGACCGCCTCGACCCGGCCCAGACCGCGCTGGGTGAAAAACGGAATCACCCGCCCGCCGATCAGGCCCATCATCGCCGCCACCAGCCACAGGCCGGTGAGCACCGCCTGGCGTTGCAGGCCTGGGTCATTGCGCAGCAAGCCATACAGCGACAGCGCATCGGCCACGGTCAGCAGCGCCAGCACCAGCACGATCGGGTAGTTGCGCTTCTGGCGTACCTGCCACAGGGTCCAGCCCATCACGCCGGCCACGGCCAGGGGGAAGGTCAGTTCCAGCACCGCCAGCAGCGGCCAGTGCAGGTTGAACAGCCACCCCAGGCGCGCGGCCAGCCACACACCGGCAAGCAGCGCCAGGGCATTGCCGCTGATGCCTGGGCGGCCGGTCCAGGTCTGCACTGCCGTGAGCAGGAAGCCGGCGATGATCGCCAGGCCAAAGCCGAACAGCAGTTCATGCCGATGCCAGGCCAGCCAGCCGCCGGCGGGTTGCCAGGTGCCGAGGTGCCCGCCCAGGGCCAGCAGCCACAAGGGGATTGCCAGCGCCGCCAATACACAGGCGCCGAGGAAGAATGGCCGGAAGGCCAGGCGAAACAACGGGGTAATCGACATTGCCTTGCGCCGATCGAGCACTTGCATAACACGGTCTCCCTTCAGGACTGCGGCAATCTTGCGCCGATGGGCGTGCGTTGCCCTTGTCGTAGATCAAGTCGCTATCGGGGCCAAGGGATTACCCTCGCGCCTATATCCACACCGCACCCCGGAGCCATGATGAAAAACGCCTATGTCCCCCTCGCCTGGTTTGTGATCCTCGGCTCCATGCTAGCCGCCGCCAGCGGGCTTTCGCTGGTGCTGGTGTGAACGCACCACTGCTGTTCAAGGAACCGGGCATGGTGCTGCATCGCGTGCACCACCAGATCCTGCGCAGCCATCACCTGTTCGAACCGCTGAACGACGAAGAACTCAACGAGCTGATGGGCAACAGCCAGTTGCTGAGTATCGACAAGGGCGAGCCGCTGTTCCGCCAGGGCGAACCGGCCGATGCGTTTTACTTCGTGATTGCCGGTGCGGTGAAGATCTACCGCTTGACCCCCGACGGCCAGGAGAAGGTCTTCGAAGTGATCGGCGAGCGCCAGACCTTCGCCGAAGCCATGATGCTGATGGACACCCCCAACTACGTGGCCTGCGCCGAAGCGGTGTGCCCCACCCAGTTGTACCGTTTGTCCAACGCCACCTACATGCGCCTGCTGCACAGCAACAGCCGCCTGACCTTCGCCCTGCTCGGCACGTTGTGCGTGCGCTTGCACCAGCGGGTCAACGAGATCGAAACCCTGTCACTGAAGAACGCCACCCACCGCGTGGTGCGCTACCTGCTGACCCAACTGATGCGCCTGCACAGCACCGACGCCACGTTCGAACTGCCCATGGCCAAGCAGTTGATTGCCGGGCACCTGTCGATCCAGCCGGAGACCTTCTCGCGGATTATCCGGCGCCTGATCGATGAAAAAATCATCACCCAGGACGGACGCCAGATCGCCATTCTGGACCGGCTGCGCCTGGAGCAATTCGAGTGAAAACCTGCCTGTACTGCCAACAGCGCAATGCCGACAAGCATGAGCAGTGCACGGATTGCGGCATGGCCCTGCCCGCCTCGGACGCCGGCGTACAGGCCCTTCGCTTGAGGCGTTTCCAGTGGTTCTGCCTGAGCCTGACGCTGTTTTGCATCGCGATGTTCTTCTGGTTGCCGCGCGACTTCTACTGACCCTCGGTCAGTTGCCGGTACAGCTGGGGCAACCGCAGCGGCAACTGCTCCGGTTGACGGATCAGGGTGTAGCCATGAGCACCGAACATGTAGGGCAAGTAGTCCCCGGCCTGTTTGTCGATGGTGATGCAGAACGGAATCAGGCCCTGGCGCCGCGCCTCGACCACTGCCTGACGGGTGTCTTCAACCCCGTAGCGGCCCTCATACAAATCCAGGTCATTGGGTTTGCCATCAGTCAGTAGCAACAACAACTTGCGCCGCTGTTTGCACGCCCCCAGCAGGTGGGTGGCTTGGCGAATAGCGGCGCCCATGCGCGTGTAGTAACCCGGCTTGAGCGCCTGGATACAGCCACGCGTGCGGTCGTCATAGGCTTGCTCGAACGTCTTGAGCTGTTGCAGGCGCACCTGATGGCGGCGCAGGGACGAGAAGCCATACAGCGCAAACGCATCTCCCAACCCGGCCAGGCTTTCACCAAACAGCAACAGGCTGTCACGGATCACGTCGATGACCTTTTGCTCGTCGTTCAAATGCGCGTCGGTGGACATCGACAGGTCCGCCAGCAGCAGGCATGCCAGGTCTCGTCGTGTGTGACGCTGCTCCTGGTACAAGCCGCGTTCGGTGCAGGCGCCGTGTTGGCGTTGCACGTGGAAATCCACCCAGGCTTGCAGGTCCAGTTCCGCGCCTTGAGGTTGCTGGCGCAGCCATTGGCGGTCGGTGCGCAGTTGCTGGAATTGACGGCGCAGGCGCTGGGCCGGGCCGAGTAATCGGGCCGGTAACGGTTGCGGTGCATCGGCACGTGGCTGCATCAGTTGCAGATTGACGAAACCAGGTTGCAGGCATTGTTGACGGTAGTCCCACTCGGGCAGCTTGATGCCCTCGCCGAGGGGGATGTCATCGACGTCGGCGGGCGGCAGGTCGAGGTGCAGCTTCAAGCCGCCGCTCTTGCGCACGCGCTGGCGCGACAGGCTCAACTGGTCGAGGTCTTCGGCGACGCGGGCGGCGTCCGGGTCCTCACTGTCGTCGGCCCAGCGATCGAGGTCGACGTGCTCGGTCCAGCTGAACAGGTTTTCCAGGCGCACCACCAGCAGGCCGCCATCGCGACTGTGGTCATCCACACGGCTGGCGCGTTTGGGCGCGCCCTGCTGCTCCCCGGACGGGGTGGCGAGGTCGTCGGCGTCGTCTTCAAGGTCGACGGCCTGGGGCGTGTCCAGGTGCAATGGCGGGTAAAGCCATAAGGGCAACGGCCAGGCGGCGCGTTCGCTGCGGGGTAAATGGCGCACGCTGCCGGGCTCGCGCAGGGCCTTGCGCAGGGCTTTTTCCAGGGCGGCTTCAGCGGGGCTCAGGCTGGCGGGGTCGGGGCGCAGCGTGATATGGGCGTCCACCAGGCGCTGGTAGCTGGACAGCAGCGCCGGGTAGCGTTGCAGCAGCAGCCAGGTCCAGCGTTGGTTGTCCCGGGCCCAATGGGTCATGGGGCCTGCATGGGCGGCCAACAGCGCCAGCCAGCGGTACAACTCCAGATTCAACGCGACGGTGGGGTACACCGCCAGGCTCGACGGCAGGCGCAGACGATTGCCATCGCAGGAAGCCAGGGGTGCGTGCTTGCAGGTGCCGGCGATGCGCATCAACAGGTTGCGGCGCAGCAGCAGGTCGCGTTCGCTGGCGGCTTCGAGGGCGATCCCGCTGGCACCGCCCAAGGCGCGGAACAACACGGCCAGGCTGCGCTGGCGGTCGACCAGATCGACCCGCGCGTGCGGAAAATCGACACTGGCGCGGCGGGTGATAAAGCGGTGCCAGGCACTGCCGACCCACTCTTCCAATTCAAGGGTAAAGGCCATGGGATGGGCTCCAACTGTTTGATATTTGACAGGCACACTGCAGTCCAAATGTGGGAGGGGCACCGCCCCTCCCACATTTGGACCGCGTTACCTTCAGTAGACGATCGCCACCGGTGCTCCAGCCATCCGGGCGCGTTGCCGGAAGCTGCATAGGTAGCAGACCAGCCCAAGCAGGAACACCACCCCACTGACCAACCGTGCCCAGAACAGTCCCTGCAAATGCTCCACCGTGGCCATGAACGGCAAGGCCACCCCGTCCACCTGCCAGCGTTGCAGCCAGACTTGCACGGCCCCGGCGGCGGTGAGGAACAGCGTGATCATCACCATCGACAGCACCATCATCCAGAAGCCCCAGATTTCGAGGGTTTGCGAACGCGCGTCCGGCGCTTCACCGATACCGCGCAGGCGTGGCATGGCGTAGCTGATCAGTGTCATCACGATCATGGCGTAGGCACCGAAGAACGCCAGGTGCCCGTGAGCGGCGGTGAGCTGGGTGCCGTGGGTGTAGAAGTTGACCGGTGCCAAGGTGTGCAGGAACCCCCACACGCCCGCGCCGAAGAACGCCGTGACCGTGGTGCCCTTGGCCCACAACGTGGCCGCGCGGTTGGGGTGCTGGCGCCGACGTTGCTTCACCATGGTGAAGGCGAACATCACCATCGCCAGGAACGGCAGCGGCTCCAGGGCCGAGAAGATCGAACCAACCCACAGCCACACTTCAGGCGCACCGATCCAGAAGAAGTGGTGGCCCGTGCCGATGATCCCGGTGATCAAGGCCATGGCGATGATCACGTACAGCCATTTTTCCACCACTTCACGGTCGACGCCGGTGACCTTGATCAGCACGAAGGCCAGCATCGAGCCCATGATCAGCTCCCACACGCCTTCGACCCAAAGATGCACCACCCACCACCAGTAGAACTTGTCCCGCGCCAGGTTGCCGGGGTTGTAGAAGGAGAACAGGAAGAACACCGCAAGGCCTATCAGCCCGGTCATCATCACCATGCTGACGGTGGTCTTGCGGCCCTTGAGCAGGGTCATACCGATGTTGTACAGAAAGCCCAGGCACACCACCACGATGCCCATTTTAGTGATCGTCGGTTGCTCCAGGAACTCGCGCCCCATGGTCGGCAGCAGCTCGTTGTGGGTCAACTTGGCCAGCGCCGCATAGGGCACCAGCAGGTAGCCGAGAATGGTCAACACCCCGGCGGCAGCGAACACCCAGAACAGAATGATCGCCAGTTTCGGGCTGTACAGCTCGCGTTCGGCCTCCTCGGGTATCAGGTAGTAGGCCGCGCCCATAAAGCCGAACAGCAGCCACACGATCAGCAGGTTGGTGTGGACCATCCGTGCCACGTTGAAGGGGATCAACGGGAACAGAAAGTCGCCGATGACGTATTGCAGGCCCATGATCAAACCGAACAGCACCTGACCGAGAAACAGGATCAGGGCGAACACAAAGTAGGGTTTGGCCACGGCCTGGGATTGGAATTTCAAGTATGGATTGGCACTGCGCATGGCTCAGCCCTCCTTGTTCGGTGGCCAGTTATTGGTATTGATCTTCGAGCTCCATTTGAGGAACTCGGCCATATCGTCCACCTCCTGGTCGCTGAGATTGAATTGCGGCATGGCCCGCCGCCCCGGTACACCCAGGGGCTGCATCTTCATCCAGGCATGCAGGAACGGCTTGAACCCTTCTTCGCCGCCCCGGCGCTTGAACACATTGCCCAGCTCCGGCGCGAAATAAGCGCCCTCGCCCAGCAAGGTGTGGCAGCCGACGCAGTTGTTGCGCTCCCAGACGCCTTTGCCGCGAACGACAGATTCGGTGAGTTGGTCGACGTTGCTGCGGGCGGGAAAGGTTTGTTCGGTGTGGTAGGTCAGGGCCAGGAAAATCAGGAAGAAGAACACGCTTCCTCCGAAGTAGATATTCCTGGCCATGCCCTTGGTGAAGGTCTCTGACATGGTCGCTTCCTCATTGCTTGGCCAGGGGATGATAGGGAGGTGGGGGGTGGAAACTGCTTGATGGCGATCAAGAAATGTTGATGGTTTTGGTGGGGTATTTTTTTGTGGGGTTGGGTTGGGTACATATCCGTTATTTAGGTAACGGCGGCTTAGGGTTCCGCCCTTACGGCGGGTCACTTTTGGAAAAGAGCCCCAAAAGTAACCAAAAGGGCTC
>NZ_VIUN01000032.1:0-7687 GCF_007828335.1 Pseudomonas sp. SJZ103
ATAATAGCTCCCGTTAGAATGCAGTTTGATAGGTGAGAATTAGCGTATCGCGGTCATGCAGGTTCGCGAGCCCGCTGTAAGCGTCCGCACCCCCGATATGACCAGTACGGCCGCCACGGGCAGTGTAAGCAAGATCGAACTGGTGTTTCATGGTGCCAGCGAAATACTCCAGACGTGGGCCGACCTTGATGAGGTATGAGTCTTCCGGCGCGATACCGGCGTTGTTAGCCGCTGGGTTGCCATATAGGCCATAGTTGACGAACATTGGGAAAGACAGATCAATGCTGGGGAGCACCTGCTGCCAAACTGGCGTGAAGTTGACGCCTACCGAGGCCGCGTTCTTCGTGGAGCAGTTACGCAGCAACTCCTTATTGGCGCAGCGTCCAGCCACCGAGCCACCTTCGCTATCACTGGCGTTGAAGAACTGTTCGTTGTCCGTCACTTTGACGAGATGCGTGTAATCCAGCTGTGCGGCAATTGCACCACTATCAAACAATGCATTCTGGTTGATCGTGATGGCGCCACTGAGCAGCGCGTGCACGGTTTCACCTCGGGCGCCGTCTAGATTGCCTGGCTCCGGCCGGCCAACAGCGATGAATTGACCGGTGGAGTTTAGCGGCATGTTCTTGCGGTAGTTCACTTCTGCACCAATGCCAACAGACTGCCATACACCGTTCCATGTCAGACCGTATAGCTCGATGTCTTTGGCGTAGACAGCCCGTGCATACGGTGCCGTTGGGTTTCGAATGACAACTTGGTTTGCCCAGCTCGCATTTTTGTCGTCGAACTTTCGATACCACAGACCGAAGCTGCTGTCCGAGGCCCATTCAGGAGACCAGCGCAGCCCGACCGCCACATCGCCGTTATCGCCTTCCTTCGGACTATGACGTGCCACGTTCGGAGCCAGATAGTCTGGCCCGCGTAGCTGACCGTCGGCGACGGCGAAATAGGTTCCGCCTTCCGAAACGCGCGAAGGTTCAAATTCGTACGTGTACTGCAGCATCACCGACAGCTCTGGAATCAACTGCCAGGTTGTAGCGACCTGACCTATTGGCAAGGCGGTTTCTTTGGCTGAGGCGCCGGGACTGAGATCACTAAGCAGGCCATCGTTCGGACTCATCGAGTAGGAGATGCTGCTGCCATTACCGAGTAGATACTCTCCCGGCAGCCAGGCGAAGCTACCCGCTCGCACGTTCAGATCCGTACTGCCGATGTTAAAATTACCCCAGACAAAGTAATCCCGAAACTCAGCGGACGGTCCTGAATAGTAGCGATTAACCACGCTGGAAAATCGATTGTTGCGATAGTTCGCCTGGGCTTCCAGCCCGGGAGCACTCTCGCTTTTGTCGGGAAAATTATTGTCGTACCAGGCTGCACCGCTTAGGCGCAGGCCATACTGGTTTTTCCAATTGAGGTCGAATTCACTGAACAGATCAAGGCGGGACAAGATGGTGTCACCTTTGTCGAACAGGTAGTTGCCTTCATCGACATTGACATTGTTCGCCAGATTCTTGTCGCGACCAGAGACGCGCCATCCATTGTTAAAACGCACGGTGGTGTCCAGGCTCATGGTGAGATCGGGATTACCACTGTCGATACTGAACGCATGAACCGTATCAACCTGGCCCATCGCCAGGGCAAGCCCGGCGAGCAGGAAGGGCGCCGACATGTAGGCTGACGGGCCGGTCCTTTGAATAATTCGCATGTTGCACCTCACTCTTTTTATTTTTTGGGGCTGGAAGTGTGTGTCTATGCTTTGCAGCTGGCTGCTTACCGGCAGGCATCTATAGGCTGGCCATGGCAGTTTTGTGAAGGCTGCAGCGTGTTGAGATTAAATCGTCGCACGTTCATATACGTGCACGCCATTTATATTTTTGTTCGGCTGACAGAGCAAGGTGTCTTGTGCATCTACGATGGATAATGTCATACAACTGTATTAATCGGGTGGTGCGATCTTTTCGACAGTCAAGGCGGGATATCGAATTCAACAGCGAGCCACAAGGGCAGACAGTGATGGCAGGGCGAGCGAAATAGCGAGTCTGCTGCTGAAGTCAATCGACACAGAAGATCTCATGGCTCTACGTGGGGATGATGCCGGCGATCAGCGTAAGGCGAGTGAGGTTCTACTGTTTCGATCTGCTGACCGGGCTGTGGGCGAGGGACATGGCGTGGTGTTGTAGAAACTCTACAAAGGCGCTGACCTTGGTTGGCACATATCGCGCGCTGGGATAGACGGCACTGATTAAAACTGAAGCCTGCGGTTTCCAACCTTCAAGCAATGTCAGCAAGCGGCCTTGTTTAATGTCGTCTGCCACGTAGACCAACGGCAATCGAACGATGCCATGACCAGCGAGGGCTAGCTCTCGCTGGAGGTCTCCGGTGTTGGTGACCAGACCATCGAGCAATTGCACGCTGCAAGACTCGCCATCCCTCTCAAAACACCATGGATTGCTTTCGCGGGTCAGCTTGGTATGCATGCATCGGTGGTCTGACAGTTCACGAGGATGAAGGGGGGCACCGAATCGAGCCAGGTAATCAGGTGATGCACACACTGCCAACGGCAGGTCCACGATGGGCCTAGAGATATAGCCCAGTGGGATTGGGCCAAATATATGAATCCACAGGTCGATCCCCTCCGCCACCATATCGACGGGCCGGTTGAGTATGTCTACCTCAACTTTTACGTTTGGATAGCTGTCCATATACTCCTTCAGCACCGTGATCAGAGGTTTGGGCATCTCTGGCGCAGCGATACGCAGAAGGCCATGGAGCTGTCGTCTATTGGTCTGTACCTCAGCATCCAATTCGTCCATCTGTTCCAGTAACCTTTCGCACCCCTCCAGATAGATCTGTCCTTCTGCGGTCAACTGCAGACGTCGGGTGGTTCGCTGAATAAGCCGTACGTCAAGGGTGCGCTCCAGTTCGGCGATCTGTCGCGAAAGCGAGGGGGCTGATATTTCGAGCAGGCGAGCTGCATTGGTGAAGCTGCCTGCTTGGATCACCGCGACGAAGGCGCGCATGGCGTGGATTTTATCTAGGGCCATTTTGGTCTTCTTGTCACTAGTCGATACTTGAAATCTATAGGGTTATCGGTCCTTCGTATAGCGGATGACGTAGCTGATCGGACTGCATGGGTCTGGGAAGAGGACTGGATTATTGTGTGGTGTGCAATGGTCCATTTTGATATGGCCGATATATCGTCTCTCTCCGTGCGGTTACTATCTCGTACGACGTTCCTAATAATGAACAATAATGCGGAATTTTTTCTATGCCCAAGCTCCAGTCTGTCTACCCTCGGGGCCATTTCTTCCAACAAATGGCAGGTGCACATCAGGTTGATGCAGCCGCTATGGTTTCCACACGCGGGTTCTTTGGTCTGTATCCGTCAGCAACCTTCCTTTATGGTTGTATACGCACCGATGACGGCGAGATGTTTGAAATCTGTCGGCGGGTGTCCCACCACGGTGAGGGCGTAGCTACCGGGATTGCAACAGATGATTCCGCACTCTCCAAGCCTCCTGCAGTTCTTCTTGTGATGTCGACTGAGGTTGACGGAGAACAGTTGCGCTTTGACCTGAACTCGATGCAGCTACAGGCCACCACCGATGACTGTGAGATATCCCTGGAGGGTAAGGATGCAGTCTGGAAATCTGCGGCAGGCGCTAGCGGACGCCCATTTCGTATCACTTTCAATGAGTCAAGTTGCTCATGGCATGAGGAAGGTCTTTTTAGTCTTTCTGGCCCCATTCTGAAGCCGGGGTTGCACTGGTATCTGCCTGGCCGTGACTACGGCACCTACTATGTTTCGCAGATTTTCGAACTGAAAGGCGAGATTAAGGGACGGCCCTGCAAAGGCATGATTGCCTTCGATCAGACCTACATGGGGCAGGGTGGAAATCTGTACAAGAATAAAGATCTCGTGATGGAGCATCAGGGCCATAACGTCTGGTATACCTGGAGTACCCGCTACGAAGATGGCAGTTATGAATGTGGTCATTTCATGCTGGGCAATGGCCCACTGGGTTTTGCCGTGTTTACGGATGGCGAGCAAGTGGTCGCTACTCGAGACATAACAGGGTTTGTTACTCCTCGGGAAGGATCGCCTTTTGCCGAGCGCATCGACTTTGTAATCGACGGTGAAAAGTGGGAGTTCACTCCTGATCCTCGCGGCGCAATGCCAGACATGATGCGCAAACACCCGCCGACCCCTCAGCAGGAAGGTTTTATGCGACGCGTTGGCGAAACTCGTAAGCCGATAGTGTGGTTCGCATGGGGGGAAACCGAGGAAGAGCATGGCCTGAGTCCACAGGACCGTTTGCCTATCGAACCGATTTTCGCCTGATAGAAACGCCTATAACGCGTGGCTTGTCAGCACGACCAAAAATTTCCAGATAATGGAGCGGGTATGAATTTTATTTCGACCAATCGCCTTGTCGACTTACAAGGCCAGGTCGCCATTGTGACGGGCGCTGCGCGTGGAATCGGTCAGGCTATAGCTTGTCGTCTGGCCGATGCTGGCGCTTCGGTGGTAGTCGTTGACCTTGCTGAACAGGCGTGCGCCGAAACGCTGGCTCTGATTGCCGAGTCCAGTGGCAAAGCCATAGCGGTTGCCGCAGACGTCACCAGCGAAAAAGACATTCAACGTATTGTTGATACCACCGTCCAGACGTTCGGATCGGTCGATATTCTGGTCAATAACGCGGCCTTGCGGGGGTGGTCTACTTGGGAATCTATTACCCAGGAGAACTGGGATCGTTTCATGGCAGTAAATACTCGGGCGGTGTTTTTCCTCTCCCAGGCCGTGGCAAAACAGATGATCAGTCAAGGCAACGGGGGCGCGATGGTAAACATCGCCTCTACGGCGGCAGCGCACCCCGTGCGTTTCAAAGTGGACTACAACACTGCCAAGGCTGGCGTAGCGATGATGACAAAGTCGCTTGCCGTTGAACTGGGTCCGCACGGCATTCGCGTCAATGCCGTTGGCCCTGGTGGTACCCGTACTCCGGCGGCCGCTCCCGTCACGGGGCAACAGCAGGTCGGCTTGTCTCCTGAGGACTTGCGTAAGTTGGGCGAAGCATGGTTCTCCAGGGTCCCTCTTACCGACCTGCCAGCAGAACCCGATGAGATCGCTCGAGTGGTGCTTTTCCTCGCAAGCCCACTGGCCAGTTACGTGACAGCTCAGGTTATTTATGCCGATGGAGGGTATCTGGCTGGCTGACTCGCATCCCGAGCCATCAGAACAGTGTCTACCAAGAGGCTTGACTGACCTCGCTAAATCCTTTGAGGATAAAATGATGTCGCATGCAGCAACTCCTATTGTTCCCGTACCTGCCCACGTCCCTGCGCAAAGAGTGGTGGATTGGGATTTCGCCAATCCACCTGGAGGCGAGACAGACATCAATGCTGCTTGGAAGCTCCTGCATAACGGGCCGGATATTGTTTGGACCCCACACAACGGCGGGCACTGGATCATGACTCGCGCTGAGGACATCGAGTTCGTACAGAAGAATCATGATCCTTTTTCCATGACTGATGTTGTGCTCCCACCTACGGAGATGCTCAGCATTCTCCCGCTGGAGGCCGACCCGCCTGAGCATGCCGCCTACCGTAGTGTCATCAATCGCTTCCTGGCGCCAAAGGCCGTCAGCGAGCTAGATTCCGGTATACGTGAACTGACGGTGTCGCTGATCGAGGCTTTCCGCGAGCGTGGAGAATGCGAATTCATTGACGAATTTGCAAAGAAGCTTCCGATTACGATCTTCATGCGCCTGGTGGATCTGCCTCTGGAAGATCTGGACGACCTCTTTGCCTGGACCGAGGAAGCCGTGCGCGGTAATGCCGAGCGCAAGGCTTGGGCTCAGCAGCAACTCTTCGGCTATCTCGGCTCGATTATCCAACAACGTCAGCAGAGGCCTGGTGCAGACATGATCAGTGCGATCGTGAACGCTCAGGTCTTCGGTCGCTCCATGACTCCAGAAGAGATCAACGGAATGCTGGCCAATGTGGTGTTTGGCGGCTTGGATACCGTTACGTCATTGATGGGCTTCACTGCTCTGCACTTGGCGCGTCATCCTGAGCTGCGTCAACAGCTTCGAGAAAAGCCGGAGCTGATTCCTACCGCAGTAGAAGAAATGTTGCGAATGTTTGCGCCTTCAAGTACGGCGCGCCTGATAATGCGCGACTTCCAATACAAGGATGTCTTGTTCAAGGCTGGTGACAGGCTTTATATACGTCCCATCTTGCATGGCATGGACGAGCGCAAGTTTGCTTGCCCTATGCATGCAGACTTCGAACGCAAAAATGCCGCTCAACACGCGGCGTTTGGCAACGGGCCACATCGTTGCGCGGGAGCCTTGTTGGCCCGTGCAGAGTTGCGCATTTTCCTGGAGGAGTGGTTCAGACGTATTCCAGATTTCCAGCTCAAGCCCGGTGAGCAACCGCGCTTCGAGGGCGGGATGGTGAATTGTGTGACGCGGGTACCGCTTGTCTGGCAAGTTGCGGAGCATGGAATATGAACTCCGATCGCTTGCAGCGACTCTTTGGCCTGGATGGAAAAGTCGCTGTCGTGACCGACAGCGGTGCAAATTCAAGCGCCGAGGTGGCTCTGCTTCTGGCCGAAGCAGGTGCCACCGTGGTACTCGTTGATAATGATGAAGCGACTGTTCAAGCCACCGTCCAGAACATTCGGGACGCAGGGGGACAGGCATCGGGCTTCAATGTAGATGTGGAGTCGGAAGCCTCGGTCCTGGCGCTCTTCGACCAGGTTCGCAGTACTTTCGGGGATTTGGATATTCTAGTTAACTGTGCTGCAATCAATGCAAATCGCCCACTTCATGAGTTCCCGTTGAGCCTGTGGGATGAAGTCCAGTCGGTGAATCTTCGATCAGTATTTCTTTGCATGCGCGAAGGGATAAAGCAAATGGTTGCGGGAGGGCACGGTGGGCGGATTGTCAATATCACCACGATGGGTGCAAGGCATCCTGTCCTGCATGGCAATGCTGCCTATGCAGCTTCACGAGCCGGCGTGAGTGGGCTGGTCCGCTCTGCGGCCCTTGATTACGCCGCACACTCCATACTGATCAACGAGGTTCTGCCAGGCGCAATTCCTGGAAAGGTCCGTTTCCATTCCTATAATCAAGCCGCGCTGCTGGCTGGGAGCACTTTTACCGGGCCGGCAAGTGATGCGCTGCGTCTACCACTCGGCTATGGGCGGGCGGAGGATATTGCTGCAGCGGTTCTGTATTTGGTTGGCCCTAGCGCGACTTATATGACAGGGCAGTCCATCGTCCTCGATGGAGGGTTTCTGCTCACTTGACGACCTGCATCGTGCACTTACACGGCTTACCATTAGCTGGATAGTGATCTCCAAAGTGCGTAGGTTACAGTGGGTGGTTTTTAGAACGGAGGATAAACTTAGCTTCCTTATAAGGCCGACCACTAAAGGACGTCTATTTATCTAAAATCCGACCAGCCGCAAAGTAGCCGGTCGACGAGCATGTTGTACTTAACTCATTGACTGTGCTTGCACAAGTTCGAACTGATGATGGTGAGTTGCGAGCAGGTTTCCTGATACAAAAGCACGAATAACAAGAACAAGGTTGAGGATGTGGGCATGCGTATTACAAAAAAGGCCGTTTCGTTTAGGCAAGTTGGTACTTTCCCGGTGCGACAATTCGATAGCCGTTTC
>NZ_VIUN01000033.1:0-5323 GCF_007828335.1 Pseudomonas sp. SJZ103
ACGAGAGATCGGAAGCGCAAGTGGTTGAAGTTGTTGAAGAAATCTTCGAAAGCTTCTGAAAATAATCACTTGACAGCAAATGAGGCTGCTGTAGAATGCGCGCCTCGGTTGAGACGAAAGCTCTTAACCAACCGCTCTTTAACAACTGAATCAAGCAATTCGTGTGGGTGCTTGTGGAGTCAGACTGATAGTCAACAAGATTATCAGCATCACAAGTTACTCCGCGAGAAATCAAAGAATAACCAACGATTGCTGAGCCAAGTTTAGGGTTTCTTAAAAACCCAAAGATGTTTGAACTGAAGAGTTTGATCATGGCTCAGATTGAACGCTGGCGGCAGGCCTAACACATGCAAGTCGAGCGGTAGAGAGAAGCTTGCTTCTCTTGAGAGCGGCGGACGGGTGAGTAATGCCTAGGAATCTGCCTGGTAGTGGGGGATAACGTTCGGAAACGGACGCTAATACCGCATACGTCCTACGGGAGAAAGCAGGGGACCTTCGGGCCTTGCGCTATCAGATGAGCCTAGGTCGGATTAGCTAGTTGGTGGGGTAATGGCTCACCAAGGCGACGATCCGTAACTGGTCTGAGAGGATGATCAGTCACACTGGAACTGAGACACGGTCCAGACTCCTACGGGAGGCAGCAGTGGGGAATATTGGACAATGGGCGAAAGCCTGATCCAGCCATGCCGCGTGTGTGAAGAAGGTCTTCGGATTGTAAAGCACTTTAAGTTGGGAGGAAGGGCCATTACCTAATACGTGATGGTTTTGACGTTACCGACAGAATAAGCACCGGCTAACTCTGTGCCAGCAGCCGCGGTAATACAGAGGGTGCAAGCGTTAATCGGAATTACTGGGCGTAAAGCGCGCGTAGGTGGTTTGTTAAGTTGGATGTGAAATCCCCGGGCTCAACCTGGGAACTGCATTCAAAACTGACTGACTAGAGTATGGTAGAGGGTGGTGGAATTTCCTGTGTAGCGGTGAAATGCGTAGATATAGGAAGGAACACCAGTGGCGAAGGCGACCACCTGGACTGATACTGACACTGAGGTGCGAAAGCGTGGGGAGCAAACAGGATTAGATACCCTGGTAGTCCACGCCGTAAACGATGTCAACTAGCCGTTGGGAGCCTTGAGCTCTTAGTGGCGCAGCTAACGCATTAAGTTGACCGCCTGGGGAGTACGGCCGCAAGGTTAAAACTCAAATGAATTGACGGGGGCCCGCACAAGCGGTGGAGCATGTGGTTTAATTCGAAGCAACGCGAAGAACCTTACCAGGCCTTGACATCCAATGAACTTTCTAGAGATAGATTGGTGCCTTCGGGAACATTGAGACAGGTGCTGCATGGCTGTCGTCAGCTCGTGTCGTGAGATGTTGGGTTAAGTCCCGTAACGAGCGCAACCCTTGTCCTTAGTTACCAGCACGTAATGGTGGGCACTCTAAGGAGACTGCCGGTGACAAACCGGAGGAAGGTGGGGATGACGTCAAGTCATCATGGCCCTTACGGCCTGGGCTACACACGTGCTACAATGGTCGGTACAGAGGGTTGCCAAGCCGCGAGGTGGAGCTAATCCCAGAAAACCGATCGTAGTCCGGATCGCAGTCTGCAACTCGACTGCGTGAAGTCGGAATCGCTAGTAATCGCGAATCAGAATGTCGCGGTGAATACGTTCCCGGGCCTTGTACACACCGCCCGTCACACCATGGGAGTGGGTTGCACCAGAAGTAGCTAGTCTAACCTTCGGGAGGACGGTTACCACGGTGTGATTCATGACTGGGGTGAAGTCGTAACAAGGTAGCCGTAGGGGAACCTGCGGCTGGATCACCTCCTTAATCGACGACATCAGCTGCTCCATAAGTTCCCACACGAATTGCTTGATTCATTGAAGAAGACGATAAGAAGCAGCCCGAAATTGGGTCTGTAGCTCAGTTGGTTAGAGCGCACCCCTGATAAGGGTGAGGTCGGCAGTTCGAATCTGCCCAGACCCACCAATTTTGTGTGGGAAACGCCTGTAGAAATACGGGGCCATAGCTCAGCTGGGAGAGCGCCTGCCTTGCACGCAGGAGGTCAACGGTTCGATCCCGTTTGGCTCCACCACTACTGCTTCTACGTTATGAAAGCTTAGAAATGAGCATTCCATTGAAAGATGGTGAATGTTGATTTCTAGTCTTTGATTAGATCGTTCTTTAAAAATTTGGGTATGTGATAGAAAGATAGACTGAACGTTACTTTCACTGGTAACGTATCAGGCTAAGGTAAAATTTGTGAGTTACTCTGAATTGAGTATTATCGAATTTTCGGCGAATGTCGTCTTCACAGTATAACCAGATTGCTTGGGGTTATATGGTCAAGTGAAGAAGCGCATACGGTGGATGCCTTGGCAGTCAGAGGCGATGAAAGACGTGGTAGCCTGCGAAAAGCTTCGGGGAGTCGGCAAACAGACTTTGATCCGGAGATGTCTGAATGGGGGAACCCAGCCATCATAAGATGGTTATCTTAAGCTGAATACATAGGCTTAAGAGGCGAACCAGGGGAACTGAAACATCTAAGTACCCTGAGGAAAAGAAATCAACCGAGATTCCCTTAGTAGTGGCGAGCGAACGGGGACTAGCCCTTAAGTGGCTTTGAGATTAGCGGAACGCTCTGGAAAGTGCGGCCATAGTGGGTGATAGCCCTGTACGCGAAAATCTCTTAGTCATGAAATCGAGTAGGACGGAGCACGAGAAACTTTGTCTGAATATGGGGGGACCATCCTCCAAGGCTAAATACTACTGACTGACCGATAGTGAACTAGTACCGTGAGGGAAAGGCGAAAAGAACCCCGGAGAGGGGAGTGAAATAGATCCTGAAACCGTATGCGTACAAGCAGTGGGAGCCCACTTTGTTGGGTGACTGCGTACCTTTTGTATAATGGGTCAGCGACTTATTTTCAGTGGCGAGCTTAACCGAATAGGGGAGGCGTAGCGAAAGCGAGTCTTAATAGGGCGTCTAGTCGCTGGGAATAGACCCGAAACCGGGCGATCTATCCATGGGCAGGTTGAAGGTTGGGTAACACTAACTGGAGGACCGAACCGACTACCGTTGAAAAGTTAGCGGATGACCTGTGGATCGGAGTGAAAGGCTAATCAAGCTCGGAGATAGCTGGTTCTCCTCGAAAGCTATTTAGGTAGCGCCTCATGTATCACTGTAGGGGGTAGAGCACTGTTTCGGCTAGGGGGTCATCCCGACTTACCAAACCGATGCAAACTCCGAATACCTACAAGTGCCGAGCATGGGAGACACACGGCGGGTGCTAACGTCCGTCGTGAAAAGGGAAACAACCCAGACCGTCAGCTAAGGTCCCAAAGTTATGGTTAAGTGGGAAACGATGTGGGAAGGCTTAGACAGCTAGGAGGTTGGCTTAGAAGCAGCCACCCTTTAAAGAAAGCGTAATAGCTCACTAGTCGAGTCGGCCTGCGCGGAAGATGTAACGGGGCTCAAACCATACACCGAAGCTACGGGTATCACGTAAGTGATGCGGTAGAGGAGCGTTCTGTAAGCCTGTGAAGGTGAGTTGAGAAGCTTGCTGGAGGTATCAGAAGTGCGAATGCTGACATGAGTAACGATAATGGGTGTGAAAAACACCCACGCCGAAAGACCAAGGTTTCCTGCGCAACGTTAATCGACGCAGGGTTAGTCGGTCCCTAAGGCGAGGCTGAAAAGCGTAGTCGATGGAAAACAGGTTAATATTCCTGTACTTCTGGTTATTGCGATGGAGGGACGGAGAAGGCTAGGCCAGCTTGGCGTTGGTTGTCCAAGTTTAAGGTGGTAGGCTGAGATCTTAGGTAAATCCGGGATCTTAAGGCCGAGAGCTGATGACGAGTTAACTTTTAGTTAACGAAGTGGTTGATGCCATGCTTCCAAGAAAAGCTTCTAAGCTTCAGGTAACCAGGAACCGTACCCCAAACCGACACAGGTGGTTGGGTAGAGAATACCAAGGCGCTTGAGAGAACTCGGGTGAAGGAACTAGGCAAAATGGCACCGTAACTTCGGGAGAAGGTGCGCCGGTGAGGGTGAAGGACTTGCTCCGTAAGCTCATGCCGGTCGAAGATACCAGGCCGCTGCGACTGTTTATTAAAAACACAGCACTCTGCAAACACGAAAGTGGACGTATAGGGTGTGACGCCTGCCCGGTGCCGGAAGGTTAATTGATGGGGTTAGCTAACGCGAAGCTCTTGATCGAAGCCCCGGTAAACGGCGGCCGTAACTATAACGGTCCTAAGGTAGCGAAATTCCTTGTCGGGTAAGTTCCGACCTGCACGAATGGCGTAACGATGGCGGCGCTGTCTCCACCCGAGACTCAGTGAAATTGAAATCGCTGTGAAGATGCAGTGTATCCGCGGCTAGACGGAAAGACCCCGTGAACCTTTACTATAGCTTTGCACTGGACTTTGAATTTGCTTGTGTAGGATAGGTGGGAGGCTTTGAAGCGTGGACGCCAGTCTGCGTGGAGCCAACCTTGAAATACCACCCTGGCAACTTTGAGGTTCTAACTCAGGTCCGTTATCCGGATCGAGGACAGTGTATGGTGGGTAGTTTGACTGGGGCGGTCTCCTCCTAAAGAGTAACGGAGGAGTACGAAGGTGCGCTCAGACCGGTCGGAAATCGGTCGTAGAGTATAAAGGCAAAAGCGCGCTTGACTGCGAGACAGACACGTCGAGCAGGTACGAAAGTAGGTCTTAGTGATCCGGTGGTTCTGTATGGAAGGGCCATCGCTCAACGGATAAAAGGTACTCCGGGGATAACAGGCTGATACCGCCCAAGAGTTCATATCGACGGCGGTGTTTGGCACCTCGATGTCGGCTCATCACATCCTGGGGCTGAAGCCGGTCCCAAGGGTATGGCTGTTCGCCATTTAAAGTGGTACGCGAGCTGGGTTTAGAACGTCGTGAGACAGTTCGGTCCCTATCTGCCGTGGACGTTTGAGATTTGAGAGGGGCTGCTCCTAGTACGAGAGGACCGGAGTGGACGAACCTCTGGTGTTCCGGTTGTCACGCCAGTGGCATTGCCGGGTAGCTATGTTCGGAATAGATAACCGCTGAAAGCATCTAAGCGGGAAACTAGCCTCAAGATGAGATCTCACTGGGACCTTGAGTCCCCTGAAGGGCCGTCGAAGACTACGACGTTGATAGGTTGGGTGTGTAAGCGCTGTGAGGCGTTGAGCTAACCAATACTAATTGCCCGTGAGGCTTGACCATATAACACCCAAGCAATTTGACTACTCGAAAGAGCATCAGATTGCGGTGTGTGAAGACGCAATGAACCGAAAGTTCGATGCTCACAAAA
>NZ_VIUN01000034.1:0-3911 GCF_007828335.1 Pseudomonas sp. SJZ103
TCCATTTCTGCCGGGACCAAGGGGGTGAAGGTGTTCGACGAGCTGAAACCGCTGACGTTCTTTACGCCTGAGTCTCTTGCGCGACAGTCTCAGCGATAAAAACTTAATCTCTCTTATGATTGTCTCGCTGCCGTGGAATGAACGGAGAAGCACATGAACACGCTACTCAAGGCACTGGTCTTGTCTTTCGGCGCCTTGCCCTGCATGGGCAAAGCTGCCTCATTCATTGATCCGCTGGACCAACCCGCAATGATCTCTGATCGCGCAGTTATCTCACCCTTGTACGGACTGTTCGCTAGTAGCTCAGGGGTCGTTGCGGTGGGACCACGCGGACACATTGTCCGATCTGACGAAACCGGTCAACACTTTGCTCAAGTGCCTGCGCCACTGAGTAGCGATTTGGTAGCGGTTTATTTCGCCAATCGATCACTCGGATGGGCGGTGGGACATGACGGGGTCATTCTAAACACCCAGGATGGCGGAGAAACCTGGACGCGGCAGCTTGACGGCCGTCAGATGATTGATCTGTTTGCCAAGCACTACGGAAGTGTTACAGGAGAGGGAACGCCAGAGCTGCAAAGTGCTCAGGAATACACCCAGGCACTGGAGAAAGACGGCCCAATAAAACCGCTGCTGGATGTATTTTTTGAAAATGAACATGAGGGCTGGGTAGTCGGCGCGTTCAATCTGATTTTACATACCACGGACGGTGGTCAGCATTGGGTACCGTGGATAGATAAAGCAGAAAATCCGGACCAATACTCACTGCACGCCATCCGCAGAATTGGCGACCACGTGTTCATTGTTGGCGAATTGGGCCTGCTACTGCGCCTAGACCAGAGGCGCCAGAAATTCGTGAAGGTTGCCCTCCCCTACAGTGGCTCTTTATTCGGCCTCACCGGACGCAAGGGCTTGCTTGTCGCCTATGGGCTCCGAGGCAACGTATGGACAAGCCGCGATGAAGGAGCATCGTGGACTCAACTCGAAACCCGGACCAGTTTTTCGATCAACGCAGCTACCCTGCTCGCTGATGGCTCGATCGTTCTCGCAAGTGCTGGCGGCGAGTTGTTATTCAGCGACCCCAAAGGCGAGCAGATCATCAATAGATCGGTCAAGCGGCGCACACCAATCTATGGGGTTGCAGCATTAGGTCATGGTCTCTATACCATCGGTCCAGATGGAGTAACCCTCGCTTCACGCCAAGATCCCTGAATTTTATCGAATGCACTGACGAGACAGTGAGTTTCCATTCCCATCGGAGGCGTTACGATGGCTACGACTATCGAACAAAACAATAATAAATACCCAATTATCAATGACCGTCGAGACTTCGATGAGCGTACAGGTAACATCGTCGAGCGGGTGATATTCAACAATCGCCTGTTGATCATCATCCTGATAGTCGTTATCTCCGTACTGCTCGGATGGCAGGCATCACGCCTAGTGGTCAATGCCAACTTCGATCGCATGATCCCGAGCTCCCACCCCTACATCATGAACTTTTTCGACAACCGCGCAGAGCTCCCCGGTCTTGGTAACAGCGTACGTGTCGTCATAGAAAATACCAAAGGCGACATTTTCGATCAGCAATACCTGCAGACGGTCCGAGAGATAAACGACGAACTGTTCCTTATACCTGGAGTTGATCGGCCCTGGATGAAGTCGCTGTGGACACCTTCATTACGCTGGACTCAAGTAACCGAAGATGGATTACGCGGTGGCCCGGTCATGCCTGACCGGTTCGATGGTTCTTCAGAAAAACTTGAAGAACTTCGGGATAACCTGGCACGGTCATCCGCGCCAGGCCGAATCGTAGCCAATGACTACAAGTCGTCTATGATCATCGTCCCTTTACTGAACAACTATGCAGACTCGGGCAAGCCAATCGACTACAAGGCGTTATCCCAGGCACTGGAGCAAAGAGTCAGGGGCAAGGAAGGAGAAGGAGTACGTATCCATATCGTCGGCTTCGCCAAACTGGTAGGGGACCTGATTCAGGGCTTGACCAAGATTTTCCAGTTCTTCGCGGTGTCCGTTCTGATTGCTACGCTATTCGTCTACCTCTACAGCCGCTGCTGGCGAAGCACCCTGATGCTAGTAGCCGTTTCCATACTCGGTGTGGTCTGGTTGCTAGGTCTAATGCATCTGGCCGGTTACGAACTTGATCCCTACACGATTCTTGTACCCTTCCTGATTTTCGCCATCGGCTTGTCGCACGGGGCGCAAAAAATGAACGGAGTAATGCAGGATATCGGTCGCGGCACCCATAAGTACATCGCTGCCCGCTACACTTTCCGACGACTATTCATGGCGGGGCTGACCGCGTTGCTGGCCAACGTCGTCGGTTTCGCGGTATTGATCATCGTCGATATACCGGTGATTCAGGACCTGGCGTTAACTACCAGCATTGGCGTAGCAGTATTGATCTTCACCAAGCTTATTCTGATTCCAGTTATTTTGTCCTATACAGGGGTCAGCTTGCACGCAGCGAAACGCTCGATGCATGCGAGTAATACTGAAAAGCTATCCCCTCTGTGGGAGTTCTTCAGTCACTTTACCCAGCGCAACTGGGCAATCGGCGCGATCGTTTTTGCAG
This sequence comes from Pseudomonas sp. SJZ103, assembly GCF_007828335.1. Classification (NCBI taxonomy): domain Bacteria; kingdom Pseudomonadati; phylum Pseudomonadota; class Gammaproteobacteria; order Pseudomonadales; family Pseudomonadaceae; genus Pseudomonas; species Pseudomonas sp. SJZ103. The sequence continues at coordinate 2,597 of NZ_VIUN01000034.1, forward strand.
TCATTTTGAGTATCACAGCGCTGGTAGTCCGTCATAATCTGCAAATTGGAGATCTCGGCGCCGGCGCGCCCGAATTGCGCCAGGATTCCCGTTACAACCAGGATGTGGCTTACGTTACAGCCAATTATGGTCTATCCAACGATCAATTTGCCGTTATCGTAAAGACCGCCCCGGGTGTCTGTGATCACTTCAGCAATCTCATTGAAGCGGACCGCCTGGGTTGGGTGTTAAGTCATGTGCCTGGCGTGCAAGCGACGGAGTCATTCGCCACACTGACTAAGCAAGGTGTCAGCGGTACGTTCGAGGGTTACTTCAAATGGAACAGTATTATTCGCGACCCTCGCTCGCTCGGTTACGCGGCGTCCCAAGTGCTGGTTAACAACCCCGATGTACTCAACCCCAAGTGTTCGGTATTCCCGGTCATGACCTATCTTTCAGACCATAAAGCCAGCACATTGACCCAACTACTTGCACAGGTAGAGGCCTTCGCCAAGGAACATAACAGTGAAGATATCAAGTTTCTCCCAGCAGCAGGCAACGCTGGAATCGAGGCGATTACTAATATCGTGGTTAAGGATTCCTTCTATAAAATGCACGCTTTGCTGTACGTCGGCGTAGTCCTGCTTTGCTTCGTCACATTCCGTAGTTGGCGCGCAGTCATCGTGGCAGTCATTCCACTGGTGGTCACCTCCTTGCTTTGCGAGGCGCTGATGGTATGGCTTGGTATCGGGGTTAAGGTCGCTACTCTACCAGTCATTGCGCTGGGTGTAGGGGTCGGGGTTGACTACGCGCTATACCTGCTATCCGTGCAACTGGTGGTACAGCGAAGTGGCGCGAGCCTTAAGGAAGCGTACCGAGCCTCTCTACAATTTACCGGCAAAGTCGTGGCGCTCGTGGGTATGACAATGGCCGCCGGAGTTATTACCTGGGCTTGGTCACCCATCAAATTCCAAGCCGACATGGGCATTCTGCTGGCATTTATGTTCATGTGGAATATGTTGGGGGCTCTGGTGCTAATCCCTGCACTGTCGTGCTTCCTACTGCAGAACCGACACAAGACCGGCCTGCCACCACAGTCGGTGGGCGGGAGTGCAAACACCACCGTGGGCCCCCGGAAAAAACTACCTCAACCGCCACGATCTAAACGCCAGCATGTTGGCGCTGATGTCGAGTTAACCCAGTTGCCGAGACTTCACTGACCCAGTCTGACTCCTCGTGGATCATTGTCTGTGCTGGATTTTTTCAGGCTTGGAGATCGGGCAGTCTTGCGTCGGCAACTGGGTCAATCCAGGCACAGCGCAAACATTACAGCTGA
>NZ_VIUN01000035.1:0-1364 GCF_007828335.1 Pseudomonas sp. SJZ103
ATGAAATCGCTCATTGGCGCCCTGGCAATCATGTCCCTGACCGCGGGAGCGAGTCATGCCGCAGTCTCCCCGCAGGAAGCTGCCGCACTCGGCAAGACCCTGACGCCCTGGGGAGCCACGGTCGCCGGCAACGCAGCCGGTACTATTCCGGCCTATACCGGTGGCCTGCCGCCGTCCACCCATCCGGAGGGTTTTAAGTCCGACTCCGGCTTCTGGGCCAATCCCTATGCCAGTGACAAGCCGTTGTTCATCATCGACAACAAGAACGTCGCGCAGTACGCCGATCAGCTTTCCGAAGGTACTCAGGAACTGATTAAGCGCTTCCCGGGCAGTTACACCGTCACGGTCTATCCGAGCCGACGCAGTGCCCGCTACCCCGACTGGGTCAACCAAAATAGCATTGCCAATGCCAGCCGCTGCAAGACCATCGACGATGGTCTTGCCGTGGAAGGCTGTTTCGGTGGGGTGCCGTTCCCGACCCCGAAAACCGGCCACGAAGTGGTCTGGAATGCACAGTTGCATTACCGCGGCGCATCACTCCTGTTGACGGGCCAAGGCTGGTATGTCGACGCCAAGGGCAGCAAGGTACTGACCAACGGCACCAGTGCGGCCACCGATTCGCAGTACTACAACAAGGCATTGGATGTCGATAAGTTCGCTTCGCTGGGGCTTTACCAGACGTTCCTGAACATCTACACCGCACCGGCACGCAATGTCGGAGAAGGCAATCTGATCAGGTACTACGTCAACCCCAACAAGAATCCCAACGCGACCTGGAACTACTCCCCTGGCCAGCGGCGTGTCCGTCGTGCACCGGATGCCGAATACGACTTTCCTGTATCGACTTCTGGCGGTGCCATGCTTTACGACGAGATCTACATGTTCTCCGGCAAGCAGGACCGGTATGACATGAAATATCTGGGCGTAAAGGAAATGATCATCCCCTACAACAATTACGACTGGGCGCAGACCACTCCGGCCAACCTGCTGGCCGACAAGCACCCCAATCCTACGGTTATGCGCTGGGAACTGCATCGCGTGCATGTGGTCGAGCTCACTCTGAAGCCAGGCATGCGTCACGTACAGCCCAAGCGTCGCTTGTACTACGACGAGGACATTCTGGCTGCCGGGATGTCAGACGGCTGGGACGCCTCTGGCAAGCTGGCAAAGTCGATCTTCCTGCCGTCTTACCAAATGTACGACAAGCAAATTCCGTTCGCCTCGCCGTTCTGGATCTACGACTTTGCCACCGGAGTCTACTATCACTCCTCCATTTCTGCCGGGACCAAGGGGGTGAAGGTGTTCGACGAGCTGAAACCGCTGACGTTCTTTACGCCTGAGTCTCTTGCGCGACAGTCTCAGCG
>NZ_VIUN01000036.1:0-1306 GCF_007828335.1 Pseudomonas sp. SJZ103
AATGTGGGAGGGGGCTTGCCCCGGTACAAACCGGGGACATCGTTTACATTTCTAACCGGGGACATGGTTTACAGGCTAATACGCATGATCAGGAGGTAACTGATCATGCCCTGGAACCAAGAGTCCCCCATGAATCAAAGAATCAAGCTGGTAGCTGATTGGCTTTCTGGCAACTTCACCAAAAGCCAGTTGGCACGCCGCTTTGACGTTAGCCGACCTACCGTCGATAAGTGGATTGCCCGGCACGACGGCGATTTGAGGTCTTTATCCGAACTGTCCCGGCGACCTCACAACAGCCCAAATAAAACCGACGACGAGATTTTGGCCCGTGTAGTAGCGATGAAGGAGGCTCACGATAAATGGGGGCCGAAAAAGCTTCTCGAACTATTACGGCTGGAAGATCCCTGCGTCACCTGGCCCTCTCCAAGTACGGCCGGTCAATGGCTTGACCGACTTGGGCTCGTCAAAAAGCGGCGCTTCAAACGCCGGCACAGCATTTCCCACGCACAAATGCGAAAGGCCGACGAACCTAACAAGACGTGGTGTGCTGACTACAAAGGGCAGTTCAAGATGCTTAATGCTCAGATGTGCTTCCCTTTGACCGTCACAGACCATGCGTCGCGGCTGATTTTAGCGTGCAGGGCCCATCCCAAGATCATGACCCAGCCTGTAAAACAGGCCTTTGAGAGGCTTTTTCAGGAGTACGGCATGCCGGAAGTTATCCGTTCGGACAACGGGGTACCGTTCGCCTCTCCTGGCCTGGCAAGAATATCCACACTGGCAGTTTGGTGGATTCGGCTGGGTATTTATCCCGAGCGAACCATGCCGGGAAGACCCGCCCAGAATGGTCGCCATGAACGAATGCACCGTAGCTTGAAACTTGAGTTGCCCTTAGGGAAAAACTTAGTCGAGCAGCAGCTTTTGCTGGAGCATTTCAGGCATGAGTTTAATTACGTACGCCCTCACGAAGCGCTCGGCATGAAAAGTCCGGGAGACTTGTATGTGCCGTCCACCCGAATTTATCCAGGATGCTTGCCCGATGTGGAGTATCCGGCAGAAATGAAAGTTCGAAGCGTCAGGCAGGACGGATCGATCAAGTGGAACGGCAAGTTGGTATTTATCAGCGAGGCGCTGTCCGGGGAAAGGATAGGGCTCAAAGAAGCTGAAGATGATGCTTGGGATTTGTACCTGTGTGATTATCCCTTGGGGAGGCTTGGACGAGGTATGACCCGCGTCCAGGCCTCAAATGTGTAAACGATGTCCCCGGTTTCAGATGTAAACGATGTCTACGGTTCTACACCCCGAT
>NZ_VIUN01000037.1:0-1043 GCF_007828335.1 Pseudomonas sp. SJZ103
TGAATCGCCCCGGATTCTGTAGACACCTTGCAAGCTCATTGCGTAACGCTTTTCAAACTCTACCGGTGACAGCTGATTGTTGAAACCATGGCGGCGTTTTACGTTGTAGAACATCTCGATGTAATCGAACACATCACTCCGAGCATCTTCCCGCGTGGTGTAGATTTTTCGCTTGATCCGTTCCCGTTTCAGAAGCTGGAAAAAACTCTCGGCCACGGCGTTGTCATGACAGTTGCCTCGGCGACTCATGCTGGCAACCAAATTGTTTGCCTTCAAAAAGCTGCGCCAATCGGAGCTGCTGTACTGGCTGCCTTGATCGGAATGAACCATCACCTCTTGCTTCGGTTTACGCCTCCAAACCGCCATCAACAACGCATCAATAGCCAAATCACTGGTCATCTGCGACTTCATTGACCAGCCAACGACCTGCCGAGAAAACAGATCCAGTACCACCGCCAAATACAACCAGCCTTCATACGTACGAATGTACGTGATGTCGGTTACCCAAACCTTGTTGGGTTCCACGACATCGAACTGGCGCTTCAGCAAATTGGGTGAGACGACCGCCGGCTTACCGCCGTACTTTCCAGGGCGGCGTCGATAACCTGTCTGAGAACGCAGACCTTCAAGACGCATCAGCCTCGCCACACGATGACGACCACAATCCTCACCGACCTCGCGCAGATCGTCGTGGATTTTGCGATAGCCATAAACGCCGCCGCTCTCCAGCCAGGAATGCTTGATCAAACCCAGCAGTCGCTGGTCGTCTTTGGCGCGTACAGATTGCGGCTCAGACAGCCAGGCGTAATAACCGCTGGGATGGACTTTCAGCGTCAGGCAAAGCCGTCGAATCGAATAGTCGCCCGCGCGCTGCTTGATAAAGGCGTACTTCAGCCGCACTCCTTGGCAAAGTACGCGGCGGCCTTTTTTAATATGTCTCGCTCTTCAGTGACGCGCTTGAGTTCCGCTCGCAGACGACGTAGCTCAGCGTGCTGATCATCATCGTGCTGCCGTTCTTCTTGAGGTTTGCTGTAGCGCTTTAT